>JALXCZ010000012.1 GCA_026990595.1 Sulfurovum sp.
CCTTCACCACCACAACACACGCCTACACCGCATCTACAACACAATCGCAAAACACTTTTTTCACGCATTTCTACCCACATATTTCGCAATCATGCACCAAACAACCGTGGTAGCACAAAAAAACAGATTACAACGTCAGTGAAAATAAGCCACAACACGCGCTCTCATCGCAAATAACTGTGGTAAAACCCTACTGACACTTCTCCTACCCCCGCACACTTGGGCAACTCCCACCAAGCAAAAAACAAAATTTAAACTATACTCATATTAAACAATATACAATATAAATATTTTTCAGTCTCTTTCCCTGCATTAAGAATAGAGCATTATTTAATATTTATTAGTATAACAATCGGTGTTTTTCTGCTCTACTGCAAGACCTTCTATATTCAAAAAATACAAATCCTCCAGAGATACGTAAAATAGGGCTTTAAATAACTTTATATGAACACATGTTCTTTTATGATTTTAGATCAAAGATAATAAATGAACAAGTGTTCTTATTTAAACTATTGAATAATGAGTTAAAAGAACAATTGTTCATTAATAACCGATCTTGTCTCTTGACTTATGAACAAATGTTCACTATAATAAGATTAAAGGAGCCTCTATGAACGAGCAGAGCGTCAATACTCCCCTTTCCAAGGGAAGTAAAACCAAAGAGAAAATAGTTAAAACAGCCCTCAAACTCTTCTCAGCAAAGGGATTTAAGGCTACAACGGTCAGAGACATAGCAGGAGCGATGGGAGTGAAACAAAGTGCACTCTATAACCATTTTAAGAATAAGGATGAGATACTCGAGACACTTATAGCAGATCTTACCTCTTCTGCGATCGTACATCTGTTTGATAGCAACAAAGAGCCTCAGGAGGTTGCTAAGGGTGGGAAAGCTCTTTTGGCAGGGATTGCTACGAAATTCAAGCTTTTAAGCTTTGACAGCCAGAATGAGGCACTTTTCAAGCTTTTGATGCAGGAGATGTTCCGCAATGAACGTGTCAGAGAGATTTATAATGAATATTTTTACCAGGAGAACGTCAAAAAGCTCTCTTCCTACTTCTTTATGATGATGCAAGAAGAGCTTATAAAGTCTTCAGACCCCCTGCTGCTTGCAAATGAGTTCTTTTCCCCACTCTTTTTCTACCAGATGCAGGTGAGTTTGCTTAAAATGGATAAAAAATCAACCTCTTCTGTGGTATCATTGTTTGAAAAACATGTTGAACTCTTTTGGGACAACATTAAACTAGAGAAGCAGACAAGCCTGTTTTAAGTATGATGCTAAAAAATATTAAAATATTATATTAAGGAATATTAAAATGGAAAACAGTGAAGATCTTTTTGCGCATAAGTCAAAATCCTGGGATATGAATTCCAAAAGAGTCAAAAATGCACAAAGGATTGCCGAGTTAATAGTAAAGAATATAAAACTAGCCAGACAGATGGAGATTATGGACTTTGGTGCGGGTACAGGATTGTTGAGCTATTTTGTGGCTCCGTTTGTTAAAAAGATCATCGCTATAGACAACTCCCCTTCTATGCTTTTGGAGTTTGAAAATAAGTGCAGTGAATTTGCCTGTGAGACGGAAGTAATAGCAAAAGATCTAAGTACAGAGACTTTAGAGCGAAGATTTGATGGTATCATCTCCTCCATGACCATGCATCATCTCAAAGATACTCTAGCCCTCTTCCATAAACTCTATACTATGCTTGAAGATGGCGGATTCATTGCACTGGCTGATCTGGACAGTGAAGATGGCAGCTTCCATAGCGACAATACGGGGGTATTTCATCACGGTTTCGACAGAGAAGCACTGAAAGTCATAGCCCAGGAAGCCGGATTTAAAAATATTTCATTCGATACAGCCGGTACCATAACCAAGCCGCATCGTGATTTTACGGTTTTTTTAATGACAGCAGTGAAATAATATGAAATATCTGTGGGTAAGCATCTATTTCGCTGTTTTGATCTGGTCTGCTATTGATCCCAAAGATCAGTTCACATGGTTCCTGGAGGTGGTACCGGCACTCATAGGTTTTATACTGATTGTATTGACCTACAAAACTTTTCCACTCACTCCCCTGCTTTATACACTCATTCTGATCCATATGATCATCCTCATGGTGGGCGGACACTATACATATGCGGAAGTACCTTTATTTGACTGGATCAAAGAAGTTTTACATCAGAGCAGGAACAATTACGATAAAGCAGGACACTTCATGCAGGGGTTTGAACCCGCAATCCTTGCCAGGGAGCTTCTGATACGCAAACATATTGTACAGGGTTCAAAGATATGGTTAAATTATATTATTTTGAGTATTATTCTTGCTTTTTCAGCATTTTATGAACTTGTTGAATGGTGGGTCGCTTTGGCAACGGGAGACAACGCTGAAGCATTTTTGGGAACACAAGGTTATGTTTGGGATACACAGTCAGATATGATGTACGCTCTCATAGGCGGAGCAGTTGCTCTCATTGTTTTGAGCCGCATACATGACAGACAGCTCAAACGTTTTCTTTAGAGCTTGTGCCTCTAGTGTTTTTTGATCTCAGCAACGATCACACCTCTGAGGTCACCCTCTTTGAATCCAATGGCTTTGTCTTCAGGATAAGCACTCTTGAGTGCATCAGCGATTTTTGGGTCAAGGTTGCTTCCATGGCATTTTAGACAGACTTTCTTTACAATAAGTGGTTTATAGACACGGGTCACATCACCCTCTTGCACTACTTTAATATTTTTAGGAGTAAAAGTTTTGGCTGCAATGGAAGATTCATAGGCTTGCATCACTTTTTTATCTGTAGCATCAGGAGTATTCACAGAGTTATTGCGTATTTTAAGTGCGGTTCTTCTGACTTTTGCATAGTCTGGAAGTTTGGCATTGACCTCTTTGGTGATGTTGTCTGCACTTCCTGTACAAAATGCCAAAGCATCAAGCCCTGTAGGGTCTTTTTTCATATGAGCTTTCAGTTGGGTTTTTAGCGCACCGCCTAACATTTTAATATACTTGACCCCTTCTTGTTTTACCGTTAGAGGTTGTGTTACATTGTTGTCTGCTGCCATAGCAGATGCTGTAAGCAGTGAAGTAACTAGAAGTGTTTTTAATTTCATGGGTGATCCTTATTATTTTTATTTTATGGAATTATAGTTTGGAAAGGTTAACGGTTGAATATAGCTAATAAATTGCCGCTAGGTAATTTATTGTTGGCTACTCTGTTTTGTTATATTTGAGTTGTAACTTTATCTCGTTCGATAACCTGCATGACATTCCACGCAAGATTGTGTTACCGCCGTAAGTGCCTCATAGGCTGATTCTAAATCTTCTTTTTTTGCAACTTCTGCAAAATGACTCGCAGCACTGTGCATATTGTATCCTGCCTGCTTCATCCCCTGCGGCATATATTTTGCCAAATCTTTTGTATTGTGTGAATGACGTGCACTGAGTCCAAGACGCTTTTTGGCAACATCTGCTGCTTTCTTGGGTTCATCATAAGCCATGTACTCTAATATCTCATTGAGTGCAGCCATGTGATCACGCATATTTGACAACTGCTTGAGTTGAAGTTTTGGAGGAAATTTGACATATTGTCTTGTGTCTTCATCTGCATCGACAGTGATATTTACAAAAAAGAAAAGTATCAAAATGAGTGTTATATTTTTTTTCTTATACATTTGTATTCCTAAATTTCATTTACCGATTTTTCTTCGTTCCAACAGCTCCAGCTGTGGAACACATATTAGTACCTAAACTCATTATTAACTCTTTATTTCTAGAATTAAGTATAGCATTTTATGGATTATATGAGGTTTTCTTGCTATTTGAAGTCCGATAGGCATTCCACAGCTGGAGCTGTGGAATAAGATAATGGGTGGAGAGTTAAATACCCAAATCTTTCCTAATTCGTTCAAACCCTTCTTCCACATCCTCTTTGTCCGGTTTGTGATCAAGGTCAATGTAGTAGCTGTATTGCAGGTTTAGACCATGTCTGAGTTCCATTTTTAGGTAACTGCTCGGCATCTTGCCCAGTGCTTTGCTTTGGGCGTTGTAGTGGCTGTTGCAGACTATGCTTTGTTTAAAGCTGACCTCCAGTCTATAGCTGCATGTTTGGCTAAAGTGGTAAAGGTGTTGCAGTGTAGAAGCAATCTGCTTGTCTTTGGGTATAACAGAGAGTTGCATGCAGTCGATCTTTTTGTTTAGAATGCTTTTGTCATACACAGTAATGAGCGGCTTGCTGTCGCACCCTGCTGTAAATAATAGGAGAAACAAAAGAAAAAAGTATGCTCTCATACCCTGCTTCCTATCTTGGTGGCGGTTAGAAACAGGTACTGTTTACCCGTGACTGTCACACGAAACTTCTTTTGTTGGAGGTACTTTTTACAAAACATAATATCGTTAAGTACTAGACTCATCTCACTCATGGCATAGTTGGGAGCTTTTGCTCCATAGAGCATCTCTCCACCCATCCAACGCGAATTTGGAAAACCTAAGATTATGGCTGCATCTTTGCTAAGGTACTCCTGAACCAGTTTCATAAAAAAGGGTTTAAAGTCGATACTTGGACTTTGCAGTGTTCCTATGCTTATGAACAGGTCAAACTGCCCTAGTTTCAGTTTGTCTAGCGCGTTAATATCATTTGCATAAAATGTTACATTATTTTCTGGGAATGCCTTTTTAGCATACGCTATGGCAGACTCTGAGTGGTCTACACCGACCAGTTTCATATTTTCATATATTTTGGTATCTAGTTTATTTCTAATGACTTCAAATTCATCTGCTCTATTGATGCCGAGGTTTAAAATGTGTTTTCTTTTGACTATGGTTACATTGTCTAAAGTCTGGTTGTAGTAGTAGAGAAATGCCGGTTCTTCCATTTTGTTTATTTGTGCAAAGCGAGAATCTGTTCCATACTTCTCATTCTCTTTTTTGTCGCTATGAAATGAACCTGTATCAAGTTTCTTGAAATATAATTTTACCAAAGGGGAATTTTTAATTTTTTTGGGGGTATGCATTCTGCATTTTAAAAGTTCTGCCAGATCTATCCATGACTTATAGCCTCTATAGATATATTTTTTACCTTCAACTGTAACCGCTTTTCCTGCATACCCTTCCTCATAGTCAGGATCAAGCACATCAAAACTGATACCTTCTTGATCAATCAACATATTTTGAAGTTGTAAAATAATATCCTGCATGGATTGGGTAGCCAGTGTCATATATAGTACCTTAGTAGTAAATATATGATTTTAACATAGTTGTTCAATAAAGTAAAATTAGGATTTTGTATATAATGATACCTTCCTAATATCTTTGGGAGGGAAGAATAGAAATGCTTTTGAAGCATCTTGATTAGGAAGGTATGTGTATCATATCATCACAATATGAACCCAATATGAATTTTTAATAATTTCATGATAAACCTTCCTAATTAGGGGAAGAAAAAGAATGTTTCATTAGGAAGGTTTATGTATAATACCTCCTTGGTGTGCAACTTATGTGTAATAGACTTCTTGCATAACCCTATAAATGTCTATATTATTTATTGCACATCATCTTACATTAAATATCCTCTTGAATTAGCTAAGGCTAGGACTTCGAGTCTATTTAATAAAATCTAATGCACACTAAACAATATTTACAAAATACAGGGCTATGCAAGAAGTCCAATAGAAAAAGGACCGCTATGTCAAACTACCAACTCATTGTTATAGGCTCCGGTGCTGCGGGGATGATGGCGGCAATTACCGCTGCACGAGAGGGTAAAAGGGTACTCCTTTTGGAAAAACTTTCCAAGATCGCCACAAAACTCAAAGCCACAGGCGGCGGACGCTGCAATCTTACCAATACACTTGACAATGAAACCTTTATGCAGCATTTTGGAAGAGACGGTCGTTTTATGGCTCCTGCCCTGGAAGCCTTTGAGCATAAAGCACTCATAGCATTTTTGGAAGAGATCGGAGTAGAGAGCCATGCACCTGACGGATTCCGTGTGTTTCCTGTAACCCACTCCTCCTCAACCATTATCGATGCGATGTCACAAGAGATGCAAAATCTGAATATTACTGTACGCTGTGCTTCCAAAGTACTGAGTTTGGAATATGACACAGATAAGATCACCGGTGTGCAGACACAAACAGAAAGCTTTCATGCCGATGCGGTCATACTGGCAACAGGTGGAAAAGGCTACCCCATGCTTGGAGCAGAGGGAGACGGCTATCCTATGGCAGCATCTGTAGGACATAAAGTTACAGAGCTTTACCCCGCGATGATGCCTCTGAAAGTGAAAGAAACCTGGGTTGAAAACTGTAGGGCTGACACCATTGCAAAGGTAACCATGCATGTTGATATGAAAAAATATAAAAAACTTTCGGCGACAGGGGATCTCATCTTTACCAAAGACGGCATACGTGGCCCTGTAGTGTTGGATTTTTCACGGGAGATCACACCCCTGCTCTCCCGGTATGATGAAGTACCCATCCTGCTAAACTTTACCAAAGGGATGAATGAAGAGCAGATACGTCAGCATTTTAAAAAGGCACTAGAAAAAAACCCGCATCAAACTACATTGGAATTACTGCTTACCCTACTGCCTGAGTCAGTGAGTTTAGAGCTGTGTAAGATCGCCAAGGTAGACCCTGCTTTGAGTCTAGCCAGACAAAAAGGTGCCAGCAGGGACAAACTCATTCGACTACTTGTCTGGACACCTCTTACTATTAATGGACATGACGGCTTCAAAATGGCAATGATCACCCGTGGAGGTATACATCTTAAAGAGATCGACCCCTACACCATGCAAAGCAGGAGAATTAAAGGTTTGTATTTCTGCGGCGAGATAGTAAATCTGGATGGTCCGTGTGGCGGATATAACTTACAGTGGAGTTTCGCTTCAGGGCATTTGGCGGGAAAATTACGAAAATAATCTAATTTATACATCAATATTTAGAATTTGTGTGTTACTATCTATCAATAACAATGAACAAAACAATAAGGAAAAATGATGAATAAACTATTCTTTTCTTCGCTGCTCATAGCCCTCTGTACCTTTTCTCTGCATGCAGAAAATAATACTACAAAAGAAAATAACATAATCCAAGAGCATAACAATAGTGGAAAAATAAAACAAAAAACGGATACCAATAAAACACTATCAAAATCCAAGTTGACTGAACAACGGATCAAAGAGCAGATGGAGCGAGAAAAAAAGTATGCAAAAGAGCAAAAGTTCTATCAGGGAGATGAGTATGATCTTAAAGCCGTAGAGATCAATAAAAAGTCACTTGAACATGTTCCTGTCATTGAG
>JALXCZ010000013.1 GCA_026990595.1 Sulfurovum sp.
TTTACACGTTCTTTTGCTTCCTGTATATCACTTGATGCCAGTCCAACAACAGTAAAACCCGGCAGACCTTTGGTAAAAGTAGCTTCTACTTCTATGACTTTTGCATTCACCCCTTCGAGTGTCGCACAGGTCAAACGGTTTACAGTCATCTCTTGTTTTACTTTTTGTTTCACTTTTGGTGGTGTACCACTATCTGTTTTTGCATTCATACTATAATCATGACACAGTTTTTTTATTTGATTCAAAAATATGTCAAATTGTCATATTTTCCAGAATCCGTACAGAGAAATCTTATATAATAATTATATAATAGATCATAGGAGAAAACATGGATCACATTGAACAAACTATTAAATTGGCAAGATCTACCAACTGTCAAGATGACAAAAATTTTTTTCAGGCACTTCAAGAAGTTTTAATTTCCATTAAACCACTAATTGCACAACATCCTGAGTATCTTGATCACAATATTCTTCAGCGTATTATTTATCCCAACAGAGAGATACGTTTTAAAATAGAATGGCTCAATGACAACAATCAAACCCAGGTCAATAACGGATACCGTATTCAATTTAACAATGCTCTGGGTCCCTACAAAGGAGGTGTACGCTTTCACCCTTCTGTAAATCCCGATATCCTAAAATTCCTCGCCTTTGAACAGATCTTTAAAAATGCTATTACCGGACTGCATATAGGAGGAGCGAAGGGCGGTTCTGACTTTGACCCTAAAGGCAAAAGTGACAAGGAGATCATGAAATTTTGTCAAGCTTTTATGACATCTTTTTATAACTCTGTAGGCTCCGATGTCGATATATTGGGCGGAGATATCGGTGTGGGAGAACGTGAAGTGGGTTATCTTTTTGGACAATATAAAATACTGACAAACACGTATGGCAGCATTATTACTTCTAAGCCTCTCTCTCTTGGAGGAAGCCAAGGGCGTTCTTCTGCTACAGGTTTTGGGCTTATTTATTTTACACAAAAGCTGCTTGAAGACCAAAATGAGACACTCAAAGGCAAGATCTGCACAATCAGCGGCAGCGGGAACGTTGCCATACATGCAATAGAAAAACTTTATGAAATGGGTGCTGTTCCGGTCACCTGCTCTGACTCCAGAGGAGCTATCCATGACAGTAACGGGATTGATCTTGAACTGCTTAAAAAGATCAAACTTGAAAGACGGGCATCTTTGGAATATTATGCTATAGAGAGAAAAAATGCTACCTATATTAAGAGGGAGAACTATGATGAGGGGAGCAACTATGTCTGGGAGGTTCCCTGTTTTGCAGCATTCCCCTGTGCTACACAAAATGAGTTAGGCAAGAAATGTGCACAAACGCTTATAGATAATGATGTAAAGATCATCGCAGAAGGTGCCAATATGCCTACAATGCCTGATGCCATTGACCTTTTTGTTAAACATAATATTATCTTTGCGCCGGCTAAAGCGGCCAATGCAGGGGGTGTAGCAGTCAGTGTACTGGAGATGAGCCAAAATAATTCACTTAACTACTTCTCTGCAGAGGAAGTAGATAAGAAGCTGCAAAATATCATGTCCAATATCTACATACATATTAAAAAGACATGTGATGAATATGATCTGGGCATGGATCTTATCTCAGGAGCCAATATCTTAGGCTTTAAACGCGTTGCAGATGCAATGATCGCTCAGGGAGTTTAAACAACTCCCTCCTTAAGCTTTCTTTTCCACTCTTTTTCAAATTTTTTCCGTTTGATATAAGAGAGTTTTTCTATAAAAACTTTACCTTCAAGATGATCTATCTCATGCTGCATTGCAATAGCTAGGAAATCATCATCTTCTATCGTTTCTTTATTTCCATCTCTGTCATAGTATTCTACTCTCACATGCTTGGCACGCTCTATATCTTCATAAAACCCCGGTATAGAGAGACAACCTTCCTGAAACTTCTCTTTTCCATCTGCCTCAATGATCACAGGATTAATCATTTCAAGCGTATTCTCCTTGGGTTGACTCTCATTGCCCTCTTTCTCTTCAAGCGGAATATTGATGATCAAGGCTCTCAAATCTACTCCTACCTGAATCGCAGCAAGTCCTACACCGTTCTTGGCGATCATTGTATCGTACATGTCATCCAGCAGATCATGCAATGCACCGTCAAAAGATACTACCTCTTTTGAAATAAGTTTCAGTCTTCTGTCAGGATAGACAACAATTTCTCTAAGCATTCTTTTCTATCCTATTTATGAAAAACTTTTCGTTAATACTTTATCAATAAGACCATATTCAACAGCTTCCTTGGAAGACATAAAGTTATCACGCTCTGTATCTTTCTCTATCTGCTTTGGCTTTTTCCCAGTCTTCTCCGCCAAGATCTCATTGAGTGTATCTTTGAGTCTTTGTATCTCCTGAGCCTGTATCTGGATGTCAGTTGACTGTCCCTGTGCTCCACCTGAAGGCTGATGGATCATAATACGGGCATGAGGCAGGGCATAGCGCTTTCCTTTTGTACCTGAAGCTAACAAAAATGCACCCATAGAGGCTGCCTGCCCGATGCAGATTGTTACAATATCAGGCTTAATGTAATTCATTGTATCGAACATAGAAAGTCCAGAAGTGATCACTCCACCCGGTGAATTGATATAGAAATAAATATCTTTATCGGGATCCTGTGCCTCAAGGAACAGCATCTGTGCCACAATGGATGAAGCTACCTGGTCATTCACCTCTCCACTCAGCATAATGATACGGTCTTTCAAAAGACGTGAATAGATATCGTAAGATCTTTCACCTCTGCCTGTCTGCTCTACAACATATGGAATATAACTCATAATCTGCCTTTGTTAGTATATAGAACCCTCTGAATAACCTAAGTATTCACAAAGTGTTCTATAGTTAAATAGATTGTCAAAATCAACCCAAATATACATTAAAATAGTTAACAAGCGGCAATACCTGCTACCTGTTATTCACGCTTTGCTATCTAACTGTCAAGCCCTAAAAGTTTACCGAAAAGTTTATCTTCTATCATTCCCATTTTTACTGCTGGGAGAAGATTGTTCTCTTGATAATACTTGATCACCTGCTGCGGATCTTGTCCACTCATCATTGCTTCATAGTAGATTGCCTGAGAGACTTCCTGATCATCCACATTGATTGCTTCTTTTTTCGCCAATGCATCTACGATAAAGGTTGCTTTAACTGAATTCTCCGCCTCTTCTCTTACCTCATCACGAAGTGCTTCTACCTTTTCAGGATTCTCTTGATATACCTTAAGTTCTTCTTCTTTCATCTCTCTTGCTTTGGCATTGATCTTTGCATCGATCTCCTGTTCAACAATATTATGTGGCAATGCAAAGTCAAAATGTTTTACCAAAGCTTCAATCAGTTCGGGTTTTAACTTTTCATTATAGACTTTTGAAGTCTTCTCTGAAACGATCTGCTCTTTGAGCTTCTCTTTAAGTGTATCAAGTGTTGCCTTTTCATCAGAAAGAAGTTTTTGTGCCAATGCATCATCAAGCTCAGCCTCTTTTTGCTCCTGGATCTCATGAAGTGTTACTTTGAATGTTGCCTCTTTCCCTGCAAGATCCGCTGACTGATACTCTTTGGGGAATGTGACGACTACATCTTTTTGCTCATCATATTTCATACCGATGATCTGCTCTTCAAACCCAGGGATGAACTGTCCCGAACCGATCTTAAGGTTGAATTTTTCGGCTTTCCCACCATCAAATGCTACACCGTCCACAAAACCTTCAAAATCAATCAGTGTCATATCACCATCTTTTACTGCTCTTTTTCTTTTTATCTTCTCAAATGGTGCATTTTGTGAAGCAATTTCTTTAAGCTTTTCATCCACTTCTTTTGCTGTAGCTGTCGGTTTTTTAAATGTTGGAACTGCCTTCTCATACCCTTCTGCCTTCACATCCGGTCTTAAAGAGAGTTCAAGTTCTACTTCGATCTTATCCTCTTTTTTATCATACTTCTTAAAGATAGGCTCACCAATGATGTCTGCAGCATTGATTCCTGCTTCAGCAATTCCCATATCCATAAGTGCTTTAAGTGCTTCAGACTCTGCATCCTGTCTCAGTTTGTCGCCATGAAGTTTCTTGACAATATGTGGAGGTACTTTACCCTGCCTGAACCCGTCTACTTTCATCTGTTTCCCGGCTTCACGTGCCAATCTATCAATATTTGCTTCAATTACACTGTTCTCAACAGCCCCACTTACCAATATATTGGCATCATCAATTTTCTTTACTGTAACTTTCACTACAATCCTTTGTATGTTTATAATTCCGTGATTTTATCTAAAATTTAATAAGAAACGAATATTAAGTAAAAATATGGATATAATCCGCCTATGAAACAAACCCATCAACTTATCCAAAAATGGTATAAAGATCACGGAAGAGTTGATCTTCCATGGCGTACGACTAATGATCCCTATCACATTTATCTGAGTGAAGTTATGCTTCAGCAGACACAAGTCAAGACAGTCCTTGAACGTTATTATTTTCCTTTTTTAAAAAAGTTTCCTACCCTAAAAAAATTAGGGAATGCACCACTGGATGATGTATTAAAAATGTGGGAAGGTCTGGGATACTATAATCGCGCTAAAAACTTACATAAAACTGCGGGAGCGGTAAATGAATTACCTTCGGATATAGACGCATTGATCAAGCTCCCTGGTATAGGAAAAAATACTGCCCATGCAGTCGCAACATTTGCATTCAAAAAACCTGTACCCATTATGGAAGCCAATGTGAAGCGTATCCTCTGTCGTCTGAATAAACTTAAAACACCTACAGACAAAACACTTTGGGAAATAGCCTATAATTTAGTAGATAAAGAAAATCCTTTTGAGTACAATCAGGCTATGATGGACTTAGGCGCTATCCTTTGTACGCCAAAAGATCCACGGTGCAAAGTTTGTCCTCTATGTGATATTTGTCAAGGAAAAGATGAGCCTACGCTCTACCCTAGGAAGAAAAAGCATGTGGTATCTACACGTGAACAGAATATTATGATTTCAGTTTATAATGACAAACTCTCCCTCACGCAGAGAAGCGGCAAATTTCTCCATGGGCTCTGGGGATTTCCTTCTCTTGATGTACCCCTGTGTGCTTCAGAGTACATTGGTGATGTATCCCATGCCTATACACATTTTAAACTAAAGTGTAAAGTCTACGTCTATAATGCGCCTAACAAGAAAGAAGAACACTATTTTACTATAGCACAGATACAAAAGCTGGCTATCTCAAAAGTGGATGATAAAATAGTTAAATTGTATTTAGATACAATACAGACATATTAATATTGGAATTGATGATGAACAAAAAAGAAGAATTTAAACAAGCTGTCACAAAAATACTGGAACTTCTAGGGGAGGATCCTAAGCGCGAAGGACTCATTAAAACACCAAGCCGTGTAGCCAAAGCACTACAGTTTCTTACAGAGGGGTATGACCAAGACCCTGAAGAGATACTCAATCAGGCACTTTTTACCACCTCTAACGATGAGATGGTCTTGGTACGTGACATAGAATTTTACTCAATGTGTGAACACCATATGCTGCCCATCATCGGGCGTGTACATGTGGCGTACATCCCAGATGGTAAAGTCGTAGGACTTTCTAAAATTCCTCGTATTGTCAATGTCTATGCCAGACGCCTGCAGATACAAGAGCAGATGACCGAACAGATAGCCGATGCTATTTTAGGAACCATCAGACCTAAAGGGGTTGCCGTAGTAGTACATGCCCGCCATATGTGTATGGAAATGAGAGGAGTACAGAAGATCAACTCTACGACGGTCAGTTCTGCCCTTCGCGGACTCTTTAAAAGTGATGAGCGTACCAGAAGTGAGTTCTACAACCTCATCAATACCCCTACTCCTTCCAATTTCTAAACTATTGTTTCAGCAACCAGGAGAGGGCTTTTTCTCTCTCTTTAAAGAATTTTGATTTCCCTTTCATCAGGTGACTCATCATTTTTACAGAAAGCTCTTCCCATTTTTTATTACCGACAATAGCCATTTTATCAAACGCATTACGATGCTTAAGTCCAAATTTCATATCATCCCAGCCTGCCAAAAGTTCCCAGCCTGTAAAATCTCTCATATCTACCAAGAGATCAACTTCCAGTCCTTTTGCTTCTTTCAGAGCTTTATCGATCATCGGAACAAAAGTCTTATAATCCTCATGTGTCAACTTCCCGAGCATAGAGAGTTCTACAAACACTTTTTTTTTCGTTCTTTTGATAGCAATACTTATTCCATGTTCTTTTATTGTTTTTGCCATAGTGTATCCTTTTATTTAAATATATATACTTTACTATTATAGCACAGTCAGAGCTTGGCACAAATCAAGTGAACATAATCTAACTAGGAGTATAATTCTCCTCTTTATAAATCTGTTTTTATGTTAGTTTAAGAAAAACTCCGTATTATGCAGAAAACTAATTAGGACTAAATATCTCTTAATTAAAAATGAAACTCGTTCTCAAAGGAAAAACATGAACGTCTATTTAGACAATAATGCAACCACCATTGTTGACCCGCAGGTTTTTGCAGAGATGGAACCCTATTTTGTACAAAAATACGGTAACCCGAACTCCCTGCACTCCTATGCCAGCGATACACACCCCGGACTGAAAACTGCCATGGAAAAAATTTATGCAGGGATACATGCACCCAAAGAGGACTCTGTGGTCATTACATCATGTGCTACAGAGAGCAACAACTGGGTACTTAAAAGTATTTACTTTCAGTATATTCTTACAGGTAGAAAAAACCATATTATGGTCTCTGAAGTAGAGCATCCTTCGGTCATAGCCACTGCAAAATTCATAGAAAGTTTGGGATGCAGGGTCACCTACCTTCCTATTAACAGTGAAGGGATCGTTGAGGCAGAAACCGTAAGAGACAATATGACAGAAAAAACTGCTTTGGTTTCCGTGATGTGGGCAAACAATGAGACCGGTGCCATCTTCCCTGTCGAGGAGATAGGAGCGATCTGTGCAGAGCATAATGTCCTTTTTCATACCGATGCTGTACAGGCTATTGGAAAGATCCCTGTAGATGTACAACAATTTAATGTCGACTATCTTACATTCTCTGCCCATAAATTCCATGGACCCAAAGGGGTAGGTGCTCTTTACATCAAAAAAGGTAAAGAGCTTACTCCTTTGCTTCATGGTGGTTCACAAATGGGTGGATACCGTTCTGGTACACTCAATGTTGCTGGTATTGTAGGCATGGGAAAAGCCATGGAGGCTGCCGTAGATGCACTCGATTATGAGATGACAGAGATCAGAGAGATCAGAGATGCTTTTGAAGATGAGCTACTCAAAATAGAAGATACTTTTGTAGTTACACCTAGAGAAAAAAGAACCCCCAATACCATTTTGATCTCATTTAGAGGGATCGAGGGCGAATCTATGCTATGGGATCTTAATCGTGCAGGAATCGCTGCGAGTACAGGATCTGCCTGTGCCAGCGAGGAACTGGAAGCAAACTCTGTCATGGAAGCCATCGGTGCAGCGGAAGACCTGGCACACACAGCCATACGTTTTTCACTCAGCCGATATACCACAGAGGAAGAATTGGAGTACACATTGAAAGTAGTAAAAGCTGCGGTTATAAGACTTAGAGGTATCTCCAGTTCTTATGCCTATGCTCCAGAAGGTCATGAAAGTGGATTAGACGCTCACCATTAATAAGGGCAACCCCCACATACATATGCTAGAAATATACAACACAAAGGAAAGTTATGGGAATGGATAGTTTAATAGGCGGTACCATCTGGGATGAGTACAGCCAAAAAGTAACCGATTTGATGAATAACCCGCAAAATATGGGTGAGATTACGGAAGAACAGGCCAAAGAGATGGGCGCCACACTCATTGTCGCTGATTTTGGTGCGGAGAGTTGTGGAGATGCCGTAAGACTCTACTGGGCAGTTGATCCTAAAACCGATAAAATTTTAGAGTCTAAATTTAAAAGCTTTGGATGCGGTACCGCTATCGCAAGTTCAGACACTATGGCAGAGCTTTGTAAAGGCAAAACTGTCGATGAAGCAGTAAAGATCACCAACATCGATGTAGAAAAAGCGATGCGTGATACACCGGACACCCCTGCTGTGCCGCCACAGAAAATGCACTGTTCAGTGATGGCATATGATGTCATCAAAAAAGCAGCAGCACAATACAAAGGTGTGGATATGGAAAGCTTTGAAGAGGAGATCATTGTCTGTGAATGTGCCCGTGTTTCTCTCTCTACACTGAGAGAGGTAATCCGTCTGAATGACCTTACAACGGTTGAACAGATCACTGACTACACCAAAGCCGGTGCTTTTTGTAAATCATGTATCCGCCCTGGAGGACATGAAGAGAAAGATATCTATCTAGTCGATCTTCTTGAAGAGTATGAAAAAGAGAAAATAGCAACGGCGGCAGATGCCTCTGCTTCAGGAGAAAATTTGGATTTTGCTCAAATGACCGTTGTTCAGAAACTCAAGACTGTAGACAAAGTGATCGATGAAAATATCCGTCAAATGCTTATTATGGACGGTGGAGATATGGAGATTTTAGACATTAAAGAAAATGGACAGCATATCGATATATATATAAGATATTTAGGTGCCTGTAACGGCTGTGCCAGCTCAAGTACTGGTACACTTTTTGCTATCGAAAACATTCTCAAAGAAAAAATTGATGAGAACATCAGAGTATTACCTATCTAATTTCCAAAGGGCGTATAGATGATCACCTATACGCCCTCTTTTATAAACAATCTTTTACAGGACTATAATATGAAAGGCTATCACTTATGGTAAATAAAGAACAAATTCAGGAAAAACTTACTCAGGTTATTTACCCCGGATTTAAAAAAAATATTGTTGATTTTGGTTTTATACAGGAGATCACTGTACAAAACAGCGTGGTTTCCATCCTTTTGGACATCCCTTCTGCTGCGCCGGAAATAGAGACCCAACTTCGTGAAGAAATCAGCAAACGGCTCTCGTTTTTAGGGGACATTAGGATAGAACTTTCCATTACAAAACCAAAAATGCCAAGAGAAACCAGTTCTAACGGCAAAAATGTACTGCCAAATATTCAAAATTTTGTCATGGTAAGCTCTGGAAAGGGTGGCGTAGGAAAATCAACAACTACAGTCAACCTTGCTATTGCACTTGCACAGCAGGGCAAACGTGTAGGACTTCTGGATGCCGATATTTATGGACCAAATATTCCCAGAATGATGGGGATAGAGGGTGAACAGCCTGTTTTTCTTGGAAAAACAATCAAACCGATTTTGGCACACAATGTTAAAGTAATGTCCATTGGTTCCTTAGTAGAAAGAGGTGCCTCACTCATCTGGAAAGGAGCCATGGTCACACAGGCGATAGAGCAAATGCTTGAAGATATCAAATGGGGTAGTCTGGATGTACTGCTTTTTGATATGCCTCCCGGTACGGGGGATGCCCAGCTTGCATTGGCACAAAGCCTTCCTGTTACGTCCGGTGTCTGTGTCACTACCCCTCAGAAAGTAGCACTGGACGATACCATTCGCAGTATGGATATGTTTACACAGCTACATATTCCTATTGCCGGTATCGTAGAGAACATGAGTGGATTCATTTGCCCTGACAGCGGTAAAGAATACGATATTTTCGGCAAAGGAACCACGCAGCCTCTTGCAGATGCCTACCAGACAGAAGTCTTGGGAGAAGTACCCATAGAACCTGCCATAAGAGAGGGAGGAGACAGCGGTCTGCCTATTATGGTTTTAGCTCCAAAGTGTGAAACATCCAAACGCTACCAGGATATGGCCAATAAACTTTGGAAAAAACTGCTTGAAGTCAATGAAGAGGGTGGAGTCAATAACGAAACCATCCAACCTACTATTTTTTAATGCATATTCTGGGGTTAACTATTTCAAATAAAAAAGTTTCGGTTTTGTTCCTGCTTCAGGCTTGAGGGTAAAATGTTCCCTCTCTTTTAGCACTTTGCTAATTTCACTGTTTTCATCATCCAGATCACCAAAATAGCGTAATTTGGCAGGACAGGTGATTTGACAGGCAGTAGTAGTTTCCCCTCGTGCCAGTCGGGTGTCAGCACAAAAGATACATTTGTCTGTTACATGGTTTTTCTCATCCACATACCGCGCATCGTAAGGACATGCCTCCATGCAGGCTCGGGTAAGGTCACATTTATCCTGATGTAATCGTACAATCCCGTTTTCATCCACATAGATCGCACCATTTGGACATGCTTTCAAACAAGGAGCATCCTGACATTCTTGACATTGCATCTGCATAAAAGAGATTTCACTTCTATCTAAATCCCAAAAATCCCCTTTAACCAAGGCATCTTCCTGAATCCAGAGTCTGTGATTTTTAGCCCCTAGATCTATACCATTCTCCTCTTTACAAGCCACTTCACACGCGTGACAGTTAATGCAGAGCTTATAATCAAAAGCCATTCCGTAATTTGCCATCAAAGTTTCCTTATCGTCACATTTGTTTCATGCATTGTTGCACAACCGTATATTTTTTCAAATTTATCTTCAAGTATCATATTGTCACTTGCTCCCTTGCCGAAAGCATGGGTCATTTCTCTGGCGTGTATGCCAAAACCATGAGAGAGCCAAAGAACCTGTGGTGCTATTTTATTGGTAGGATAGGCTTTAATCACAATACTCGAAACACTGCTCATGACAGCCACACTGTCGCCGAGTTTAATACCTAGACTATCCGCAACATCATTATTGATCCAAAGATAGTTCTCTTCCTGAAAATCTTTTAGCATCTCATTATTGGCTGTTGCACTTTGTGTTGTGGTAACATATCGTCCCGTGATCACCCTAAATGCCTCTTTGGGAACTTTGAAATCATAATGATCATTCCAGGCTGGTATAGGATCAAATCCATGTTTTTCCAACTTTTTTAGATAACAATGAACTTTATAGTTTCTCTCAACAGTATAGTGTCGTTTCTCTTTTGGATAGTATTCATAATAGTTATTAAAAATCTCTTTTTGTGTATCAATGTAAGGATGCCAGACACCTCGTTTTTTCAATGAATCATACACTTTTTTCCCAAATTGTGCTGTAATTAATTTTTTATTCCGCGTTGTAATATCATACTTATAGAGTTCAGTCATATTATAGCCGCCTTCTGTAAAAGCTTTTTCCTTACCATAATTTTTTATACTCTCCTGCAGGTCTGCATCATGTTTTGCACTTACTTTGAAAAGTGGTACAGAAAGTTTCTTTCCTAAGCCTTTCAGGATATCCTGCATACTTTTACTTTCGTACATCGGTTTTATGGCCTGATTACGTAAAGCCAGTGAAGGTTCAAGACGGTTGAAACTCACCACCATATCTTCTCGTTCCAAAAAGGTACACTCTGGTAAAATGACATCTGCCATAACAGCTGTGTCACTTGGCATGGTATCTAGTACAACTACCAGATCCATCATATTGAGCATTTTTTTTGTCTTTTCAATATTCGGCATATTTTGCATAAGATTATGTTTGCGAATAAACATAGCTTTCACAGGATAGGGGGAAGTATTGGTAACAATTTTTTCTCTGAAATTTAACCAGCTGCCTCCTTTTTGGGAACCATATACAATACCATCCAAATCAAATCTGTCTACTGTGTTACTATAGAGTGGTTCATTGATCTCTTCTTCGTGAAGATGAAAGGGTTTACCAAAGATGATCCCACCCTTACGGTTAATACTGCCTGCCAAAGCATTAATAAGTACCATTGCCCGCCTAAACTGGAAATCATTTTGGCTCCAAACACTTCTTCTTCCCAAATAGTAAAGTGGATGGGAAGCGGCAAAGAATTCTTTGGTAATACGCTTAATTCTTTCTGCAGGAATATGTGTTTTTGATTCAGCCCATTTTGCAGTGTATTTTTTAGAAAGAATATGTTTTTTGAGTTTGTCAAAATCTTTGAAATATGTTTTAACATAGGCTTTGTCATACAATTCATCTTTAATAGCGATATATATCATACTCAGACAAAAAGCCAGATCGGTTCCCGGATTGACAGGAAGGTATTCATCTGCTTTTATGGCAGTCATCGTACATCTCGGATCAAGAACAACCAGTTTTTGTTTTGCATGAAGCATATCTACACTGTCCGGAGTAATGAGTGATTCGTATCTATTCGCACCGCTGATAATCATATAATCACTACCGGCAACATCCATCTCTCCCACATCACCAATAGTAAGTTGCGTTGCTCCTAGCTTGGTATTGAGGCAGATGCTTCCTTCATCCAAAAAGTTGGCACTCCCCAGTTTCGAGCCGAAAAATTTAATATATTCATCTTTATTAAATCCTTCACCGTTACAGTAAGCTACGGTAGAACGGTTATCTTTTTCTTCATCTATAATCTTGACAAGTTTATCTTTGATATATTCGTAAGCTTCATCCCATGTGACACGCCTGTACCGTCCATCCCCTCTTTTCCCCATTCTTATAAGCGGATATTTGAGTCTGTCTTTATCATACACTGCCTGTATAGCGGCGTTCCCTTTGGGGCATAGCATATTACGGCTTTTTGGAAAATAGTGGTTGGGGTTTAGTTTGGTAATAATATTCTCTTCGACGCGAGCAAATCCGGCACATTTATTTCGGCACATATTGCACAGGTAGGGTACATCTTCTGCATTTTTTTTAGATGTTTTGGTAGTAGCTAACGGCATTGCCATAGCAGAGCTTGCATAGACGCATAAAGAGACACTGCCCTGTAAAAATTTTCTTCTGGAAACTTCTATTTTTTTCATGAAAACATTATAGCAAAAAGTTTGAAATGCTCATAAAAAAAGAAGTCTAATGTGGAGATTTCCAACAAACATGTTACTGTTTGTTGGAAAATGGAAAAGTGGTTCTTAGTGACCCTCTTCCTCATCAAGATTAAAGGCTCTTGTTCCTACATAGTAAAGAAGGATACAAAGACCAAGACCACCAAGGGCAATCATAATTTCTGTAGCACTTGGAAAGTATTCAATCCACTCAGGTGGAAGCTGATACTCTGTTATTTTCATCATTTGAAGTGGTTTGACCTGTGTATCATGTACAAGGTTGTAGCGCATAAAGAAAATACCGACCATACCAATCAGTGATGCCCAAAACATTAAAACAGGACTCTTGCCAAAATCTTTCAAAATAACAGCCAACGGGATCAGCATTGCACAAATCACTTCTGTCCAAAATGCTCCCGTATGAAGCATATGATGTGCAACGTCTGCACGTGTTGGCATACCGCCGTACACATCAGTAAGCAGTTTCCATGTCATAAAGAAAATCAAAATGGAAATAAGCAATCCCTGAATCTTTGCAAGACCTTCCAAAAGTTTTTTAACCTTTTCATCTGAAAAGTTAAGTTTATATCTGAATCCCATAACAATGAAAGACAAATAAATTCCTGTAATGAATGCTGTTAGAATAAAGTATGTTGGATAATACACTCCATTAGAGATGGTTCTAGCATTCAAAAAACCAAAAACACCACCAAGGTTAGAGTGTGCGGCAAGACCTACAAGAAGGCCTGTCAGACCAAAGATTTTAGCTTTTTTCATATCGTTATTAAGCAGGAAATAAAACTCAATGATCATAAATGTCAGGTAAAGACCATACAGTGTACCCATCCACCAGATAGCTGATGTCAAGCCTGGGCTTATTACATTGTAAATCATCATTCTAACTGGGTGACCAATTTCAAATGCGATTACAGCAAACCCTGCCAAAATTGTAACAATCGAACCAAAAATTGCTCTTTTAGAAATCATTGTAAAGTCTTTAAAGCCGAATACATCTCCCAATGAGCCAACAATACAAAATCCCGTTGAGCTTACAACAAAGAAAATATATACAGCAATCAAGAGTCCCCATGGATGTTGTCTTGTAACACCATAAGCTTCATGCCCATGTACCAAATAATTGGCTACACCGATAACAAACATTGCCAACATTGCCAATGTTGCTACAGCAATTAACATATTTAGAGGAGTTTTTTCAAATCCCAAAATTGATTTTAATGAAAAATCTTCTTTTAGTGGAATATTTAATGGACCTATTTTCATTCTCTACTCCTTATGTTAGGTAAAATAATTTTGGATTAGTACCAAGGTGAGCTTTTAAACTAAAGTGTTCTCTTGTTCTAAGCAACTCGCTAATCTCGCTGTTTGGATCATCTAGATCACCAAATGTTCTTACTTTTGTCGGACAGGTATTTTGACAGGCTGTCGTTGTTTCACCACGAGCCAATCTTGTATCAGAACAAAAAGTACATTTATCTACTGTCATCGTTCTGTCATCCACATATCGTGCATCATAAGGACAGGCATTCATACAGTATGAACACAAAATACATTTCTCACTATCGACTCTTACCACATGATTTTCATCATAATAGGTTGCATGTGTTGGACATACTTCCTGACAGGGAGCATCCTCACATTGCTGACACTGACTTGGCAAAAATGCTGCTGAAGCAATATCTAAAAGGGGCCATTCACCTTTTGGATCGTTTCCTCCGACCCAAATACGATGTTTTTCTGCTCCAAGCTCTACACCATTCTCCTCTTTACATGCAACTTCACATGCTTTACAGTTAATACAGTTTTTATAATCTAACGCCATTCCATATCTAGCCATGATTATACCTTCCTTATTTCTACATTAGTTTCATGCATAACAGCAGCACCATATACTGGCTCAATCTTGTCTTCAATCAGCAATGCATCATTTGCACCATTTCCGTAAGCCATTTCCATCTCTTCACTACTTCCACCAAAACCATGAAGCATAAAAATTTGGTTTGGAGCAATTTTATTGGTAGGATATGCCATAATTGTTACTTTTCCTATACTACTTTTCACTTCCACTTTATCACCAAATTCAATGCTCATCTCTTCACATTTTTGATTATTGATCCAAATATAGTTGGTAGGGATAAGATCTCTAAGCATCATATTATTGGTTGTCCCACTCTGTGTAAATTGTGCGTGGCGACCAGTTACCAGTCTAAACTTACCTTCTGGCACAGAAAATGCCATATCATCATGCCATGTTGGCATAGGATCAACACCTTTTTTAGCCAGGTTCTTAAAGTTAACTACTACTTTAAGACTATCGCCTTTCACACTATAGTTTTTCTTACTCTCAGGATAATATTGAAATTCATTCGGATTAAGTTGTTGATGATATTTATCCATATTTGGATAAAACACACCTTTTTCTTCCAATGTTTCCCAAGCTTCTTTACCAAATGCTTTTACAATTTTTTCTTCATTTTGCTCATGTACCGGTTTTTCCCAAGGTTCAGCAAGGTCAAATCCATTCTCTTTATAGTATTTTTCAATCTCTTCAGTACTCATACCTTTAGTATCATCCTGAACATCTTCATCATATTTTTGAGTAATTTCCCAAAGTGGTTTAGAGAGTTTTTCTGCTAATTCTCTATAGATTTCTTCAGGTACTTTTGTTTCAAATAGAGGTTTAACAGCTGCTTTTCTCTGGACAATAGCCGGTTCTAAACCACCATAACTTGCTACAGGAGAAGTTCTTTCAAGATAAGAAGCTTCCGGCAAAACTACATCAGCAAACATAGTTGTGTCACTTGGGAGGATGTCAATCATTACATTTAGATCCATTTTTCTAAGAAATGCTTCAGTTTTTTTCGTATTTGGTACACCACTCATAGGATTATGTTTTCTCATAAACATTGCTCTTACAGGATATGGTGCTTTTCCTTCAAGTACCATATTTCTAAAGACGATCCATGAACCCGTTTTCGAAGCAGGAATAGCAATACCTTCTTTGTCAAATCGGGATTGGACCTGAGCATACAACGGTGCATTAATATCTTCTTTAGGTAATGCAAGTTTTTGTCCGTAAATAATCCCACCTTTTTTATCAAGATTTCCACTTAATCCTTGGAAAATTGCCATAGCACGTCTTAATTGAAAGTCATTTTTAGAAAAAACACTTCTTCTACCCTGATAGTAGATAGGAGATCTTGCTGCCATGAATTCTCTAGCTGTTTTAACAATCTCTTTTGCAGAAATATTAGTAAGTTTTGCAGCCCATTCCGGAGTATAGTTGTGAGATAGTATATGTTGTTTATAATCCTCAAAACCCTCCATATGTTTGGCGGCAAAATCTTTATCATACAACTCTTCTGTTAGCACTACATACGTTAATGCAAGAACAAAAGCCAAGTCAGTTCCAGGATTTACTGCGTACCATCTGTCAGCTTTTGCTGCCGTATTGGTAAATCTTGGGTCTAGTACAATAGTTTTTAATCCTCTACCTTTACTTCTTTTAAATAGATCCATAGTGTCTGGTGTAATAATTGCTTCTGCTCTGTTTGCACCTGCAATAATAAGATAATCTGCATTATTTAAGTCTGCTTCACCATACGTTCCAATAGTATTGACATATCCACCAAGTACAGTCTCAAGGCAGATACTGATCTCATCCACATAGTTTGGAGAACCGATTTTATCACCTACTAAAACTTCAAAACCTTCTTTTGAAAGACCTTCCCCGTTACAGTAACCAATAGTTGCACGGTTGTCTTTCTCTTCATCAAGAATCTGCTTAATACCTTTAAATTTATCTGTTCCATTTAAAATAGCATCATACGCCTCTTCCCAGGTAACTCTTTTATATTTTCCGTCACCTCTTTCACCAATTCTTACCATTGGATACTTTAGACGGTCTGGATCATACATAGTTTGAATCCCGGCATTTCCTCTTGCACAAAGCATATTCCTTGATTTTGGGAAATATGGATTTGGATTTAATTTGGTTACAATACCATCTTCAACTCTAGCAAATCCTGCACACTTGTTTACACATATACCACATAAATAAGGTACATCCTCCGCTTTCTTAGTACTTGTCTTTGTTGTAATTGTACTTGGTATGCCACTCTGTGATGGTTTATGCTCACTTGCTTCTTCACCAGAGAAAAGATTTGTAGTACTAACTGCTGATGCTCCAGCAATACTTAATGTTACACTACCCTGAAGAAATTTTCTTCTAGATACTTCAACCTGCATTAGGTACCCTCCTTCTATAAAAATTATTGCTTAATAAATAGGAGAAAAAGACTCCTATTTATAAGAATACGTTATATTCTATAGTAGTTAGACTTATATAAATATGATTTAAATCAAGAATTAACGTTTTTTATATAAAAATTCCAATATTTTTACGTCAAATTTATTATAATATAAATTTAACTAATATTAATTATAAATAGAGATAATAATAAATATTATTGAATGATTTTTTCTACTAGCATTTGTAAAGTCACATTCCCTCTAAAATTATTTTCATTCACTGTATAAATCACATCTACCTTTGAACCTACCTCATAGACATCACATGTTTTAAACTGTACTCCCGCCATAACAATGCCATCTTGCACAAAAGAAAATCGTAAATGCTCTCCCTTTTTTCCCATGCTACCTGCCTGAAGTATCTCAACGTTGCTGCTGATAAATTTAGGTCTAGGATTTCCCTGTCCATAGGGTTCATATTTTTTCACAAGATCTGTAAGTTCAAATGAAATATCTTTAAAATGGAGTTCTCCTATAATATCCCGGTCTGTTTCCTCTTTTATGTAGTTACCCTGCGTATAATTTTTCTGAAGTTGCTTTTTAAAGCATTCCAGATTCTCTGTTTTTAAAGACAAACCGATAGCAGCCTGATGTCCTCCAAACTTCTCCAAGCAGCTTCTACAGCTCTGTGTAATCCCAAAGAGATCACAGGAATCAAAGCTTCGTCCGCTTCCTTTAAGTATCCCTTTCCCATTATCAGAAAGTACTATACAGGCTTTCCCATAATGACGTGCTACTCTTGCAGCAACGATGCCTACCACACCTTCATGCCACGCTTCACCCTCTACTACAATGACTTTATCTTCAGGATTTGCCTGTATCAGTGCTTTGGCAGTGATCTCCTGCTCTGTGGCTTTACGTGCATTGTTAAAGTCTACCAAACGTTCCAGTCTTACTCTGGCATCATAGATATTCGTAGAAGCCAAAAATTCTACCGCATATTTCGCATCATCCATCCTCCCTGCACTATTGAGCAAAGGTGCTAGAAAAAAACCTATATCCTCAGCCCCCAGTGTCTCTTTTTGTGCATGTTCCAAAAAGGCTTTGATCGCTGGTCTGGTACTTTTATTCAATGCCTCTATTCCAGCATTTACCATAACTCTATTGATGTGCTGCAAGGGCATCATATCAGCGATGATGGCTATAGCTGTAAGTTCCATAAAAGGCATCATATTCATTTGAATACCCAATGCATTTTTAATAGATGCAATAAGATACCATGCTATCTGTGCACCGCAAACATCTGCATAGGGAAAGGTACACTCTTCCTGCTTTTGATCTATAATAGCATAACACTCAGGCACTTCAGGAGGAAGCAGATGATGGTCGGTAATAATCAGTTCTATCCCCTCTTCTTTGCAAAGCTTTGCTGCATAGACTGCTGAAATACCATTGTCTACCGTAATTGCTAAATCAGTACCTTTAATACGTGGAATAATATTCGCAGAAAGACCATAACCATCTTTAAATCTATTAGGAATAATCCACTCTATCTCATACGCTATCTCTTCAAAAAAAAGTCTCATAAGTGTGGTAGAAGTCACTCCATCAACATCATAGTCACCAATAATCGTTATTTTTTCTTTGTTTTCTATCGCTTGGACAATGCGTTCTGTTGCTCTGTCCATATCTTTAAAAGTAGAAGGATGGGGAAGATCTTTTAAAGAGAGAAAGCCCTCTTTAAAACGTAAAATTAAAATTTTTTCTAACGCTTCAAGCGTTATGATGGAGGACATTTACTTTTTATGTACCATAGATGCTTTGACAAAAGCTAAAATAGCAGGATTGACATTTTGCAATCTTGAAGTAAATTCAGGATGGAACTGTACACCGAGGAACCAGGGATGCTCTTTTACTTCCACTGCTTCTATAAGACCATGGGATTCACCGGTAATATCCATACCTTTTGCTTCCAAGACTTCTCTATATTTCGGATTTGCTTCATAACGGTGTCTGTGTCTTTCATAAATTACCGGTGCATCATAGGCAGCTCTAAGATTTGAACCCTCTTTAGTCTCACACTCATACTCTCCAAGCCTCAGTGTTCCACCCATAGGTGAAGTGGTTGTACGTATCTGTTTTGCTCCGCCTGCATCAATGAATTCATCAATAAGATAGATTAATGGATCAGGTGTATTTTTATTGAATTCTACAGAATTTGCTTCTTTAAGCCCCAATACATTTCTGGCATATTCTATCATAGAGAGTTGCATACCCAGACAAATACCGAGGAATGGTATTTTATTCTCTCTTGCATACTGGATCGCTTCTATTTTACCCTCTACCCCACGTTCACCAAAACCGCCGGCAACCAAAATACCATCACAGTCATTAAGGTATTTTCCTGCCCCGTCATCTTCAACTTTTTCAGAGTCAACCCATTTAATATTGACTCTGCTATCAAGATGTGCACCTGCATGGATCAGTGCTTCAGTCAGTGATTTGTAAGACTCTTTAAGATCAAGATATTTACCTACAAAGGCTATTTTTACTTCATCATTTGGCATAATGATCTTATGTACAAGATCGGTCCATTCATCCATTTTAGGTTGACAATTTTCAAGATCCAGCTGTTTACAGATCGGTGTAAGAATATCCTGCCTTAAAAAATTCAGCGGTACCTGATAGATTGTAGAAGCATCTTCAGCAACGATCACTGACTCTTCATCTACATCACAACTGTAAGCGATCTTTCTCTTGATCTCATTGGAAACGGGTACTTCTGCTCTAAGTACCAGCATATGGGGAGCAATACCAATACGTCTAAGTTCCTGTACAGAGTGTTGTGTCGGTTTAGTTTTAAGTTCTCCGGCAGCTTTAATATAAGGAAGCAGTGTTACATGGACATTCATTACACGAGAACGACCCAATTCATGCTTTATCTGTCTAATCGTTTCAAGGAAAGGAAGCCCTTCAATATCTCCTGTAGTTCCACCTAATTCTACAATGAGAATATCTTTTCCCTCACCTGCGCGAAAAATTCGTTCTTTGATCTCATTGACAATATGCGGTACAACTTGAATCGTTTTACCAAGATACTTTCCTTTACGCTCATTTTCAATGACTGTTTTATAGACAAGTCCTGTTGTAAAGTTATTGTTTTGTGTTAAAGAGGTATCTAAAAATCTTTCATAATGTCCCAGATCCAGATCGGTTTCAGCCCCATCTTTGGTAACAAATACCTCTCCGTGTTCCAAAGGAGACATTGTTCCAGGATCTACGTTTATATACGGATCAAGTTTTAGAACACCAACTCTTTGACCCGTATGCTTTAACAATGTACCTATACTTGCAGCAGTAATCCCTTTTCCTAAGGAACTAAGAACACCGCCTGTAACAAAAATATATTTTGTCTGTTTTTCACTCATAAACACTTTTTCCTTTTTATGCAACTATTGGCATAATGATTGTAATAAAATTATCGTCTTTTACAATAAACGGTAAACTTGGTTCATTAAATTCTATAGTAAATTCATTTTTATCAATTTGTGAAATAAAATCTAAAATATATTTACTGTTAAAACGTAATTCAAATTTTTCATTCAGACCTGTATTGATTTCCAATTCTGTTTTTGCTTCAACATTATCTGCACTTAAAGAGTTAAAAATAATAACATCAGACAATAGTGTCATTTTGATCTCTTGGGAAATAGTTGTGATCATTTTAATAGCATCAATCATCTCTTTTTTAGGTAAAACGATTTGATGTTTTGTTGAATTTGGTACGATTCTCTGATAATCAGGAAATTTTCCATTGATCAGTCTGGTATAGAAAAAATAGTTTTCATTGGAGATAATTAAATTGGTTTCATCAAAGAAAATATCTATCTGATCCAAGAAGAGTTTTTGTATTTCCAAAATAGCTTTTTTAGGTACGATCAAAGAGAGTGCTTCGGCATTGTTTCCAGGTATAGATGCTATTGCCAATCTTCTGGTATCTGTACCGACAAGATCTGTTGAATCATTTTTGATATTGATAAGTGCACCATTAAGTTCAAATTTTGGATTATTTGTATCAATGGCAGGTGATATTTTTTTAAGATTTTGAATAAGACTTAAAGAATTCAATGTGATCTGCGGTTTATTTTCTACAGTTGGGAAATTAGGATAAGAATTAGGGTCAAAGGTAGGTAATTTGAATTTAGAATGTTTTTGTTTCACAATTAGTGTATTATCTAAAAGTTCTAAAATAATTTCATCATCTTTTAAAATACGAATAATATCAAGCAGTTTTTTACCGTTTGCAGTAAAAGAACCTTCTGACTCAATCATAATATGATCTGTAACAATTTTAAGACCGATCTCTCCATCTGTCGCTTTTACAATACATTTACCATTCTGTGAGTTAAACAGTATATGTGATGTAATTTGACTTGCATCTTTTTTTTCTAAAAAAGGTTGTAAATTGATGAGTATTGATTCAATGATCTGTTTTGGTGCTCTTATCTTCATAGACTCCCCTTATTTTTAATAATATTAGTAGATAGTAGTAGTTTGACATGAAAGTGTGAAAAACTACTCTATTGCTTATTTTACCGTTGTTTGACGGAATGTATAACTCTCTTTGTATATTCACATTTTTTCACTTTTAAAATTATATCTTTTTTTTATTCAAGTTTTATAAGTTAATTCTCAAGATTTTGGGTATCGGTATGAATTTTATTTGAGAGCTCTTCCAACAGTACTTTAAAATTTTCATCGTTGTCAATGATCTCATTGATCTTTTTCATGGCATGAGAAATAGCTGTATGGTCTTTCATACCGAAATAAAGAGCAATTTGAGGCATGGAATTAGGGGTGAGATTTCGTGCCAGATAGATAGCTGTTCTTCTAGCATTGACAACATTTTTAGTACGTTTTTTAGATTTAATATCAGAAGGTTTGATATTGAGTTCACGAGAGACGATCTTGACAATATCATCTATGGTGATATTCTCCTTTTTTTCTTTAAGTTGATCTTTAATAGCATTTTGTGCAAAATCCAGAGTAATCTCCTGTCCAAGCATGGAACTTAAAGCATTTAGTTTAATAATCGTACCTTCGATCTCACGAATATTATCACCCATATGAGTAGCAATGAAATTAATGACTTCAGAGGTGAGTTTAATACCGTCAAGTTCACATTTCTTTTGAATAATTGCGATTTTTGTTTCAAGTCCCGGTGGTTGAATGTCTGCCATGAGTCCCCATTCAAATCGTGTGCGAAGCCTGTCTACAAGTCCTGCTATCTTATTGGGTGCACGATCAGCAGTAATGACAATTTGTTTATTGGTATTGTAAAGTTCATTAAATGTATGAAAAAATTCTTCTTGCGTCTGTTCTTTACGGCTTAAAAATTGTATATCATCTATAAGCAATAAGTCACATTCTCTGAATTTATCTCTAAATCTATCCATGGTTTGTGCACGTAAATGAGAGGTAAAAGAGTTCATAAACTGTTCAAGTGTGGTATAAATAACAGTTTTTCCCAGATCTATATGATAATTACCTATGGCTTGAAGAAGATGCGTTTTTCCTAACCCTACACCGCCATAAATAAAAAGAGGATTGTATTGAAGACCTGGTTTTTCTGCAACAGATTTTGCTGTAGTATAGGCAAATTGATTGGAATCTCCGACAATAAAACTGTCAAAGGTTAAAGAAGGGTTTAAATAGGTACTTTTAGAACTGCTTTTTTCACTGTTTTGTTTTGTGACTGTAATAGGTGTCTGTTTGGTCTGTTTTCCTACAGTGATCTCTATTTCAGGTTTTACTTCATTCTGTAGTTCAAAAAGATGTATGAGCTTATCGGTATATTTTGTTTTTACCCATTTGGCTATGATCATATTTGGTGCATTGTAATAGACAATATTGCTACGAGATCGTTTGGTGTCATAAACCAGTTTTTTGATGTAGCGCTCATACTCTGTCTCACTGATCTCTTTTTTGAGTTCAAAAAGTATTTTTTGTCCAATATTCATCCTGTTTTATCCTTGATATTTTTAAATGTGTGAATAGATTTTCACATTTTAAAGTGTTAAAAATCCTATATGTGAATAACTTCTACTATTTTAGCTTATGTTAGCTAAAATAAGGCTATTAAACACAGTTGAATAATTTTATTCACTATGTGAACAAAGGTGTGAATGAATATTTTAGGAATAGACCCTGGAAGCCGTAATTTAGGCTATTGTATACTATATTGGGATGGTAAAAAGTTTTCACTTATTGAAGCAGGTTTGCTTAAGATCAAGACCAAAGAGCTTCAAGAGCAGATAGTAGAGCTTGTAGAAGGAATAGATATTATTCTCAAAGCCCATAAAGTAGATGAGGTGGCTATAGAAGATATCTTTTTTGCCTACAATCCGAAGTCTGTTCTGAAACTTGCTCAGTTTAGAGGGGCCCTCTCTCTAAAAATACTGCAGGAAGTAGGATATTTTTATGAATATACTCCTTTACAGGTTAAAAAAGCAGTCACAGGAAACGGAAAAGCAGCCAAAGAACAGGTGGCATTTATGGTAAAAAGATTGTTAGGTATTAAAAAGGAGATCAAACCATTGGACATTACGGATGCTATGGCAATCGCATTAACGCATCTTCAGCGTGTGAAAATGCGTAAATAGAAAAGTTATTTTTTCTTAGAGCTGCCCTTAACAGGCGGTAACTGTTTCTCTCTCTGTTTTTTCATGGTGATCATACGTTTTTTAGGAATGCTAAAAGTAGCTTTTTTATGACCCTCAACTGATTCTTCAATGATTTTGTCATAAAGGTAGATATCGTATTTGAAATAGGCTAATCCATCTTCTTCATAAACAGTAAAGTAGAGAATATGTACCGGGACAGGTTTGCGTAGTTTGATTGTTGTAGGTTTGTTTGTAGCAATGATCTCTTCTATATCACTGCGAGAATAATTTCCTTTGGCATGTTCAAGAAGAATATCCATCAATTCAAAAGGTTTTGATACTCTCATACATCCTGAACTGTAAACCTTATAACGTCGTGTTAATAAGGTTTTGTTGTCAGTATCGTGAAGATAGACAGCATATTTGTTGGGGAACATGAATTTAATGCGCCCAAGGGCATTATTGTCTCCTGGAAATTGGACAAAACGGTAGGGAACGTGTTGTTTGCTGTGTTCATAAGGATCAAGCATATCTTGCGTGATCTGTATCTCTTTGTTTCCTTTGAAAACATGAATGTTGTTCTCTGCAAGATACATAGGATTTTCTCGAAGGACATGGATCAAATCTCTTTTTATAAGATTGTCAGGGATGGTCCAGGTCGGGTTGATGACCATATATTCGATCTGGTCATGAAAAATAGGAGTTGGTCTGTCTATACGCCCTACAACAATCCCCATTTTTTCAATCATCTCACCATCTTTATAATAACGTAGGTTAAAATCAGGAACATTGACTTCCACATATTCACTTTCAAAATGTTTAGGATAGAGCTTGGTTTTATCCAGATTGGTAATGATTGCCTGTATATTTTTCTTTGCAGGCTGGTTCAAGTACCAGGTCATGGTTTTATCTACCATACCGTCTACTTTAAGAAGATATCGTTTTTGATAGGTGATAACTGACTGTTGCAGAACAGTATCGAACTTTTTATCCAATGGTGCTGTTTTGGGATAATCACCGGAAATTTGAAGACGTTTTTTAATTTGAAGGATACGATCAGATCTGTCTCCGAGTTTCAAAGGTTTATTACTATAGGGTATTTTAGGAAATTTTTCCATAACACGATAATTCTTTAAAAGTCTTACCAGCTTTCTATAGCGTTTTTCCATAGGGAGCAGAGAAGCAAGATAATCATGGATATTTCCTTCCATAATGGCTATGATGAGTTGATCCTGATCAGGAAAAGCTTTGGCGGGAGGCATTTCCCATTTTACTTTAATATCATCACTCTTTTTGAGGGCTTTAAATTTTTTTTGTACCAGATCCCAGTCTACATCCCCCTGTACAATGAAACGCACCAGACGTACCATTGAATTTGTCAGCATGAGATCAAGCCTTGCATAGACAACAGCTTTTTTATTTTGGCTTATCTCTCCGTTATCAAGAAGAAAAAAGAGACGTTTGATCGATTTCTGATCAAAGGGCTTATTTTTATAGTTGAAAAGAGGATCTTTGAGTGCCTGAATAAGTTGACTCATTTTAGCTTCATTTTGCAGTCCTACCCATAAGGGTTTGTAATCTACCCTGCGATAGATATTCTGTACTATAGCTTGATTTTGACCTTTCAGATGTGTTTGAAGTGCATTTTGTATATTTGTGCTAATATTTTCTATGCTGAGGGTTTGTGCACAGGTATAGCTGTACATTATAATAAAAAGTAAAAGTAGTTTTAATTGTTTCAAAAAAGATTTTCCTTAGATATTTTTATATTTTTTGTCAATGAGTTTGAGGTATTTTTTAGGTGTGACCTCTTTCATTGCCTGAGCTAGCCATTGTATCTGGAACCATGCAGCACCGCTGTCTCTGAGATCAAAATAGTTTTTAAGGCTTCTGATGTTGAAAGTCACAACCATATCAACTTTCCAGTTATCTGAGACAATATGTTTGAAGCCGTCTCCTACGTTTCTTTTCTTCTTGCCCATTTCAAATGCTCTGTAGAGTGTTTCACTGTCCCCTTTACATTCCTCAATAAAAGGAAGGGAAGATTTGGCAATGGCATTGGTTATGAAATCAGGATCCCGTTTATACTGGAACATAAGTTTGTTATACATTGCCTTGATCTCAATTTCCAAATACTCTCTGTCACTAATGACAAAAAGATGAAGTGCAAGTATCTTATCTAAAAAGAATATAAAGCCTTCTTCATTCTCAAGTGAAGCAACAAAAGCATTGATAACAGAAGACATGGTATAGCGTGTACTTCTTACTGAAATGGCTTGAAGTCTGTGACGTGCATGTTCCTGAAGTACCCCTCTTGATGTTCCCTGAATAAGAAAACTCAGTGTAGCATGTTCTATAATGGAGTGATGGTGATGCACCCATGCAAGGTTTGCAAGCAGATCAGAGTCATCAATGTTGTTAATAGCATCTCTGTTCAAGTGCTGCATGGCTTCTTTAATACAGGCATTTTCAGAATTTTCAAAACTGTCATAACAGGTTCTTGCTGCGATTTCCGCTACACCAAGCCCACTTTCCTGAAGTAGTGTGACTTTTGGTTTTTCATATTCGATCTGGTACATTTTTACTTTTTCCATGATGTTTTCCAACTACTCTGTTTTTATTTTGCTACAATTATAGCAAATTTTATGAGGACATGAGGTAATGCAAGCTAACGAAAGATTTTTTCACTTTGAAGAGGATTTTAGAGATCCATATGCAAGAGACAGAGACAGAGTACTTCACTGCAGTTCATTTAGACGTTTAGAGTACAAAACACAGGTGTTTCTTAACCATGAAGGAGATTATTTTCGTACCAGACTGACCCATTCACTGGAAGTCAGTCAGATCGCAAGAACACTTTGCAGGATGCTTAAACTTAACGAGACTCTTGCAGAAGTGATTGCACTTTCACATGATCTTGGGCATACTCCTTTTGGACATGTGGGTGGTGATGAACTCGACAAACTGCTTAAAGCAGATGGGCACCCTTTGGGATTTGAACATAATTTTCAGTCATTCAGGGTTTTAACAAAATTGGAAAAACGTTATAAAGAATTTGATGGACTCAACCTTACCTTTGCAACACTCGAAGGTGTACTGAAGCACTCTTACCCCTATAAAAAACCATTTTTGGAAGGTTTGGATGAACGATTTGCTTTGGACAGACATCCAAGTCTGGAAGCCATGGTAGTCGATCATGCCGATGAGATAGCCTATACCTCTCATGATATTGATGACGGTATCAAATATGGGATTATTACTTTTGATGACCTGATGGAAGATGAACTTTGTCTAAAAGTTGATGAGATCGTGCAAAAAGAGGGTGTAAGCAGAGGAGAAACGCTTTACCGACATCGTTTTGTTGCAGGACTCATTAAACTGCTTGTCGAAGATTTTATTGATAATGCCAAAACAGGTGTGGAACAATACAGAAAAGAGTTACCGATCATTGCAACACTGGATGCCTCCTCTCCTCTTCCTGTAGGTTTTTCAAAGGAGATATCTACACAACTTAAACAGCTTAAAAAACTGCTGTTCATAAAACTTTACAGACATGAAAAAATAGCTCGAAAAATGCATGCCGGAAAACAGTGTATTCAAGGGCTTTATAGAGCATTTGTAGAAGATCCTGATCTTCTTCCTGCCTATCAAAAAGCACTTTTTGAACAAAGGAATAAGGAACGTGTTGCCGCAGATTATATTGCAGATATGACAGACCGATATGCTATGAAAACCTACCATGAACTTTATGGCTTGTCATTGTAGATCCTTGTACGACTCAGCATTTAGTGCTTCTCCTCTGACAACATCAAATAAATACCCAAAATAAATGCAAATTTTTGTTCTATGTAGATTCATGGTGTTGTGAGGGCACAACACCCTACAAAAATATAATAAAAATCTATACTATAGTAACTTTTCGCTATAATTCGCGAAAATTTATAAGGTATCCCCTTATCTTTCTAGGAAATATTATGCAAAAAATTAAAAACATTGCCGTTATCGCGCACGTTGACCACGGTAAAACTACACTTGTAGATGAACTTTTACAGCAATCAGGAACTTTTGAAGCACACCAAGAGGTAGAAGAGAGAGCGATGGACTCTGATGCTATCGAAAAAGAAAGAGGGATTACCATTCTTTCTAAGAACACAGCAATTACCTATGGTGATCACAAGATCAACATCATCGACACTCCGGGTCACGCCGACTTTGGTGGTGAAGTTGAGCGTGTTCTTAAAATGGTAGATGGTGTACTTCTTCTTGTCGATGCACAAGAAGGTGTGATGCCTCAGACTAAATTTGTTTTGAAAAAAGCGATTAGTTTTGGACTTATTCCTGTTGTTGTTATCAATAAAATTGACAAAGACGGGGCAGAGCCGGATAGAGTAATGGATGAGGTATTTGACCTTCTTGTGGCACTTGATGCAAATGAAGAGCAGCTTGAATTCCCAGTACTTTATGCGGCAGCACGTGATGGGTATGCAAAGTGGGAAATGGAAGATGAAAATAAAGATATGACGCCACTGTTTGAGGCCATCTTAACAAAAGTACCTTACCCAGTGGGTTCTCCGGATGCAGATACACAAGCACAGGTATTTACACTTGACTCTGACAACTTTGTAGGACGTATCGGTATTACACGTATCTTTAACGGTAAAGTAAAAAAAGGAGATGAATATCTTCTTGTAAAAGCTGATGGAAGTAAATCAAAATCAAGAGTCTCTAAACTTATCGGGTTTAAAGGTCTTGAGCGTATTGATATTGATGAAGCAGAAGCGGGTGATATTGTAGCTATCGCTGGATTTAGTGATATTGATGTGGGTGATTCTATTTGTGACCCTGTTAACCCTGTAGCGCTTGACCCAATGCATGTGGAAGAGCCTACGCTTTCTGTTATTATGTCAGTAAATGATGGACCACTTGCAGGACAAGAAGGTAAACACGTGACTTCAAATAAAATTAAAGAGCGTCTTGAAAAAGAGATGGAGACAAACATCGCTATGCGTATGGAACCAATGGGAGATGCATCTTTCAAAGTTTCAGGTCGTGGTGAACTCCAAATTGGTATTTTGGCAGAAAACATGAGACGTGAAGGGTTTGAGTTTATGCTTGCACGACCGGAAGTTGTGGTAAAAGAAGAAAATGGTGTCAAAATGGAGCCGTTTGAGCACTTAGTGGTTGATGTACCTGAAGAGTTTCAAGGTGTTGCCATCGAAAAACTGGGAAAAAGAAAAGCAAATATGACTTCTCTCAACCCTATGCCGGACGGTACCGTAAGACTTGAGTTTGAGATTCCTGCACGTGGGCTTATTGGTTTCCGTTCAGAGTTCTTAACTGACACTAAAGGTGAAGGTATTATGAACCACTCGTTCTTGGAGTATAGACCTTACTCAGGAAGCGTTGAGAGCAGAACACCAGGTGCACTGGTATCTATGGACAATGGTGAAGCAGTAGCATTTTCTATCTTCAACCTTCAGGCACGCGGTACCATGTTCATCAAACCACAGGACAAAGTCTACTCAGGTATGGTCATCGGTGAGTCTGCAAGACCTGGTGACCTGGATGTCAACCCACTTAAGGGTAAACAGCTTACCAACATGAGAACCTCAGGTGCAGATGATGCCATTAAACTCGTAACACCAAGAGAGATTACACTTGAGTCTGCGATGGAATGGATAGAAGATGATGAACTCGTTGAGATCACCCCAGAGTCTATCAGAATTCGTAAGAAGTCTTTGGATCCAGTGGTGAGAAAAAGATTAGCAAGAGACAAGAAAAATTCTAAGTAATTCGTAGGGTGTTGTACCCTTACAACACCACATATTCAAATAACAATTTTAAATTTTTATTGTATTCCAATCAGCGGTGTTGTGAGGGCACAACACCCTACAATTCCCCTTCAACCAAATCTATAGCAAACTAAAAGACTATTTAAATTCGTAATATTAGCTATATCTGCTATAATTAAAAAAATTTAATAGGAATTATGATAATGTTAACGGTTAAAATTATAGTTATAGCGATTGTATTATACATAGGAGCTCTTCTTTTATATGGAGTAAATGGTTCTGATGGAGGAACAGGATTAATAGAAAATTTAATCAACGGGGTGTCTATAATTATTGTAATAGGGGTTCTGTTTGGTTTATCTCTAAAAATTTTTAACAAAAAAGATGATAAAGATTCTCATGAAGAATAAATTTTTATTTCTTTAAATTTATTTCCCCACTCTCAACCCCGTCACCCAAGCCCAGTGAAAATTAAACCCTCCCCTATCTCCATCGACATCGAGTACTTCACCTGCGAAAAAGAGATTGGGTACGAGTTTTGACTCCATAGTTTGTGGGTTTACTTCGCTGGTGTCTATGCCTCCTGTGGCTACTTCTGCACCTTTGAAGCCCTTGGTATCATTGACAGAGAGTTTGAGGTTCTTGATAGTGTGTACGAGTTTGTTTATCTCTTTTCTGCCCAGTTCTTTTTCTAGCTTCACCCTACTCTTTGACTGCTCTAAAATAATGGCTATGAGTTTTTTGTTGAGTATGCCTTGCAGCCATAGCCCTATGGGTTTTTCGCTCTCTTTTTGTATTCTAGCGAGTAACAAGTTGGTAAGTTTCTCTTTACTGTACTCTGGCATGAGGTCAAGGCTGAGTTCACAGTAGTCGAAGTTGGCTAGTCTGGTGCTTACTTCACGGCTAAGGTCAAGTATGGCGAGTCCACTGATGCCGTAGTTGGTAAAAAGCAGATCACCTTTTTTCTCTGTAATGTATTCGCCATTGGCATAGAGTTTTACAAGCCCGGCTACCTTTACCCCTGCACACCCTTTGACCCAACTCTCTTGGGAGCAGAGCTGTACAAGACTTGGATGGCGAGGCACAAGCGTATGCCCCAACTTCGTAGCAAAGGCATACCCCGAGTTAGACCCACCTAACTGTGGGGCAGCAGGAGAGCCAGAGGTAAGGACAAGCTGTGTACAGGTTTTTGTACCCAGTGTGGTTTCCAGTGTAAAGGTATCTCCCTGTTTACTTACACTTGTGACTGCACACTCACAGACTATCTCCACCCCAATCTTTCTTGCTTCATATTCAAGAAGTTCTACCACCGAGAAAGCCTGTAGAGACATAGGAAACATCTTCCCCTCTTTGCCCTCCACCAGTTCCAGCCCCAGTGATGTGAAAAACTTTTCTACCACAGCAAAGTCATAACTCTCTAACACTTTTGCTATAAAGTCAGGGTTTTGTGAATGAAAACGGTTTAGGTTAATGTATCTGTTGTCAATGTTACACTTTCCATTACCCGAGACAAGAATTTTTTTACCTATTTTGTTATTCTGCTCAAGTAAAGTAATCTTCTGCCCTGCCCTAGCACAGCCAATAGCCGCTGCCAAACCTGCAGCACCTGCACCTACAATTATTATATTTTCATTATTCATAAAGAAATTATACATTAAATTTACAGAAGACTAGTCATTAAATCACACGGAGTGTGCTCTGTCATACCGAACACCCTTGAAAGCAGAGCGATTTGAGAGGTATGACGCTTTTTTTGCTTTGTTTTTTAAAAAAAAATGAAGAGAGAAACAACGCCACGGTTTTATTTTTAGGTAATTTAAAAAAACAAGGAGAAAATTTAGATAGGATAACACAAAAGTAAAAAAAGGATATCTAATGTCAGCCCTCGTAGAATTCTCCATGTTCCCTACCGAACAGACCCAAAGCAAAAGCGCCTTCGTAGCAAGAGTCCTGGATATCGTAGATAAAAGTGGACTGGAGTATCAACTCACTCCTATGGGAACCATCATAGAAGGTGAAACAGTTGAAGAGGTATTGGCAGTTATTAATCAAGCCTATGAAGCGTTACAGAAAGACTGTGGACGTGTCTATAGCTCTATCAAGATAGATTGGCGTGAAGGTTCAGCTAGAAGGCTTAACAAAAAGGTAGGCTCCGTAGAGGCAAAATTAGGACGTAAACTTAGAAGTTAGTTTTAGATATAATAACACCAAATTTTCATAAGGACTTTCAATGTTGTGTGCTGAAAGAATGCAAAGAATCGTACAGGCAATTATTTTGGGACTTATCTTGGGATTGGCAGGCTCTAAAATGTTTGCAGCAGCATTTGTAGTTACTGTAGCAATGATGGTAATGCTGTTCATTGCGGGATTGACAGGTTTCTGTCCGGGGTTAATGATACTTAAAAATATATTTCCACCGTGTAAGTGTGAAGATTAAAAGGATAACTAAATGTCAACTATTTCATATAAAGATGCCGGTGTAGATATCGATGCAGGTAATGCATTTGTAGAAGCAATCAAAGCAGATGTTAAATCAACATTCGACAGCAATGTCATTGGTGGAATCGGCTCGTTTGCGGGTGCGTATGCCCTGCCGACAGGCTACAAAGAACCAGTGATCCTCTCTGCCACTGATGGTGTCGGTACAAAGCTCAGACTGGCTATTGAAAGCGGTAGACTAGATACAGTAGGGATTGACCTTGTAGCCATGTGTGTCAACGACCTTATTTGTAATAACGGTACACCGATGTTCTTCCTTGACTACTATGCGACAGGTAAGCTGCTTCCTGAAAATGCAAAAGATGTTGTCGCAGGTATTGCAGAGGGTTGCAGACGTTCAGAGTGTGCACTCGTTGGTGGAGAAACTGCTGAGATGCCGGGGATGTACTCAGATGATGACTTTGACCTTGCAGGGTTTGCAGTAGGGATCGCTGAACGCTCAGAAATGGATACTGTAGCTAATGTGAAAGAAGGACAGGTGCTTATTGCTATGCCAAGTTCAGGTGTACATTCAAACGGCTATTCTCTGGTAAGAAAACTCTTTTTTGACAAGTTGGGAATGAGCCTTGAGACAGAATTTGAAGGCAAGCCGCTAATCGATACACTGCTGGAGCCGACACGTATCTATGTAAAAGAGTATAAAGCCAATAAGCAGTACGTCAAAGCTTTGGCCCATATCACAGGCGGTGGGATCGTAGAAAACCTCCCACGTGTGCTTCCTGAGGGTATGAGAGCCATTGTAAACAAAGATTCTATCAGAGTATTGCCTGTTTTTGAATTCATGGGTCAGTATGTGGACGAAGAAGAGATGTACAGAGCCTTTAATATGGGTGTAGGTATGGTATGGGTTGTTGAGCCTGAAGATGTAGATGCTGTACTTGAAAATACAGACGGGTATGTCATAGGTGCCTTAGCCAAAGGCGAACGTGGTGTAGAAATGGTGTAGAGTGCGTTTGCCAACGCACTTTTTAAATCATTTATCTTCTTTTTTAATTCTCTCTTCCTCCAATGCACCGTTCTTTAACTTTCGTGTGTACTCTTTGAGATCATTTTTTACATCGCCTTGGAGTATGTAAAGTCCTATAAGGTTTGGCAGTGCCATAGAGAGAAAGAGCAGATCGGTCAGATCTACCAGGGGACCAAGTTTTTCTACCAGTGAAGCCAAGATGATCACCATAAGAAAAATGAGTTTAAAAATAATGCCTGATTTTGCACCAAAGAGGTAGACCCATGCTCTCTCTCCATAGTATGACCAGGAGATCATGGTCGAGAAGGCAAAGAGACTTACTGAAACAGTCAGGATGATGGGGAACCAGCTGATCACTGTACCGTAAGCAGCGGAAGTAAGTGCTGCACCCTGCTTAGCTTCAATAATAGCATCCAATGTCTCTGTTCCTCCACTGTAAACACCGGTAATAACGACGACAAGAGCAGTCATAGTACAAATGATCACCGTATCAATAAATGGCTCATACAAGGCTACCATTCCTTGGCGTACGGGGTATTTGACTTTTGCAGGTGCATGGGCGATAGGGGCTGAACCAATACCTGCTTCAGAAGAGAAAGAGGCACGTTTGAACCCCTGTACCATAACCCCTACCATCCCCCCGGCTACAGCAACAGGTGCAAAGGCACTTTTAATGATGAGAGCAAATGCTTCAGGGATGACTGCATAATTGATAATAAGAATATAAAGTGATGCACTTACATATATAATAACCATAAGTGGTACGATTTTTTCAGTAACATGGGCAATGGATCGCACACCACCAATAATAACCATACCGGTAAGAAGTGCCAGCCCTACACCGAATATCCAGGGTTGTGCGGCAAGTAAAGGGATTTGTCCTTTTACTGCTCCAAGGGCTTGAGAGACTTGAAATGCGTTGCCTCCCCCTAAAGAACCGCCAAGCATAAAAATAGCAAAAATAAGTGCAAGAAATTTTCCCAGAGTAGGCAGACCTTTCTCTCTTAGTCCTTCAGAAAGATATCGCATCCCTCCACCCATCACTGTACCGTCAGGCAGAAATTTTCTATATTGTAAAGAGAGCGTCACTTCTGTAAACTTTAAAGTCATATTAAGCAATCCGGCTATGATCATCCAAAATGTAGCGCCTGCTCCACCGATCATAATGGCTACAGCAACACCAGCAATGTTCCCCAATCCTACTGTTGCAGAAAGTGCTGTGGTAAGAGATTGAAAAGGGGTAATAAGACCTACATCTTCCCTTGTTTGCCATTTTCCAAGCATGACTTCAAAGGCATGTTTAAAAAATCGTAAGTTTGGAAAACCCATAATCACAGTAAAATAGATAGCTGCAAAGAAGAGCCAAGCTACAAGAAAAGGGATAGATATACCATCTACTTGATGGAATAGAATATCAAAAAAAAGAATATTCCCTAAGAACTCATTGATCGATCCTAACATCTGGCTTCCTTTAAAATTAAGAGATAAAATATTATACACAGTGAGCCCTAAAATAGGGGATAATTAATGTTTTTTTATTTTTTTTCTAAAATCTATTGACAAATGGAAACCTTTTGACTATAATTGCAGTCCTTTTTCAAGGTAACGGAGTGTAGCGCAGTCTGGTAGCGCACCTGGTTTGGGACCAGGGGGTCGAAGGTTCGAGTCCTTTCACTCCGACCATTTAGATTTTTAACATTTAATAATAAGTAAACATATTTAATTATGGTGGACGTAGTTCAGCTGGTAGAGCACCTGTTTGTGGCACAGGTTGTCGCGGGTTCGAGCCCCGTCGTCCACCCCATTGGTAATTAATACAGGGTAACCACCTGAAATGATGAAGCGCTTGTGGCTCAATTGGATAGAGCATCAGACTTCGGATCTGAGGGTTAGAGGTTCGAGTCCTCTCAGGCGTACCATTTAATGTACCTGATATGTTATTTATTATATTGTGCACTCATAGCTCAGCTGGATAGAGCATCGCCCTTCTAAGGCGAGGGTCTTAGGTTCGAATCCTAATGGGTGTACCACATGCGGATGTGGTGAAATTGGTATACACGCCAGACTTAGGATCTGGTGCTTTACGGCGTGGAGGTTCGAGTCCTCTCATCCGCACCACTACTTTAAATATAACTTCAAAACTTTAAATCAACATATTATTTTAAAACTTATAGTATAATCTATGCATAAAATTATAGATTGGATTTTACTATGGACAAGAGTTTATTTATTTTTATTCTGATAGGTTTAGGATTTCTCTATTTTGTTACGAATTTTGTAGGCGATATTCAAAAAGAAGATGAAACGTATCAAAACAATGAGTATCAGCAAGAACATAAATATGATCAGTATCAGAGTGTGGACAGTATTGGTCAGAAGATATTAAATCTTACCGGAGCAGATACTAAAACACAGATCGCTGCCTGGAATGCAAGTGAACTTAAACAAGAATTTCTTGAGCTTTTTCCTGATTTTTCTGATATGAAACGCTTTGTAAAAGAGAGAGTACGTGGAGATACACTTAAAACAAAACTACTCAGCCAAATTAACACTGTAGAGAGTAAGTTCTTTTCAGGCACTATGAATGCCGAACAGGCCAAGCAGGCGCTTGACCGTTTCCAATAATCCTTAACTTTAACGACAAGGGTCGGACATCATATTCCTGTCGGCATAGAGATAAACCTCTACACGTCTGTTCAATGCTCTGTTCGTTGCATTGTTATTTGGTGCTATTGCTTTAGAGTATGAACATCCTTTGGTCAGTGGTCTACCGTTCACAGCAAGAATATTTGCTACAGTATTGGCTCTTCTTTGAGAAAGACTTTGGTTGTAGGTATAACTTCCCCGATTATCAGTAAATCCGGCAACACCGACTATTGTTTGCGGATAACGTTCTAAGAGACGAGCCACCTTATTGACTTTGTATCTGGCGTTAGGCTGAAGTCTGGATGAATCTGTTGCAAACATCATACGATCTCTGAACATGATCTTTACATAGTTTGGGTGTTTTGAAACAATAATATTTCTATTTGGGTCAAGCGCTGCAAGAGGATCATTGTCTACACCTGTTCCCAGGGCACGGGCTACCTCATTGGCTTGCTGATCCAGACTATATCCAATACCTCCACCTACGGCAGCACCTAGTAGACCACCAATAAGAGCTCTTTGTCCTCTATGGTGACCTTTTGTATTGTAACCTATGAGCGCACCTGCCAAGGCACCTGTTGCAGCACCTGTTTTTGTACGATCATAGCTGTTGTCCTGTACCAGACCGGGTTGATTGTAGCATCCCCCCAGCATAAAAGCAGCTATGGTAGATGCGAGTATGGGTTTTAATAATTTCATTTAATCTCCTTTTAAATTAATGTGAAGGCTATTGCCATCCACCTGTTTGTTGTGTTGGTTCATTGCTTGATGCTTGACCTATAGCACCACCGGCTAATGCACCTAAAACAGCACCTGCTGCGATATTGCTACCGCTCCCGTCTCCAATATTACCACCGATCACAGCACCTGATACTGCACCTACAGCAGCTCCAGTCTGTACATCTGGGTTGGAAAGCATTTCTTCATTCGCACAGCCGTTTAAAAGCATACCCGATATAAATGTTATAGAAAGAAATATAAATATTTTATTCATCTGTTTATCCTTTTTTTTTATTATAGCATAAAAAATGTGGGGGAAATGTGGATCAAGTATGGGATATTTTAAGAGTTTATAATTTTTTCATGCCACTGCCAGAGTGTTTTTTCAAAACCTATTTGCTGTGTTTGATAAAAATGTAAGGGGCTAGAGAGATAAGACTGTTCTACCCATCCTCCGAAATCATGAGGATATTGATAGGTCTTGGCATGGGTTTTAATATGAGAGGGAATAGGGTGTATCTCTCCTTCTTGAATGGCTTTGAGTGCACTGTTTATAGCTATATAGCTACTGTTTGATTTAGGAGAGGAAGCAAGATAGATCACCAGTTGTGAGAGTGAGATCCTTGCTTCAGGGTAGCCGATATGTTTGACGATATTCAGTGTAGAGCTTGCCAGATTCAGGGCAGGGGGATTGGCATTGCCTATGTCTTCACTTGCTAGAATAGCCAACCTTCTTGCAATGAATTCTGCCGGTTCGCCTCCATCAATAAGCCTTGCCAGATAATAGATGGCGGCATCTATATCGGAGCCTCTGATACTTTTGATCATAGCAGAGGTAAGCGCATAGTGACTTTCACTCTCGGAACTCCCAGCCTGCATGGCATGGGGACGTATTTGTTTAAGTGTTTTAAGTGTAATAGGAGACTCTATGGCTGCTGCACTCTCCATAAGGTTCAGCATGGCCCTTGCGTCACCTCCGCTGGAAAAAAGAAGATACTCTTTTGCATCCTCTTCAACTAAGAAATTTTCAAGTGTAATAATATGATCCAGATATTTTGACATCTCTGTCCGATTGATTGCGTTGAGTTCAAAAAGATGGGAGCGTGAACGCATGGCGGCAGTTAAAGAGTAGTAAGGGTTTTCTGTAGATGCCCCGATGATCAGTGCCGCACTGTTTTCCATAAAAGGAAGAAGTACCTCTTGCTGATTCTTACTGAGCCTATGCACTTCATCGATGAAAATAAGAGGTTTCTGCAGAGCATTGGTGTACTCCTTAAATATTTTACGCAGATCCTCTATTTTGAGGGTAGTTGCATTCATTTCATAAAAAGGTCTCTCCAGCACAGAAGCGATTACTCTTGCAAGGGTGGTTTTTCCGCAGCCTGGAGGACCATAGAGAAAAATATGGGGAAGAGTTTCTGAAAGTATGAGTTTTTTAAGTACACCATTTTCCCCCAAAATATGGTCTTGTCCGATGATCTCATTTAACGCTTTTGGACGATATTTAAGTGCAAGATTTGTCATTTTAATTTTTTTTATATGATCTTTTGGATTGAAATTCTTTTTTGTCTTTGTTCTGGGCTTCTTGCTTTTGTGCGTTTGCCCTGTTTTTACTCTGGGCTATAGCATTTGCTTTTTTACGTTTCATGAACTGATGTATATCATCATATTCTTTGTGTGAAAAGAAGCGTGTTTTGTTGGTAGGAAGATTATTGAGTTCAATACCGCCGAATGCAACACGCTTGAGGTCAAGCACTTTGGCATCAAAATGCGCAAAAAAGCGTCGCAGTTCCCGGTTTTTTCCTTCGGTAATTGTCACACGGAGCTTGGTAAAACTTTTTCCTTCGGCTCTTATCTCATAATGTGAGAAAGGAGCAAATTCCATACTGTATATCTTACTTTTCTCATGGGCTCCTGCTCGGGCATCATCAAGTACCAGCCCCTCTTGCATGGCATTGATCATCTCCTGGGTGACAGGTTTGTCTATCTTAAGATTATAGGTACGGTCCAAACCACTCTCCATCAGCGCTGTAGCTACTTCTATATTGTCCGTTAAGAGCAAAAGTCCTTCTGAGGCATAGTCCAATCTACCAACAGGTACAAAGTGCCTGAATTTCCCTGGAAGCTTATGATAGATCGTTGCACGTCCCCGATCATCTTTTTTGGTAACCAAGACACCTTTTGGCTTGTTGTAAACAATAACCGTAAGTTCATTACTTTTCTCTTTAATACGTTGACCTTTGACAAAGACAGTATCCTCTTCCTGCACTTCATAGGCAAAATCCTGAAGTATTTTTTTATTCAGTGTGACCTCGCCTGCTTCTATGAGTCTGTCAGCTTCGCGCCTTGAGTATTTACTGTTATGTGAAATATATTTATTGAGTCTCATACTTTTTGCCTTATTTTATTTGCTTTTGATACCGGCATTGATAAGGTCATGGATATGCAATACTCCAATGATCCTGTTTTCTTCCGTAGTGATAGGAAGAAGTTGAATGCGGTCATTCTCTATGATCTCTAGTGCATCACTTGCAAGAAGTTCAGTATCATGGTAACTTTTGGGATTTTTGCTGGCATAGGCTATAGCCAAATGATTCATGCTGAAGTCCTTCTGCATAAGAGCGCGTCTGAGGTCACCGTCTGTCAGCAGGGCACAGAGTCTTTCTTCTTTATCTGTAAGCAGTACTGTCCCCAGTTTTCCTTCACTCATGGTCACAACAGCATCTTTGAGTGTAATATGGTCATTGGCTACAGGAAGATCTTTTGTACGCATAAGGTCTTTTACTTTGATGAAAAGCTTTTTCCCTAAAGAACCACCTGGATGGAAAGAGGCAAAATCTTCTTTCTTAAATCCTCTTTTTTTCATAAGGGTCACCGCCAGGGCATCCCCCAAAGCCATGGTAAGTGTGGTGGATGTGGTTGGTGCAACACCAAGAGGACAGGCCTCTCTTTCTACAGAGATATCCAGAAATACATCTGCATATCTGCCCAAAGAGGAATCTTCATTACCGGTTAAACCGATAAGAGGAATATCAAAACGTTTAATATGAGGAAGTATTTTTGTAAGCTCTTCACTCTCACCGCTGCTACTGATAGCCAAAAGTGTATCCTCTTTGCTTATCATCCCGAGATCACCGTGTAAAGCCTCTGTAGGATGAAGGAAGAAGCTTGATGTACCGGTGCTTGCAAATGTAGCAGCCATTTTTGCACCTACAAGTCCTGATTTTCCTACACCGGTAATGATCAGTTTTCCTTTGGTGTTCACTATCAGTTCAATAGCATCCAAAAAATTCTTATCAAGACGCTCAGCTGCCTTTGTAAGAGCTTCAGATTCAATATGAAATGTTTCTTGTGCAATGTGTATGAGATCCATGATATGCTACTTTATGATTTTATGTGAGAGATTATAGCATAGTGCAGGTAATTATTAAGATGGAGTGCTGGTACACTCCAAAAGATTTAGGATTGTTTGCTGGTAGAGACTTCTCCTGCATCGACACGCTTGGAGAATTCTGTCTCTTTACCTGCAGCCAATGCTTTTGCCTGTTCTACCCACTTTTCCCGTTTTGCACGGCCGGGAAAGCCTAAATTATTGTCTGCCCATATGATATTCTCTTCACTCCATGCCGCGATCTGGTCAAAGTGATAAATACCTATAGTATTAAGAGACTCTTCTATTTTGACACCGATCCCTTTAATGCGTGTTAAATTATCTTTTTGTCCGCCTCTGGGAGCGGAAAGTAAAAGAGGCTCAGGTTCTGTATTGTCCGTTGCAGCAACGATGGTCTGTGCTTCTGAAGTATGAGGAGTGTGTTCATCATGTGATGAGCTGTGTGTAGATCTGCAGCTGTCGTCAGGACAAGTACTTTTCCCTAAAAGATATCCGATAATAAACCCGATAAGGGCGGCCAATAGTAAACATAATACGATTTGTGAAGCGATTTCTAACATGATCATTCTCCTATAATATTGATTTCAACGCGACGGTTTTTTTGTTTATTCTCGTCTGTAGTATTTGGAACAAGCGGTTTGCTTTCTCCATATCCTTTTGCGGTAAGACGTTTGCTCTCAACACCTTGAGAGATAAGTTCTTCCTTTACGGTTTCTACTCTTGCCTGTGAAAGTTTCTGATTAAATTCTGCACTGCCGTCAGAATCAGTATGTCCGGCTATTTCAACTTTGACTTTGGGATATTTTTTTAAAATAGCAGCCAGTTTGTCTACCGTAGCCTGTCCACGGCTTGTCAATGTACTTTTTGCAGTATTGAACTCTATATTTTCTACTTGAAGTAGTTTAATAATATTTGCTTTAGCCTCTTTTTCCTGTACCGCCTTCTGCATAGTATCTTCTCGGGCAAGTCTTGCCTGTTCCTCCCGTGCTGACCTTTCTTTTTCTGCTTCAGCTCTTCGCTTTTCTTCTTCAAGTCTGGCTTTCTGTGCAGCTTCTTGTTCCAGTCTCTCTTTTTCTTCTTGAAGTTTTCGGTTCTCTTGCGCAAGTTTTGCCTCTTCTTCAGCTCTTTTTGTATCGGCTATTCTTTGAAGATATGCTTTATCTAGTACAGTAAGGTTCCTTGTGGGTATTACTGCATTGCCAAGGAGTTTTTCCATCTCTGATATGGCAGCTTCATTTTTGACTTTCCCTTTTACGGTAAGTATTTTGTTTTGATAGCCTATTACTCCTTCGGTATAGTTCTTTGTGAATGCCGGAATGATCTTCTCCACTAAGGCAATAGCACCAAAATCAACAAGCTTTGTGTTCTCTGCGAGCATGGAAGCTGTTACAGGCATATGCGCTGCTCTAAATGCATGCTGAATCTGTTCTTCCTGTGTTTGGTCTGTAAAATGTCCAGAGAGAATATTTCTTTGTAATGTATGCTCTATAAGAAAATCTATAGGTTTTTTAGGTAAAACGACTTTTGTATTGTTTCTTGATGCAAGAGGTGAAGCAGCAAGAAGTTTTTGCATTTGGTGTTTTGCTTCATAGCTGTTCACTTCTCCCTCTACGACCAGTACTTCATTGACGTATTGTATTTTCCCTTTTTTGTATGTCTTGATAAAATGGGGGATGATCTCTTTGGTAAGAGCGATACTGCCTTTATCCAAAAGTGTTTCATTGGTTGAAGTATTGTTAGGTGCCAATTTGCTACCTAATGTTGAAAAAACAGCAGTAAGTTCATTTTGTTGAACCGTATCTGTAAAATTTCCGCTTAGGGTGTAACCGTTGGTATTTTGTTGAATAAGGTATTCAATAGTATGTTGCTGTAAAGGGATGGTAATTACTGTAGCAGCTTTTTTCTCGGGATGTGTCGGGATGGTGATTTTATCCATTTTTTGCCAGGTACAGAAAAAGATCAGTAAAAGCAAAAGTAGGAGCAAAGGCCAGATTTTTTTCATGCTTACTCTCCTTGTGGTGTATCTTTTAATAGTATTACAGAAAATTATAGTATCTTTTTATTAAAAGTTAAGAATAGTGAGTGTATGAGCACTAACAAACCGCTATGGCTATATAGGGTTTGTTATTTGAAATTAAACGATAAAGATCGTTGGGATGATAAGCGGATATCTTTTTTTCGTTCGTACTACATGTTTTCTAATGGTACTTCTGATCTCATTTTCAACATTTCTATGGTCCTTTAGTGCTTCAGGCTTCATGTTAAGCAGCATCGTTTCCAAAAGGACTTCGATCTCTTTGGCGAATTTCTTATCTTCTTTGTCCGGAACAAGACCATGGGTACTGATGATCGGTTTCCCTACCACTTTTTGGTTACTTTGTGCGATCTGTGCTACTACTGTGACAATACCGTCTTCGGCTAGTTTTTGTCTGTCAAGTACAACATCATTCTCTATGGTCATATTGTTTTGGTTATCAATGTAGGTTTTACCTGTTTTGACTGTTTTGACCTTCTTAAGATATTTTGGTGTGATCTCAACCTGATCCCCATCACTCATAAGTAGAATATTTCTTTCATCTACTCCACAGCTTACCGCTGTTTTCGCATGTTGGGCGATGTGATTGTATTCCCCGTGCACAGGCAGGAAGAACTTAGGTTGAATTAGTCTTAAGATGAGTTTTTGCTCTTCCTGTCCGGCATGCCCAGAGACGTGAATATCGGCAAACTCTTTATAGCGTACTGTTACACCGGCTTTAATAAGTAAATTCATCAGTTTTGAAACAGAAGCCTCATTCCCAGGAATAGCAGAGGCTGAAATGATTACAGTATCCGAAGGCTTGAGTTTGATGTGTCTATGCTCATCGGTTGCCATTCGGTTCAGTGCAGCCATGGTCTCACCCTGAGAACCGGTGGTAACAATGAGAATTTCATGATCAGCGTATTTTGGTACTTCATGGACTTCAATAAAATGTTTATCGTCAATATCTACAAATCCCAAAGCTCTGTTGGTCTCTACGTTTCTCTCCATGGAGCGTCCGATCACACAGATCTTTCTACCATGCTTTACAGCTCTTTGCATTGCCTGGAAGATACGGTGAACATTGGAAGAGAAGGTAGACATGATCACTCTTCCTTTGGCAAGGTCAAAAAGAGTATCAAAAGTTTTTCCTACCACGGTTTCACTCTTCGTAAAGCCTGGGTTATGCGAATTTGTAGAGTCTGAGAAGAGACAAAGTACGCCCTTGGCTCCATAATAGGCATAACGCTGAAGATCCATCGTGTATCCGTCGACAGGTGTATGGTCTATTTTAAAGTCTGCAGTGTGCACAAGTGTTCCTGCCGGTGTCTCGATGGCAAGAGAACAGGCATCAATGATGGAGTGGGTATTATGCATCCACTCTATTTTCATATCACCAATCTGGTACTGCTTTCTTTTGGTAACAAAATTAAAATATTTTGTATCTGCTTTGAGCCCATGTTCATTGAATTTGTTTTCTATCATGGCAAGGGCAAGAGGTGTTCCATATATAGGGAATTTTAATTCTTTGAAAAGGTATGGTACGGCACCGATGTGGTCTTCGTGACCATGGGTAATAACAATACCTTTGATCTTATTTTTAATTGCATGAAGGTAAGAGAAGTCCGGTACCAGAATATCAACACCGTGCATCGTCTCATCAGGGAAACTCATCCCCACATCAATGACAATGGCACTCTCTTCTGTCTCAAGTACAGCCATATTCCCCCCGATCTCACCAAGACCGCCAAGCGGTGTAAACCGTACTTTACCTTTGGTTGCCATATCAATCTGTTTCCAGGGAGCCATTCTTGCTTCCTGTACACGTTTGTTTTCTTCCATTGAAGCACGCATTGCCTCATTGACCGTTGTGACATTTTTTCTTTTATTTCTATTCTTGTTTTTATTTGGGTTATTGCCGGGTTTGTTGTTTGGCTTATTGTTTTGGTTCGGTTTTCTGTTTTGATTGGTGTTGTTTCTGTTTTGGTTCGATTTTCGGTTCCCATTTGGTGCTTCTCTATCCTGCACATTACCGTTTACTTCCCTGTTGGGATTTGGCTTTTTATTAGGGTTTGATTTTTTATGGGAGGCATGACGGCTACTGTTCTGTCCTTGCTCGTTTACACTCTTTTGCCCTTGAGTATTTTGTCTATGCGGGTTGGGTCTTCTTTCTCTTTGTTTGTTATCGTTTGGCATTCTTTTCTCTTGATTTTGAGAGTTTTCTTTGTTTTGATTGTTGTTTTCCATCTAAATTATCCTTTAATTCATTATATAAGTGATGATAAACAAGAGTCTCGGCTTCATGAGGTCGCAAATTAGGATCGAGATCCAGTTTTGTGAAGGTTTGATTCACAATATCTTTTGAAAAAGCAGACAGGAGGTTTTTAGAGAGTTTTTTACGTGGTTGCGAAAAAGCAACCTTTAAAAATGTTTCAAACTTCTCATCGTCTCTTGACTGTTCTTTCTCTATTAAAAGCACGGCAGAAGTTACGTTTGGAGGAGGCACGAATGCTTCACGCTCAACTTCAAAGCAGAGTGTGGCTTTTCCAACGCTTTGTGCCAAAACAGACAGAGCAGAAAATGCTTTCTGTTTTGCAACTGCCGAGAATTTTACGGCAACTTCTTTCTGAACCATAACCAGTATAGACTGGCAGAGTTCATCCTTAAATGCTTTTAAGATGATATTGGTTGCGATATAATAGGGCAGGTTGGCAACCAGATGATAAGGCTCATCTAGCAGGCTTCCTGACTCCCAACGCTCAAGCACATCTCCGCAACGCAGCTCAAAACAACCCTTGTGGATGGGTGCCTCAAACTCTGTCGCAAGATGCTCGCATAATCTTTTATCAACCTCAAATGCTGTGACATTTCTTGTTTTTACAAGTTCTTTGGTTAAATCACCTAAGCCAGGTCCAATTTCTGCAACTTTTAAGTTGTCATTGGGCATCGCTTGGACGATCTTTTGAAGATAATGATCACTTTTTAGAAAATTCTGCCCAAATTTTTTAGAAGCAAATTCGGCTAAATTCTCAATAATCATACTATAATATACCTTTATATTCAATACTAACCCCATGCTTGGGATAATTTTTGTATAATTCTACCATAAATATATCCCAATTATGATGATAGTTAGAATTTAAAATGAAAAGAGATACTTAAATGGATTATTTTGCTAAACGTATTATTCCGTGTTTGGATGTCAACGATGGGCGCGTAGTAAAAGGTGTCAATTTTGTTGGTCTTCGTGATGCGGGTGACCCCGTAGAAGTGGCAAGGCGTTACAATGAAGAGGGTGCAGACGAGATTACCTTTCTTGACATAGGTGCCAGTCATGAGGGTCGTGATACGATCGTTGATGTGGTCAAAAAAGTAGCACAGGAAGTATTCATTCCTCTGACAGTCGGAGGAGGTATACGTGAACTTCCGGATATCTATAATCTTTTGAATGTTGGATGTGACAAAGTCAGTATCAATTCGGCAGCCATTAAGAGACCTGCTTTTATAGAAGAGAGTGCAAAGCGTTTTGGTTCACAGTGTATTGTTGTAGCGATCGATGCGAAAAAAGTGGACAATGGCAAATGGCACATCTTTACACATGGTGGACGTAATGATACTGGTATTGATGCTTTAGAATGGGCAAAAGAGTCCTACGACAGAGGTGCAGGAGAGTTACTCGTCACATCTATGGATGCAGATGGAACCAAAGCGGGATTTGACAATGAACTTAATAAAAAAATTGGTGAACTTGTCAATATTCCTGTTATCGCTTCAGGAGGAGCAGGAACAATGAAGCATATGGAAGAGGCATTTACTTTAGGCCATGCGGATGCAGCATTGGCAGCTTCCATCTTTCATTTTAGAGAGATAGATATAATGGAGCTTAAAGCCTATCTGCGTGATAAAAATATCCCTGTGAGAATGTAGATGTTTGTCTGTGCAGGGGAAAATGAACAGTTTGATTTTGCGATACCCATAGGTATAGGGCTTATTGATACAGCGATCAATCTTACCAAAATGATCCTCTCATCAAAACCAGAAGAGTTGATCTTTGTAGGGACTGCAGGAAGTTATGGAGACAAGAAAGTGTTTGATATTGTTACTTCCTGTGAAGCGGTTAATATTGAAAACAGCTATTTAAATGCAGGAGCATATACGCCTATTGTTTCACGTGAAACAAGTTTTTTCAAAAAGGGTTTTTGTGCCAGCAAGACAGTTGTAAATTCTTCAAACTATATTACAACGGATATCAAACTGGGTAAACAATATATTGAAAGAGGCATTCTTGTTGAGAATATGGAGTTCTATGCGGTGCTTAAGGTGGCGAAAAAATTTCATATTCCTGCAAAAGCTATATTGGTTGTAACAAACTATTGTGATGAAAATGCACATAAAGATTTTTTAAAAAATCAAAAAGATGCAATGCAGAGATTGACAAGATATATTAAAATATAATCTTGTTTGATATTGGGTAACCACAAGGGATTGCCCCTACAAAATATGATACTGTAGGGGTATCCCCTTGTGGGTACCCTTTTATTAATGAAAGAGAATAAATGAAACAAATTATACAAGATCTAAGTAAAGAAGAATTAGCAGATGTGATAAAACCAAGTTTTAGAGCAAAACAAATCTACAATTGGATATACCATAAATATGCGATGTCATTTGAAGAAATGAAAAACCTTCCTAAACAGATGAGAGAAGAGCTTGAGTGTACGTATACACTTGCACCGCTCAAGACTTTAACGGTACAAGACAGTATAGACGGTAGCCGCAAATATCTTTTTGAACTCCATGATGGACATACAGTAGAAGCTGTACTGCTTTTGATGAGGGAGAAAGAGTATCATGAAGATGGCTCTGTAAAGCATCAGGAACGCTATACAGTGTGTATCTCTTCTCAGGTAGGGTGTAAGGTAGGATGTGCCTTTTGTTTGACGGCAAAGGGTGGTTTTATGCGAAATTTGACTGCCGGTGAAATCGTTGAGCAGTTACGTATGATCAAGAAAGACAATGATATTGATGCCAACCGTCGTGTCAACATCGTGTATATGGGGATGGGTGAACCGCTTGACAACCTTGAAGAGGTAGTAAAGTCCGTGAAAATATTTGCAGACTCTGAAGGCATGGCTATCGCAACACACCGTCAGACCATCTCCACTTCAGGACTCAGCTCCAAGATAGAGAAACTCGGAAAGATGGAGCTTGGAATTAACCTTGCTATCTCACTGCATGCCGTAGATGATGAACTCAGACAGCGGCTTATGCCTATCAATAAAGCGTATAATATTGAGTCTATTATCACTGCAGTAAAAAACTTTCCTGTCAATGACAGAAAGAGGGTCATGTTTGAGTATCTTGTCATCAAAGATGTCAATGATGATATGGCTGCTGCAAAAAAACTTTTAAGTCTTTTGGACGGTATTAAAGCAAAAGTAAATTTGATCTATTTTAACCCTTACGGTGGAACAGAATTTAAACGTCCAAGTGAAAAAGATATGAAAGCATTTCAGGAATATCTTACCAAAAGAGGATTACACTGCACAATCCGCGAATCCAAAGGTCTGGATATCTCTGCTGCCTGTGGGCAATTGCGGGAACAAGAACTTGAAGGGGGCATATAATGCCTGATGTACAAATAGCGTTATTGATTTTTATTATGTTGGTTGTTGGTGTTGGCGGGGGATGGTTTATTTATGAAGCAAACAGGGATGATGAGTAGGTTTTCAGTTATTCCTGCTATTAAATACTCTCTCTTTTTTCGGGCAGATCAATGCTTTCATCTTTCTAAAATCCACTTTACTCTCGATATAATACTTGGCACCATAAGGGAAAGAAAGTGTCTGTGCATGTAGCATCAGCCGTGGTGCCCCATGCTGTATAAGTCGTTCCTCTTCACTTTGCAGCATATCCAGATAGGCATCACTGGCCTCAAAGCTTGCCCCATAGATAGGGTCACCCAGAATAGGGTGTTTCACGTGAAACAAATGTACTCTTATTTGGTGAAGTCGTCCTGTGTGGGGATAGCAGGCTACAAGTGTCGTGTCTAATGCTGCATCATACTCTAATGGTACAAAGTCTGTATGTGCCGTCTTTCCATCTTCGGCTATGAATACTTTATGCTTGGTTTTTTCATATCCCTCTCTGTTTACTTTGATACATTCTGTAGAAGTAAAAGACTCAGTCAATTTGCCATCAACCCATGCCAAATAGGACTTTTGAATGGTACGTTTTTCAAAAGCACTTTTGAGAAAATGCTCTGCCTCTTTGTGTTTGGAAGCCAGTAGAAGTCCAGAGGTTTCCATATCTATTCTATGTGTTGCATTGGCGTTGTCCCCTGCGATGTTTCTGACCTCATCCAACATAGAGTAGGGAGTAGCCATAGTGTTGGGGTGAACGAGTACCCCAGAGGGTTTTTCAAAAATCATAAAGTCCTTGTTTTGAAAAGCAGGACGAAGACCTGTACCTTTTGGACGAAAGAAAACCATCTCTACGTCACCCTGTATTTTGGCACCCGTATAGGTCATGGATACTCCATCAATGATGAGACGTCCTTTTGCGATGTGCCTTTGCGCCTGTCCCTGAGTGTAGTTCAGTGTATGCATCACATACAAAAATGCAATGGTTTCTTCTTTGATATGAAATTTTTCTTTTACGAATGGCATACGATGGCTTACCTCTTTATAACAGCTTTTAGGATAGAATTTTAGCATAAATTTAATAGGGGTCTGGTATTCAAATGCCTGACTCCCAAGGATGAAAAAATGGTTGAAAGATATTCAAGACCAGAGATGGCAGAAAAGTGGACACAACAAGCAAGATATGCAGCATGGCTTGAAGTAGAAAAGGCAGCAGTTAAAGCATGGAATAAAATAGGGCTTATCCCTGACGATGATTGTAAAAAGATTATTAAAAATGCTACTTTTTCAGTAGAGAGAATAGAAGAGATAGAAGCAGTGACAAGACACGACCTCATTGCGTTCAATACAAGTGTCAGTGAAAGCCTTGGTGATGAGTCAAGATGGTTTCACTACGGTATGACTTCTTCAGATGCAGTTGATACAGGTGTTGCATTACAAATGAAAGCTTCCTTGGAAATTATTATTGAAGATGTAAAGATGCTTATGGAGTCTATCAAAAAACGTGCTTTTGAACACAAAATGACGCTTATGGTAGGAAGAAGCCACGGGATACACGGTGAGCCTATTACTTTTGGTTTGACTTTGGCGGTATGGTATGATGAAGTAGGCAGACATCTCAAGAACCTTGAGGATACGATGGATGTTATTGCAGTAGGGCAGATTTCCGGAGCCATGGGGAACTTTGCACATGCACCATTGGAGCTTGAAGAGTATGCAATGGCAGAGTTAGGATTAAAACCTGAGCCGTGTTCCAACCAGGTGGTACAAAGAGACAGATATGCAAGATTGGCAACTGCATTGGCACTGTTGGCATCGTCTGTTGAAAAGTTTGCTGTACAGGTAAGACACTTACAAAGAACAGAAGTCTATGAAGCTGAGGAGTATTTTGCCAAAGGGCAGAAAGGCTCCTCGGCGATGCCGCATAAAAGAAACCCTATCTTGACAGAGAACATTACAGGTTTGGCACGTATGATAAGAGCGTATGCTGCACCTGCTATGGAAAATGTAGCACTCTGGCATGAGAGAGATATTTCCCATTCGTCTACAGAGAGATTTTGGTTGCCGGATTCGTTTATCACCACAGATTTTATGTTGCACCGCATGAACAATGTGATCGCAAACTTAACGGTAATGCCTGAGAATATGATGAAGAATTTGAACCTTACGGGTGGTTTGGTATTTTCTCAGCGGGTATTGCTTGAGTTGCCAAAAGCAGGAGTAAGTCGTGAAGATGCCTACAGAATAGTACAGCGTAATGCGATGAAAGTATGGGAGGAGATACAGCACGGTAAACCTACCACCAATGAAAAGGGAGAATCTCTTTATCTTCAGTATCTGCTTGCAGATGAAGAACTGAGAGCATCACTTTCCGAGGTACAGATCAGAGAGTGTTTTAACTTTGATTATTATACAAAAAATGTTGATGCTATCTTTAATAGAGTATTTAAATAAACAGTAATAAATGTAGATTGTCGGAGAGAGAATACTCCGACCTACAAAAGATTAATTTTTTCATCAAAAATTCTCTACTACCCACCTCATCGGCACTTCCTAAATTATAATATTTTCTTATAAAATGATTGCCTAAAAATGATACATGAATTCAAAAATATCCAAGCATAATTTGAGTAAAATCATTTAATATTTTCACCTCAAAAATAGAGGTTTTTTTAATAATTCAGGGAGAAAGAATGGTTAGAGTAGTAAAACGGAACGGGAGAGTAGAGACTTTGGATGTTTCTAAGATCCAGAAATACACATCAGCTTCAGTAGAGGGGCTAGAGGGTGTAAGTCAGAGCGAACTGGAAGTGGATGCCAAACTTCAGTTTCGTGATATGATCACTTCTGAGGAGATTCAGACAACCCTTATCAAGACAGCGGTTGACAAGATAGACATTGACAGACCCAACTGGACCTTTGTCGCAGCAAGACTTTTCCTCTACGATATTTATCACAAGGCTACAGGTTTTACGGGCTATAACCATCTCCGTGAGCATTTTGAACGTGGGGAGAAGGAAGGACGTATTGTCCTTGGGCTTAAAGAGAAGTATGACCTTGATGATCTTAATGACTACATCAAGCCTGAGCGTGACCTGCAGTTCACTTACCTTGGGTTACGAACACTCTATGACAGATATCTGCTCAAAGACAAAAACGGTGTGCCTATAGAACTTCCGCAACAACTTTTTATGGGTGTAGCGATGTTCCTGGCACAAAATGAATTTGACTGCCAGACATGGGCAAAGAAATTCTATGATATCCTGAGTAAATTTGAAGTGATGGCAGCCACGCCGACACTCTCCAATGCAAGAACACCAAGACACCAACTCAGCTCCTGTTACATCGGTTCAACACCGGACAACATCGAAGGTATTTTTGACTGCTATAAAGAGATGGCACTGTTAAGTAAATTTGGCGGGGGTATCGGTTGGGACTGGTCGCTGGTTCGCGGTATGGGCTCATACATTGACGGACACAAGCATGCAGCAGGGGGGATCGTACCTTTCCTTAAGATCGCAAATGATGTGGCGATCGCTGTGGATCAGCTTGGTACCCGTAAGGGAGCCATCGCAGTTTATATTGAGCCATGGCATGTGGATATACGTGATTTCCTTGATCTTAAAAAGAACTCTGGAGAAGAGCGTCGTAGAGCACATGACCTCTTCCCTGCACTGTGGCTCAATGACCTCTTTATGCAAAGAGTGGAGGAGGACGGTACATGGACACTCTTTGATCCGTTCGAAGTGACTGAATTGACAGAGCTTTATGGTGAAGATTTTGAGAAGCGTTACATTGAACTGGAACATTCAGATGACAACATTACCAGAGAAGTGATCTCGGCAAAGGGGCTTTGGAAAGAGATACTCAGATCTTACTTTGAAACAGGAAACCCCTTCCTTACTTTCAAAGATGCAGCCAACAGAGCAAACCCCAACAAACATGTAGGAGTCATCAGATCTTCCAACCTCTGTACGGAGATCTTCCAGAATACAGGACCAAACACATACAAAACACGTTTTACTTTTGATGATGGTACAGTAGAGTCATATGATGAGCATGAGATGTTGACAGTTGACAACGGTACAACCAAGCCGGCCAAGAAAGTCACTGCACTGGATTCTATTAACGGTAAACAGATATGGATCGTAGACAAAGAGAAGCAAGACGGTGACACAGCTGTGTGTAACCTCGCTTCTGTCAACCTTTCCAAAGTACATACCCAAGAGGACTTGGCACGTGTGATACCCACCGCTGTACGTATGCTTGACAATGTAATAGATCTGAACTTCTATCCGTTGGCAAAAGTAAAGAAGACCAATGAGAAATCAAGATCCATAGGACTGGGTGTCATGGGTGAGGCACAGATGCTTGCAGAGAACAAGATAGAGTGGGGAAGCCATGAGCATTTTACCAAAGTAGATGAGGTGATGGAATCACTCTCCTACTACACTATCCGTTCTTCAAGTGACCTTGCCCTGGAGAAAGGAAAGTACCCTACCTATGAAGGTTCAGACTGGGACAAAGGCATCTTCCCTATTGACAAAGCCAATGAGAATGCATGTAAACTGGTTGACAGAGGTGGACTCTTTGGGTATGCACATGACTGGGCAGGGCTCAAAGAGAAGGTAAAAGAAGACGGTATGAGAAACGGTTACCTCATGGCGATCGCACCTACAAGTTCCATCTCCATCCTGACAGGTACGACACAGGCCATTGAACCGGTGTACAAAAGGAAGTGGTTTGAAGAGAACCTCTCAGGACTCATCCCTGTTGTAGCCCCTAAACTATCACCTGAAACATGGGAGTACTATACTCCTGCATACGACCTTGACCAGAATGTCCTCATCAAAGCAGGAGCCATCCGCCAGAAGTGGATAGACCAGGGGCAGTCGCTCAACATCTTCATCACCCTTGACAAGGCTTCAGGTAAATACCTCAATGAGATCTATATGAATGCTTGGAAGTTTGGATTGAAGTCTACTTATTACTTAAGAAGTCAGTCACCTGAGAGTAGTAATGATGTTGAGGATCGTTCACAAGAGTGTGTGGGTTGTCAATAGTACCTCGATTTCTTTCATTCCTTTTTTTCTTTGTTGATGCAACAAAAGAAAAAAACGAACCAAAAAAAGAAAATGCATACGCTATTGCTGGTGAATAATTTTTTTATCAATTTATTTTAAAAAGCTAAGAAGCTCTAAGTAAAGTTTTTTAATACGTTTATCTTAAAATTGGCGATAGCCTAGCCATATTAAAAAGAACTGTCACTCCGAACGACCGAATAAGCGATTAGCGATTCGAGAGGAGTGACGATTTTTTTGCTTCGTTTTTTTCTAAAAAAAATGACGAGAACTTCAACGCCTCAATTTGAATAATGAGGAAATTCAAAAAACATATATTAAAATAATCCCAAATTCATATATGCATTCCCACGCAGAGCATGGGAACGAGCCTTTATTTGTAAAAACACTATTTAGACTACCTAACACGTAAAATAAGACATTTTAAACTCTTTTTCAACCCATGATATGGAAAAAATAATAAAAATGCTTATTTTGGCTTCTGTTTTTGGGTGTTTTGTAGGGTGTTGTCCCATGACAACACCTTGAAATTTATTGTGAAATTCACGTTTTGATAAAAATACATATTTTTGGTGTTGTGGGGGCACAACACCCTACGGAAATTTATTCACCCGTATACAATTGTCTTGGTCTGGCAATTTTTGAGGTTTCGTCTTTTTTAAATTCTATCCATTGGGTTATCCACCCTACCGTTCGCCCGATAACAAAAATTGGAGTGAACATCGATTTTGGTATTTGAAGTGCGGTGAGGATGATGCCGGTATAAAAATCAATGTTGGGGTAGAGATTTCTTGAAATGAAATACTCATCACTTAAAGCGATCTCTTCTATTTTCCTTGCAATTGTCATAAGTTCAGTATCTAGATTCAGTTCTTCTCGTAACTCATCTTGCAGTTTTTTGAGTATTTTGGCTCTGGGGTCAAAATTTTTGTAGACGCGGTGACCAAAGCCCATGAGTCTGAAGTCATCATTGGGGTCTTTGGCTTTTTCTATGAACGCTTCCACATTGTCTACTGAGCCTATGTGTTCCAGCTGGGCAATGACAGACTCGTTGGCTCCGCCATGTGCCCGTCCCCAAAGTGCTGCAATCCCTGAGGCAATGGCAACATAAGGGTGTGCACCGGTAGAGGCAACACCACGTACCACCGTGGTGGAGGCATTTTGTTCATGGTCGGCATGGAGGGTAAAAATGGTATCGAGTGCTCTTACTTCAACTTCTTTTATAGCGGCATGACCGTTTGGCAGGAGGTGCATCTTTCCTCCTGGATAGGCACGCATCATAGTGAGGAAATTTTTGGTAAAACTCAGATCAAGATCGGGCTCTATAAACGGGATCCCCAAAAAGTGTCTGTAGGCAAAAGCAGCGATGGTCGGGATCTTGGAAATGATGCGATGTGCCATCTCCAGATATTCATTTTCATCCTCCATATCTAAATGTTCATTGTAAAATGAGGCAAGAGATGTCACGGCTGCAGAAAGTGTTGCCATGGGGTGGGCATTGTCAGGAAAGGCATCAAAGAGTTTGCGTAATCCTCTGTGTAGGTAGGCACGATGGCGTATTTCCAGATCGAAATCAGTCAGTTCCTCTTTGGAGGGCAGCCTGCTGTTAAGCAGAAGAAAGCAGGTTTCCAGATAACTATGCTTATTTGCTAATTCCTCTATGGGTATGCCACGGTAGCGCAGTTCGCCTTTTGTACCATCTATGAAGGTAATGGTAGAGTCACACGCAGCAGTAGCTGTGAATCCGGGATCATAGGTAAACATACCCGTATCTGCAAAAAAAGTACGGATATCAAGTACCGAGGGACCTCTTGAAGCATTTATAATGTTGTATTCGTATGTTTCACCTGTGCGGTTGTCGGTTAATGTAACAGTATTCTTTTTCATCACATAGCTCCTTTTTTATTTTTCTTTTCAGAAGGTCTACTTCGAGGAAGTCACAAAGAATTTTCGCATCTTCAAAAGCATTTCCCAAACAGCTGGATGCCCCGGGAGAAGGGGTCATATTAAATATAATACCTTTGCCTGTATCAATTTTGGCTTCACCCAGAAGCAATTTTTTAGCTTTTTTATCTATGATCTGCGGACGCATCCCACCATACCCCTCTGCATATTCTATATCATCACTATTGAGAGAAGGAATGAGCTTTCGCACCTCTTTAATGAAGAACTCATTGCCGATACCGGGAAGTTCATGGGCAAAGTTACGCATGATGTAGGCACGGATGTCTTCGTCTTTCATCAGGTCATAATAGACACCCAGTACGGAGCCATCAAGGCTGAGGAGATCAAAAAGATTGAGTATCTCCATATGGTGGTAACGCTCCAGTGTCATCATGGCAAATGCAGTAGGACCAAAACGTGTTCTCCAATCTGCTGTCAGGTCAGGGTCTCCATGCACAGCAGCAAAAGGAAGCTTTGGGTTCTGCATAGTATAGACCTTTGCATTTAGCAGTTGGGTTTTTGCAAAATAGAAACTTCCCCCTATGGGAAGCATGGCATACTCCTCTCCGTATCCCATCTCATGAGCAAGGAGTAAAGAGTGTACTCCTGCATCCACGACCACGACGTCACTTAGGTATTCACCTTTATCTGTATGGATGAGGAATTTGTCCCATTTTTTGGTGATCTGTGTGACTTCTGTACTAAAGTTAAGGTTCACTGTGCAGTGTTCTTTTTGGGAGAGATCTATAAAAGTCTGGCTTAGTTTTCCAAAATCAACCGTAGATATCTTGTCTTTGGCTCCCATTGCCAAAATAGGCTCTTTTCGACCTTTTGTCAAAATGGGTTCTATGCTCTCAAGCACTTCTTCTTCCCAGAGTTCAAGGTAGGGGAAGAGTGTTTTGAAGGTCTCATAGCGTGCTTTGAGTTTGGCTATCTCTTCTTCTCCTACTGCCAAGACCATTTTTGGTTTTCTAAAACCAATGGTTCCCTCATAATTGAAGTGGGTAATGAAATTGGCAACCATGGAGGAGGAAGCAGAGACTTTCTTTGCTTTCTCAAAATCATAATTGGTCTCAATATCTCCTATGTGAAGGGTTTGGGAGTTCGCTTTTGCTGAAGAGTTCAGTGTGGCAGGTTTGTTATATTTCTCAAAAAGTGTGACAGAGTCGATCTGGGTATAACGTGAGAGCATGAAAAGCAGTGCTGCTCCGGAGATACCTCCTCCAATGATCGTAACTTGTGTATAGTAAGAACCTTCTGTCATGAGCCTATCCTCTGTTGAACTTATTAAGTATAGTGACTGTGCGTAGAATTTGTGTGTAATTTTGATATAATCCTTTAAAAAAGGACTAGGCAGTGGAACAATTTGAAAATGTGAACATAGAACTTGAAGGTAACAGTTATTTTGACGGTGCAGTGACGAGCCGTACAGTGAACTTTGCTGACGGATCCAAAAAGACATTAGGGTTCATGCTTCCGGGTGAGTATACGTTCGGTACTGCTGCAGCGGAACTGATGGAGATCACTTCGGGTGAGCTGGAGGTAAAACTTCCCGGAGCACAGGCATGGATAACTGTCAAAGGCGGTGAGTCATTTAATGTACCTGCAAACAGTAAATTTCAAGTGAATGTGAAAAGCGTTACGGATTATTGCTGTTCTTATTTATAGGTATAGCAATAGTATTACATCCTAAAATTGAGGACAAGATGAAATTAAAATCCACACTTATAATAATGTTGTTATTGATAATAACAAATCAGAGTGCTATGGCGGATAGCTGGACAGGAGCAGACAAAGGAAAACATATTACGGTGACCGCAGCAATCTCAACTGCTGTGACAGGCTATGCAAGAAACCAGGGATGTTCAAAAGTGGAATCATTTTTTTGGGGCTTTGGAGCAGCTTTGGTAGTAGGTGCCATTAAAGAAGAGGCAGATAAACACAATGACAGCAGTGACAGCAGCAGTAAGGATTTTGCTGCAGATGCACTTGGTGGTGCGGCAGGTGCTTTGATCTCCGCACAGTTTGCGTGGAAGTTTTGATCTATTTTCAGAGTTCACAATCAATACACAAATAAAAGCTATACTTCTCTTATGAAGGTCGTAGAGTGTCATCCCTTCTCCCCTTTTTTGGCACTCTGTCCATATAGATAGGATGGATTGATCTTCTAGGTAACTTTTCATTATTATTTTGTACCTTATTTCCCTCCTCGGTACAACCTCCTTTAAATTATATATCAGTCGAAAAGTTACCTTTATTTTGCCTACATGGCTGCATTCACTACGTTCATTTCGACCATTTCGGTTCCGTAGCTAAAAACAACAAGCAGTTGTTGTATTGTTTCGCCTTCATGGGTCACCTTGTTCCACCATTTCGGTTTCTCTCCTGTAAACGTGAAGCAGTTCACATAAAGGTATCGTTTTCCTCCATGGCTACGCTTTCGCTCCGACCACTCCGGTTCCGTAGCTAAAAACAACAAGCAGTTGTTGTTTTTTTTAACGCTACTCACCCCATCCATGCATTTTTTTTGAGATCAGTACATCATAATGCTCAAACAGATCATCTATAGTGCTGCTTGCCACATAGTAGTGCTCTTCAAACAGTGTCATCCAGGTATAACGCTGTGATTTATCTCCTTTTGGAATGAAGATCAGTATAAGTCCTGCATTTTTAATGATGCCGTGGGCTTTTTTTAAAAAATCACTTCTACTCTCTTTTTTTATGCTTGAAGTGATAAAAAGATATTCATAAAGTTTGCCTTGTATCATATATCTTGGTCTCTCAAGGGAAAATTTTACAGGCTTTATATAAGTATGGTCTTGGTATTTGTTTTCTAATATTTCAAAAAAAGAGGGTTCTGTACAGTTTAGTTGGTATTCATACTCATTTTGAGAGCAGAAATCTCCTAAGATTTCTACCATTTTTTCACCACTTTCACAAAAATGGGCAATACGTAGAGCAGGAGCAGGTGCTATGATCTGCAGCAGTGTTTCCAGTTTGTCTTGTTCTATGCTTTTCATAGTTAAGTGTAGCTAAAAAACAGACTAAATGTGTATAATGTTTTTTAAATTAAAGAAGAATACAGCATAGAGGTTTACAGAATGGAACGAAAAAAGATATATAACCCTGAATCTCAGGAAAAAACCAGTGACAGAAAGATATTCGGAGGGAATCCGACAGGGATATTTGAACTTAATGACATCAAATATCAGTGGGCATATAACCTTTGGGAAATGATGCTTAACAATACATGGTTTCCCAAAGAGGTAGACATGACAAGAGATGTGAATGACTACAAACATCTCACCGATGCAGAGAAACAGGCATACGATAAGGTATTGGCACAACTGATCTTTATGGATTCACTTCAGACCAACAATATTATTGACAATCTTAATCCTTTTATTACTTCTCCCGAGGTGAATCTGATCTTGGTAAGACAGGCATTTGAAGAGGCACTGCATTCACAAAGTTATGCAGTTATGGTTGACAGTATCTCTACGAATTCCCAAGAGATCTATGAGTTGTGGAGAAGAGACATGAAGCTCAAATCCAAAAATGATGCTATTGCCAAAGTGTATGAAGAGCTCTCATCAAATCCGACGGATGAAAATATTGTTAAAGCGATGTTCGCCAATCAGATATTGGAAGGTATCTACTTCTACAGCGGGTTTACCTACCTCTATACCCTTGCCCGTTCGGATAAGATGCTTGGAACGGCGCAAATGATCCGATTTATCCAAAGAGATGAGGTGACACACCTTCTGCTTTTTCAAAACATGATCAATGCAACCAAAAGAGAAAGACCTGAACTCTTTACAAAAGAACTGCTTGATGAAGTGTATCAGATGTTTAGAGATGCAGTAAAACTTGAGTGTGAATGGGGAACCTATATTACACAGGGACAGATACTGGGACTGACAGATGAGATCATAGAGCAGTATATTCAGTATTTGGCAGATGAGAGACTGCATGCCGTAGGTTTGGAGAAGATGTACAATGTAGAACACCCGATCAAATGGGTAGATAACTTCTCTAAATTCAATGACCAGAAGACAAACTTTTTTGAAGGGAATGTAACGAACTATTCAAAAGGAAGTCTTGACCTGGACGACTTTTAGGAGTGAATATGATTGGTAAACCTAAAAAAATGGAAGCGGTGGTGCTGCAGCTTCCAAGCAAAAAACGTTATCAGGAAAATCTTGACAGGCTTCTCGAAGAAATCAAAGTACATCAGGATAAACAGATTATTGTGACACCTGAGGTATATCTTACAGCGTATGATTATGAGCACTTGGTCACAGCAGCCAAATTCTCTGCCAAAGCATTGAAACTACTCAAACAGGAAGTAGATGAGCAGATCGTAGTTACGACATTGATCCTTGAAGACGGAGATGAATTCGTCAATCAGGCAGTGGTCATCCATAATCATAAAGTGGTACATAGGCAAGATAAAGTCAAGCTTTTTAAACTTGGAGATGAAGATATCTATCTCACCGCTGGCAAAAAGAAGAAGATCAAACCTTTTGAGATAGAGGGAGTAACATATGCATTGCTTATCTGTTTTGAATTGCGTTTTAAAGATCTTTGGAAGCAGATAGAGGGAGCAGATATTGTGCTTGTTCCTGCACGCTGGGGATTACCTCGTAAAAAACATTTGGAGATACTCTCATCGGCATTGGCAGTAATGAACCAATGTTATGTACTTCTCTCCGACGCTTCAGACAGTGATATGGCAAGCTCCTCTGCGATCATCTCTCCCAATGGTGATCGTATTATGGATGATACAAAAGAAGTTATAGAAGGTGAAGTAGATTTCAGAGAGCTCAAAAAGATTAGACGCTATATCGTCATGGATTAATAACACTTTGGATAAAATTCCTTTATCAATGGGGACATAAGGGATCACGGTAGATGATAAAAGCACGAAACAGACAAAATCTTGTCAATGAAATAGAACAACATTTTAAACTTGATGCACATGTCAAAGAGGCTTTTTTGAAAGTAGACAGGGAAGCGTTCGTTCCCAATGAATTTAAACATCTCTCCTATAAACTTGATGCCCTTCCTCTGGCGGCAAGCCAATGGATATCCTCTCCTCTGACCGTAGCAAAAATGACACAGCATCTTGAGCTTAAAGGGATAGATTCTGTACTTGAGGTAGGATGCGGAAGCGGCTATCAGGCAGCCATTCTCTCTGCTATCTGTCGTCGTGTCTTCACCATAGAGCGGATCGATGAACTCCTTAAAAAAGCCAAGGCTACTTTCTATGAACTTGAAATACACAATATATTCACCCGTTTTGACGATGGACAGAGAGGCTGGAAGCAGTATGCTCCATTTGAGCGTATTTTATTTTCTGCTACGGCAAAGGAAGTACCTGAAATACTTTTTGAGCAGCTTGCTGAAGGGGGAATACTTATCGCTCCTATTGAGCAGAGTAAGGATTATCATATCCTTACCCGTTTTTATAAAAAGAACGGGCGGATCACTTCTGAAACGATTGAGCAGTGTCTGTTCGTTCCTGTTTTGGATGGTACACAAAAATAAACGCTATGGCTTCTTTATCTTTTGGAGATTAAAATCTGTCAACCTTTCATTAAAATTATGCTATGATTTACAAAATTGTAAACAGGGGTAAGGAATGGAAAAGTTGATGAAGCCTGCGGAGTATGCCAAAGAGCTTGGTATCTCCAGACAGGCGGTTTATGCGAAGATCAAAAGAGGGATACTTACCGCCAAGAATGTAGAGGGGAAACTTTACATTGTGGTTGACACTAAAGCCAAAACACAAAAGGGTTTTGAAGCAGAGACAAAAGCAGCACCAAAGAATCCCACGGTAACAACAACTTCTGCACCTCAAGCCAAAGACTACAAAGCACTGCTTGCAGCTAAAGATGAGACGATCTCTGTGCTAAAGGGGACAGTCAAAGACCTTAAAAAATCCAATAAACAGATATCTACCACACTCAAAGGAGAGATAGATCTGCTCAAAGAGGCATTTTATGAGATGCGTACACTTTACATCCACCAGTTGGAAGATAAAAAACCTCAAGATGCCATTGACATTGTGACAGAAGAAGAAACGGTTGAGCCGGAGCCGGAGCATTGGATAAGTACAAAGAAGTTCTTTAAACAACAAAAGATCACCAAAGAGAAACAGCAAGCTAAGATAACCAAGCGTTTGAAAAAAGCCTACAGATCTGGGGATGGGCGTTTAATGAAACTAGAGGGGAAACTCAAGCTTAATGCCAACAAAAATTATAAAGATATTTTAAATTAAGATGCAGATGTTAAAAGATTTCTCAAAAGAGTACAGTCTCTTCTTGGCCATACTTACCTACTTCGGCATTAGCCATTTTGAACATATTTTGGTGCATACTACTGCAGGAAATTTGCTTGGGTTGGGTATTTTGTTTGTTGTGATCATCTACTCGTCTATGTCTGTGGCACATCATGCTGAGATGTTGGCTGAGAAGTTTGGTGAACCATATGGTACGCTTATTTTGACGATTTCTGCTGTAATTGTTGAGATACTCATCATTGTCATTATGATGATACATGCCGAGAGTCCTACACTTGCCCGTGATACCATCTACTCGGCAATCATGCTTGATATTAATGGGCTCCTTGGGATAGCGGCGATCATCGGAGGTATCAAATACGGTGAACAGCCTTACAATGTTGACTCCTCCAACTCCTACCTATCTATGCTTCTTGTTGCTATAGGCATAGCAATGGTACTTCCACACTTCATTGATGTGGCACATCATGATATGTTCAACATGTTCAATGTGGTGATGTTCATCCTGCTCTATATTGTGTTTACCCGAATTCAGCTCAAATCACATAAATACTTTTTTGAGTATGAAGAGAAAAACCAGGTATGCAAAGAGGGTGAAATATGTGAGCCGCATCATGAGATCAATGCCTGGTATCATACCTTTAATTTGGTGGTTTCTATTGTACTTATCGGGGTACTTGCAGAGATACTTTCTGTCTTTATGGGTAATACTCTGGAAACCTTTGAACTGCCGCTTGCTATCGGTGCGGTAGGTGTTGCCGTTATTTCTGCTGCACCTGAACTCATTACTGCAGTACGCGCGGCGGTAGACAATCGTATGCAAACAGTGATCAACATTGCTCTTGGTGCATCTCTGGCAACCATCTTGCTGACCATTCCTGCAGTGATACTGGTATCACGTTCTATGGGTATGGAGCTTAATCTTTCCCTTACTCCTCTTCAGGGTGTAATGCTGGGGCTTACACTGTTATTAAGCATTGTCAATTTTAGTGATGGTGAAACCAATGTGCTGGAAGGGTTTTTGCACTTTATCCTGTTTGTAGTGTTTGCATTTTTGTTGTTTGTCTAAACAAACAGTGAAATTAGCTTACCTACAGCCTCTTCATCTGTAAAAATTTTCACGTAACGTATATCATGCTGTGAAAAATGCTCTACCAATTTCTCATCATTTTTTTTAAGTTCGGCAAGATATTTCTGTACACTCCTCTTTCCGAAATAGGTATCAAGTTTAGCTCCGGTTTGAGGATCGTTGAGGACTACTTCTCCCAGTTTTCTAGGTAACTCTTCCTCTTTGTCCCGTATGATCACAGCGATCAGCTCATGTTTTTGTGCAAGGAGTGAAAGGTCAACGGCTTCAAGGAAGTCCCCTATCACAAAGACCAGAGAAGGTTTGTAGAGGCGTTTGAAGAGGTCTTTCATGGAATCCTTGAGCTCTACTTTTGTACCAAGCAGAGAGCTTTCAAAAAGTTTTTGAGAGAACTGATCTATATGGTAGAGATGTTTCGTAGGAGGGGTAAGTTCTGTTTTGTTCTGAGTATAACAGATACCGGTAAAAAGGTCATCGTTGAGCTGAGCGGCATACCCAAGAAGTGTAGCAACTTCAGTAAGCTTTTTCTGTTTATTGTTTCCTGTACCGAAATAGAGGCTTCCATCCATGAATGCAACTACAGCAACTGAAAGTTCACGGTTGGCATGCAACTCCTTAATATAGGGCTTTCCAAGCTTTGCTGTGATGGTCCAGTTGATCTTGCGAATATCATCCCCTACCTGATATTCTCTGAGCTCCGCAAAATCATACCCTTCACCATGAAGTTTGGAGAGATTCTGTCCTGAAAGCAGTGTATAGACCTGATGTCTGGCTTTAAGTTGGAGAGCTTTTAGAGCAGTTGTCATTTAAAGTCTCCACTTCCATGAGCGATAGATATGTGTATATGTAACATTATGGAATAGGCAATGTCTCAATAATTTGGCTAATAATCTCATCTGTACTCACGCCTTTTGCTCTGGCTTCATAGGAGAGTACGATCCTGTGCCTGAGTACATCATGTATCACATATCCTATATCAGCAGGGGTGACAAAATCATTCCCCCGTAAAAAGGCTTTGGCTTTGGCGGCTTTATAGAGGTCTATAGAAGCTCTTGGACTGGCTCCGTACATCAGTTTGTCAGCAATATTACCCAGTTCAAATTTTTCAGGATCTCTTGTGGCAGAGATGAGTCGCACGATATAGTGTTCCAGCTCTTTGTCAATATGAATTTTCTCTATCTCTGCCTGTAATGCATGAAGGGATTCAAGGCTAAGTACCTTTTGTACACTGCCAAAGCTTTTACTTGCTCCTTTACGCATGATCTCCAGCTCTTCTTCTTCGGAGTTGTGTACCACTACAATCTTCATCATAAACCTGTCCAATTGCGCTTCAGGAAGGGCATAGACCCCTTCCTGCTCTATGGGGTTCTGTGTTGCCATGACCAAAAAAGGAGCCTTTAGTTTGAAACTCTCATCCGCAATGGTCACTTGCCGCTCCTGCATTACTTCCAGCAGAGCAGACTGCACTTTGGCAGGGGCTCGGTTGATCTCATCAGCAAGCAGAAGGTTGGTAAAGAGAGGACCTTTTTTGATGCTGAAACTGTGGTCTTGCGGATTATATATCTGTGCTCCGATGATATCTGAGGGAAGAAGATCCGGGGTGAACTGGATACGCTTGAAGTCTAATCCAAGTGCTTTGGCGAAAGCATTGATGGTGGTGGTCTTTGCCAAACCGGGAACTCCCTCTACCAGAATATGTCCTTCGCAAAGCAGCCCTATAAGCAGGCCTTCTATAAGTGCCTCCTGTCCTATAACTGCTTTGTGTAATTCCTGTTTTAAGATTTCTATTTTTTTATTCATATTATATTTTCTCCAAAATATCCTGCTTTATTTTCTTCAGGTTCATTGTACCATCTCCATATAAATGCTTCTCCAGATTTTCTATGCTTGAAGCAAACTTTTTGCTGTCTGTTGCCATAAGCAGTTGCAACAGGGTTTTTGCATCTTTTGTATTCTGTATTTTTTCTTCTAAGGGATGTTTGGTTTTTTTAGCAGACCGTTTTGGGAGCTTAAAAAGCCGTGCGGTGAAGTATCCTGCTGCAAATGCCATGAGGTAGCCAAAGAGATTTTTTAGCCATACTAGGTTAGTTTGAAGCAGTGGTGGTATATTACGTTTGTCAACCAGACTTTTTTTGTCAACAGGCTGAATGTCAAAATGCTGTTTGGGCAGGGTGAGGATGTAGCTTTTTTCTTTGTCTGGATCAAAAGCATGGAGTTTTATTTCAGGTAGAGTGAAACTGTTTTTGGCACTGAGTGCAAAGAGATAGGTTGTTTGGATTGCTATCCCTTTCTTTCCGGATGAGGTTGCAGTTCGTGGCTTTTCACTGAAAAGGGTATAGGCTTTACTTTGAGGAATCAGATGTTTAAGATGCGGAGGGTAACCTTTTCCTTTCAGGGTAATTTTAACAGATACAGGCTCATCCATTTTGGCGTGATAGGTGTTTACACTATAGTCAAGATGAAAATCTCCTACAAGCTGTGTGCCTTTGGGCAGAGGTTTGATATGAAGTTTCAAAGGAGGGAGGGCAACAGGAAAATCATTGGTATCAAGCTTTTTAAAGTCGTCACGATCCCCCGAAGCAAAATAGCGTACTTTTTCATCATTGGTGATACGTTTGAGAAGTGTGAAGTGAACAGTAATATCTCCTGTTTTGAGAGGATAAAGCTGAAAGACGTTGTGGTGTTTGGTGTGATGCAGTGTGTCATCATTTCTGGCAAAAAGAGGTGTCACCTGATAGTCTGGATCCTTATCGATATCGAACTGAAACAGCAGTACTACATCGGGGTTTGTCTGGTTAAGGTCTACAGTAAGAAGCAGTGGTTCATGCAGATAGGCTTTGGTTTTGGAAGCAGTAATACCGTAGCTAAAATCTTCTGCCTGCAACAGCGTAAAACAGAGTAGATAAAGTATAATCCTACCAAGGCTGTGTTTCACGAATATATCCTTTGTTAATAAGCTCATAGACTTTTGAGCTTAAGGGGTGATGCTGTGCGTGTTCCTCTTGTAAAAGTTTTTGCGTGTTTTTTTTACTTTTTTTGCTCTGCATCTCTCCTCCTGAACCTGAACCTGTACCTGATTGCGCCTCTTTCTTCTTCTTTTTTTTGTCAGAGTCTTCAGCAAGATTTTTTCCGGTAAGGCTGCTTTGTGCTTTTGGATGCGCTATGCCCAAGGGATGTTCATGCTTCTCTTTAAGAAATACGACTAGCCCCAAATTGTGTTTTGCGGCTTCATCATTGCCCAGCTGTAATGTTTTAGTATAGTAAAGTTTAGCTTTATCATACAAGCCCAGCTGTGCGTAGCAGTTGGCACTGTTGTAATAGAGTTGCTGTTTCACTGTAGCAGAGTGACTGCGCAGAAAGAGATAGATGTGCAATGCCTTGCGGTAGCTGCCTTGTTTGTAGTAGGTATCGGCAAGTGCCATTTGGCTCTGCAGGGAGGGTGTTTCTATTTTTTTAAGTTGTTTGTAGCTTGTATTGAAGTCGCCTTTACCATAGGCAGTGTACGCACAGTGAAGATGGTAGCCGTCAAGCACTCCTGCTTGTGTCTGTATGCCAAAGAGAGAAAAGAGAACCAAGAGATATTTGATGCCGCTTGTGTGCAGCAGTCCGAACATCAGCAGTGCAATGAAGAGAGGAACAGGGTAGAGTTCCCAATAGCGATGCTCTTTTTTTTCTATCTGCTGTGCTGTTTGTGTATCAAGTGCCTGCGTGATACGCTCGGCTGTCTGTTCAGGTGTGTTTTCTGCCTCTATGTATGTACCTTGAACCATGGAAGTGAGATCTTCCAGCGCAGGATTGATACGGGAGATGACAAGATCACCCTGTTTGTTTTTAAGCAATGTACCGTTTTTAAGAGAGATGGTTGCACCCCGGGCAGTACCTGTAGCCAAAGTGATCAGCGAGAGATCTGCTTTTTGCAGCAGGGCAGCGAGTTTCTCCGCATGAAGTGCTTCTCCTCCGTCTGTGATAAGGATGAGGGTTTTGTGTCTTGGGTGCATGCCAAGCAGTTTTTTAAAAAGTCTTTGCAGAGAAGTCCCTTTGGTAAGGATAAAATCGGAGTTAAGACTTTTTAACGCTGTCTGAATGAGTGCATGGTCGGTGGTGGGAGGGGAGAGGAGTAGCGGATTGGTGGTAAAAGCGATCAGCATGATATTGTCAGAAAGATTTTGTTTAAGCAGTAGATTGATAGTCTTTTTGGCGAACTCATACCGTGTAGGTGATATATCTGAAGCCTGCATAGAGTAAGAGGCATCTAGGGCAATGATAATGTCTTTGGCCTCTAGTGCTACGGTTTGCACTGTCTGTTCTTTGACTGGTCTAGCAAGTGAGAATATCAGCAATATAAGGATGATACTGTGTGCTCTTATGACCGTACGTGCAGAAGCTTTAAAGAAAAAGATCAGCAGAGGAACAAGAAGCCAGAGTACTCCAGGGTATAAAAAAGTCATCCCTCTTTCCTTTGCAGCCAGAGTGTCCACAGCAGTAAAAGAAGAAATGCTGCACCCAAAGGTATGATAATAAGCAGTTTTTGGTTGAGGTAATTCTCACTTCGTATAGATGAGGGCTCAAGGCGGTCTATCTCTTTGTATATTTTATCGAGATCTTCACTGGAGATCGCTCCATAGGATTTGCCATGAGTTTCATTGGCGATCGTCTGTAGGAGTGCTGCATCATAATCTGACTTTTTCCCGATACCGATGGTATAGATGCGGATATCGGCTTTTTTTGCTTTGGCTACGGCCTCTTTGGGGGAGTGTACTCCTGCATTATGATACCCGTCTGTCAGAAGAATGATCACTTTATGTTTTGCCTGTCCATAGGAGAGGGTACGGATGGACTGCATGATGGCATCTCCAATGGCTGTACTTTCCCCCGCCAATCCTACTGTTGTCATATCAAGTAAAGAGGCAAGACCCTCAAGATCATAGGTCAAAGGAGAGGTAGTATAGGCAAAAGTACCAAAAAGTACAGCACCCATATTATCATCAAAACGGTGTGCGATGAAGGCTTTGGAGAGGGTAAGGGTTGTCTCAAATTTACTCTTGAACCGATCCTCCTTATTGAATCCACTTTGCGCCATAGAACCGCTTGCATCGATCGCCAAAACAAGATCCCGTCCTTTCCTGTGTTGATTTTCGGCACCGTCATAGACAAAAGGTTTTGCCAAAGCGATGACCATGAGTGTAAAAATGAGCATTTTCAGCCAGGGTTCCAAAGTAAGAAAAGGACTCTCTTTGGCGATCCATGAAATTTTGGGAAAATAATAGTTTTTGTGAGAGGGCTTACACCATAAAAAACAGGGCAGAAGCAATAACAGAAACAAAAAGTAAGGTAAGCCAAAAGTAAAGTGCATAATAATGATTTTAGCATTTCTCTGATAAGTTTACGATATAATCATCAAAATTTCATTTAATAACAGGGAAAAGAATGGAACGAACAAGGAAGATATTACAAATATGGGTGAGTACAGCGATCTTTGCTTTTATGCTGCTCTTTGCACAGACTGCAACACTTAAAGCAAATACGTTGGCATTTCAGGATAATGCTTCGGAAGTGATACTTAATTCACTGCAAAATCAATCTAAACGGAGCTTTTTAAGACGACTCTACACACAGCTGCTTTTTATGCCGGTATGGATACATGAAAAATCTCTTTCACCTGCAGCCAAAGCACTTTTCAATACTATCAAAGCGGATGAAACACTGGATAAAAACGGAAAGCTTTATCAGGATGCACTGCTTCTGGAGCAGAAAGCTGGAGAAGTCTATGCAAAAAAGGGTACGCTTGCCGAAAAAATAGACCTTGAGTTCAAAATATCCCAACTCTATGAGGGATATACCAATTATGCCTATTTCGGAAGTATCAACTGGGGAGCATTTAATGCACGTATCTCTAATCTTATGGTTAATGACGTCAGTACTGAGTGGGTACTGCACAGACCCCAGGCAAATCCAATAGGTATGTTAGAAAATGCAGCACTTGGGGGAAGTTTGGCAAAGCAACTTAAAGCTGCGGTTCCTACAGCTTACCGGTACAAAGCACTGCAAAAGGAATTAGAAAAATATCTGCAAATCAAAGCCAACGGGGGTTGGCCGATGGTTGTACTGCACACTAAACTTAAACCTGGGGGAAGTGATGAGGGAGTACTCGCTCTTAGAGAAAGACTAAGAATAACGGGAGATTATGTCCCTTGTGAGAAGAGTGTGGAAGATATTGTGTATGATTCCTGCCTGCAAAAAGCAGTAAAACATTTTCAGGCACGAAACGGTCTTAGTCCTGATGGTGTGGTAGGAAGAGGAACACTGGCAGTCTTGAATAAAACAGTGGATCAGCGTATTACGACCATACGTTTGAATCTTGATCGTATTAAATGGTTGGCAGACCGACATTCAAAGAGACATATTATCATCAATATACCGGATTTTAAACTCTATTTTGAAGAGAACGGAAAGTTGATAGAGAGCATAAGAGTGATCACCGGGAAGCCAAACCACCCTACGCCGATATTCAGTGATACAGTAGAGTATATCGTACTCAACCCTTACTGGAATGTCCCAAAGAGTATCATACAGAAAGAGTTCGTACCCAAATTAATACGAAATCCAAATGCTATGAAAAGAAAAGGTATAGAGATACGCCAAGGCTGGGGGAAAAATGCGAAAGTGGTGAACCCTTCCAAGGTAAATTGGCGTAATTATGTGGATGGTACACCGATGCCGTTCCATTTTGCACAGTTACCGGGGAAAAGAAATGCCTTAGGGAAAATTAAGTTCCTGTTCCCGAACAAATTTTCGGTCTATATGCATGATACTCCGTCAAAAGGGTTGTTTAAAAGGAGTAAAAGGGCATTCAGTCACGGCTGTGTCCGTTTACAAAAACCAAGAGAATTACTTAAAACATTCTCTACATTCAACAGCAATATAGATTTTGATAAAGCACAAAAAATACTTAAAGGGAAAACAAAAACATCTATTACTTTAAAAGAAAAAGTGCCTGTAGATGTCATTTATCTGACTGCATGGGTAGACTATGATGGAAATCTGCAGTTTAGAAACGATATTTACGGTTATGACAGGATGCAGCTGAAATCATTTAGGAAGTGGTAAGTCATGGCATTTGAATATGCTATTGTTTTAACTGGGAGTATTGCAACAGGGAAAAGCACGGTTGCAACGTGCTTTAATATGGCCGGATTTACGATTGTTGATGCCGATGAAATAGCCCATGAAGTTCTGGATACACAGGCAGAAAAAATAGCAGAAATATTTGGTGACACTCTGCTAAAAAAAGGTAAAGTTGACAGAAAAGCATTGGGAAGTATCATTTTTTCTGATCAATCTAAAAGGCAAGCACTTGAAGCGTTACTTCATCCGCTTATCTATGAGGAGATAGAATATCTATCTAAAGAACTAGATAATGCCCAAAAACCGTATATTGTGGATATCCCTCTTTTTTTTGAAGGAGGACGTTACCCTATAGAGAACTCTATCGTAGTTTATGCGCCTAAAGAGCTACAACTAAAAAGAGTAATACGAAGAGATGGATATAATGAAGAAGATGCACTGAAACGGATAGCATCACAGATGGATATAGAGCAAAAACGTGAACTGGCTACCTATGTAATAGATAACAGCGGTGATCGGGAAGCACTTAAAAGAGAATGTGAACGTGTAAAAGAAAAGATTTTAGGAGATTTTAAATGACGGTGACAAAATATTCAGCCAATGGAAATGACTTTGTCATGTTCGTAGCACAGGAAAAAGCCGATCGTTCAGCACTTGCTAAAAAACTGTGCCACAGACAAAACGGTGTAGGAGCAGATGGACTGGTCGTACTGCTTCCCCATCCGAAATATGATTTTGAGTGGGAGTTCTACAACTCAGACGGCAGTCATGCCGATATGTGTGGGAATGCTTCCAGAGCAGTAGCACATTTTGCCCATGAAAAAGGTATTTCCAAAGATGGTACAGCAGAGTTTCTTACAGGAGCAGGTGTGATCCGTGCAACGATCAATGGTGTTTATGTTGTCAGTGATATGACACCTCCCAAGATCATCAGAAATGATATAGAAGAAGACGGAGAGATCTGGTGGCTCATCGACTCTGGTGTACCTCATTTGGTTGCAGTACGTGATAATATAGAGGTGTTTGATATTGCGCAGATGCGCAGGTTGCGTAATAAATATAATGCCAATGTCAATATCTGTAAAGTAGAGGGTGATACCATGTATGTACGCACCTATGAACGCGGGGTAGAAAATGAAACACTGGCATGCGGTACAGGTATGGTAGCGTGTTTCGTGCGCAACCACAAGGAGGACAAAGTGCCCGATATGGTAAAAGTCCATCCAAAAAGCGCTGATGAACTTTATGTAAGTTATGAAAATGGGGTATATCGTTTTGGTGGGAAAGTGACCAAAACATTTATTGCAGAGACTATTGACTAGGAGAAGAGATGCGTAAGATAATACTATGGGTTTGTTTTGGAGTAATGCTTTGGTCGAACGAGTTTGATCAGGCAGTGAAAGATTACAATAGGGGGAGTTATATTAAAGCATTGAACACGTTTTATGTTTTGGCAAAAAAAGGTGATCCCAGGGCACAGTACAACGTAGGGATGATCTATGCTGCTGGCAAGGGCGTCAAGGCAGATATCGCTGAAGCAATGCAGTGGTATGAAAAGGCGGCAAAACAGGGAAACAGTGCTGCCCAGTATAATCTTGCACAACTCTATTATCAAAAAGGGCAAAAGGGTGAATCCCATGCCTATGAAAAAGCAAAATACTGGTATGAAAAGGCTGCAAACAATAACAGAAAAGAGGCATACAATAATTTAGCTTCTCTTTATATGGAAGGTAAAGGTGTAGCCAAAGATATCAAAAAAGCATTTAACCTTTTTGAGAACGCTGCCAAACTAGGAGATAGTGCGGCACAGGTAAATGTAGCAGTTATGTATGCCTGGGGAGAGGGTATAAAGCATGATAAAATGAAAGCCTATGAAAATTTAAAAAAAGCACTTAGAAACGGAAAAAGTGAGGCAAGTGAGTATCTTGACAAACTTTGTAAAGAAAGTGCCTGGGTCTGTCAGAATTGACAGGCAAAGCCTTTTTTTAGTTCTTTTTGTATATACTTTCGACCTGACAACAGATATGATCGCGTAACTCAGTTGGTAGAGTACTTCCTTGACATGGAAGAAGTCGTTGGTTCAAGTCCAATCGTGATCACCACTTTCGTTATATTTTTTCCTTTACTTGTCGTCTCTGCAGTTATTACGTACAGAGGAGTACGCTTCCTTATTTGTTACTGGGTTAAAGAAAAAATTATTGTGAAAATTCATTTTATACTTCTTCAATCTTATTAAGCTTTTTAATTAATTCATTTTTATCCAACTTTTAGCTATAATAACCGCATTTTTAGTGCATGGCATTGTAAGCTGTGACGTATAAAGGCTTAATTTGAGTGAAAATCTTATCGGATACATGGATGACCAGGGAAATATTATAGACACACAGAGTGCAGGAGAGAACTGTACTGCAACACCTATAGAGTATGATAACTCTGAAGCAGCACTGGAGATTATCCGTCACTCTACGGCACACCTGATGGCACAGGCGATCACAGAGCTTTATCCCAACTCTCAGTTTTTTGTGGGACCTGTTGTGGATGAAGGATTCTATTATGACTTCAGAGTTGATGAGCAGATAGGAGAGAATGATCTCAAAGCCATCGAAAAGAAGATGAAAGAGCTTATCAAGAAAAAATATAAGATCGAGAAATATGAGATCAGTAAAGCCGAAGCATTAAAGAAGTTTTCTAAGGATGACCTGAAGCTTAAGGTTATGGAGCGTATTGCGGATGATACGGTCTCTATCTATAAGCAGGGGGAGTTTGAAGATCTGTGTAGAGGACCTCATGTGCCAGCCCTTCGTTTTTTACATAACTTCAAACTGACACGTGTAGCAGGTGCTTACCTTGGTGGTGATGAAAATTCTGAAATGCTCACACGTATTTATGGTATTGCTTTTGCAGATAAAGAATCTTTAAAAGCATACCTTACTATGATGGAAGAGGCGAAAAAACGTGATCATAGAAAAATTGGTTCTGAAATGGAACTTTTCATGTTCAATGAAGAGTCAGGAGCCGGTCTTCCTTTCTGGATGCCAAAAGGGGCAAAGCTTCGGTACAAGCTGGAAAGCATCTTGCATAAAGCACACCTCACCCGTGGCTACGAGCCGGTACGAGGACCAGAGATATTAAAAGCAGATATGTGGAGAACCTCAGGACACTATGCGTGTTATGGTGATAATATGTATTTGACAGAAATTGATGGACAGGAGTATGGGATCAAACCGATGAACTGTATCGGACATATTCAGATCTTCAAGCAGACACAAAAAAGTTACCGTGATCTGCCATTGCGTTATTATGAATATGGTGTGGTACACAGACATGAAAAATCAGGTGTGTTGCACGGGTTGCTTCGTGTAAGAGAGTTCACTCAGGATGATGCACATATCTTCTGTACACCGGAACAGATTGCCTCTGAGGTGATTGAGGTGGTTGAATTTGTTGATGCAGTGATGAAACTTTTTAATTTTGACTACACGATGGAAATTTCAACTAAACCGGAAAAAGCTATCGGTGATGATGATGTATGGGAGATGGCAACCCAGGGGCTCAAGGATGCCTTGAATGAAAATAACCTACCGTTTACTATAGATGAAGGCGGTGGAGCCTTCTATGGTCCTAAGATCGATATTAAGATCACCGATGCCATCGGGCGTAAATGGCAGTGTGGTACCATTCAGGTGGACTTTAACCTCCCAGAGCGTTTTGAAGTGGAGTATGTCGATGAAGACAATACCCGTAAGCAGCCAGTGATGATCCACCGTGCGATCCTTGGTTCATTCGAGCGTTTCATCGGTATTTTGACTGAACACTATGCAGGAGAGTTCCCGTTTTTTCTGGCACCGACACAAGTGATCTTCGTACCGATCTCTGAGAGTCATGTCGTGTATGCAAACATGCTTAAGAAAAAACTCTTGGCTGAAGGTATTGATTCGGAAGTCTATGACAAGAATGACTCGCTGAACAAGCGCATTAGAACAGCAGAGAAGCAGAGAGTACCGTATGTAGTGGTTATTGGGGATGAAGAGGTAACGAACAATACCGTGGCGATCAGAAACAGAAGAACCAGAGAACAGTATAATCTTACACAAGACGAATTTATGGTAGAATTAACGCAACAACTTCAAGAAGGAAAAATTTGAGTAGACAAAACGATAGAAACAACAGGGGTAGAAAAAAGGCGGATGATACCATCATGAATGATGCGATAAGAGCAAGTGAGCTTAGAGTTCTGGGTGACGATGGAGAACAGTTCGGTATTATCTCCAGAGCAGAAGCACTGAATATTGCAGAAGAGAAAGGACTGGACTTAGTACTTGTATCTCCTGATGCGAAACCTCCTGTTGCCAAAGTAATGGACTACGGTAAACACAAATACCAACTGGAAAAGAAGAAAAAAGAGGCACGTAAAAATCAGAAGAAGATCGAAGTCAAAGAGGTAAAGTTCTCTTGCAAGATCGCTGATAATGATATTGCCTATAAAGTAAAACATGCCAGAGAGTTCTTGGAAAAAGGAAAACATGTAAAACTTCGTGTTTTCCTCAGAGGACGTGAGATGGCGAACCCTGAATGGGGGGTTGAGGTACTTAACCGTGTCTGGCCGATGCTTGAAGATATCGCCCAGCTTGAATCTCCTGCAAAGCAAGAAGGGCGTTATA
>JALXCZ010000014.1 GCA_026990595.1 Sulfurovum sp.
TTCTGATGTCTCTCTGCCTATATGGTCTGCTACTTTTTGCAAGGCGTGGGCTTTGTCGCCTTCTGGGTGGAGGATGGTTAGAAACCAGCCGTCTGAGTATTTTTCAGGAGAGAGTTTGTACTCCAGCTCTGCGCCAAAAGTCTTTTTCATGTGTGTTGTGAGAGGCTCAAGGGTCTGACGGTCTGCAAAGTAGACGATCTTGAGGTTCATCTCCATAGCTTTGATATTCTTGCACTCTACCATACGCGGGTCATTGCGGTAGTTTTCCAGCACACCGTGCTGATGGGTATTGAGCGTGGTGGGAAAAAGGAAAGCTTCATTCAAGTCCATATCTTTGAGAGCTATGACAAAAGGGTAAATGTCAAACTTTGCACCTTCGGCAATGATGGCATCCCCAAGTTCTTTATTGACCGTTTTAATATCTATGAGTGTTTTGTCCGGAGCAACGATCATACTGCCGTCAAGCAGGATCATGGGAGCATCCAGATGGAGCTTCTCTAAAAAATCATGGGATTTATGAAAACTTCTTGCGGTAGCTACAGAAAGAATGGCATTTTTGGCTTTTTCATTCCAAACTTTGACAGAAAAATCACTCAGACTCTGGTCTGTACGCAAAAAGGTATGGTCAAGATCGGTGATGTAAATGGATTTCATACAATTCCTAAAATTTTTTTGACATTATAGCAGGAGTTTAATCCTGATGTGTTTCCTGATAGGCAACGATCTTCTTTTTTAGGTTGAGGAAATGCTTTACCAGTTCAGGATCGAATGATCTGCCTGCTTCCTCTTGTATGTAGGAAAATGCCTTCTCATTGCTCCAAGGCTCCTTGTAGGGACGCTTGGAGACCAAGGCATCATAGACATCAGCAATAGCGACAATACGTCCTTCAATGGGGATCTCTTCACCTTTAAGCCCTTTTGGGTAGCCGCTGCCATCATATTTTTCATGATGTGTAAGGGCGATACTTTCTGAAAGTTGGATCAAGTCTGATTCACTGCCCTCTAGAAGATGTTTTCCTATAAGTGTATGACTCTTCATGATCTGCCACTCTTCTTCAGTTAGTTTGCCATTTTTCAGCAAGATACTGTCAGGAATACCTATTTTACCTGCATCATGCATGGAACTTGCCAGTAGCATATTGTTTGTGATCTTCTCTTCCTGCCCGCTTACTTTGGACAATAAATAGGAGTAGTAACGCATTCTTTTGATATGCATACCGGTTTCATTATCTTTAAGTTCAGAAGCTTTTGAAAGGCGTTCCACCATTTCATGTTGTGCACTTAATGCCTTATTTCTTTTCTTGATACTTAAATGAAAAAAATCACTGTAACGCTGTACAGTAATACGGTAAAAAAATATGATCAAAAGAAGTAGAGCAGCCGATACATTATGGATTTTGTCACTTTGAAAACAGAACCAGATGAAATAGCTGCTGAGCATAGGAATAGTAAAAAGGAGATAGATAGAGAGATCGGTACCCAATGTCGTGATCGCTGCACCGCTTAATCCAATGATGACGGCAGTCATAAAGAAAGGATATTCTGCAGGAATATGCTCATATGTCAAGAGGATAAAGGAAAGTCCCCATGCCAGACCGGCTAAAAAAACACTTACAGCATAAAAATAGAACCAGAATGCTTGTATTTTTTTATATTTGTTATTTCCTGTTATTTTCAAATAGCGCCATGCAACATAACTTCGTATGCTATAGATAAGCAGATGTGCACTGACACCTATGGCAAGGATATTAAAAGGAACCAGACCGAAAAAAAGGTATGCAACAGTAAAAAGAAGGAGTATCTGCCCTGTTGTGGCAGCATAAGAAACTTTATAAATCTGATTAAGTGCTTCTTCATTTGCTGTTTTTTGAAAAGAGGACATGGTGAATAATTTTCCTAAAATGATGAGTTATTATTTAAATAATTTCATCATCTTAACTAAATATTGTCAAAAAATGTCAAAAAGAATTACTTCAAAATTACCTCTGATGTTTACTCACATCATAGCGGCTTGCCATAGAGAGAAAGAACTCTTTGAGTGCGTATGCCATGGCACCAAAAACAGCTTTGGATTCATGATCTATTGCG
>JALXCZ010000015.1:0-6612 GCA_026990595.1 Sulfurovum sp.
TGTCAAAGATCACTCACTTCTCACTCTCTTAACTAACTCAGCTAAGGTCTCTGTGTTTGTGGACGCGTATTATAGCACCGAACTTCTCCCTTGTCAAGGGTTTTTCGCTAATTTATTGAAATTTGTTTATTTTTTTTTAATACATACATTATATATAAAATATGATCTCTTTACTATGATTGATTAAGATAACTTTATTTATAATCTAGCTATTAACTATATAAAGGTACTTTATGAAATTATTTTATATTATGATAACTATTGTTACACTCTTTATTTCCGGATGTATGGAGACACCTGAAGTCACCTCATCAAAAAAGGATATAGCTCAAAAACAGATTGAATCTAATAAAAGTGAAGCACAAAAGGCAAAAGAAGAGTATAGCAAATTACAAAAACAACGTAAATTAGAATAACTATTTAGATTAACCTTAGATTAATCTGCCTGCACTATACTTGCACAAATCGATAATAATAACAAAAAGGAATATTATGGCTTTATATGATAGAAATTATACCCATCCGGTAGAAGCTGGTTATGTGAAGGAAGGTTCAACTGTCAATTTTATGAAACAAACATATCAACTGTTGGCAGCAAGTATGCTTGCCGCAGCAGCTGGTGCTTATGCAACAATGCCTTATGCTGAAACTGTTATGCACTATAGATGGTTCATTTTTGGTTTTGAACTCTTTATGCTTTTTGTTGGTCTGGGAATGACAAGAAATAAACCAGGATTAAATTTAGCTGCTCTTTTTGTATTTACTTTTGCAACAGGTGTTTCATTGGTACCACTTTTAGCAAAACTCATTGGCATGGGTAACGGTGCTGTTATCGGGAATGCATTCCTTATGACCTCTGTACTTTTTGGGGCATTAAGTCTTTTTGCGATTAATAGTAAAAGTGATTATTCAAACTGGGGGAAGCCCCTATTCATCACATTGATCGTTGTGATCATCGCTTCATTAGTAAATGTATTTATTCTTCAAAGCCCTATGATGCATGTGATCATTACTGCCGGTATTTTGCTTCTATTCAGTTTTTTCACTATTTATGATACGCAGAATATTGCAAATGGTGCCTATGATTCACCAGTAGACGCTGCTGTTTCACTTTACCTTGATTTTCTAAATATGTTTACAGCCCTGCTCCAAATGCTTGGTATTTTCGGCGGAGATGACTAGGGAAGTAAATTCTGTTAAGATAGCGCGTCTGATAGATGCCAACCTTAACAGATTAAAAGAGGGTATTCGTGTCATTGAAGATATCAACCGTTACATCTATGATGATACTGTTCTCACTTTTACACTCAAAGCACTACGACATAAAATTCAATCTGCTTACGATCAAAAGCGCTTACGCTACAGAGATAGTGAACATGATGTGCAAAAAAAGAGTATCGATTCCGAAATGGCACGTAGCAATATAAATGACCTGATGATAGCAAACTTTTCAAGAGCTCAGGAATCTGCACGTGTACTCGAAGAAAGTTTCAAACTAACTGACTTATCTCTTTCCGAACTCTTTAAAGATCTACGTTATGAACTTTACAGCATAGAAAAAATATTCTTTTTGAAACAAAAAGATTAGTTCTTTGCATTGACAAAGAGTACTTCAAACTCAAGATGATCCAGTGGATACTTTTCCATCAAATATTTTATTTGTCTATAGCTTAACTTTTTCTCTCCACCACTTACTCCACTTTTCTTAATATACTGAAGCATTTCCCGCACTGAATCAAAATCCAATGTATAGTGGTGCAAAACAAATGAGGCATCATTGTAATATTCTAAAATAGTCTCCTGCAGCTTTTCTGCCGAATATATAGGAGAGTTTATATTTGCTGTTCGGTGCAATGTTTTAAATGTCCCAGAGGTAAAAATGGCTGCATAAAATCTATTTGAAAGTGTTGAAAGTTTTCCCACTGTAAAATCAAGATCATTACTCCATTGTAAAGCAGAGGAAGAGAGCAGTAGGTCATATTGTTTCAAAGGTAGTGCATCTATAAAGTTCTTATCATTAAAATTTGCACAAACCTTTGTAACTATTTCTGTTTGTGGGTGTATCTCCAGCATTTTCTCAGAAGAGTCAAGTACAACGAAAAGTTCAAATGTTTTTATTTTTTTCTGCAGCTTCCTAAAAATTTCACCACTCCCACAACCTATATCAAGAAGTGTACTATAGTTATCTAAAGGGATCTTTTCTGCCAATATTTTAGCAACTTGTACCTGTATAATATTATAGTGATCGTACTGATGTGCAAAGCGGGAAAATTCCTGAATTACATTTGACATTTTCTCTCCTTTTGCACTCTTCATCGCTATTTCAAACTTTTTTAGGTATAATCGCCGAAATTATACCCAAATTACGTTTGGGTACTCTATAGAAAATGAGGATATTCATGACATCAACACTTTTAATCGTACAAATCATATTGGCGATCGCTATAACTATCACTGTACTGCTACAAAAAAGTTCAAGTATAGGTCTTGGCGCATATAGCGGCAGTAACGAATCTGTATTTGGAGCAAAAGGACCTACAGGATTTCTTGCTAAACTTACATTTACACTTGCATTTGCATTTATTATAAACACATTGGCCTTGGGCTATCTTTATACTGCACAGAATAGTAGTTCTGTCGCGGATACAATAGTTCCTAAAAACAATGCTGCTGTTCCATCAGCTCCGGTAACACCTGTAATGCCAAAAAGCAGCGCACCGGCTGCTCCTTCAACACCAGCCAAGAAATAACACTCCCACAGGAAGGAAAATCCTTCTTGTACATTTTTTCTCTTCCCTGTGCTTCGACCAACTAAATACCAAACAAGGTAAAAAAGGGTAAAATCTGCCTAATAAACCTAGGAGAATGTTATGGTAAATGAAATTTTTGAACACACTATTGAAAATATGGACAAAAGTATTGAAGCACTTAAAAGAGACTTCGCAACACTCAGAACCGGAAAAGTAACTACAGGAATTGTAGACAATATCAAAGTAGATTACTATGGTACACCTACTGCATTAAATCAGGTAGGGAATGTCATTGCAACAGATGCTACCACTATCAGTATCACTCCTTGGGAAAAGCAACTCTTAGGAGATATTGAAAAAGCGATCCAGGAAGCGAATATTGGAGTTAATCCTAACAATGATGGGGACTTTATCAAACTATTCTTCCCTCCTATGACATCGGAGCAAAGAACAGAGATTGTGAAACAGGCAAAAGGAATGGTAGAAGCTGCAAAGATTGCTATTAGAAATGTAAGAAAAGATGGGAATGACAAAATTAAAAAACTTGAAAAAGCGAAAGATATCAGTGAAGATGAATCAAAAAAAGCCCAAGAACAGATCCAAAAGATTACAGATGAACATGTTGCTAAAATAGAAGAAGCTTTTAAAGTAAAAGAAGCTGATATCCTAAAGGTTTAGTAATGAATGTAGAACAGGTCTATAAAGATGCAAATGCTCTGCTTGACGGACATTTTCTCTTGGCAAGCGGCAATCATTCGGCTAGATACCTTCAAAGCGCCAAAGTACTTGAATATCCTAAAAAAGCTGCATTGCTTACAGATGCACTTGCACAAATGATACGTGATGCCGGTGTGGAAGTGGATACCGTTTGTGCCCCTGCTCTAGGTGGTGTACTTGCCGGCTATGAGCTGGCTCGCTCTTTGGATGTTCGTTCTATCTTTGTTGAGAAAAAAGAAGGTGGGATGGAGCTTCGTCGCGGATTTGAGATCAAAAAAGGTGAAAAGATCATTATTTGTGAAGACATCATTACCACAGGCGGTTCTGCACTTAAAGCAGCAAAAGCTATTGAAGCACTAGGGGGTAAAGTAGTTGCATTTGCATCACTTGCCAACAGGGGTTTTTGTAAACGCATAGGCAGTAATAATACAGCAAAACCTGAATGTAGTCTTCCTGAGGATGTTCCTCTTTTTTCTCTGGATGATTTTACGTTTGAAATGTATGCACCGCAAGATTGTCCTCTTTGTAAAGAAGGAAAATCTGAAGCCATTAAACCGGGAAGCAAAAGCTAACGCTTTTACTCCTTGTCTTTCTTAACTAACTCTCCAAACTACAGCACATAATGCTACATCTATATCTGTTTTTCTCGGTTTTACCGTAAATGTTTCTATTTCACAATTATCTATATTATATTTATCATTGATCACATCTACAGCATCTTCAAGCTCATTTTCCAGTGTCTCTATATCTGCCTGAATTGCAGCCACTCGTTGTTCTGCCCGACTCATATCTCCATGCTCTTTAAGGATAGTGCTTCCTTTTCTAAAGGCTCTTCCTATGCTTGCAGGACTTCTTCGTCCAAAGAGTGCACCAAGCACTGCAATACCTGTCTCTATCATAGAGTTTGTAGAATCTGCCTCCTCTTTTTTTACACGCTCTTTCGCACGCTCAAGCCTGTCAAGCAGTGTTTTCTCTTTTTTATCATAACGTGTTTGCAGTTTTTCTATCTGCTCTTCTTTTTTATCATTCAGCATATCTTGCAGACGTACCATAAAATCTGCACGAGATTCCCCTGCCTTGGACTCCAGCTCTGGCGAACTACAGCGTAAAAGTTCCAAACGCTCCTCTGTATAAAGCTCCTCTTTAAGCTCTCTAATGGCTTTTTTCAATCCTCTGTCTTCAAGTACAACTGTTGGCAATGGCTGGAATTTTGCTTTAGTTGGTGCCGTAGAAGGATATTTTTCAAAGTCTTCCACTTCTCTTCCTGCCTCTTCCCAGTCAACCGTTTGCTGATTACTCTCCAGTTCCAGCGAAAGTATGAGTTCTCTCTCTTCATCCAACCCTTTACGCTGATTATAGAAGTGTACTTTGGCTTTAGCTCCCAGAGTTGCATAGAAATGGTTCTCTCCTGTAGCATCAGGTTCAAAATACTGAGGAATGGAGTCATCAATATTTTGGAAGCTTTCTAGTTTTTGCTTTTTCTGAATCATATTATGCACTGTTTCTGCTTCAATATTTTGAGTCTCTTTTTGTACTTTCATAAGCCTGCTTATCTCATTACGTTTGAGTGGTCCCTTAAGATAAGACATCACCCATCGTGTGGTAAAAAGTCGAATATCCTCTAAATGTGCAGACTTTAGAAAAAAGGTTCTCTTTTTTAGGTTTGCCAAGAGTGTTTTGATTTCATTTTTGTCATAACTTGCACCTACTTTACCCCCAAGCCCATCTATGACACGCTCTATGTCTTGAGTGGTCTGTAGCCTGCCTATAAACCATGTTCCGATGTTAGAGAGTCCTTTATAATCCAAGTCTACAGGGTTCTGTGTACTAAGTACCACCCCTACACCAAAAGCACGTGCCTGCTTCAGAAGCAGGAGCATAGGCTCTTTACTTGGAGGGTTCTTTGTAGGAGGGAAGAAACCAAATATCTCATCCATATAGAGCAATGTCTTGAGTGCCGAAGTACCACTTTGTCTTCGCATCCATGCTGTGTATTTGTTCAACAACAATGTCACAAAAAACATACGCTCCTCGTCATTGAGGTGAGAAATGGAGAAGATGGCTATCTTTGCTTTACCATTCTCATCATAAAGAAGCTTTTGAATATCTAGGCTATCACCCTGAAGCCAAAGAGAAAAACTTGGACTTGCAAGCAACGAATTAAATTTGGTTGCCAGTTTAAAACGTGCTTCCTGAGGGTAGAAATCATCTAGTGGCAATACCCCTATCTTTTTGAAAGAGGGATTAATAACCTTTCCAATGATCTGTTCTATACTCATATTTTCATCTGCAAGCCATGCCTTAGTAAGTATCTGTGCAAGAAGGATGTACTCTTTAGAATCTAAAGGATCCGCAACGATACCAACTAGCGAGAGTAATCCTACCACTGTACTCTTCAAATAGGAAGTAAATATATCACTCTCTTCCATAATTTCAGCAGGTGGTGTTTCAAGTGAAGACATGATATTGATGGCTACACCGGCAGAGCTTCCCGGTGTGTAAATAGTTTTTTTTATGTTATGAAACTTTTCTACACGAGAACTGTCCTGCCCCCAACTCTCTACCCCTTCTTTCCACACTGCAGAGATCTTGGCTGCATAGCTACTTACATTTGTCTCTTTGGCTTTGGCTTCATCCTCTACCCATGGCTCAAATGTTTTAGGATTGAAATTCGGGTCAGTCAAACAAAGATCACCCATATCTCCTTTTGGATCAATAACAATAGAGGGAATATTATCAATTGCAGCTTCTTCAATAATATCTACTCCAAGCCCTGTCTTACCGGAGCCTGTCATACCAATAATTGCTGCATGGGTAGTAAAGTGCTTGTTTTTAAGCAGAGTAAGGGCATCTGTTGCCTCCATAGAAGTTTTATCAACATCTTTCCCTAGATAGAATAGTCCCAGTTTTTCATAAATCTCTTGCATATGCTCTTCCTTGGTTATTATCTATAGAATATTTTAACCAAATTCATATGGAAAATAGTTTGGAAGTAGTCATTTAAAAAAAATTTAAGCTCCTGGATTGCCTGGATTGCCTGGATTGCCTGGATTGCCTGGATTGCCTGGATTGCCTGGATTGCCTGGATTGCCTGGATTGCCTGGATTGCCTGGATTGCCTGGATTGCCTGGATTGTGCGTACCCG
>JALXCZ010000015.1:6712-23441 GCA_026990595.1 Sulfurovum sp.
CCTGGATTGCCTGGATTGCCTGGATTGCCTGGATTGCCTGGATTGCCTGGATTGCCTGGATTGCCTGGATTGCCTGGATTGCCTGGATTGCCTGGATTGCCTGGATTGCCTGGATTGTGCGTACCCGAAGGAGTTCTTGTGCCTGGATTTGTTATATGCGTATGATTCTTGTCACTGCCCCCTCCTGTGAGTGGTTTGGGTCGGGTAATCCCCTGCACCATAAAACTGATCGGTGCTTTTCCTTTTTGTTGAAGCAATATCAATACTTTATCCTTCTTCTTCGGATAGTAGATATCAAACAGTTCTACTCCTTTCATAATAGGATCAACCGCAACTCTCTCTTCTGAACGTAACGGAAGCGTATAATTCACACCTTCAACCCTGACTAATGTATTCTCTTTTTTTAAAACAACCCAACATACCTTAGGGGCATGGAGTTCATGGAGTGAATTTTGTGTCTGCTCTATACAAAGTCTTGTGAATTCATCTTTTTTTATTGTAAGGTTACCGTCTGAACTGACAATATCAAGGTAGAGCATATCTGTTGCCTGCGTAATTTTCTTTGCTTTATTCAAATAAGCAAGCAGGTGCGCATTGGAATCACGCATGAGGTCAACACTGCTATAGAGTGCCGGAAGAATAATACCGAGCAGTACAATGGAAATGAGCACCTCTATAAGTGTAAAGGCAGGACGTTTAAGCATCGTCTCTAGCCATCCATCAGTCCGACTCGGATCGCTTCTTCATAACTTGTTTCGCCTGCAAGAAGCATCTCTTTGAGCTTGTCGGCAATGGTTTTCATGCCATTTTTTTTCATGGCTTCTCTTACCTGATGGTCATTCAGTCCGTCTTTCATCATCTCTTTTACACTGTCATCAATAATAAAAAGTTCACCTATTGCCTGTCTGCCTTTGTATCCGGTAAAATCACATGCTTTACAGCCTACTGCTTTAAAATAGTGTTTTTCCTGAGGTACACCTATCTCTTCTGTCACTGCCGGAGCCAGACGTGTTGCTTCTTTGCATTCTGTACAAAGTTTTCTTGTAAGTCTTTGCGCCAGCACTCCTAAAAGCGTAGAGGAGATAAGGAAATTCTCTATTCCCATATCCATCAGACGGCTAAGTGAAGAGGTAGCATCGTTCGTGTGTAGGGTAGAGAGCAGCAGGTGACCTGTCAATGCAGAACGCAGAGCAATATCTGCTGTCTCCGAGTCACGTATCTCTCCTACCATGATAATGTCAGGATCCTGTCTCAAAATGGAACGCAACCCGGAAGCAAAGGTAAGCCCCACTTTGGTATTGACTTGTATTTGAGAGATATTTTCCGCATTATATTCAACAGGGTCTTCTACCGTGATAATATTTTTATCTGGTGTTGAAATATGCTGCAGGCACGCATGCAGTGTGGTAGATTTACCTGAACCGGTAGGTCCGGTGACCAGTATCATCCCATGTGCATGGTTAAGAAGTTTGTATAAGTTTTTTGTAATATCATCCTGAAACCCCAACGACTCAAGTGTTGGGATATGTTCGCTCTGTGCCAAGATCCTCATGACCACTCTCTCTCCATGATAGGTAGGAAGTACCGAAACCCTTACATCCAGCGTTTTCCCGGAGATACTGATCTGCGTACGACCGTCTTGAGGCAGCCTTTTTTCCGATATATCCAGATTTGAAATGACTTTAATACGGTTGATCACCAAGCCGGTAATGGTTCTCTCCAGATCAAGATGCTTTTTCAATGCCCCGTCTATACGCAAGCGTACTTCTCCTTTTCTTTCCTGAGACTCAATGTGAATATCGCTCGCACCTTTTTTAAGCGCTTGGAAAAACAGAGAGTTAACCAACTTGATAATAGGTGCAGAGTCTTCACTGGAGAGAAGGTCTTGTGAATTACGGATGAACTCAAGCAGATCACCCTCTACTTCAATAAGCTCTTCGGAGGTAGTAGACATCTCTTCAAAATCAGAACCTGTCTGGATCTCCAAGAATTTGTTTTTTAGTCTTTCAAAACTCTCTTCATCCAAAAGGGTGATAGGATAGTCTAATGAAAGTTTTGAGAGGTAATTGAGTGCATCACCAAGACTGTTTTGCTCCACAACAGCTGTCTTGACACCCTCTATATTACTAAAGAGCAATGAGTGTTTCAGTGCAAGTTTATGGTTTATCTCCTCTTCCCAGAGAGGTTCAAGATTGACATCCTGTAGACGAGGGAACTGCATCTCTACTCCTCTGTATCCAGGATACTAAGATTATTTTTATGTATACGACGTATCCTTCTATGTGCAGGGGCGACTTCAATGTTGCCGTCTTTCTCTATACCTGCTTCTTTATTCAATCCTTTTCTAACAAAATCATTGTATTTTGTCTGTATCTCTTCAAGTTCACCAAGTGCCTGTCGTAATTTCTTTAGATCACCACTCTTTCTTACAATATATGGGGTAAGGTAGATCACAACATTAATCTTGTTGGACATGTCTCCTCTGGATGTAAAGAGTTCACCCAAAATAGGGATATCTCCCAAAAGTGGTACTTTTGTGATACTCTTTCCTCCCGATTGTTTCATAAGTCCGCCTAGAATGATCGTTTCACCATTGTTGACAATGGCATTGGTAGTCACTTTACGTTTAGTCGTTGTCGGTCTATCAGCAGAAGCGCTAGATCCAGGAAGGATATCTTCTATCTGTGCTTCGACTTCCAGAGTTACCTTGTTGTTGCTGGAGAGTCTCGGTTTGACTTTCAGTGTAATACCAATATCTTCTCTGGAGTAGTTGTTAATGATATTTCCCTGTCCCTGTGTCGATTGCTGTGCCTGTGTCAAGATAGACTGAGTACGTCCAACCTGAATGGAAGCCTCTTTGTTATTTGTACATAGAACAGAAGGTTCACTCAAGATATGTGCCGCACCGTTTTGTTTTAAAAGATCGATTTTTGCGCCAAGTGCAAATACTTCTGATATGCCATTATCAAATTTAAATGGTCTTTCATCACTTGTAATGGCATTACCGTTGGCATCATATCTTGTGGTCGTTGTATTCAGGAAACTCATAAGTGTAGGAGAGACCATTAATGAAGATGCTCCCAAATTTGCTGCGGCAGAAAAAAGTCCTTTAGACGTGATCTTGCCACCCTCAAATCCGTAACGCAATCCAATTTGCTCAGCCAGATCCGTATTGATTTCCACAATACGTGCCTTAACATAAACCTGTACTTTAGGGATATCGATTTTCTTCACCGTCGCACGGATATTTTTGATCTGTTCTCCTGTTGCAAGAACAATGAGTGCATTTCTCTCTACATCGGAGACGACCATCGCTTTAGTAGGCGGCTTTGCCCCTTTTCTTGGTCTTTTAATGGCAACATTATTCATCTGCGATACAAGCTTGGAGAGTATTTTTTCCATATCTTCCACATTGGAATTTTTCAGACGGATCACATACATTTTTTGTGTCTGATCCTCCCCTTTCATATCAAGCTGTTTGATGTAGCGGATCATACGGCTGTTGTTCTCCGGTTTTCCTACCAGAATGATAGAGTTGGTCGCCTCATCTTTAAATACATCCACTTTTTGGCTCTCAATAGTTTGCGGGAAAAGTTTTTTGGACATACTTTGGGCATTGGCAAATACATCTTTTACTGACGAGTTCTGCAGTCTCACGACCGTTGATCGCTTCTCTCCCTTCTCTTCTACAGCTTTGATAATTTTGGCAATAGAACGAAGGGTTCTTGGATTGGCAGTGATTGCCAAGACATTGTTCTCTTTAAAGGAGATGACCTTTGCACTTTTGTGAAGCAGCGGCTTGATCTTCGCACGGATAACTGCCGCATTGGAGTTTTTGAGTGGGAACATCACTGTTTCCATAGTCTTTCCATTTATTGTACTGCTGACAGGCAGTCCTTCTCCCGCTGCGTTCGCACTTTTGACCACTTTGTAGAATTCACCCTGATCTATAAGACTAAACCCTTTACTTTGTAAAATAGAATTTGCCAAAGGAAGCAGAGAACTCTTTTTGATCGGCGACGTAGATACAAAGTTGATCTTACCTTTAAGATCACCCTCTATAAGAATATTTTTATGGGTGATCTTTGAGACCATCTCCACAAAATCTTTGACACTTAAATTTCGGAAGTTCACATCCACTTTTTCATCATCTGCGTGTAAGCCTAATGATAAGATAAGCAATAATCCCAATACTATTTTAGTTAATTTCATATTCTAGCTCCATTTCTTCTTTTCCTCTTTGAATGACCAGTGTGACATTCTCTACATTTTGGATATTTTTATACATATTAAATGCTGCATTATAGCTATTTATCTCTTGTCCGTTGATGGATTTAATGATATCATCTCTCTTTACGCCCAGCTTGGCAAAAGGGCTGCCTTTTCTTACAAAGGTGATCTTAAAGCCTTTCAGATTCCTGCCGTCTCTTACCTCAGCAATACCGATATTTTTGTAAATATCGTCCATATTCTTAGCATAATGGTTAAGCAAAGTCCGATCAATGATCTTATGATCACCTGCATCTGTAATCTCTCCTTCTGCTTTACCCGACGGAATAGAAACTGAAGGTATATTACTGTTTTGAATGCTGTTTCTCCCTTTACCGTTATGCTTTCCTTTAACGAGATCTACTTTATATGACTTTGCATTCTTACTGAATGTAGCATAGGTACTGCCTGCTCCTTCCAGAACAAAACCATTGATATCATCTCCTTTGGAGAGGACTTTTGTCTTTCCCTTGTAGGAGACAGTAATAACTGTTGCATCCGAAGCATTGTAGATCGCCAAGAGTGTGATATCTCTGATGCTTCCTACAGGTCTTTTTGACTGAACCGGTGCTTTTTTTACCGGAGCCGGTGCCTCATTAGGAGTAAGTTTTACTCTGTAATAAAGCGACTTTCCTCCACTCTCTTGAGTATGCTCCACTCCTGAAGCAGGAAGCCACTTCATCTCCACGGCAAACCAGACAAGCTTAATGAGTACCAGCAGTATTAGAAGCGTGAGGATCCATTTAAAGGTGGAGGGCTTAAAAAGATGTTTCATAATACCATCCTTTCTTGTCTTTTTTCAACTGTGACTTAATAGAATCTATCTCTTTTGTCTCAATAAAATTCAGACGAACTTTTCGTGCTTTCAGATCGGCATATCCATCAACCACACCAAAACTTCCCTCTGCATGGATGGGTACAGTCCATACAGAAAGCAATGAATGTGTCAACAGTACCTTATCTGTATGCTGTGGCGCCATGGCTTTAAGTGAGTCATCTAACAGCAAATTATCAATCTCTGCTTTGGTATAAAAGAGCAGGGTAAAAAAGCTTACCTTTTCAATGGTTGCTATTTTAATCCCTTTCACATAGACCGAAGCATTGTTGATGGTTAATGAGAAAATACCTTCATTGATACTCTCTTCATTGATCTCTACGCCTTGTTGCGCAAGCTCTTTTTCAAGTGTATAGTAGAGCTCTTGTTTGGGCATGAAGAACAGCAGCGCAAACCAAGCAATAAAGAGCAGTATGAAAAATTTTTTTACCATTTGCATTTAAACTCCATAGTGTAGGATGAACCGCTTTTTTTTATGTCAAGAAGCTGTATCTGCACAGCAAGATTCATGATTTTTGTTGTGAGTTTGTTTAATTCCGAAGCATTCAACCCCGTATATGTTGCTGTAAGCTTTTTACCCTTTTTGCTCCATTTTACTTTAGATACAGGAATAAGCTCTTTTAACTTATCCAGTTTTTTAGAGATCTTCTTGTCTGCCCATATCCTCTTGAGAGTAACGATCTCTTTGAACTCATTAACCGACTGTTTCAGTTCACTTGCCTGCTTTGCACCCGAAGAGACCTGCGCATTTTTATAGAAAAATGCCGTAACCATCAAAAGCAGTGCCAAAAGTGCAATGAGTTCATTCTGATATTTTTTCAAATTCATAATACCCCCTCGATCTCAACAGTATTGCTTCCTGTGTTTTTTACTTTTTGAAATTTCTCTTTTTTTGCCAACTGACTCAGGTGCTTGGCTACCTTTTCATCACTGCAGGCAAACTGTGCTTTAAAGCCTTTATCATTGACAAGAAGGGAATTCAGTGTCGCGCCTTTAAAGATGAGTCCTGAGAGAGATTTAATGATCTCTCTTTTTCTTCTCTCTTTGCTGTCGATGCTTCTGTATTTGTCTGCGATGCTCTCTCTTTGTATCCTGCTTTGCAAAGAGGGGTATGCATCCTGAAGTTCCTGCAGTTCTCTCTGTATAGCGGTAGAACCCTTACTATAGCGTTTACCTTCTACAAAAAACATTCCTCCAAAAAGCAAAAAGATCAAAGCCAATGCAAGTGCTTGTTTCATACTGAGCAAAGAGCCGTATACTCCCTGCAGGGTAATACCTGTTTTTGGTGTGAAGTTGTTTGTGAAAGGAATAGGTTTTACTTCTTCATCCAGTGCTGTCTGAGGCACAACTACAACAGTATTGTCCAAGGCAACCAGTGCTTCATTCTCACCCAAAAGAACCGATGATTTAAAATGCTCCACTGCCTGTTGCGCAAAAAAGATCTTGCCTACCTGCTCAGGGTTGATGCCTTTAGACAGAAGCAGTGACCTTATCTGCCCAGGATTGTAAGCGATGAAAACCCATTTATCTTCCTCTTTGTAGACCAGATATTCATAACTGCCCACCTCTTCAAGCAGTCCGTCAAAAAGAGAAGGTGCTATTTTTTTGGCCTGATAGAGATACTTCACCGGAAGTTCCTCTTTTTTAAGTGTGTAATACTGCGGTGTAAGCATCACATTCACACCGTGTGAGAGAAACACGCGTTTCATTCCGGCATGAATCAGTAGCAGCTCTTTGTTACTTCCCATAAAATTCAAAATTCTTCACCTCTTTCTGAATATCTTCAAATCTAAACATAAATCTCTCCCCGCCGTATCTGTATGAGACCTCGCACCCGGTCATAGGCAAAAACACTTTTGTAAAAAGTTTTGTACTGTACTTATCGCCTTCACCCATATTTTGAACAAATGTTTTAAGTTTCGTTTCACTCTCTTTCCACTCTTCTTTCACTGTCGCTAGATCTATATCGAAAAATAAAGAGATAAGCTCAGGCGAAAGATAATCTCCGTCTATCTTGTCTCCTCTTATCACTTTTCCTTTTTTGTCTCTTTTGATCTCGTTAAAAACAAAAAGCTTTTTCCAGGGTACCCGGCTTACTTTCGCATCATCCGCTTCAAACTGATAACGCTGCAAAATCGCCTCGAATTGTTGGTATGATATAATACCATTTTTTTGTCGAAGTCTGCTTTGTTCCGGCTGCACGAACCTCTCATCCGGCTTTCCTATGGCTTCAAGTATCATATCCTGCAGTCTTGTTGCATCTTCCAGATTGTAGCGCTGTACGATGGCTTCAAATACTTTGAGTGCAGCAGTATACTGCTCTTGCATTTGCTGATCATTACCCAAGCCAAGCCAGTTGATATTGACACCGTTTGCCAAAGGACGGCAGTGGATCATCAGAGAAAATCTTCCGTCAGGAGAAGCAAGCGGGATAGAGGTTTGATAAAGTTGTGTATAGAGTCCTTTTCGGTTTGACTTGAATTTACGCTCAAGCATCCCTTTTAGATCAGTATAATAGAGGTTGCCCTGTATCAATGCTTTGGTGTAGGTCGCATCCCGTCTGACATGATCCATATACCCTATAAGCACATTGGTAAGCGCAATGATCACCGCCAGAACAGAGAGGGTAAGAATAAGTGCGAACCCTTTTTTATGGGGAACACTGCTGGAGATGGTAAGTGTGGGTTTATCCATTTAAAAGCTCTATTAAAGTAAAATCATATTCGAAAGATTATTATACCAAGGATTGATGTGAAAGAACTAAAGAATTTGGAAACTAAAAAATTAAGAGCAGGCTTCTCCCTAATAGAATTGCTCATTGTTATTGTTATTTTGGGAGGACTTGTTGCGGTGGTAGCACCGGGTCTCATGGACTCTGCCGATCAGGCAAAAAGAGATACGGTCTGTCTTAAGATGAATGACCTTAAAAAAAGACTTGATATGTTCAAGCTTGATAATGGTGTCTACCCAGATACGGAAGAGGGATTTGAAGCACTTTTAAGCAACCCCGATGCAGACAAATATCCAAATTACCGTGCAAAACCCTACTTGAAAAAACTCCCTAAAGATTCATGGAAGACCCCTTTTGTCTACATTAAAAAAGGGGATGATGTAGAGATCATCTCTTTTGCAGCAGACAGAAAAGAGGGAGGGGAAGAGAGCGGCAAAGACATACTCTTCTCCGGATGTAACAAATAACCCGTTTGTTATTCATGCCCACCAGAGACGGACAGATGCATAAAGGATTCTCGCTTTTGGAGCTGCTTATTGTCATTTTGATCGTCTCGGTCATCTATTTTCTTGGCTTTAACGGTATTGAAAAACCCAAAAGCAAACCCAAAGCCCTTACCCCTTTAAATATAAAATCTGTTCTCATGAAATCCGAAGGCTTTCATAACAAAGAGACACTTATGTGTGTCAATAAATGCCGCTCCTGCTATCTGCGTAGCGGTATTCAGGATAGCTTTAAGCCTTATGAAGACGGCATTGACCTTAAAGGAATTGAAGCCTATACATTGGATGAGAGAGAATCTCTTCTACGCTTGGAATATGGAAGATACAAAGACAAAAAGATCTGTCTGGTGCTCAATTTCTACCAAAACGGGAGCAGTACACAGATCATTCTCAAAGATAACAAAGGTGTCTACTTTCTCCCCTCTTTTTTTGGAGAGGCACAAAAGGTGGACTCTCTTGAAGATGCCAAAGATCTCTGGCTAAAAAACAGTGACCTTGTCTCAAACAGCGGAGACTTCTATTGAAAACATTACGCAGTGCCTTTACCATTATTGAAGTGCTTATCTCTGTGCTTATTCTCTCTACATCTATTGTCTATGTCCTGCAGGTGCATTCGCAAAACCGTGAGCAGATCATCTATATTTCAGAAAGGAACAAGCTCTCCCTGCAGGACTCCCTTTTTTTAACACCCGATGTAGTCAAATATCATAAAGAGAAAAAAGAAGCCTATGAGATACTGCAGCGCTACTTTAAGATCACCGAACAAAAAAGCAAAGAGATCCTGAAAAAGAGTTCCAGAGAGTTCTTCATCCCTGAGCAGATAAAGATCCTACCGCCTGAAGAGACCGGTGGCTACGGTGCATTGGTTGATGAGATCAAGATCAAAGACAAATACTCCTCTTCGTATTTTCACTTCAAGCTACAGTAATTTTTTTTCTTGCTGTTTGAATGAAGGCAATAAAAAGCCCCAGTCCGGTCAGCAGCAACAGTGCATTACCGACAAAGTCATGTGACCAACGGAACTCCTCCTGTCCCTTACCTATGTGTGTTGCATACGCTACAAACAGAAGACGCACCACATTGACTATGGAAAAAACGATATAGCCTATACACATCCAAAGCAGTTTATGTAGCATCGAAGAAGGATAGGCAAGAATAGAAGCAAAAAGAAATAAGATAGGGATCATCCCGTTGCAGGCCTGGGTAATGATGATCTTATAGTGGGGATTGATCCAGATATCTATACCGTGAAGCTGGTCAGGATCCAAAAACAGTCCCAGAAAAAAAAGAGTAAGCTTTGTCTGTCCTTCGTTTAAAAGAGTAGAGAGTGCTGAAGTCGGTGCATAGAAAAAGACGAACAACAAAACCAAAAAAAGAAAATAGAGTGCTACAAATCGTTTCATGTGAAACTATAGCTAGATACAGCTAAAAAAGTTATAATACTACAATTCATGATACAAGGATCAACAGGTTAATGCTTTTTAAGTACAAAGGGTTTGACAAAACAGGTAAAAAGGTTAAAGGAACAGTAACTGCTGCTTCTACAGAAGAAGCCGGACAGAAACTTCGTTCCCAAAACATTTATTATGAGTCACTCGGTCCTACCAAAGAGTTTTCCCTTGAAGCCTTTTCCAAACGTCAAATGCCGGGGGAGCTCCTTGCGACCTTTTCCAAAGAACTCTCTTCCTACCTCAACTCAGGGATGACCATTCTAACAGCCATACGATTGCTGGAGAACCAACATGAGGGAGAGAAGAAGTATGTCTCTTTTCTCAACTCTGTAAAAACCATGATCGATGAGGGGAAATCACTTTATCACGCCTTGAAATCACAAAAAGTTTATGCACTTCCGGACTTCTATCTTCAAAGCTTGAAAGTGGCAGGGGAAGGAGGAAAGATGGTCGAAGTACTGACCAATATGGCACACTTCTTCTCCGCACAGAACAAAGTTAAATCACAGGTCAAAGGTGCCATGATCTACCCCGCTGCCATTTTCATCATTGCCATTGTGATCATCGGCTTTTTGCTTGTCAGCGTAGTCCCAAAGATCACTCAGATCTTTGAAGATACCGATCAGGCTCTGCCAAAGATCACACAGATTGTTGTAGGGGTCAGTGATTTTTTGATCACACACTATATTGGTATCCTTGCGGGTATCGTACTTTTGATCATGGCGATCAAGCTGCTTTACGCAAAAGTCTATTCTTTTCATAAAATGGTAGACACTTTTATGTTAAAACTCCCACTTATCGGTGACTTGATCCAAAATCATGAGCTTGGAAGATTTTCCTATATCCTCTCACTGATGCTTGGAAGCGGTGTGGCTTACGCTCAGGCAGTACAGCTCTCAAAAGATACGTTTTCCAACTATGCACTTAAAGAACTTTTTAACAAAGCTGCTGCAAAAGTAGTTGAGGGGAATAAACTCTCAAACTCATTACAACTCACAAAAGGTATAAAACTAAAACGTAATTTCATGCAATCTTTGGCACTTGGGGAAGAATCAAGCGAAGTATCAAGTGTCTTGGACAACCTTTCACATCTCTATGCAGAAGAGAATGATGACAAGATCAAAATTCTACTGAGTCTTCTAAACCCTTTTATGATGCTCTTCATCGGCGGATTCGTAGGAGTAATCATCGCGGCAATGATGCTGCCTATCTTTACAATGTCACAAGGGCTGAAATAATGGCAAAGCAACGTTTCCGTGATGTAAAGCAGGGGAAGGTCACAAAGCCCCAAAACAAACAAAAATCTGTTCAAAAAAGAACCTATGCCTCCAGTGGCAAAAAACTTAAAGCTTTTCTTACCGATGCGTTTATGCTGCTCATGCCCATTATGTACATTGTTTTCTATCTGGTTATGGGTGGTCGTGAAGGTTTTGCGGCACATAAGGCACTGGGTTGGCTCTATATTCTATTACCCCTTGTACTTGTGCAAAGTGCCTTTATGTTCAGAACAGGGCAAACACCGGGATATCGTGCCTATGAGCTTACGCTCATCAATGACGCAACAGGTAAAAAGCCTCCGCTTTTTACTATTCTGTTCAGAAATTTCTGTGCTATACTCTCCTTTTTCAGTTTTTTTGGCTGGATCCTCATGTTTTTCAGAAAAGACCACAAAACCCTGCATGACCTTTTAAGCGGTACCGCCGTTGTGGTCAAAACAGCATAGATGAAACAGAAACACACACTGCTCTCCCCTCTTTTGGGAACCTACTATTTTTTCTATTTTGCACTGGTGGGCGTCTACGTTATTTTCATGCCCAAAGTCCTCCTCGAACTCGGCTATTCTACTGTTGAAGTAGGAACCATCTATGCAGCTGCCCCGTTTATGCGTTTCCTGTTGCCTTTTGTTTTTCGACACTATTTGGCATTGACTCCCAGAGTCTATCTGTTTTCTCTCGGGCTGACTTTTTTGGCAACACTTATTTTTTTAGGTACAGTGCATAGTTTTTGGCTCTATCTATTCACAAATCTTCTTTTTGGTGCGGCAGTAGGTATCTCTTTACCTTATGTAGAGACCATTGCGCTTGCTGCATTGTCCAAAAACCGTTACGGTCGGGTACGGCTTTGGGGTTCATTGGGATTTATGGGCATTGCCTTATGGCTCGGTAAAGTACTTTCTGCTCCCTATGAAGCACTTTACTATTTAAGTATAACAGCCCTTTTAACCTCTGCTTTTGGTGCACTGCTTATTCGTTATGATACAGTTTCACATCAAACAGCACAGGAGGACAGCAGTTTTTCTCTTTCAAAATATTGGGCATTTTGGCTCTCTGTTTTTCTAATGCAAGTAGGATTTGGAGGCTTTTACAACTTCTTCACTATTTATGAAACTTCTCACGGTATCTCCCTTGAGATGACCAGTTGGATGTGGAGCTTTGGGGTGATCTGCGAAATCATTATGCTCTATTTCCAGGGACCTTTGTTGCAAAGGAACCTCCTTCATATTGCACAATTTGCCATAGCGGTGACCGTCATACGATGGCTTATGCTCTACTGGTTCGCAGATTCAGTACTACTTACCTTTGCCTCACAGTCTCTACATGCAGTCAGTTTTGCACTTTATCATACTGCCTCAATTACCTATGTTTTTTCACTCTATACCCAGAAAAAACTTGCCCAACAGTTTTTTCTGGGTATTGCATTCGGGCTTGGTGGTTCGGTAGGAGCACTACTCTCCGGACAGATATACGGTGAGCATATGTTTCTCATAGAGGCAGGCATTACCTTTATAGCATTTATGGTACTCTTGTTGCATCAACAGCGCAAAAAAGAAATTTGAGATAATAAAAGAGGTGTACCATGAAGTATGATATCCCTGCTGTACTGTTTGCCGGCGGGAAAAGTTCACGTATGGGAAAAGATAAAACCCTGCTTCCTTTTGCCAACTGTACTACCCTTAGTGAATTTCAATATAGCAGACTAAGCAAATATTTCAAAGAGGTCTACCTTTTGGCAAAAGAGGATAAATTTGATTTTACAGTACCTGTTATTACTGATAACTACCCCCAAAGCTCTCCTTTGGTAGGACTTGTCTCCATGTTTGAATCACTCAATGCTGATAAGTTTTTTGTTCTCAGTGTAGATGCACCTTTTGTAAATGAAAAGGTGATAGTGTCACTGTTAGCTTACAATAAGAAGTACGATGCTCTCATCGCAAAAGGTCCCAATGGTATTGAACCACTTTGCGGTGTTTACAGAAGATCCATACTTCCTTTAGCAAAAAAAAATTTAGAGGTTGGGGATCACAGGCTAAATAATCTACTTAAAGAAGCAGATACACAATTCATTGTTTTTGAGGATGCTTCTGTGTTTACAAATTTAAATCATCCCCATGAGTATGAAGATGCATTAAAACGTATTACGCCTTAAAATTTATCTTACTCTCATTGTCAAGCATTTGCATCATCAGTTTTTTAGAGAAAAAGAGGAATTTTTCAAAAAGGGTACTGTGATACTTGTCTTTGTGATAGATCATCAAAAAGTCTCTTTTACATTCAAAGTTCTTCACATCTACCTGATGGAGTTTGCCCTCTCTGAGCTCATTTTCCACAGAGATTTTTGAGATACAGGTCAGACATTCACGGTTCATCAATATACTTTTGATCGATTCCGTATGCCCCAATTCAAAAAAGATATTAAGATTATCTACCTTCTCTTTAATGTAATCCAGAAATACTTCTCTGGTTCCTGAGCCCTCTTCTCTAAGTACCCATCTTTTATCTGCAAGTTCATCGATGTAACATGTATCACATAGATTTTTATCGGATGTGACAACCACTAGTTCATCTATCCCTATTTTCTCCTTAATGATATCTGAGCCCGAAACAAACCCTTCTACAAAGCCCACATCAATGCTTCCTTCCTGGATCATCTGTGTGATCTCCTGTGTATTTCCTTCTTTGAGTGTGATCTTGACATCAGGGTAAGCGCTCATGTAACTGCAGATAATTGATGGCATCAAATAATCTACGATTGTTGTACTCGCCCCTACACGGATCATCCCTTTATTCTCTGAATTTTTAAACTCATACTCAATATCTGTAAGTTTTTTAAAGATAGGGTCGATCTCTTTATGAAAAGCTCGTCCCACTTCATTCAGTACCAATTTTTTATTTATCCGGTCAAACACAGGTCGTCCCAAAATATTTTCCAACTCTTTAATAGACATAGAGATGGCTGACTGACTTAGCTTCATCTCTTTGGCTACATTGGTTAAATGCCCTGATGCAACTACATTTAAAAAGATCTGCATTTGTCTAAGGGTTAATTTCATATTTTCCTCTTTTGACGCAAATATATTTGATTTATAATCGTCTTTTATTTTATTGATTTCGTATTATATCAAAATTATAGTAGAATTTCAAAAAAGTTATCAATAAATTTGAACTAAAAAAGGAAAGTTATGGCATTTTCTCCTGAAAATCGTGCAGGTACCCTAAGTGGTATCCTGTTTGTTGCTATTTTTGCTGCGGCAGCTACATTTATCGCGGGGCTTGGTCCCATTAAAGCACTTGGTCTCTCACCATTGGTCATTGGTATCGTTATGGGTATTTTCTATGCAAATACACTACATAATAAAATGCCAAAAGAGTGGCAGAGCGGTATCACTTTCTCCGGAAAGAAAATCTTACGTTTTGCTATCGTCATCTATGGATTTAGAATCACATTCCAGCAGATCGCTGCGGTAGGAATGGATGGATTTTTAGTCTCTCTTACCATGCTTACCTCTACACTTATTCTCGGCTCATGGTTAGGTTATAAGATATTCGGTATGGAAAAAGATACTTCTATCCTTACTGCCTCCGGTGCTGCTGTTTGTGGGGCTGCAGCAGTTTTGGCAACAGAGCCTGTACTGAAAGCCGAAGAGTATAAAACAGCCATTGCAGTCTCGATGGTAGTTCTTTTTGGTACCATCTCTATGTTCCTCTACCCCGTTATGTATGAAACCATTATTAAAGATGCCGTAGGATTCCTGCATATGGATCCACGTACTTTTGGTATCTATGTAGGAGGGACCATTCATGAGGTGGCTCAGGTTGTAGCAGTTCCTGCTTCTGTACCGGGAAGTCCTAAAGAGATGGCAGATGCTGCCGTGATCGTTAAAATGACAAGGGTTATCATGATCGCTCCTATGCTTATTGTACTTGGTCTTTATCTCGCATGGGCAGCAAAAAAAGAAGGTGGAGAAAGAAATGAAAAAACCAAACTTGTCATTCCTTGGTTTGCAGTTTACTTCATTATGGTTGCAGGATTCAACTCATTCCATTTGATCCCTCAACACTACGTAGATATTATTAACCAGATCGATACATTCCTGCTTACCATGGCAATGACCGCTCTTGGTATGGGAACGATCTTTGCTAAATTTAAAGGTTTAGGATTGGCTCCTATCTATACAGCAGCAGCTATGTTTGTTTGGCTTGTTGTAGGTGGCTTTATAGTAACCAAAGTTATTGTAGGGGCTTAAATACTCTTCTGTTGAACCGGACAATTTTGGCCGGTTTATCTCCTGCGTCTGTAGCTTAAAGCTTCGAGTATATCTTTTTTCTCTATCTGTTCATGCCTGTTTAAGTCCGCAATCGACCGTCCCACTTTTTTTACAGAGGCAATACTCCTGTGTGAGAGCCCAAACTTTTGTATGGCTCCTTCCAAAATTTTTTGTGCCTCTTCATGCAAAATACAATAGCTCTCTATCTCATCTTCCGTAAGTTTACCATTTAATCTCTCTTGTCCTCTTCTTTTTTGCATTCTAAATGCCTCTATAACAGCCTCATGCATTGCTTTTGAAGTCACATCTGCTTTATCTTCACTGCTTACCTCCTGCATCACAACAAAGAGATCTATACGATCAAGAAATGGATCAGAAAGCCTGTTTTGGTATCGTTTTATCTCAACTTCACTACACCTGCATACTTGTGTTTTAGAAAGTAGATTGCCACAAGGGCAAGGGTTCTGTGCTGCAATGAACATAATATCTGCTTCATATTCTATTTTGGCATTGACCCTTGCAATATGTACTTTTTTGTCTTGCAGTGGTTCACGCATTGCCTCAAGTATATTTTTAGAAAAGTGTGGAATTTCATCAAAAAACAAAATACCCCGGCTTGCCAAAGCCACTTCACCGATGCGTGCCTGTCCTGAACCTCCTCCAAAGATAGAAGCAGATGTTGCCGTATGGTGCGGTGATCGCATGGGGCGTATCGCCTTAAAATCCGGCTTTTGCCCATCAAGGAACTGATGCTTTGCTATGGAAAGCATCTCCTCTTCAAATAAAGGCGGAAGTATATCTCTCATACGTTTGGCGATCATGCTCTTCCCGCAGCCAGGGTTACCCTCCATAAAAAAGTTATGCATACCTGCTGCAGCGATCATAGCAGCGCGCTTGGCGATCATTTGTCCTTTAACCTCTTTAAAATCATTTTCATACTTCTGCTCATAATAGTAAATTGTCTTATCTACCGTAAATGATTTTGCATCATAATCAAACTTCTCTACATTTGTTGTAAACGTTTTCTTATTTAACAATACAATTGCCTCATTCAATGTCTCTACCGCAATAAAGTCTACACCTGAAATATGATTAAGATAGCTTATCGACTCTTTGGGAACAATAGCACGTTTAATGAGCCCTTGTTCCTTAAGTGACAAAATAAGCGGGAAAAGAAGGGAACTGCTTTTTACTCGCCCGTCAAGTCCCAATTCACCAAATACAAATAGCCCTTCTTCCTCAAAGCTCTTTTTATTGAGTGCTATCAACAAGGCCAAAGGCAGATCAAAATGGGTTCCATTCTTGTTTTTCAGATCACTGGGTGACAAATTAATCGTAATTTTCAGGGGAGGAAATACAAATTCATTAACCAGAAGTGCGGATTTTACACGTTCT
>JALXCZ010000016.1 GCA_026990595.1 Sulfurovum sp.
TGAGGCTAGTCATTGGCGATACAGCTCTGCTAGGGATTATGAAGGAGTATCAGGGTTGATTGAGGTTGAGAGATTTTGGTAATCTATATTCTGGTATGCATTCCCACCGGGGACGGATGGGAACGAGGTTCGTGATTAAATTATAACATCATAGTCTGTATTGTATAAAAATATGTCAATTTGACATATTATTAAGACTTAGCCATGTTCTTTACTATAATCCCCTTATGTATAACAAAAAGAAAGAAAAACTCTATATCTCAGAGTTATTGGACAATCCTGCTGTTGCTTATCCGGCATATTATGTTGTAAGTCTTGCTATGCACAAAAATGAGATGCTCCATGCTGCACTCATCGCTCTGCATAGCTTTGATTTCTCATACTATGAAGTCGCCAAATCTTATGACGATATCTTTGCAATGTTCCATTCTGGCACCTTCCCACTCTACAGAGAGAAGTATATTGTAGGATATTTTGGCAATAAAATGATGTATTTGGAATCACATGGGTGGAAAGGAATGCCCGCTACAGAGGACATTTTCAAGATGGAGAACTGGTTAGTCTGCTAAAAAAATAAGACAAGTTTTTAAAAATATAATTATAAATTTTCTATTTAAGACTAATTTTATCTTATTTGGATAAAATTCGCGTATATCTTAGGTATCGACATTAACTTTTTCATTCTTCCTCCTTTTTTAAAAAAGTTCCTGTCTCTTGACTACCTATCAAGAGACGCTTATAACTCCGTCGGTATCTAAGATTTATTTTTTGTATTCTTATCTTCTTAGCAGGTCAATATTTCTATTTCTATGACTTTTATAAGAATGGTTATACCCTCTTGTTCTTTTATATCTGTATCTATCACCATAACGATCTCTATGATAATTATGACTATGATCACTTCTTCTGAGTAGATCTACATTTTCCCTGTGTCGTCTGTGGTGATACCTGTATCCACGATGGTAGTAATGTCCATGTCTATATCTATGACCACGATAGTAATAATATCCATTTCTATAATTTCCACCGTAATAGTATCTGTTATTGTAAAAATAATAAGGTCTGTCTAAATAGCGGGGATAATCATAAATACCGATTGTTGCACTGGAGATCACAGGATTTCCGTACCCGTAATAACTATTGTTATATCCATATCCGTAGTTGTTATAAGGCACACAACCTGTAAAAAGTAAAGTACCTGACAAGAGTGCTACTACACCTAAATATTTCATTTTTTTCTTTTGCATCATTGATCCTTTATTACTTTAGGGTTTTTTATAAGATGCCCATAATTCTATTATATTGGATAAATGTGTACTCTTTGTGAGGAATTATATTTAACAGAATAAGTATAATATTAAATATATAAAACTTAAATTATTAATAAAATATATTAAAAAATGATATAATATTAATATATTAGTCAAATCACATAAAGGAGACTAACATGAAACTATATACAAAAGCCCTGCTTCTTGGTACGATTTTCTCTCTAGCATTCACTCCCTACGCCTTGGCAGATAAAGTCAATATGAATGCTATACATACTATGGAGATAAAACTGGCAAATCTTGAGGTAGATATTAGTAAAAAAAAGATACAACTTGTACAAAGAGAAGAGAAACTTAATGAAATGAAAGTCAAATCTCTCTCCAGTACAAAAATAGATAGAAAAAATATGGCATTAAAACTGGCAGAAGTAGAATCTGCACTTGCAAAAGATAAATTACTACTAACAGAAAGAGAAGTCAAACTTTATGAAATGAAAGTTGCTCTGTTAAAACAAAAACAGCAATAAACTATTTTCCTGCTCTCATAATATTATAAACTTTGGAAAGGTTATAGTTCTTATAGCGGGCAGGTTTTCTTTTATTCTCCCCCTGATAGCTTAACATACAGGCAATTTTTCTTTTCTTATCCATCCAATCTACAAAAATAGCACTGTGTTCACTGTTGTGATAGGAGGTATTAATAAAATAGAGCCAATCTCCAGACCTGATAAAATTAATGTTAGCGTAGGGACCTCTCTTTTTACTTTTAAAAACAGTATGTCTCTTTTTCTGTGGCACACCTGCCTTTTTAAAGGTCGCATCAATGTAATCCCAACAGCTTCCACGTACCAAGACACCGTCTTTTATCATCCTGTCACCTACACACAATACATGATATGCCGATGGTGCCACTTTTGCCTGAACAAAAGCATCCGGTGTTTTTTGGCTACAGGCAGTAAACAGCAAACACATTCCGGCAAGTAAAATAATTTTCATTACAAATTCCCTTTCGCTTATATGTTATCTTAACTTATTGCCGGTAAAAGTATATTGAAGAAGGCACCCCTAAACGAGCGCCTTTTAGTTGTAGAAAAGAAAGGGTAGTTAGTGTTAGCTGATATGTACCTCTATTTCAGCATTTTGTACATCAAATTCAACATTCGATCCTTCAACGACTTTGTCTTCAAGAATAAGCTCTGCAAGTCTGTCTTCTACCACTTCATAAAGTGCTCTTTTTAACGGACGAGCACCATAGACCGGATCAAATCCTGCTTCAGCGATATAAGCTTTTGCAGCTGGTGTCAGTGTAATATTAATATCACGCTCGGCCAATTTTTTCTGAATACCCTTAAAGAGAATATCTACAATACTTGTGATCGCTTCAAGATCAAGCGGATTAAAGATGACTATATCATCCAAACGATTGAGGAACTCCGGTTTAAAATGCAGTTTTAGTTCATCATTAACCGCTTTTCTTCTGTCTTCAGGATCTTTGAACTCCATGATCTTGTCTGAAGCAATGTTTGAAGTCATAATAATGATCGTATTTTTAAAATCTACCGTGACTCCCTTATTGTCTGTCAGACGTCCATCATCAAGTACCTGTAAAAGTGTATTAAAGACATCAGGGTGTGCCTTTTCTATCTCATCAAAAAGTACAACTGAGTAGGGTTTACGGCGTACGGCTTCGGTGAGCTGTCCACCCTCTTCATACCCCACATACCCCGGAGGTGCACCGACCAGTCTGCTGGCTGCATGTTTTTCCATATACTCACTCATATCAATGCGAATAAGAGACTTCTCTGAGTCAAACAGGAATTTGGCAAGTGTTTTTGCCACCTGTGTTTTACCCACACCGGTCGGTCCAAGGAACATAAAGCTACCAATAGGTCGGTTCACATCACTGAGCCCTGCTTTATTACGTTTAATAGAACGTGCCACAGCTTTGAGTGCTTCTTCCTGACCTACGACCTCTTCTTTAAGCACATCTTCTATATGCAGGATCTTGTCTTTTTCGCTTTGAAGCATTTTGTTGACAGGAATACCAGTCCAGCGGCTTATGATGCTTGCGATCATCTCTTCATCTACAGAGTTTTTGAGCAGTGTACCCTCAGACATCATCTGTGTCCACTTATCTTCCAGCTGCTTAAGCTTCTCCTGTTCTGCAGGGATCTGTCCATATTCGATCTCGGCGGCTTTGTTGAAGTCTCCTTCACGTTTGACCTGCTCAGCCTGTGTTTTAAGTGATTCAATAGCAGACTTGACTTCCGCAATTTGGTTAAAGACCTCTTTTTCGTTGTCAAATTGATTCTGCAATGAAACCTTTTTCTCTTCAAGATCAGCCAACTCTTTCTCTATCTCTTCAAGACGAGCAGCATTTTTTTCATTCTCTTCCATTTTAAGTGCTTCTTTTTCCACCTGAAGTGTACTTATTTCACGTTTTGCTTTGGAGAGATCTGTCGGTTCACTCTCAATTTGCATTTTGAGTTCTGCTGCAGCTTCATCTATAAGGTCTATCGCCTTGTCCGGAAGGAATCTGTCTGTAATATAGCGATCAGAAAGCTTTGCAGCAGCTACCAGTGCGCTATCGGTAATAATAACATTGTGGTGTGCCTCAAGTCTGCTTTTGATCCCTCTTAGGATCTGTAAGGCTTCATTGATACTGGGTTCATCTACTTTGACAGGCTGGAAACGTCTCTGAAGTGCTGCATCTTTTTCAAAATACTTTCTGTACTCTTTGAGCGTGGTCGCCCCTATGGTATGCAGTTCTCCACGAGCAAGTGCAGGCTTGAGAATATTTGCCGCATCCATGCTCCCCTCACTAGCCCCTGCCCCAACAATGGTATGTATCTCATCGATGAACAGAATCACATTGGCGGCCTCTTTGACTTCATCTACGATCGCTTTGAGTCTGTCTTCAAACTCACCTCTGTACTTTGCCCCGGCGATAAGACGGCTCATATCAAGTGAGATCACACGCATATTTTGAAGACTCAAAGGTACTTCTTTGTTGACAATACGCTGTGCAAGACCCTCGACAATAGCTGTTTTACCCGTACCCGGCTCACCGATGAGAATAGGATTGTTCTTTGTTTTTCGGATAAGGATCTGCATCATACGCTGCACTTCCTCATCTCTGCCAATGACAGGATCAAGTTCACCATCGAGTGCTTTTTGGTTCAGATCTATACCGTATTGAGCCAGTGCTTCCAGTGTCTCATCTCCGGACTGGGAGTCTATCTGCTTTCCTCCGCGTATAGATTCAAGTGTCTTTTTGAATTCAGAAATATCCACATATTTACCCAAAATATCTTTGATGAAACTCTCATTAATATTTGCCAGCAGCCAGGCATCTACAGCAAGATACTGGTCTCCGTTGGCTGTCATGACACCTTCGGCATTTTGCAATGAACGCACAAGATTTTGAGAGAGTTTGATATTCTCTTTGGTAACCGTTGAGACGGTAGGCAGTTTGTTGGCAATACTTTTGGCTTCCAACTCAATGGCTGCCTTGTCCACATTCATTTTATTGAGTGCCTGATGCAGGATCGAACTGCTGTTTGTAAGCAGTGCCCAAATAAGGTGAACAGGTTCTACTTCCTGGTTTTTATTATGTAATGCAAGCGATACCCCTGATTCGATGGTACTTTGCATTTGATTGGTCAACTTTTCTAATATACTCATGATGACTCCCTTTAACAGTAAATTTTCATATATTATACAACTTTAGTCACTTTGTGTCAAGTTTCTTTAAGGATTTTATATAAAGAATGTTCTCTTAGTATATTTTACACTCTAAATATCTGATTCTTTAATAAACTGCAAACTCTGATTTGCCATCTCCCGTTCTTCATCTGTCTTTATTCTCAGTATTTTAACTTCTCCCTCATGACCGATAAAAGTAGCCCCTTTTTCATTTTCCTCTTTATCAAGAATAATGCCAAGTGCTGCCATATTATAACAGACAGCTTCTCTTACTTCGGGAGAATTTGTTCCGATACCACCGGAAAAGACAATTGCATCTACAGTACCCAGAAGTGCTATGTATGCACCAATATACTGTTTTACCTTTTGGCAAAAAATATTAAATGCAAGTTTTGCATTTTCCTCACCTAATTGCATTTTTTGGATGACCTCTCTCATGTCATTGATACCACACAAACCTTTTAGACCACTTTGATAATTAAGTATATGATCAAGTTTTTTAGCATCATAATCATGTTCATTGAGAAGATAAAGTAAAATACCCGGATCAATATCTCCACTGCGTGTCCCCATAACAAGTCCTTCAAGAGGGGTAAATCCCATAGAAGTTTCCAGACTTTTTCCGTTTTGAATGGCAGTTGCACTTGCACCATTGCCTAAATGCAAGGTGATAAGATTACAGATTTGTAGAGGTTTCCCAAGCAACCGTGCACTCTCTTTGGCAAGATAGTGATGAGAAATACCATGAAACCCATAACGCCGGATCTGCATAGTGTCATAATAATACTCCGGTAGAGCATAACGGGAAGAAGATGCCGGCATACTCTGGTGAAATGCTGTATCGAAAAAGGCTATTTGTTTTATATTTGGAGCAAGATGCTGCATCGCAGTAATACCTTCAAGATTGGCAGAATTGTGTAAAGGTGCAAGAGGAATCATACGACGTATCACATCAGTTACTGTTTCATCAATGAGTACTGGTTTGGAAAATACAGATCCACCATGCACAACTCTGTGGGCAATAGCACTTAAACACGTAAAATCTTTTAAAATACCGGTTTTTTTTAACTGTTTTGCTATCTGTTTAAAAGCTTCATGATGATTTGAACATATGATTTTTTCTTTTATGCTATTCAATGAAATGGAACTTATTTCTTCTCCAATCTTCTCTACCTCACCCCAAGCGACTACTTCTAAATGTTGATCCATATTAAAAAGTTTGTACTTGATAGATGAACTGCCGGAATTAAGGACAAATATTTTCATGATTTCTCTTTTTCCCCAGCCGCCTGAATAGCAGTAATAGCAATAGTATGTATGATATCCGCAAGTTCTGCACCACGGCTTAGATCATTAACCGGTTTTTTAAGCCCTTGTAAAATTGGTCCGATCGCAATGGCATTTGCACTTCTCTGTACAGCTTTGTAAGTATTATTTCCAGTATTTAAATCTGGAAATATAAATACCGTTGCATGACCTGCTACTTTACTTTTTGGCATCTTTTGGGCTGCTACTTTAGGATCAACAGCCGCATCATACTGCATTGGACCTTCTATCATAATCTCCGGTGCCAATGTCTGGGCAATATGTGTTGCCCGACGTACCTTGTCCACATCTTCTCCTACACCGGAATCACCACTGGAGTAAGAGAGCATAGCAACTTTAGGTTCAATACCAAATGTCTTAGCTGTCTTAGCTGAATTAACAGCAATCTGTGCAAGTTCCTGGGCATTAGGATCAGGATTGACTGCGCAATCTGCATACACCAATACACGATCATCAAGCAACATAAAGAACAGACTGGAGATCAATGCAACATTTTTTTTGGTTTTTATGATCTCAAATGCCGGCTTTATAGTTTCTCTGGTCGTATGTGTGGCACCCGAAACAATCCCGTCGACATATCCCAAATAAAGCATCATCGTTGCAAAATAATTTTCTCGGCTCACCATCTCCCGTGCTACCTGTTTGATGATACCCTTATGTTTACGAAGTTGATAAAAAGTAGTAACAAATTCTTCCATATGATCCCATGACTCTGGATCAACCACTTCTGCTTTAGAAAGGTCAAGTCCCAAAAGACTACTATCACGGTGGATATGTTGTGGATTTCCAAGTAATGTAATATCACATAAACCCTGACGCAAAACATTATCTGCCGCACGTAATATTCTTTCATCCGTGCTTTCAGGCAGTAAGATACGACATTTTGAAGCTCTTGCTTTCTCATAGAGCATATAGGTAAACCGTACTGGAGTCATTCTTTTGGGTGCTTCCAGAGAAATTCTGTTTTTAAGTATTTTGGCATCAATATGCTTATTGAACAAACCTAATGCCAAGGCAATTTTACGTTCACTCTGGAGGGTGATTTCTGCAGATACATTTTCTACTCTAAAAGCAGCACTTTGTGTATCGGTATGAAGTGCTATCATTGGCAATACAGGTATATCTGTACCTGAAAGTAAGGTATCAATGGCTTTTGCAGGCAAGATATCTCCTGTTAAAAGTATACCTGCCAGAGAGGGATAATTGTGCGAGAGATTGGCTAAAAAGGTACCTACTAGTATGTCACTGCGATCTCCAGGCACGATTATTAGATCCCCTTCTTCAAGATAATCTAAATAGTGTTCCAGCATCATAGCGGCAACTTTAGTCTGTCTGACAGTTCTGTCTAATATAAACTTTTCTTTTGTTAATAGTTTGGCACCGGTTTGCGAAACGATATCAGCCATTGTTGGTTGATCAAGTTCAGGGATTTCAGGTAAAACATACAGGCAAAAACCATCATTACTTTTTTCTTCCACTACGCGAACCATCTTTATCGGAACACGGTTGAAAAAAACACCCAGTAAAGTAATGTTATGGGTAGATGCCGTATGTTTTGTATAATCCAAAATACTATCAATTTCTTCAGACGTTTTAATACGCTGTCCATTGATAATCTCAAGTACCGGTATTTGAAGATTTTCCGCAATCTTTAAATTGAAAGTCGTATCAATTATAGTATCATTTATAGTATGTAACCCCTGACATAAAACAAAATTATATCTCTGCAATAAAAGTGTGTAACGTTCCAAAATTTTTTCATAAATAATCTGACTCTTATTCTCTGCCATAAGTATTTTAGCTTCTTCAATAGTCATACCATAAGCTGTTTCAGGTGCTTGTTTAAGTTTGAAATATTGGGTAATAAAGTGAATATCAGCATCCTCTTCCTTTGTCATGACCAATGGTTTGAAAAAGGCAACATCCTGTACCTCCCGTTTCAGTATAGCCATCACTCCCATCGAGATCATGCGCATACCGCTTTTGGGAGTTTTGCAAATAAGTAATAAAGATTTAGGCTGCATAAACATATCCATTATCAACTTTTTTATTACTGCTTCTTTCTTTCCTGCTGATAGTAGTATATCCAAGAAAGAATAATTGTTCCAGAAAAAGATCTACCATTATTTATGCTCCTATATTTTCAAGCTCAAAGAGCTGTGTGTCAAATTCATTTTTTATGGTTTTGTAGACTTCAAGACTGATGGTTCCACTTTGATACATTTCAAGCAGTGCCTTAGTCTCTTCCATGATCATTCTACGCTTAGTTTTCAGTACCTCTTCTTTTACCAGAGTCTCTTTGTCAGCCTCTGTTTTATCAAGCTCTTCAGAAAGAGTATCAATTTTATCCTGATACTCTTTTCTCAATGCTTCAAGGCTCTGTGTACTGAGATAATGCCGTTTATGAAGTTTCTCCATGGTATCTACCGTATCCTGATAAAGTGTGATCTCTGTTTTAAGAAGTTCATAACTCTTCAGTTGGGAAACAGGAGAAAGGATACCCAGCATCTTCATCAAGGGTGACATTGACAATCCCTGTATGAAGATAGAGATAAGCACCACACCAAAAACAAGTGTCACAATCAGTTCTTTCAGGGCAAACGAATCGGGGATACTGAGTGCCAGAACCATTGAAAGTGCCCCACGCAGCCCACCCCATGTCATGACTGCTGTCCATGAAAAAGGAAACTTATGCCTAGTGGGATAGAAAATAACCCAGGTACCCGTTACCACAAAAACACGGGCAGCCAAAACAGAACCGTATGCGATCAGAATAATGGGGAAAAGTTCCCACAGCATAGTCAGGTTTACAGCAAAACCCATGAGAAGAAAGATAAGTGAGTTCATTGCAAAAGCAATATATTCCCAAAACGTTTCTGTTGCAAGCCGTATGGAAGGGAAAAGTGTTTTAGACAAACCTTTTCCCCCGGTGATCAATCCTGCTGCAACGGTACTCATGACCCCGGAAACACCAAGATTGTCTGCAACAAGAAATGAACCGTATGCGGCAATGGTCGTGAGGGTAATAGCAATCATTGCATCATCGACATGGAGCATTACTGCAGCTGTGGCAAGTCCGACTATGGTACCCACAAGAATTCCAAAGCCTACGATCCTGAAAAAATCAACAGCAGCATCCTGTGGTGTTCCCCAATGTCCCAAAATATACTGCATAGCAAGAATAAATACAACAATAGATGTACCATCATTGAGCAAACTTTCACTTTCTATGAGTAGTCTCAGTCGTCTGGGAGCACCCAATTTGTTGAAAATAGAAACAACCGCTACCGGGTCAGTCGCGGCAACTGCGGCACCAAAAAGAATAGCAACAGGCCAGGTGATCGCATCAATCTGGGCAAAATGGATGCTAACTGGTACCATAACGGCAGCAGTAAGCAGTGTTGAGGCAACCACACCCGGAATAACCAGTGTAGCGATGGGTAGACCATCACGCCAAAGTTCCGATGCACGAAGATGGATCGCAGCTTCAAAAATAAGTGGTGGCAAAAAAACGGTATAAAGCAGTTCCTGTGTCAGAGACGGAGGATGCAAAAGATGCAATGTTCCCAATACCAGCCCCACGGCTACCAATGCGATGGTATAGGGAAGATTGATATATCTTGTTATGACTGCAACTACAGAGGCAATAACAAAAAGTATCAGTATAACCGACTCATAAGACATCTGTTCCTCCTATCCTATCCATTGCCAAAACATCACAATAGTGAGTGCAAAAGTAATTATCATGGCAAGAAATGAAAAAGTATTTTGAAAGCCTGTGGCAACATATTCACCCATGATTGATTTGTTGTTGGCAATTATCAGGGCAATACCTATAAGTACAGGAATCAGGACACCATTGAGCACCTGTGAATAATACAGTGCATCCACCACGGTAATGGAAGGAAAAAGATCGATAAGATCTCCAAAGATCAATGCACCGATAAAAACAATATAAAAGCCTTTGGCATCACTGACTTTGTAATCCATTCCCTCTCGCCATCCAAAAGTATCGGCTACTGCATATGCGGTTGATCCTGCCAATACAGGAATAGCCAAAAAACCGGCAACAACAATCCCCAATGAAAAAAGAGCAAAAGCATAGTTCCCGGCTGCAGGACGAAGTGCCTGTGTCAATGTCGTTACATCTTCTATATTACTATGGGTACCATAAAGCATTACTGCACCTGTAACAATCATGGCGTAGGCAAGTAGATTGGAATAGACCATACCCGCAATGGTATCAAAACTGACTTCATCTGCCTGAACAATACTCTTTTTTTCCTCTTTTTCTTCTGCTGCCTGCCAAAACATCAGATAGGGAGAGATAGTCGTTCCCAGCATACCAAGTGCTGCAATGATCCATACACTGTTCATTTCTATATGCGGTATCAGTGTGTGTTTTAATAATGTAAGTACCGGTGGCTTGGCAAGAATTGCTGCAATAATATAGACAATAAGGACTGCTGTCATACCAATAAAAATCGTTTTGATCTTTTTATACTGTCCAAAAGTGATCAGATAGGCGATAATTGCTGTAATAGGAATGAGGAAGTAGACAGTAGGATAACCAGAGATAGTATGAAAAATGACTGCAATAGCGTTAAGATCTGCACCAATAGTTAATATATTTGCCAAAGCCAGTATTATGATCATTAGAACAGTCAGTTTTTTTGAATAAAATGCCGTTGTTATCTCCGGTAAACTTTTCCCTGTCACGATTGCAATACGAGCAACCATATTCTGTATAGCAATCATCATCGGTGTGGAAAGAAGCAAAAGCCATAATTGTGAAAAACCGGTCGTTGCACCTACCACGGTGTAAGTAACAATACCGGCAGGATCATCTCCTGCACCTCCGGTAATAAGTCCCGGTCCAAGTTTTTTTATACGTTCTCTGTTTTTAGCAATTTCTTCTCTTACTTTGCTATGAAATGTACCCATAAATAGTGACTCCTTTGCCATTAGTACGCTAATAAACTTTTATATATTAAAAATAAAACCTATATCTCCCCAAAATGCCCATATTATAGTGATAATACCCAGTAACGCAACCCATAATGCTGAACGGCCGCCACCTTTCCATCCTCCAAACCACAGAGCATATACAGCTTTAAGCAGATTGTTACTACCCGCTGCGATCATAATGGCAGCAACAAGTTCATGCTGTACTACAGTATATTTCCCTGTAAGCAGAGAAAGAATAAATGGATCAATATCTGTAAAACCAACGAAAAAAGAAAGGATATGTAATCCATTATCCCCATAATGTCCTATCACAAAATGTGTCACTGCCATCATCAATACAAAAAGCCCGGCAAATAAAAATGCCGTTCCCAGTTCCAATGGGTTTTTATCAACAAAATCAGTATTTTCTGTTTTTTGATCTCCTTGTTTCATAAAAACAAATGCAGCAACCATACCTACCAAAGCCAATGAAAGAAATGGCATCATAAGTGATTTGGCAACAGCAAAGTTGAATACTATTGCCACAACTATCAATCTCACGTACATCATAGAAGTAGCAGCGATGATGGCTGCATCTATTACAGAGCTGTTTCCAGCTGATTTTGCTTTACGTGCCAAGACGACGGTAGTCGCGGTAGAAGAGTATGTTCCACCAAATATACCGGTAAGAAAATATCCTTTGGAAGGGAAAAAGTATTTCTGTATCAAATATCCGCCATAACTGATACCGGAGATCACCACAACTGCCAGCCATATCTTAAAAGGAGAAATTGGTAGATAAGGAATGATATGGGTGTTTGGCAGCAGAGGAAGAATTACCACAGAAAGCAGTAGCATTTTGCCCAAAGTCTCAAACTCATGCATATTGATATCATTACTGAATCTCTGCAAAGGCTGCTTCGCATTTAAAAGAAAAATGATCAATACTAAAAGCAGAGATGGCATCCAAAGAGGAAAAAGCTCAGTTATTGGACCAAAGGCATAAACGGCAAGCATTACCACATAAGGCAGAATACTTGATTTTCCTTTCTGTATTTTCTTAATATACAAGCTCAAAAAAAGTAATGAAAGCATGACTAGAACAATGATATAGAGACTCAAATGCACTGTATCCATTTTATAAAAAATATACCCCAATATCCCTATGAACGTGTAAGTACGTGCCGTACCGAAATAGAGATTTTCCTCTTTGGTGTGGTACTGATCACGATAAGTCTTTAGCTCCATACCCACCAAAAAACTGAAAACAGCCGTAATAGTCAGATGAATAAGATCAGGTGTCAGGCTCATGGTGCTATCATCCCTTTTTCGTAACACAGTGGGTCAAACTTACAGATAACATCATGGTCATGGAGCAGCAGTGATTTATCTTTCTCAGGATAGTCATTCAGACTTAAAAAATGTTTCATTATATTGATACGTGCTTCTTTTTTGTCATCGGTATGCACAATATACCATGGGGCATAGACAAAAGAGGTTTGATTGAACATCTCATCTCTTGCCTGGGAATAAGCATCCCACTTTTTTTGTGCTTTGGCATCAATAGGGCTGAGTTTCCATTGTTTAAGCGGATCTATTTTACGTGCTTCCAAGCGTTTTTTCTGTTCTTTTTTGGAAATATCAAGATAGTATTTGAGAAAACATATCTTCGAATGTGTTAGCATCTGCTCAAAGCTGCCTACTTCTTCAATAAAGTCTTTATACTGTTTTTTAGTACAAAATCCCATGACTTTTTCCACACCGGCACGGTTATACCAACTTCTATTAAAAAAAACAATCTCTCCTGCGCTGGGAAGATTTGGTACATAACGTTGGAAATACCAGGATCTCTTTTCTTTGTCACTGGGTACACCCAGAGCAACAGTACGTACTTCACGAGGACTCAGGTGTTCGGTAAAACGCTTGATCGTCCCGTCTTTCCCGGCTGTATCACGCCCTTCAAGTATTATACATACAGCTACATTTTCTTCGATCACATGTTTTTGGAACTTGACCAGTTCTACCTGTAAATTGTATAGTTCTTTTTTATATACCTCTTTTTTCATTACATCATTCCTCTCATCATCAGCTCAAAATAGGCTGACCGCATCAGATGCAGATCTATCTCCCACCATATCCATCTTGCTTTGGTCGGATCAAGAGGGAACATTGGGGCAAGATCTTTGGGTGTATATTCAGCAAGCAGTATCCTTCCGTAACGTGTCTTGATTGGTGAGACGGAATAACCGGTATATCTCATAGGTGGTTCTTTCCCCTCCATGATACTGGCGATATTGTCCTGAAGGACGATTGCCTGTTCTCTGATGGCTCCGCCACTCTTGCCTGAAGAAAGCCCCACTACATCACCCAACCCGAAAACATTTCTGTATTTGGGATGGCACAATGTTTTTTCATCAACTTCCAGCCAGCCTTTATGGTGTCCTTCTTTCACACTCAATGTAGAATCACGTACAACTTGAGGTGCTTGCATTGCCGGTGTTATATGCAAATAATCATAGCTTACATTCACCTCTTTATTCCCATTGCTATAGATCGCCACTTTTTTCTCTTTATCGATACGTTTTAGAACATACTCGTAAGAGACAGAAATATTGTCAGTGTTTTTCAATGTTCTTTTTAATACTGTATTTATCTTTTCAGAGGGGAAGAGCACTTTATCTGCTTTTGTTAATGTAAATTTCACTTTACTGTGCAGATCTTTACCTTTTCTCTTCAAACCGTTACCTTTGAGCATATCATTAGTCAAAAACAACATGGAAAGAGAAGCACCCTCCCCCTTAACAGCTGTTTCTGGATCGACAAACAGCACATTTACTTCTAATTTAGCTGCTTTGCGGCGTATGGCTTTCATCCACATCCGAGATGCAATGGCACCTGTTGAAGTCCCTTTTTCAAGATTATTAAGGTGTACACTGGTTATCCCGTGTTTTCCTATATCATCCACTGTTAACCCTTCAACTGCAGTATAATCATATTCACAACCAAGTGCCACAACAAGATAATCATAGGGAATTGCGTTATATTTTTTTGTATGTACCTGATTCCTATCTGGATCGAATCCTGTTACAGTATCTTGCAGCCATTTGACATTGTTCGGAAGTAACTTGCTTGTGGAGCATTTATTGTCAAATTCACTGTAGAGTCCGGCAGCAACATAAACTTGCCCACTCTGATAGAGATGCGTTTCATTAGGAGCAATCAGAGTGATCTTCGCATTTGGTGCCGATCGTCTCAGTCGCGCTGCTACGGTCATCCCGGCTGTACCTCCGCCGACAATAACGATCTTTGCTTCTTTTTTACTTGCGAATGTTGAGAGTTTCGTCTCGGCAGAAAGAGTTGTACCTCCACTTACCAGCAGTGCAGCACTGCCCATACCCATGAGCTTTAAAGCTTTCCGTCTTTCCATATTCTCTTTTTTAGATGATATCTTCATGATATTTCCTTCTGTAATAATGTAATACACCCATTTTTACTGCATCATTGAATACGAACCAGATCAGAGCATAGGTCCACATCCAGATTGCCCATTCCCAACCGATCGGCTCCATCAGACCAAAGCCGTAAACCGCGATTATCGTTCCAGCTACACGGCTGAAGAACGTGGCATTAAAGAGTGTCCACGACGGCCATGGTCGCTTCCAAAACCAGTCGTCTATACGGGTATTGTAAATCGTTCCGTGTCCGGCAATGACAAGTTTGGCAAAGAACGCGGACTGTACAAAATCAAGAGGGAGATGCATAAGAGAGATCAGTATCCAGAAAAGTGTAAATGAGGAGAGAACACCTGCCAGACCAAGCCATGAGGCTAAAATAAAGACTTCTTTCATATCCCATCGTACAGGTGCCTCACGCAGTTTTGTATGATCATAAGCAATCGTCATAATAGGGATATCGTTCAAGAGTGCCAAAATGATGATCATCAGTGCTGTAATAGGGTAAAAATCATAAATAACAATAGCCAATGTCATGAAAATAATAACACGGATCGTCTCTGCTATACGGAAGATCGTATAACTTTTCATACGTTCAAAGATCTGTCTTGCCTCTTTGATCGCATCAACAATAACAGTAAGACCAGGTGCCATAAGTACAATGTCTGCTGCTGCCCGTGCTGCATCCGTTGCACCGCTGACAGCGATTCCGCAGTCCGCTTTTTTCAATGCAGGGGCATCATTGACTCCGTCACCTGTCATACCGACAATATGATTAGCCTTTTGTAATTCATCCACAATAAAATATTTATCTTCAGGGAAAACCTGTGCAAAACCGTCTGCATCTTCAATCAGTGCAATAATCTCGGATTCATGCTTTTTAACACTTCCTTTTGGTACAGGCATATTATAAAGTTCTTTTTGAACTTTTTGAACAATTTTTTTAACCGTATTGTCAATTTCCTTTTTGGGTGCATTCGGATGCATAGACTCTGCAATAGCACGAGAAAGGATCTGGGAAAGATAAAGATACTCTTCGACAGACTCACCTTTGAGTGTATGAATATCTTCTATTTTCTCACCGATTTTTAACATAGATGCAATATATTTAGCCACAGCGATATTGTCACCTGTAACCATTTTGATCGATACACCTTTCTCCTGTGCTTCACTGATCGCTTCTGTCGAATCTTCACGAGGAGGATCAAACAGAGGAATAAGACCAACAAAATGATAGCTGTCTTCTTCACATTTTCGAAAGGCAACGCCTAGTGTTCTAAATCCTTTGGATGCAAAATTTTCTACCTGATTATAGGCTTTCTCTTTGTCAAATTCCTTATCGTCACTCTGTTCGATGATTACCTGTGGTGCACCTTTGGTATAAATCAGTTCACAGTTGTCTCCCTCATAAATACCTTCAGTTCTTTTATGTACCGGATCGAAAGGAAGAAAATTTTTAAGACTGTTTTTTGTTACTTTCTCTTCCAGTTTATGTTGATGAATATAATCAAAAATAGGTTTTTCAATAGGATCGTTATTCTCTTCTTTGCTGGCAAGTGCTGCATAAACCATCAGTTCCTCAGAAGTATAGTTATTTGCAAGGTAAGGATCTGCCAAACTCATCTTATTTTGTGTAAGCGTACCTGTTTTATCCGAACATAGTACATCCATGCCCGCAACTTCTTCAATAGCGGCAAGACGGCTGACGATTGCCTGTTTCGCTGCCAGTACCTGTGCCCCGATAGCCATCGTCACAGTAAGTACTGCCGGCATCGCCACAGGAATAGCTGAAATGGTCAAAACCAATGCAAAGATCAGAAGTTCAATGGTTGGCTGATCCGTTTTTATACCATGATACACAATGATTGCAATCATAAAGAGTGTCAAAAGAATTAAAAAATTACCAACCTTAATAACCATTTTTTGAAAATGGCTTACCTCTTCATGCTCCGCTTTTGCAACCAAACCTACTGTCTTTCCGAAGTAGGTATTTTTAGCTGTTGCAGTGACTTTTGCTATCATCTCTCCCTGTTTGATAATAGCATTGGCATAGAGATCATCTCCAATCTTCTTATGTACAGGAAGTGATTCACCGGTAAGAGCTGACTGATCTACCAGTAAAAAATCCCCACCACTGAGCAAACTTACATCTGCAGGAACAATATCTCCGATTTTAACTTTAACAATATCATCGGGAACAAGCTCTTTTGCATCGATCTCTTGCCATTTTCTGTCACGTAGCACGATAGCTTTACGTGCCAGCTTCTTTTTGAGTACAGAAATAGCATTAAGTGCTTTGGATTCCTGATAAAAATCAACAATGGCATTGACAAATAGAAGCACCATAATGATCGTAAAATCTTCCCAGCGCTGTGCCATAGCAGAAAGTATGGCTGCCACTTCGATCATCCAGGGGATAGGTCCCCAAAAACGTTTAAAAAGTCGATGAAACCAGCTCTCCTCCTTTTCTTCAATTGCATTGGGACCAAATTTTTTGAGACGCTCCTTGGCCTCTTCACTTGTCAGCCCCTGCATATCCGCTTCCAATATCTTTTTTTGACTGTTTAACATCCTCATTTCCTTTTTTCAATGATATTTAATGTTTTGTCATACTTGTAGATTATAGGAACCCCTGTCGGGATTTCAACTTTAATGATTGTCTTAGCATCAAGTTTCTCGATCTCCATTACCAAGGCACGCAGTGAATTGCCATGTGCACTGACAAGTACGGTCTTTCCTTTTTCAAGCTCCGGAAGCAGTACCTCACAATAGTAACTTGCCACTCTTCTGCGCGTATCTTCCAGCGATTCACTCTTTGGCAGAATTACCGGTGGAATTTCTTTATATTTCTGGTCAAACTTTGCAGCACGAGGATCATTATCATCAAGAGAAGGTGGGGATGTATAATACCCCCTTCGAATCTGCAAAAATGCTTCATCACCTACTTCCTGCTTTACGTCTTTTTTGTTACGCTGCTGCCAGGCACCGTAATGGCGTTCGTTGAGTTTCCAGCTCTTGAGACAGTCTATATGCTCCCATCCCATCTCTGCAAGAACGATCTGCCCGGTATGGATCGCACGCTTAAGCCAAGAGGTATAACAAATATCAGGATAGTGCTTTAGCTTTTTTAGTTCAAAAGCTACTTTTTTCGCTTCCTGCCTACCCTGTTCACTCAGTTCGACATCTGTCCATCCTGTAAAAAGATCTTCTTTATTATAGACACTCTGTCCATGTCGTAACAGTATCAATGTTGCATAAATCATACTTCCTCCTCTTTTTGCAGTAGATAAAATCCATAGAAAAATAAAATCACCAAAAGAGCAATGCTAAGATGACGCTGCACCAAAGATAATATGTCTATGACCGCCTGACCAAAAAAATAACCTAAAGTTATAAAAGTAATTACCCAAAGAATCACACCGAAAATTTCCAGTAATAAAAACTTCCAAAATTTAAAACCTGATACTCCCAACATTAAAAGTGCAGGAATATGCGTACCATAAATAAAACGTTCAAAGACGATTATCCAACTTCCAAAGCGAAGAAACCATCTCTCTATCCGTTCTAATTTTTTATTATATCTTTTTAGCAACATTTCAGTTTTTGGTTTGAAAAAACGACCTATAAAAAAGATTGTCATATCACCTATCAACGCACCACTGACAGCAATGAGCAGTACAGTGAGTAAATCAAACTTTCCCTGTTCTACCATATAACCTGAAAGGGTGAGTCCAATCTCTCCTTCAAGAATACTCCAGAAAAAGAGAATCTTATATGAAAAATGCGTTATAAGATACGAAATCATTACCTAATCTCCTAAAAATATATTTATAAATATTAAGAAAGATAAATTACTTCTTCCGGTTCAACAATATGTACTTTTTCGTGCAATCTTTCACCCATAACTTCTTTAAGTACTTCCTGTTTCTCCTCTTCTCCGTGAATAAGAAAAATACGCTGTAAATCCTTAATCTCTTTAACCCAGTGAAGTATACCGGTCTGATCTGCATGGGCAGAAAAACCATTAATCGTATGCATACTTGCTTTAATGCGTATGTCTTCATGATAAAGCTTGATCCATTTGGCACCATCCACAATGCGCCTACCCAATGTACCCACAGCCTGATAACCAACAAAGAGCACTGTATTTTTAGGATTCCATAGACGGTTTTTAAAATGATGCAATATCCTGCCACCACTGCACATACCGCTTCCTGCAATAATGATCGCACGTTCATTGACATTGTTAATGGCTTTGGATTCATCCACAGTAAGTGTATAGATCAGTCCATCGAAATCAAACACTGTACCATCGCGTTTTTTGATCTTCTGACACTCTGTACTTAAAAGTTTTTCCGCATACTCTTTATAGATTGTCGTTGCTCTAGTTGCCATAGGACTGTCAAGAAATATTTTACATTCAGGCAATTCCCCTTTGTCATGCATCTCTTTTAGAATACAGAGGATCTCTTGTGTCCGTTCTATAGCAAAAGAAGGAATGAGGACATTTCCCCAGTTTTTCAAGGTATCGGTAATGATAGAACGAAATTCTTCTTCACTCTCTACTGCACCCTTGTGATTACGATCTCCATAGGTAGATTCTACATAGAGGAAATCAGCATTTTCACACGACACCAAATTTGGAATGACCATATCATTGTCATTACCGATATCTCCAGAGAAAACAATCTTGCGTTTTTCTCCACCTTCTGTGTAAACGATCTCAATAAATGCAGAACCAAGAATATGCCCGGCATTTCGATAGGTAACCGTTACTCCATCACACAGCGCAAACGCTTTCTCATACTCAGGAATGATTTTTGGAAGTGATAGTGCTGCATCTACATCTTTTTCTTCATAAAGAGGTTGAGGTACTTTCCCTTCTGTCCCTCTTCTCTGAGCCTTTTTATAATAAGTCAAATAATCCTCTTTCATGATCTTCGCACTGTCAAGCAATACTACCTCTGCCAAAGCGAAGGTTGCATCTGTAGCAACAATAGTCCCATGAAATCCCTCTTTTACCAGTTTTGGAATCCTACCCACATGATCAAGATGGGCATGAGTGACCAATAGATAGTCTATACTGTCTGCATCGAAGTCGAACGGACCAAAATTACGATCTTCTTCCCGCCCCTGAAACATACCACAATCTACAAGAATACGTGTACCGCTGTCAAGTTCCAGCAGATGACATGAACCGGTGACGACCTCTGCTGCTCCATAAGAAATTACTGTTGCCATTTTTTATCCTTTTTATCTGTTTTATTATTCTATCTTCTTTTCTGCATCATATTTTTAAAAAATATCTGCTGTGCCAGTTTTCCAAATGATTCTGTCAGTGTTGGATGAGGATGAATGGTTTTCATCACATCCATCGCTTTAAGTTCATTCGCGACAATAAGAGATGCTTCTCCACTGAGAGAGGAAGCATCTTCGCTGGCTATCTGTATACCGCGTATGATCCCACTCTCTTTTTCTATAACGAATTTGAGCATTCCTTCTTCTGCTTTGTCTATCTGCGCTCTAGCATCTGTGGCATAGTCATAACGTGCTACAAAGACTTCCAGTCCTTTCTTTTTTGCCTCTTCTTCACTCAAACCTACCGAAGCGATCTGAGGATCTGAAAAGAGTACCCAACTCAGTTTGGAACTGTCAGTTTTGTGTTTCATCGGGGCAAAGATATTATGAATAGCTATTCCTGCTTCATAACTTGCCCAATGTGCAAACTTTGGTCCAACGGTACAATCCCCAACAGCATAGATATTTGTCTGGGTGGTTTGTAGCGTCTCATCAACATGGATGCCGTGACGGTCAAATTCTACACCAATCTCTTCAAGTCCAAGACCTTCTACATTAGCGGCTCGTCCAGTGGCGATAAGCAGATGGGGTGTTTCAAGCTGTTTTGCTTCATCCTTCTGCGTATAATGAACCGTGAAAGACCCTTCTTCACCTTCTATCTTTCCGAAAGTGACATTCAGCTCCACATCAATACCATCACGTATCATTTTTTCCTGTACTATTAAAGCGCTTTCTTCATCAATATGCTTCAGTATCCGCGCTCCGCGCTCAAGTATATGACACTTCGTACCGAGTTTATTGAACATTTGCACCAGTTCACAGCTGATGGCACCAGCACCGACAAATGTGATCTCGTAGGGAAGTTCTGTTTTTTTAAAAACATCTGCGTTACTCCAGGCATTTTGGGCACCTTCCCCTTCAAACGGAGGAATGAAAGCCATTGCACCTGTCGCAATGATCGCATATTCAAATGCAATCTGCTCTCCATCCACAACAACAGTATGTACATCTATAAAACGCGCTGTTCCCTGTTTGAACTCAAGATTGGGGAACCTTTCCATCTGCTTCATCGCTCCCATCGATCTGCGCCGGAGTATTTGTTTTTTATCTTCAAGTACAGCTTCCCAGTGTATCTGCTCCTTGCCTTCGACATCTATGTGGAAGGATTCCATCTCTTTAAGGATAGCAAAACGGTTGGCGGCATTCTCCAGTACCTTGGAGGGAATGCATCCTTCGAAGAGGCATTCCCCGCCTGGGGCATCCCTCTTGTCTACCAGTAGAACACTCTTGCCGAACTGTGCCGCCGTCATGGCTGCAGGTGTACCTCCGGGTCCTGCACCGATCACTACGAGATCATATTTTTTCATGACTTATCCTTTCATCTTCCAATATTTGTAATGCCTCTTCCACAGAAGTATTCCTGACCGTTACCGCATAAATAGCATTTGCCATACGGATAGCTTCATTGAGAGGACGCTGGTGAATATTACGCCCCGTGCCATTCCCACGACTGTTCCCATGGTGGAGCTGCTCATGCAGTTCCAGCAGAAAGGCTTCAGGAGACGTTTTGTCTCCACCTTCGCAAAGTACACCGGTTCTCCCCGCGGCGGTCGTAACCTCGGTGAGTCCTTCCGTATCGAGTTTTCCGTCTATATAAGGTACTTTGAGCTTGGCAAAATCCGCTCCGAGCGCCACGCCCACACCAGCCGCACCGGCGATGAGATGCCTGTCGTGCTGGTCTTTGACGTAATTGCCTTTGGGGTAGATCCACAGTACAGCGATCCAACCGTTCAAATGCGCCTCATGTACGATGCGTGCCGCTTCACGCAGCATGGCATGTTCATGCTCGCTGCCAAGATAAAGCGTGTAGCCTACCCCGCGAATGTCCAGACCGCTGCTTTTCTGGAAACGTACCACATCTTCAACTTCGAGCCATTGCTGTGAATACGGATCTTTTGCACTGTATGGAATGAGATTGGTCTTGGCATTGAGTTTCACCAGGTAGGGAATGTTGGGGTAGTCGCGTCCATAGCGGGTAATGAGTCCGAACTGTGTAGCAAACACACCGATGTTTGCTTTTGAAGCGATCTTGAAGAGGTGTTCAGGGTCATTGTCCTCAAGTGGAATACCCTCTCCGTAAAAGTCGTTGTTGAGATGCTCTACCTTCTGGTCTCCGGCAAAAAGCATAAGCCGACCGCTACCACCGGTGGTCTTTTCAAAATTTTCTATGTACGCCTTTTCTTTGTTGGCAGGCACATCTGCCGGAAGTGTCATTTTCATCTTATGCTCCTTATGCGTTCATTTTTTCGGCAACAAAGTCAGCAAGTTCCAACAAACGCTGAGAGTAGCCGTATTCATTATCGTACCATGCCAGTACTTTTACCATACGCTCACCCACGACAGCTGTTGAAAGCCCATCGATAATGCTCGAATGCAGGTTACCCAACATATCAGATGACACGACTTCTTCCATTGTGATATCGAGGATACCGTTCATCTCTCCTGTAGCTGCAGCAGTGTATGCCTTATTGACCTCTTCAACCGTTACCGCTTTGTTCAGCAGTGCCACAATCTCGGTCACTGCCCCATCGGGTACAGGTACACGCAATGCCATTGCTTCCATTTTGCCCTTGAGTGCAGGGATCACTTCCGTTGTAGCAATCGCTGCACCTGTCGTGGTAGGAATGATATTCACGGCAGCGGCACGCCCTCTTCTGCGTTTCTTTGCACGCTTGTCCACCGTTGTCTGCGTCGATGTATAGGCATGTGTCGTGGTGATCATGGCATTTTCAACACCGAAATTCTCTTCAAGTACTTTCATGGCCGGAGCGAGCGAATTGGTCGTACATGAAGCATTAGATAGGATGTGATGCGTTGAAGGATCATATTCGGAGTGGTTGACCCCGAGTACGATCGTTTTGTCCACATTCTTGCCGGGCGCGGAAATGATCACTTTTTTCGCCCCTGCTTCAAGATGCTGTGCCGCAAGGCTGCCTTCCGTGAAATGCCCGGTACACTCAAGCACGATATCGATATTCATCTCTTTCCAGGGCAGTTCGCGCGGATCATGGCTGCTGACGATCGCGATCTCATGTCCGTCAA
>JALXCZ010000017.1 GCA_026990595.1 Sulfurovum sp.
CTTAAGACCAAAGGGCATTTTAGTCATACGGTGAATGGGAAGTTGGATGTGAAGGCTGGGGAGCATATTAAGGAAGTGACAAAAGTTTACACCATAGATGCAGGAGATAGATTTGTAGCTAAAAGTGCTGGTGGAACTGTCATTATAGATGGCGGGGGGATTACCTTGAAAGGGAATGTGACTATCAAAGGGAATGTGAGTATTACTGGTGGGAGTCCTGAGGCTGTAGAGTCTATTGATTTAGTTATCAATGAAGGGCTACCTATATGTAAAGTGTGTGAAGATTGGAAAAAATAATGTTGAAACTTTATGATAATGTAAACTTATATGTTTTTTTACACTCTTCAAGAGAAAAAAGCTTATATTACGATATGGACAGTTTATCTACAGAATATGAAGTTTTAGTAAATGAACAAGAGGAACTTTTAATTAAAGAGTCATTACCTTATCTCATAAAAGTAGATTTAAACGATGAAGTATTGATGAAGCTTTTTGACAATGAACTCCTTATGCAAGATGCTTTTTTCATAAAAAGTACAGAAAACATTGCTACGTTAGCAGATAGGTTTAAAGTATTATTTAAACTAAAAAATGAAACAGATGAGGAGTATTATTTTACTTTTTATGTAGCTTCTATTTTTAAAATGTTTTTACAGTATTTAAAAATACATAAACCCCCAATGATTCATGCACTGTTAGAAAACATAGATATGATATATTTACCTAAATACACAAAAGATAAAGAAGCAAGACTTATCTGTTATATGTGTAATAATACAGAAGGGTTTTTGGAAGGTATAAGTTCTAAAAATGAAAACAACAGTACAGAACTTATATACGATAAAACAATGAGAGATTACTTTTCAAGCTACAGAACACATGAATTTATGATAGATATTTATGATGAACTCAAAATAAACTACCCCACAAGTCCTAAAGCTACAGAGGATAGAGGAGAAGTTGTACGATGGTTTTATGAAATCATTAAAGAAGCTATAGGATATGGGGTGACAGAAGAGGACTCTGTGGCTAATTTACTAAAAGCAAGTTGGTTGCTCAATCAGTCTGTTATTTCTTTAAATGATAAGACTAAACTTTATTTATCAAATGATGAGCTTTCAGCTTATCATAAATCTAAAGATCTTTTAGATCAAACCTTAAAAGCTTATGAAAGGGGTCAAAATGCCTGATGTTGGACAAGTTGAGTTACCATGTACAAAAAAAGAGTTAATCATAGTGGTAGGGGCAGAAGACCATTATAGTGGCAAATATGCCGCACCACACAGATTAATGTTTATGGCCCAAGCTGTAAGACAAGTAAAAATGACACATGCAAGATATGATAAAGTAAGTGTATTTTGGTTTCAAGGAGCAGAGAGAGTAATAAGTAATAAATGTTCTCAAATAAGTGGGAAAATAGAGATAGATAGTGATTGTTATGGAAAATACACTCCAAAACAAGTTAAAGCTTTTGAAATAGCTCTTAAACAATATGTACCTGAAAATAAACTACTTATCAAAGAAGCTAAAAGCTTTGATGATGTTGCGGCTCAAGCAAATAAAAAAACTGTGTTTGTAGATGGAAAAACATGTAAGAAAAAAGTAAGAGATATGTATTTCTTTGGGCATGGCACACCTGATGTAGGATTTTGGCTTAGTAATGGAACTGGTCATTATTTAGGTTTAAAAAATAATGTCTATAAGATACACTCCGAATCATTTTACAAATTATCCACTCAAAAAGCACAAGTGTTTTTTTACTCTTGTCAAACAGGAAATAAAGATAAACTATACAAAGATACAAGCATGAATTATAATGAGTATATTCAAAAACTAAAAGATGAAAGTAGTGCTCAATTTATAGCCAATAAATGGAGAGTCACAGTAAAGGCTTCTATGAGAAGAACAAATTATGGGCCTACCTGGAAAACAGGTTTTTCTGGTTACTGGGATGAATATACAGGAAATAGAACCATGATAGATGGAAAAGTATGGGAAGAAAATGGTGCAGATGCACCAATGGTATCTGGGGATTTATCATGGCAGGATGATTATGGTTATGATGATGAAACTACACCTTCGGTACCAAAAGGATATTTTGATTATGTTCCAAAATAAATTTAGATATATTATATTAGTAAGTATCGTTTTTTTTATAGGATGGTTTGGTTATAAAATAGAGCAAGGACACTCTATAAATAGTATAATAGACAGTGCAAACGAGATAAACTCTTTCTGCCCAAAAGAGAATGAAAAGATTGATGTATCGTATGGCTTAAAAGTGCATTATTTTACAGAAGATGAACTTAGAGATTTTAAAATTTGCTCAAAAAAATCATTAGCCCAAACACACACTGTTCGTACCATTTTGACTTATTCAAAAGAATTTGATGATAGACCCAAATGGACTATTTTTAAAGATTTAGTATCGGGTAGATATAGAATGTATTTTGATCTGAGTATTGATAAAAATAATTCAATACAGCCAGAATATTGTTTTTACGATGCAGGAATTTTTCAAGATAATATGCTTTTAAAAGATGTTCCTTATGGCTCTATAGGAGAAATTTATTTTTTAAAATACGATAAAGATAAGAAGCAATACTATGGAAAAAAAATTGGTAGAAGTTTAGATATGGGAGGCATGTTTAAAGATGCTCCTCGTCATAAATTAATACTTCCTCCTCAAACAGTACCTAGAAGGAAGAGTGGCAGATGCCTAGATGTAAATTTCTATATACAACCTATACATTGAAGATAAGTGAGTAAATCATGAGTACGAATATAAAAATTACTATTATTGTTATTTTATTAATTGGAATTATTTTTCTGTTTTGGCTAAAGTGGGATACTATCATAGGCAAAAAAACAACACCTATTTCACCAGTTAACTCACAATCTATACAGAATATACCTCTAATACCTATTCCTAATAAATATAACCAAAATGATGAAAGATGGTCGAATGATTTACTAGGAAATACAAAAGAAAGTTTAGGAAATATAGGCTGTTTAGTGAGTTCTGTTGCTATGAATCTATCATACTATAATATAAATATTGACCCTAAAAAACTTAACCAAAAACTAAAGGAACTAGATGGGTATACAAATAGTGGATGGCTAATTTGGGGAAAACTAGAGGATGTGACTGAAAATAAAATAAAAATAAAATTTCCTGAGTTGACACATAAGTCTATAGATGAATTATTATTAACTAAAACACCAGTTTTAGCTAAAATATTTATAGATAAAAGAATACCTCATTGGGTATTGATAGTGGGTAAAAAAGAGGGGGAATATCTTATCTATGATCCTTTAAAATCTGATACTATAACAAACCTTTCTACTTATGATAGTTTAATCTATAGTATACGAACTTTGACAATGTCATAAATAATAAATAGGGATAAACTAGATAAAAATCTTCAAAGGAACTAACACATGTCAATCCTAGAACAAAAATACTCCTTTGAAAGAGCACAAAAAGACTACAAGCTTCATGCCCTGCATGACTCTGCCATTAACATAGACCATGACCAGAGTGAAACAGTAGGACATGATGAGTCTTTCTCTGTAGGCAATGACAGAACAAAAAGCATAGGATATTTTGTTTCGTAAAGTGAAGCAGTAAAAGCCAGATCAGCAATGACGGTTGTATGTAAGTTAGATGGGATCATATAACTATTAAGAAGGAGTGTATAGTAATATTTTAACCGTCATTGCATCGATGCAACCCGGCTATCTTTTGAAAAGACCCGTAGCTTTCTGCCCTATCCTCACGAATAGTTTAGCATGAGAATGGTAGCATAAGTTATATTAAATATTTGTTGAACAAAAACAAAAAAGATCAAAGTTCTGTAATGATCTCTTTTTCGCCCAGTAAAAGTTCCAGGTCAACATCATCTCCATACGTCTTAAAAAGTTGACAGATCCTGTCAAGCTGTATGTCTGAACGCTCCAAATAGGGGTTGTTGTCTATGAACTGCCAGAACGGTTCGGGGTTTTGGCAGAGTTGCTTGAGGTAGTACCTTGTGAGTTTGCCCATATTTTCTTCGGTATCTCTTAGAAGTTTTGTTCTTTCTATGACAAAAGGTGTCCTCATTCCATAGTAGTCAACAGCATTACCTATTTGTTTAAAGTTCACATTTTGTCTTTTAAGAATGCGATCTAGAGAAAACTCCATAATTGAAAAAATTGTTGAATACTGATATAAAAAAAAGTTTATTCTAGTTGTTACCATAAGTGCTATAGAAAGATATGTTCTTAACTGTATCAAAGAAAAATTCTTATGATTTGTCAGATTTCTGGATAATGCAAAACGTGATATTTCACATATTGGAAAAGTTTGTTTAAAATTTTTTATTTGTTTAGAATGGCTATATTTTTCCATAGGCATTATTTGTTTTTCTGTTTTTCTATTAAGAAAAAAAACTCTTGCTGTACCTATAAATTGTTTTGTTTTTTTATCTTCTAAAAGGTATATAAAAGATTGTATATCTTCATCATTAAAAAGAAAATTCTCTTCATCTTTAATGGTTGAAAAATTTTTATACTTAGGTAATAGAACATTTTTACGGACTTCTTTTACAGAATAAAAATCTTCTTTTGTTGTTGCTAGTTTTAGAGTATACTCCTGTGTTAAAAGATTAAAGATTTTTTCTGATTGCATGTTAACTCTCTATACTTTAAAGTATGGTTATTGTATTAAATAGATGATTAAGCTATGCTGTGACATTTTTTGACATTTTTATATTATACTTATGGTATTATTAATAATGGGGATCAACTAATGCACTTTTTTTCAAATATTCTAAAACTTTTTTTCTTGTTTACTATAACTACATATCTTTATGCAAGTGATGTGGAAAGACTTCTTAATGATTTTAATCATAAAAATAATCTCAGTCAAAAGACCATTGATGAAAATAAAGGACATTTGGTGCTTTTTACCAGAGAAAAACTGGAAAAGATGCATGCCAAAACACTCAAAGATATTTTTAAGACAACGCCTGTTGTATATTATCATGAAAACAGATATACACTTCCAGATCCTCTAAGTAGTGGAGCATTTGAACCCTATAGAAGCAATTATATACGTTTGTATATAGATGGAGTAGAGATTACCCAGGGATGGATGGGAAGCGGTGTTATGCTCTATGGGGATGTAAACATCGATTTTGTAGACCACATAGAATTTTATTATATGATCCCTTCATTTGAAACTTCAGTAGAACCTGCCTATTTGACTATATTCCTTTACTCTAAAGACCCTAAAAGAGACAGTGGAGGAAAACTGAGTCTTATAGGAGGCAGTAGAGGGTATAACAGTCAAAGTATTAACTTTGGTGAGCAAAAAGATGAACTTTCGTATATGGTGAACTTTTCTCATACGAACAGTAAGCGGGAAAAGATAGAGAATGGAACATCCAAACCGCTATCGCGTGATTTTGAACGGACACAGCTTTTCTCTTATGTAAAAACAGAAGATCAGATCTTTCATTTACAGGTAATGAAAAAAGAGACAGACAGTCTTGCCGGAATGAGTTTAGATGCCACCCCCCTGATTTCTGAGATAGATTATCTCAATATGCATCTGGATTACGGCATTGATTTTTCTAAACACTGGCGGGCACAGTTTGCTTATGATTGGCTAAAGACAGATACAAGACAGGAAGATGATCTTCCTTTGGTGTATGCAGGTAATTTTATGGGTAATCGTTTTAATGCAACATCCAAAAACAGTACCTACAGTGGAGAACTTACCTACAAAGAGAAAATAGGGGATCATCGTATTACAGCAGGAATTAAAGGACGAATGAAAGAACTTGATTCTTTTTCAGTGGAAGGGTACGGTGCACTTCCTTTATTTTTCAACAGAGAAAGTATACTCTCTGCTTTTTTTCAGGATCAATATGCGCTTAGTAAAGCTGAACTGCTTACTTTAGGGGTAGAGTACAGTAAAGTATACAGAAATTCAAACATAGAGGAAGATGATCTTTTGCAGTTACGTTTGGGGTATATTTATACCTCTGAACATTGGAGCTACAAAACCTACCTTTACCGTACAATGTTTACATTGGATCCTTTTTCAAGATATCTTGATATTCAAAATTTTGCACATGTTCCTGCGCAAACAACCCTTGGAATAACGCAGGAAGTTGCCTACAGTACTGAAAACAGCCGGTTTAGACTCCTGTTGCTTTTAATGCAGGATGAGGATGGATTGGTACAGAATAGCGCTTCAGGAGAAACAAAATATTTCTTTACGATCTTAAATTATGATTATGACTTTGATATGAACAATAAAATGAACCTTCAGCTTTACTATGCACGTTATGAAGATATTTTTGATCTTGATAAACTTGAAGATACCAGCGGATATCTCAGTTTTACGAACAGCTATGAGAAGTTGGATTTTTACAATGGTGTAGTGTGGCACCAAAACAGTATCAATCATAAAAACTACTTTGATCTGACCAGTTCGGTTTCCTGGAATGTCAATGAGAATCTGACGCTCACACTCAAAGGACAGAACCTTTTGGACAAAGCAAAAAAGACCAGCATGTTCAGGGTAGACCCTACGACAGGCAATATGATGACACCGTTGGAAATATCACCGATAGACAGACGTATCACTCTTGAGTTGGAGTATCTTTTTTGAGAAAAATTTTAATTCTACTCATCCTCTTCTATGGGCATTTATATGCGCTTGACAGAGATAGTACACTTAAAATTTACCATAAACTCTTTTTTTCCCTTTCTCCAAAAGCTGAGATCTCAGTGTATGTGAAAGATAATGAATATCGAAAGATCTTCCTAACTTCCAAAAGACTGCATCTTGTCGAAGACCCTAAAGAAGCAGATATCGTATTGATCACCAATGAAAAAACTCTGGATCAAGTGCTTGCTCAAGAAAAGATTTCTAAGACAGATAAAAAAACTATTCTGTTTGTTACAGATTATCATCTATTGGCTAGATATAACGAAGTTGTCGGTGCCTTTTACTGGAGAAAAGGAAGATCCCAACTGCTCTTTGTGAAGAGCAGACTCGACAAATACCATATTTCACTGCCTGATGAATATCAGAGATTTATAGTAGATGTATTATGAAACAGCAGTATCTGAACCGGTTTATATTTTTTGTGATGGCACTGTTGGTTGTCTTTGCGGTATATTTGCAGTATATGATCACGGAAAGTACAAACAGGCTTAAAAATGAAGAGGTTAAAAAATCAGAGCAGTATGCTCAGAAAATAGCAAACTATCTTCAGTCTAAAATACCCACAGATGATATAGAAGCGGCACTTGTCAAAAACCCGAAACTTCGACAGGAACTAAATGTTGTGCTGCAGACATTTCTTACAAAACAGTATCGATATATTTTCTTGCTTAAAAAGGATACACAAGGACATTACCGTTTTTTACTTGATGGCTCAAAAGAGGATCCCGAAGCATTCAACGCGATCTTTTTCCCTAAAAGTGATCTTTTTGAAAAAGTATGTAAAAGTCATAAAATGCAGATTGTCAAACAGCACGAAGGGGTAAAAAAGATTTGGCTGTCGTTGGTCTATCCTGTTGTAAAGGATAACCATACAGAAGCATTGCTTGTACTTGATCTTTCCGAGTCTTACGGAAAATATCTCAACACAGTGAATTCGCCGCTCATGCATGTGGTTGAAATGATGCAGATCTTTCTGTTTGGAAGTTTGTTTTTGTTGGCATTCATTGTTTACCGGTATAATAAATTCCGTAAAAGTATTTTGGTAGACAGATTAACAGGTGCCTATACAAAACTTTATCTTGAAGAGTTTTTTAACAGACATAAAGTAGACCGCTATGATGCTGTTTTACTGGATATAGATGAGTTTAAACAAATCAATACAAAATACGGATACCGTTCCGGTGATCATATTTTAAAAGAATTTGTAGAAACCATTTGTGATGTTGTATCCCCCTTGAAAGCAAAAGTGATACGTACCAGTGGTGCAGAGTTTTTCATTGTTCTTCCTAAAGATAAAATTGAGATCGAGACAGTATCCAGGAAACTATTTGAAACCCTCAAAGAAAAGAGATATCTTATAGGTAATGAAGTAGCATCATTAAGTGTTTCCATGAGTGCAATAGAGATCCCTGATGAAACAGCATCCATACAAAATATTGTAAGACTGCTGGATGAAAAGCTTTTAGAAATAAAAAGTAAAGGCAAGAACAGTTTAGGTATTTTGGGACTTAGGCATTTGAATGAAATTCAATATGGTAATATGGATTATATCAAAGAAGCACTGGAAGAAGAGAGATTGTTGTGCCTTTATCAGCCTATCTTTCATACAGAAAAGAAAGAGATCGTTAAGTATGAGGCACTTGTACGTCTTATAGATAAAGACGATCCTGAGAAACTTATCAGTCCCTACCATTTTATGAAAGTGATCAAAGGCACAAGCCAATATATCAAGATGAGTAAGTTAGTACTGAAAGAGGTGTTTCATACTCTCCAGATCTATCCTGATATAGAGTTGTCTGTCAATCTGGATCTTGATGATCTCTATAACAATGATATGATGACCCTGATCAGGGAAAATCTGTATGATCATAGAGAGATCGCGAACAGGTTGACATTTGAAATTTTGGAAGAGAAAGAGATCTATGATTATGACAAGGTAAGTCTGATCTTTCAACAGTTAAAAGCACACGGCTCAAAGATCGCTATTGATGATTTTGGAAGCGGATATGCCAACTACAGTTACCTGATACAGTTGGATATAGATATTCTCAAGATAGACGGAAGTCTGATCCGTGAATTGGGAACAGAACCTGTACGTACAAAAATCGTTCTTGCATCCATTCAGGAGATCGCTACTACATTTAACTATGAATTAGTTGCAGAGTTTGTATCATCCAAAGAGATTTATGAAGCGATGAGAGAATTGGGTATAGAATATTCACAGGGATTCTATTTGGGAGAACCAAAGCCTATTGAAGAATATAGACATTAACATTATTTGGCTATAATAATCTCCTTTTAAAATGAAGGAAATAAATATGAATATATTTGATGATGATGACGCATTTGTGGGAACACCGAAGTCCAACTATTTCAGTATTGCCAAAACAGCGAACCAGAATATTGTAGAGATGGAACTTGAGAAAATGTTCAGACGTTTTGCTGTAGCTGAAAAGATGCTTGAAGAGAAAGGGCTTGAAGAAGAACATGAACGGTTGATCTCAAGCAGTGTTGTAGACAGTGAGATAGATGATAGAGTGAACTCTTTGTTCATTGAACTTGTAGGTAACATTGTTACTCAGTGTGAATAGTTAGGAAAAAACCAGTGTTAAGTGCCGTAGAAAGAAAAATAGAACAATTCATTGCTGATTTGAACGATAAAGAAGTAACAAAGCTTTACAGTAAGTTACCACAGGGGAAAAGACTGCGTGCAAAGCTTATTTTTAAGATCGCGGGAGGTAGTCTGTCCGTTGTAAAAACAGCTGCGATCGTTGAGATGATCCATGCTGCAAGTCTTTTGCATGATGATGTCATAGACGATGCCTATACGCGCAGAAACAAACCCTCTCTCAATGCACTTTATGGGAACAAAACAGCCATTATGCTTGGAGATGTTCTCTATTCCAAAGGCTTTTTTGAACTGAATGATATCAGTTCTGAAGTAGCAAAGACAGTTTCCAATGCCGTTGTGCAGCTTAGCCTTGGTGAGCTTAAAGATGTTTCTCTCTCCAAAACATTTAATCTGGATAAAGAAGTTTATCTTGAGATGATCTACCAGAAAACTGCTTCACTCATGGAAGCAGCTGCCGGAGCGGCGGCTGTGCTTGCAGGTAAAGACAAAAAAGTCTACATGACCTATGGTAGAAATTTGGGAATAGCCTTTCAGATGATCGATGATATTTTAGATATTACAATGGACACTGAAACATTGGGTAAACCGGCTTTGCATGATTTTGAAGAGGGTAAAACAACACTGCCTTATATTTATCTTTATGAAATGCTCTCTGCAGAAGAGAAGAAGAAACTTCATTCTCTGCACAGAAAACGTCTGTCCAAAGAGGAAGCACAATGGATCAAAGCCAAAATGCAGGAGCATCAGGTGATCCAAAAGAGTTATCTGGAAGCTAGAGAATTGGTGGAAGAAGCCATAGAGCTTATGAATGAGTGTGGGGAAGAAGCATTAAGCACGATCGCCATGCAAATGATAGAGAGGGATTTTTAATGTATTATCAGGTGATCAGTTTTTCGCATAAAAATTGTGATCAGGCGATGAGAGAGAAATTGGCATTCCCTCATGATGAGGAGAAAAAAGTCTTTCTCGATCAACTGGTCGGATTTGAGTTCGTACATGAAGCATTTGTCATTTCAACCTGTAACCGTGTAGACATAGTTCTTGCTACCCGTGATAATTTTTCATCTTATCATGCCGTGCTTGGACTCATAAGCCAAAAAAGCAATTTGAATTTTTATGAGATAAAATCTACGGCAAAACGCCATGATGATGAAGAGGCTGTAGCACATCTCTTTTCTGTGGTATCGTCTTTGGATTCTCTGGTCATCGGTGAATCACAGATCACAGGGCAGGTGAAGGATGCATTTAGATTTTCCCATTTAAACGGCACAGCAGGTAAAAAACTCAATCGACTGCTCTCCTATGCAGTGAAATGTGCTGCTGAGGTGCGTAATGCTACCAATATTTCCCAAAATCCTATTTCTATTGCTTCAGTTGCCGTAGCACAGGCACATAAGCTTTTGGGAGACCATATTCAAGGAATGAAAGGTATCGTTGTTGGTGCTGGTGATATGGGGGTACTTGCAGCCAAACATCTGCTTCGTGTGGGCTGTGATGTGGTACTTGTCGGACGTGATCTTGAAAAGGTACAGGCTGTAGCAGATGAATTGGGTGAAAATGTCAAAGCCGATACCATGGAAAATCTGGCAAAATATATTAACCGTTATCGTCTGCTTTTTTCAGCGACCTCTTCCAAAGAGCCTGTGATCACAAAAGAACTTATAGAAAATGAGACACTTCCCAGACACTGGTTCGATATGGCGATCCCTAGAGATATTGAAGATATGGATTTGGAGAAACTGGAACTTTTTCGTATTGATGACCTTAGAACAATTTCCAATGATAACCATGCCTTGCGTGAAGAACAGGCAGTCAGAGCAGCTGAGATCGTCAGTAAGTATAAAGAAGAATTTTATGCATGGCTTAGAGCACTCTCTATTGAGCCTGTGATCAAGCAGATGCGGGAACACGTTGATGAGGCTATAGACAAAGAGATATATAGAGCCTTAAAGAAAGGGTTTGTGCCGGTTGAATATGAGGACAATATGCGTAAAATGGCAGAGCAGATGTTCAAACGTTTTCTGCATGATCCTACACAAAACCTGCGTCACTCTTCCACAGAAAAGAAAAATGCAAATTGCATCGAAGCAGTCAAAAGAATGTTTAATATTGATACAGAAGATATGGATATGAGACAGTATAAAGCAGATCATCATACAAAAGGATACAGCGCGTGAGATTTTCAAGACTATTGGTACCAACGACAAAAGAGACTCCCAACGATGCGACTTTGGCAAGCCATATTTACCTGATACGCGGAGGATTCATCCAGTCTGTAGGGGGAAGCGGACTTTACAACTTTTTGCCGTTGGGTAAAAAAGTGTTAGATAAAGTAAGAGCAGTGGTAAAAGAGGAGTTAGACAAAGCAGGCTGCCAGGAGGTCAGCCTATCTTTTGTTACTCCATCATCGCTCTGGGAAGAGAGCGGACGCTATGAGAAGTACGGTAAAGAGTTGCTGCGTTTTAAAGACAGGAAAAATAATGAATTCGTGCTTGGCCCGACTCATGAAGAGATGATGGTCAATCTCGTAAGACAAACGGTCAAAAGCTATAAACAGCTACCGCTCAATCTTTATCAGATCAACCTCAAATTCCGTGATGAGATCAGACCGCGTTTCGGGTTGATGCGCGGACGTGAATTCCTTATGAAAGACGGATACAGTTTTCATACATCTTCTGAAGATATGAAACGTGAATTTGATCTTATGGAAAAGACCTACAAGAAGATCTTTACCCGTCTTGGTCTTGAGTTCAGAGTAGTTGAAGCCGATTCCGGTGCCATAGGCGGCAGCGGCAGTAAAGAGTTCATGGTGTTGGCAGACAGTGGTGAAGACACCATTGTGGTATGTGAAGGTTGCGACTATGGTGCCAATATAGAAGCAGCTGTAGCAAAACCAAAATCCTGTGATACCGACACAGAAATTAAAGTTGTTACTATGAAAGCACTTTATGATGAAGGTAAAACAAAATATATTGGTTATATGCTGCCGGCTGATATTGAACTTCAGGATGTGAAAGCATGTAATGCTGTGGGTGCAAATGATCTGGTGGAATGTGAAGAGCAGGAGACGGTTTCTATGATGGTGATCGATGAAACACTTAAATCTTTACAAAGTGGTAACGAACTAGGTGCCCAGGAAGTATATTATGCAGATATTTCATCTGTAAGTGAAGGTGACAGTTGTGCCGTATGTGGCGGTATTTTGCGTTACACCAAAGGCATAGAGGCAGGACATATCTTCCAGCTCGGCACACAGTATTCAGAGCCTTTGGGATGTACTTTTTTGGATGAGAATGGCAAAGCGCAACCTATGGTTATGGGAACCTATGGTATAGGAGTAAGTCGTCTGCTTGCTGCGATCATTGAACAGAATCATGATGACAAAGGGTGTATATGGACAAAAGAGTCAGCACCGTTTGATCTTCATATCATTATCTCAAATATCAAAGATGAAGCACAGCTTGCTTTGGGTGAAACACTCTATGAAGCGATGCAGAAAAAAGGTGTGGATGTACTGCTTGATGACAGAAAAGACCGTTTTGGTGCGAAGATGAAAGATTATGAGCTTGTTGGTGTGCCTCATGCAGTGGTCATAGGGAAAAAACTCTCTGATGGTTTGGTTGAGTTTATTACCCGAGACGGATTGATCAAAGAAGAGATCTCTTTTAATGAGATCCTGACTCTGTTAACAGAAAGGTTTTAATCCATGTTCATGGCTATCCCTTTTTTCTTTTTAGAGTTGTACCTTTCTCTAAAAACGGGAGAGACCATAGGTTTTTTCTGGTCTGTAGTATGGATAGTAATGAGTGCAATACTGGGTGTAACACTTTTAAAACATTCTCCTGTGGCTGTGATGGGAAATATGAAGGCAATGCAAAAGGGAAAACTGAACATTAAAAAGTTTCAGGACGCGAGTATGTCTTACTTTGTTGGCAGTATTTTGTTGATCATCCCGGGGGTTTTGAGTGATATTCTTGGGCTACTTGCTTTGTCTTACACTTTTTATTTACAATTTATTGCTAAAATAACACCCGAACAAACAAATTTTAATCAAAACAAAGGAGATGACAATGTCATTGATGTCGAAATTATTGATGAGCACAGTGATCGTATCGATCACACTTAGTGCAAACAGTGTACCGGATAATAAACTACTTCTAAAGTATGTAAAAAGAGCTATAGTAAAAAATCCGCAAGTAACAGTAAAAGGGGTAACACTCCTGGAATCAAAGACAAATAAGAATTTACCGGGCTGGACTATACTGTTAACAACGATGGATCTGGAATATCAAAAGAAAGAACTTCATGTACCGGAAATGATGTTCGTCAAAGACGGACTGATCACCGGACATTTGGTTAATTTGAAAACAGGAAATGATTATAGAAACGAGATCAAACCGACAGTCCCGGACAGTTATTATAATGATGCACATCTCTTGTTTGGAAATAAGAATGCAGCACATAAAGTACTTATTTTCTCAGATCCGCAATGTCCATTCTGTAAAGAGACAGTACCGGGTATTTTTAAGGCAGCAAAAGAGAATCCGACGAAGTTAGCTATTTATTATTATCATCTGCCACTTTTAAGAATTCACCCTGTCTCCGGTGTGTTGACACGTGTGATGCATGTGGCACAAAACCAAGGTAAACTGGATGTCGTAGAAAAAATGTATACGTTAAAGATCAATCCAAGAGAGACCAATGCCACAAAAATACTTGATGCAGTGAAGAAACATACAGGTTACACTGTTACCAAGGCACAGATCGATGCCAAAGAGGTAAAAGATGCACTCAAATCAGATGAAGATGCTGCTGCAAAAATGATGGTAAGCGGTACCCCAACGATCTATATAGACGGAGAGTGGGATAAAATGAGAGACGGATATAAGAAACTCATTAAATAAGAGGAAAAATTTTTGGAAAAACTGATCATAGCGACGCGGGCAAGTGCTTTGGCACTTTGGCAGGCATATCATATTAAAGAGAGAATTGAAACATCATTTCCGGGAGTGACTGTTGAGCTCAATGAGATCACTTCCCGAGGTGACAAGATATTGGATAAACCTTTGGCACTTATAGGCGGTAAGGGGCACTTTACCAAGGAGCTTGAAGATGAAATGCTTGAGGGTAATGCACATTTGGCAGTCCATTCACTTAAAGATGTGCCTACCTATATTCCTGCGGGGCTTGAACTCTGTGCCATTACGACACGCCAAGACCAGAGTGATATACTGCTTTCACATACCTATAAAAGCTTAGAGGAACTCCCTCAGGGAGCAACGGTCGGTACAACCAGTCTGCGTCGTCGTATGCAGTTGCTGGAGCGTCGTCCTGACCTTAAAGTCAAAGAACTCAGAGGCAATGTCAATACACGTCTTAGAAAGCTCAAAGAAGGGCAGTACGATGCTATCATTCTTGCCTACATTGGACTGCATAGATTGGATCTGCTTAAGGACATTCCTTATGTAGAGAAACTTGATTTTTTCATTCCTCCTATGGGACAGGCTGCACTGGGTATTGAGATCGTAGCAGACAATGACAGAGTACGTGAAATAGCGATGAGCTTAAATGATGAAAATACTTTTACCTGTACTAAAGTAGAGCGTGATTTCGTCTCTGTCATCGGTGCAGGATGTTCTGCTCCTGTGGCAGTCAATGCTACTATAGAGAGTGAAGCACAAACGATCACAGTAAAAGGAATGCTCGGCTATCCTGATGGTACCCACATTCTTCATAAAACTCTTACTGTAGCCCTGCATGAGAGTGATATTCTTGGCGATCAGCTTGCTCAAGCGATGATAGAAGAGGGTGCACTTGATATTCTTGAACAGGCAGAGAAAATTGCTTTTAAAGATGAAATGCCTCAGAGACTGTAGTCTCTTCAATACTCCAGGATGGGTTTGTAACCCGTCCAATAATCCTTTTTGTCTTTTTAGCCTTCCTGATCTATCAGGTATACAACCAAACAGCCACTTTTTGCTATAATCTTTTCAGTTTGAAAAGAAGGGTATGCAATGCAAGACGTTATACAATGGCTAAAAGATAACGGTAATTTAAAAATCATCAATGAACCGCTGGATGTGGAACTTGAAATTCCCCATGTTGCCTATATAGAGGTAAAAAAAGAGGATTCCCGTCCTATACTCTTTACCAAACCCATTCATAAAGCAAAAGGCATAGAATACGATATGCCTGTACTTATGAATATCTTTGCCAATAAAGAGATCACCCAAAAGATCTTTGGAAAGCATCCTGATGATGTGGCTCAGGGGATAGATGAGTTGCTTAAACTCAAACCGCCAAAAGGTTTAAAAGCAAAGTTGATGATGCTTCCTAAACTTTTTTCTTTAAAAAATGTTTTTCCAAAACGTCTAAAGTTTAGTGGAGAGTGTCAGGAAGTGGTCATACCTAAGGCAGAAGTAGATCTGGACAGACTTCCAATTCTAAAAACATGGGAAGAAGATGGTGGACCGTTCATTACCATGGGGCAGGTCTATACTCAAAGTCTTGATGGACAAATGCAGAATCTCGGGATGTACAGACTGCAACAGTATGATAAAAATAGACTTGGTATGCACTGGCAGATCCATAAAGATGCTTCACATTTTTTCGACCAGTATCAAAAAGCAGGAAAAAAAATGCCTGTAACGGTTGCCATTGGAGGTGATCCACTGTATATTTGGTGTGGACAGGCACCGATGCCTTACGGGATGTTTGAAATGTTATTGTACGGTTTTGTGCGCAATAAAAATGCACAGCTTGTGAAATCGTTGACCAATGATATTTATATACCCAGAGATGTGGACATTGTCATAGAAGGATTTGTAGATCCTGAACTTACAGAGATAGAAGGACCTTTTGGTGACCATACGGGCTACTACACTCTAAAAGAGCCGTTTCCTGTCATGGAAGTAGAGACTATTACTATGAAAAAAGAGCCTGTCTTTGCAGCGACTGTGGTAGGAAAACCGCCACTGGAAGATAAATATATGGGCTGGGCAACCGAGAGAGTTTTTTTACCGATGCTTAAACCTATGGCACCTGACCTTATAGACTACAATATGCCTGAAAACGGTGTGTTTCATAATCTTATCTTAGCCAAGATGAAAACACTCTACAAAGGACATGCGCAGCAGTTCATGCATGCCTTTTGGGGTGTGGGGCAGATGAGTTTTGTCAAACATGCGATCTTTGTGGGCGAAAACGCACCGGAACTTGAAGAGAGTGAGATGCTTACAGAGCATATACTCAATAGACTGGATAAAAATAAAATACTCATCACGCAAGGTATAGTGGATCATCTTGATCACTCTTCATCTGAACAGTTCGTTGGCGGGAAGCTGGGTGTAGATGCAACCGGCAATGAAATAGAAGAGGGTGTAGAAGCGTTACTCAGTGACAGCGAACTGCTTGAAAAAATGCAGCGTATTGACAGTCATGTTTTAGAAGTAAAGCAATATATGACTCAGACAAAAACACCGATATGCGTCATTGCTGTAGATAAGCAAACATCTATGAAAATGCTTATTGTAAAACTGAATAAACTCCAAAAACATATAGGAATGCTTGTTATTATAGACAAAACCAATAACGACATCAACGATCCTTATATGCTTATCTGGAGAGTAGTGAATAATATAGATGCCGGGAGGGATGTAATGTTGGAGCCGTTCATCAGTATAGATGCGACCAATAAAAATGCATACGATGGCTATACAAGAGAGTGGCCTGGTGATACCTTCTGTACGAAGTCTGTACTGGATGACCTTCAGAAAAAAGGGATTATAGACATTGATGAGAATTTTGTTAAGAAGTTTGGGTTGTTGCCGTTTTAATAAGCATTTTATCTCCTTTTAAAGTTATTACGATAAAATTCCTTTGTAAATAAAAATTATTATTTAAAGGAAAAATATGTTAGTAACTAAAAAAGCTCCGGATTTTACAGCAACAGCTGTATTGGCAGATGGTCAGATCGTTGAGGATTTCAATCTTATGGATAACCTTGGTGAAAAAGGTGCAGTACTTTTTTTCTATCCGTTGGACTTTACATTTGTATGTCCGTCAGAGATCATTGCATTCTCTCATAGAGTAGAAGAATTTTCCAAAAGAGGGATCAATGTGATTGGTGTCTCTGTAGACAGCCAATTCTCACACTTTGCATGGAGAGAGACTCCGGTAGAAAAAGGTGGGATCGGAAGAATCAACTTCCCATTGGTTGCTGACCTTTCCAAACAAATTGCAAGAGATTATGATGTATTGCTTGATGAAGCTGTAGCATTAAGAGGTTCATTCCTTATTGATGCAGACGGTACTATTAGACATGCGGTTATCAATGATCTTCCACTTGGTAGAAATGAAGATGAGATGCTGAGAATGGTAGATGCGATGCTTTTTACAAATGAGTATGGTGAAGTATGTCCTGCAGGTTGGGTCAAAGGTGATGAAGGTATGAAAGCTGACACCGAAGGTGTTGCAGAATATCTTGGTAAGCACGCAGATGAACTGTAAGTAAAATAGACTTTCTCAGGCTTATGCCTGAGAAATAAATCGATATGCCAGCTCCGCATTTCAACTTCTTCCTCCCTTTTATAATTTGAGGTGCGGAGCTGACATATCGATTTTATAGAGGAAAGGATAAAAATGACCGATTATGCAACTCTTTTAAAAGAGAGTGGACTTAAAGCAACATTTCAACGTATGAATATCTTGGAAGTTATTGAAAAAAGCGGACATATGTCTGTAGAAGAGATCTACAAAGAAGTGGCAAGAGTGCATCCGTCTCTCTCTTTGGCAACAATCTATAAAAATATTATTTTAATGATGAGTAAGGGAGTTTTGGTTGAAGTACCAATTGCTGGTAAAAAATCAAAATATGAACTTGCAAAAGTAGATCATATGCATCTTATTTGTACTGAGTGTGGAGAAGTGGAAGACAGATCTTGTCTAGAGAGTACCGATAAAATACTTCATGATCTGAGTGAGCAGGAACATTTTAAACTGAGTAAGAGACAGATCAATCTTTATGGTGTTTGCGAGAAGTGTCAGGTTCAGGAAGCATCTTAAGCTGAAAGATTCTCTTGTTACTATTTTCTACTTAAATAGTGCAGAACCTACTCTAACCAAATTAGATCCACATTTGATAGCCAGCTGATAATCTCCGCTCATACCCATAGAGCAGATGGTGGCTCCCTCTTTTTCTAATTTTTCATAGATCTTGTGTGTTGCCTCAAAGCTTTCTTGGATCAGTTTTGTATCTTCGCTGTGCGCACCAATGGTCATGACTCCTTTGAGCGTGATATTTTGGCAATTCTCTTTTATCTCCTGATAGATATCCAAAGCTTCTTCTGATAATACCCCAGATTTACTTTCTTCTTTTGCAGCGTTGATCTGAAGCAGACAGTTCATGGTGGCATTTTTAGCTTCAAGTTTTTTGTTAAGCTCCTGTGCTAATGCTATACTGTCAAGAGACTGCATAAGTGTAGGTCTTAGATCAATGAGATTATTGATCTTGTTTTTTTGTAAAGTACCTATCATATGCCATTGAAGTGGTAATGCTTCGAGAATATGCATACGCTCTTTAAGTTGTTGTATCTGGTTTTCACCAAAGGCTCTTTGTCCCAGTTCATAAAGTGTGGCAATGTTCTCTATTTGGGTATATTTCCCTACTGCAACAAGTTGTACAATGTGGTGTTCACTCACAGAGATACGTGCCTCTTCAATGTTCCAGATGACTTCATCCAAATTTGCTCTTAAATGTTCTTTATCTAATAGTGCCATTAGTGTGTCCCCCATATTCTGTTTATATCATTATACAATCCTAGCATCATAAGTCCAAGCAGCAGTGCCCAGCCAACCATTGTCATATAATACATGGCATTCTGACTTGGTGCTTTTCCTCTAAGTATTTCATAAAGGTTAAACATAATGTGGCCGCCATCGAGTGCAGGAATAGGAAGCAGGTTCAGTACTCCGAGATTGACAGAGATAAGTGCGGTAAAGAAAAAGAGTGAAAGTATTCCTGCACTGCTTGCTTTGGCAGTCACATCCATGATGGTAATGATGCCGCCGACCTTATCAGCTCCTACGACACCGGTAAGGAGTTTTTGTACACTTTTAAAAATGAGTGTACTTGCTTTTATAGTTTCTTCCCAGGCATAGCCAAATCCTTCGAGCATGCCATAATGTACCGTTGTCTGTTTTGCCATAGGACTGATCCCGATGATACGCCGAGTGATCTTTTCTCCAAAAAGATTTTTGTCATCAATCACTTTGGGTTGCAGTGTCAGCTCCATAAGTTTGTGTTTTCGTTCCAAAACTACATTAAGTGGACCCTGTGTTTCATTGATCCTTTTACCTATCTCTTCCCAATAAAGGATCTTCTTTCCGTTTATCTGTATGATCCTGTCTTCTTTTTGCAAACCTGCTTTAAGTGCAGGTGTTTCTTTGCCTACCGTACCGACATATGCAAGCAGTTTGGGGACACCTATGTAGGAGATGGCAAGATAGAGCAGGAATGCCATCAAAAAGTTGGCAAAAGGACCCGCAAGAAGAATGATAATACGCTGCCAGGGTTTTTTTGTGTTGTAGCTGTCCTCATCATAGCTGACAGCTGTAGGGTCGCTGTCATCCTGCCCCTTCATCTTAACATAACCACCAAGCGGGATGGCAGAGAGACTCCATTCGGTCTTTCCTATCTTCTTTGTCCAGAGACGTTTACCAAAGCCTATACTGAATACATCAACCTGCACACCAAAAAATCTGGCTGCAGTAAAGTGTCCCAGCTCATGAAAAAAGATCAATACCGATAAAACCAAAAGCGCAATTAAAATGCCCATAGAATTCCTAAATAATTTTTAACAGATTATATCCAAGTGACTTAAAATGTTGATGTAGATTAATCATTTGTTAAAGATTTTTGATAAAATAGAAGGATAGTGCTCAGAAAAAATGATTGAGAAAGGGTGAAGATGAAAGATGTTGCTGAAATAACAGAAGATACGCAAAAAGAGATGCTAGATGAAGTAGAAGGGATCAGTACGGATATAGAAGAAACAGCCAAAGAGCTTGAATCTATAGAAGAGGTATTGCCCAAAGAGGTAAAAAAGCTTAAAAAGCATGAGATAGCCAAAGAGATGGTAGTCAAAGCTAAAGGCATAGTCAAAGAAGCTGAAGAGCAGATGGATGCCTGTAAACTTTTGCTTGCAGATGACCTTAAAGCCTATGAGGAAGCCAAACATCTATTGCAAGAGGGTGGAATGGATGCAAGTGAAGCTTTGCTAACACAGTTGGGGTATGTTGCAAACAGTGAAGAGGATGAAAATAAAGAGGAGGAGAATATTGTTTTTGAAACAAAAGATGAAGTTGAACCTATTGCACTTCGTGATGTTTCAAGTGGAAAATTTACCGGTTTTCTCTATGCCTTGCTTGGTGGAGCTACTACATTTGCAGGACTTGTCTATCTTGCGACCAATAAGCTGAATATGACATTAGATGTTACAAAAATGCCTTCAAATGAGACACTTCAGCGTATCTTTGGCTGGTTCGGTACACAGGTTGGACGTCCCGATGATGCTGTTAACGGTGGATTGATAGTCGGTATAGTAGTTTTGGCAGTGATGGCACTTATCTATTTTATCCGTGTGGGTCTGAAAGGGAACAAGAACTTGCATTTTGCAACCAAACAGCTTGAAGATGCACAGACCTACACCACGCATAAAGGAAACTGCAAAGAGGAAATGGACAAGGTAGATGCCCATATCCATGATGCTATAGAGACTTTAAAAACGTATCAGGTTCTTTTTAATGAGCAAAAAGGAAAATTAGAGAGGATCTTGCATTTTGAAGGAGGTGCGGAAGAGCCGAACTATCATGAGAAATCACTCTTAGAGATGAAAGATACTCAGGATCTTTTGGATGCTGTTAAAAGTTTTATGGCACTGCCTATGTCAGAAGAGGGTAAACTCTCCGGTAAAAGTACGCTCTTCCTGCACCGTGCCAAAAGCAGGATGCAGAAGATGATCGAGAGATTTTACTAAATTTCTGTGACTTTGGGATTGTAAAGTAAAGAGTGTATCTCTATCAGTTACTAGATATAAAACAAATGAACTCTCTAGGTTATTCAGAGAGTTCAAATAGATACCCCACAAACACGACACTCATCCCCAGCAACGAAAAGAGCACAGCACTTTGTGCATCATAATGTTTCCAAATAACACCTGTTACCAAGGCTCCCAGTGCACCAAAGAGTGCTACACCGCCATAGAGTATGCCGTAAACTGTACCTTTGTTGTGTGCATACTCAGAGATGTAAGCACGCAGGGCATTGAGACTTCCTACGATGAACACTCCTAAAAATATAAAGCCAATGACAATAAAGTTGACATACAAGCTCACCGTAGCAAAAAGTCCAAAGAGTAAAGAAAGTGTAAAGATTTTTTTTGCACCTATTGCATCTATTTTCACACCTATAAAATAGCTTAATAATGTTTGGGTAAGGTTTAGCAATACTACAAGCAGAGGAATATATGTGGTAGCGATGCCTGCCTCTTTGGCTTTGATGAGAAAAAAGGAGTCATTAAACATAAAAAAGACAAATCCAAAATAGACAAAAAGTAGAGGAAGCAAGCCATAATCTTTTTTCAAGTCAAATGTTTTTGCTTTGCTTTTATAGGGAGCATCTTTGACGAAAAAGAGCACAATCACCACAGCAATAAGCCCAGGAATGAGGGTAAAGGCAAAGATATTTCTAAAAAGTATCTCACTCTCACCAAGGTAAAAGAGTAAAGCAAAGACGATGAGACTTCCTGTGAGTTCTCCTGCGATGTCCATGGTTTTGTGAAAGCCAAAGGTTTTGCCACTTTTTCCTACACTGTAGGCAGAGATGAGGGAGTCCTTGGTCGCAGAACGAACAGCTTTACCCACACGTTCAACCCCACGCAATGTCGCCACACTTTGCCATGAGCCACTCATATAAAGCAGAGGCTTTGTCACAGCAGAGATAAAATACCCTGTAACCACAAAAGGTTTAACAACCTGATATCTGTCACTCAAATACCCAAACAACACTCGAAACGCATAAGAGATAAACGTAGCAATCGCCACCACATACCCCAATTTAACTACACCCTCATGGAGTGTATAGACAATAAACAGAGGCAAGATAGAAGTGACCATGCTACTTGCCATGTCTGTAAAAAAGCTAACGAAGCCTAGAGCTATGATGTTTTTGTTTATCATGGATATCTTTTACTCTTTTTTTGTAACAGTATACAAAGTAAAGATGAAATGAGGATGAGAATGTTTAGGGTACTTTTAATAATAGCAAATTTTATTCCCTGCTGATAATATAACTCGCACCTAAGGTGTAGGGCATACTGATAAAAGCCACTGTTTGTAGAATGGGGATAAAAGTCGTTTCAAATGTCATAAAGAGAGAGCCAACCCCACCCATGGTTATGGCTCTCTAGGAGGGAAGGGGAAATGCATCCCCTCAGAATTATCTCTAAAATACACGTAAAGCTAAAGTTATTACGCTAAAATAAAACAAAAAACCAAACAATTTAAAAGGGACACAAATGAACCCGACACAGCTGCAAAAAATTAAAGCAAGATTACACCTCCTCAATGCAAAAAAGAACCCCTACGTTAATGACAATGCCTACTCCATTTACACCCTAAAAGGCACACACACCCTAGGCAAACCCTATGTCTATGAACTCTCCTTCGTAA
>JALXCZ010000018.1 GCA_026990595.1 Sulfurovum sp.
GATCAAAGAGCAGATGGAGCGAGAAAAAAAGTATGCAAAAGAGCAAAAGTTCTATCAGGGAGATGAGTATGATCTTAAAGCCGTAGAGATCAATAAAAAGTCACTTGAACATGTTCCTGTCATTGAGCCTGATTATGATTTTGATATTACGGATGTCTACAGGGATGATATCTAACTTCTAACTCAAATAATTATGGTAGAATTCCACACTTTTATTCTTAGTGTAAGGAAAACCCCTTGTTCAATATTCAGAACTATTCAAAACAAAATATTAAAAATGATGTGCTTTCCGGGGCCTTGGTTGCAGTGGCACTTGTCCCTGAAGCGATCGCTTTTTCATTTATTGCAGGGGTTTCCCCTGTAGTTGGGCTTTACGGAGCATTTATCATTGGTCTTATTACAGCTGTTTTAGGGGGTAAACCCGGGATGATCTCCGGAGCTACAGGCTCTGTGGCTGTGGTTTTTGTTTCGCTGGGTCTTGCTGTAAAGAAGATGTATCCCGATCTGGATGCAGAAGCACTCTCTATGATGGTCTTACACTATATTCTGCTGACTTCCATTATTGCAGGATTGATCCAGATCACCATAGGTGCTTTAAAGATGGGTAAATTTATTCGTCTTGTGCCTCAACCTGCCCTCTTTGGCTTCGTGAATGGTCTGGCCATTGTCATTGCCTTGGCACAGCTCCCTTTTCTTGCTCCTGCCCATATGGAGCAGTATAGTTCATGGGTGGACATTCTAAAAGCGAGTTTTTCTGAAAACTATATTATGTATGTTATTATTATCGCGACTATGGCAACAATGCAATTTTTGCCAAAAGTAAGCAAAGCCGTTCCTGCAGGGCTTGTTGCAATCGTAGTTGTAACACTCGTAGTTTATTTTGGGCATATTGATACAAAAACCGTAGGAGACCTTGCCGATCTTTCTCATGTTTCACTGCCGCATTTTGTCTTGCCGGATGCTTCCCTTTTCTCTTGGGATTCTATGGCGATCATCCTGCCTACTGCTGTGATCGTGGCTCTGGTAGGACTCATAGAGTCTTTGCTTACCCTCTCTGTACTCGATGAGATGGGCGGGAAGCGTGGTTCAGGGAACAAAGAGTGTGTAGCACTGGGTATAGGGAATGCAACTTCGGGACTTTTTGGTGGTATGGCAGGATGTGCGATGATCGGTCAGTCCGTTATCAACTTTACCTCCGGAGGACTTGGACGTTTGTCATCCTTTACCGCAGCGGTACTGCTCATTATTCTTGTGGTCAGTTTTTCTTCTGTGATTGCAGCTATTCCTATGGCGGTATTGGTGGGGATCATGTTCATGGTGAGTATTGGTACGTTTGAATTTTCATCAATTAAGCGTATTACCCATATGCCTAAAGCAGATGCTTTTGTTCTGATAACAGTGACGATCATTACCATCTTTTTTGATCTTGCTGTGGCAGTTATCGCAGGTATCATTATTTCTGCACTGGTCTTTGCCTGGAAACATGCAAAGATTTTTGCACAGATAAAAGAGGAAAATGGTAAAAAGATCTACGAACTTGATGGTCCGCTTTTCTTTGGCTCGGTTACCTCTTTTAATGAGCAATTTGATGTGGAAAATGATCCCAAAGAGGTAGTTATTGACTTTAAAAAAGCAAGGGTCATGGACAGTTCTGGGGCAGAAGCAATTGATGCTTTAACTCTAAAATATAAAAATGCCGGTAAAAAACTGACACTCAGACATCTCTCTGAAGATTGCAAGAAAACACTAAAGACAGCAGGACCGTTTTGTACCTATGAAGAGGATGATCCTACGTACAAAGTGGCACATAACGTCTAAATAATACAGTTAAGATATTTCAAAATAAAATATTTTAACTGCAAATTCCAAGCCTTCCACCCATACTTTACTTAAAACTTATATTAAGATATAATAATTATTAATGTGAAAATAGATAAAGGATATTTATGTTAAAAAAATATATCATGATGGGTTTGATCCTCTCCACCTTTTCTCTTACAGCAAATAGCGGTTTTGAATATAGCGGTGTTATGGTTACTACCACTACAGCAGATAAACAGCAAAAAAATTATGTAGTCAAACGAAATATTCCGGCTATCTGTAAAAAGATCCCTATTAACAATGAGATGCTCTGGACAGGTAATTATGCGAATGAAAAGGTACCACAGGCATGTAAGTCCACTTATGTACATACAAAAGGAAAACTGTTGCCCATACAGCTTGATGCAGATCTCGAAACCTACGGAGAATTGGAAGTTCTCGCTTTTCTTAAGGAAATGCAACAAAACAAGAAACTCCTTCTTGTCGACAGTCGTAAAGAGGAGTGGTTTAAATATCGGACTATTCCAGGAGCGGTTAATATGCCGTTTCATTACTTTAAATACAGAGATGAGTATGAATTTTATTTTGAATATGCTTTAAAACATTTGGGCGTATTTATTCAAAAAGACGGAGAGTATGATTTTAGCAACGCCAAAACACTGGTACTCTTCTGCAATGGTCCATGGTGCAGCCAATCACCTGCAATGATCTACGCACTTTTGGAGATTGGGTACCCGGCAGAAAAACTGAAATGGTACCGTGGGGGGATGCAAGACTGGTTGGGTGCGGGCATGACCTCCACACGGGATTGAATTAGTCTATAACTACTCTTGCATCCATCGGCTGAATGGGTCTGTTGTTGTTATGATGCATGAGATGATGGAACTTTTCTACCTGCTCTTTAGAGACAGTGACAGGCGTTTTCAATACGAACCATCTTACCCCTTCTGTACATGGAGGCGTCGTTAAGGAACCGTTAAAGCGGTAGTAGTGCTTGTTCTTTGGCATGATCGCATTAGCGATACCTGCAAGTTTAAGCGTATTGCTCTCCCCTTCTTTACCCGGTATTTTTGCCCATACTTTTTCAAGTGCTTTGTTTGCTTTACCCTCTTTGAACATCACCGCGATCACTGCTATATTTCCTTTTTTATCCAAATTCACAAAGTGTGCCTCAAGAGGGAAAGATTGCCCGTTAATATGGTTTTCACTTGGAGAGTGGAAATGAAACTGCTTGAGTTCAAAAGTATCACCGTCTATCTTGAAAGTGTTTCCCGGTTCCATGTTCACCTGTACTGTATGTCCGTTATCGACAATATTTTTAGAACGACCTGCATAATGTGGAGCCAGTGGAGGAAGATGTGCATGGAGAGAATGGGTAATATTGATTGGTGACTGATTCGCCCCTACACCACACTCTCTGTATTTTTCAGAAAGATGTCCCCATGTATCTGGTGTATTATGACCAGTGTATCCCCAATGTGAATTGTGGACTTCATTGGTTGCACATCCTGTCATAAGTGCAACAGATGATACTAAAAGTATTGATGTGATTTTTTTCATTCTTGATCCTTTAAAATAATAATATATTTATTAAGTATAGATCTATTCAAATTAAAAAGTCTCATTTTATGGTTAAAAAGTCATAAATTATCACTTTAAATGATAATTTATAGAAAATTGTTCAAAAATACTGTTTTATATAAGCAAGACTATTGAAGTTTCTAAAAGACACTTCTAAAGAAAAAACATCCCTACCATGAGCAGAAAAAATGGAAGCAGAGCCAAGGTATAGATGAGTTCTTGTGTTTTTACTGCTTTGTAAATGCCCCAGAAAAAAAGCCCGACAGTAAGGATAAAAACTGCTAGATAGAGGTAACCTAAACTATTTGAAGGGTGTGATTTTTCTTCTGCTACAAGCAGTAAGGTAAAGCTAAAAAAAAGATAAAGATATTTTTTCATTTTTCCAGATCCTCTCTTGCAAGTCTATCTACCATTTTAATACTCTCCAAAGCATTTGTTAGTATCTGCTTTGTGGAAGCCAGCGGTTTCATATGGAGATTGGTCTCTCCTTTTCCAAGGCTCTCATTCATCAGTACCTCCATCACTTCTTTTTCAAGTTCATCAATGATCTCTCCCAGTTTCTTTTCAATAAATTCTATATTCATTATGGTATCCTTCCCTCCATTTATTTGAGGACACAGCTTTAATTTCTTTCAGAAATTCAACCAATGTCCCCTAGTCCATTTATATGTTACTTTGACTTAGGTCTAAATATTTTAATCACTGCTTCATCAGCTTCCATATAATGACCACCTATAAGATCAATACAATACGGTACGGCAGGAAATACTGCATCCAGGCATTCACGGATAGATTTGGGTTTTCCTGGAAGATTAATTATCAGTGAACCATTGCAGATACCTGCAGTTTGACGTGACAGGATAGCTGTTGGCACATACTGCAAACTCACTGCCCGCATCTGCTCTCCAAACCCCGGAAGCAGTTTTTGACAGACATTCTCTGTGGCTTCTGTGGTAACATCTCTCATTGCCGGTCCGGTACCACCTGTAGTAACAATGAGGTCACAGTTATGATCACGGGAGAGTTCTACAAGTGTTGTTTCTATAAGACTCTGCTCATCTGGAATACATCTATATTCATATTCACATTCATTTAGAAGATATGCCTTCATTGTATCCATAATAGCTACACCTGAGATATCTTCGTAGATGCCCTGAGATGCCCTGTCACTTGTGGTTATAACACCTATTTTTATTTTATCCATACTATAATTTCCTAAATTTTTTATTGAATTATACCCAAATTGATATCAGTAAAAAAGTATTATTTTAAGTTAGTATAACTATAATATATACTTTGAAAGATGATTGTAGGGGCGAACATAATTTGAATAAAACAAATCTAGGTAAAAATTCTTCTGAAAATGAAAACAGTAGACCAAGTAATTATAGACTTAATGCACCGTCACTGGCAGATTCACACTATTCACGTCAACTCTATATTTTAAAAGCCATCACACTTTTGGCTATTGCCTGTACGTTGCCCCTAGGTTTGCTAGCCCTCTCCAAAGATCAATCCCCCCTCTCCTATACCCTGTTGTCCATTGCTTTTCTTGCCACACTAAACTATGTGCTTATACTCACAAAGAAGATCAGTTATGCTTTGGCAACTGCTGTTATAAGCTACCCTTTAGTACTGCTCATGCTCTATTTGGTGGCTGCAGGAGGAGTGAACAATACCGGATCTCTGTGGATCTACTCTTTACCTGTGGTCATTCTTTTTCTTCACGGACTTAAAAAAGGTGGAGCTATTCTCTGTGCTTTTTTACTGGCTATGGTTTGGATCTTGTTTGTTCCGGATAATATCTTTCTGCACACAGTATATACTTTTGACTATAAAGCACGTTTGATCCTTGTCTTTATTCTGGATGCTACTTTAACCGCTGCCTATGAGTACTCTACCGAAAATCTTTTTGGGAAGATGAAACTTCTTACAGAAGAGCTTTCAAACATTGCAGAAGAAGATCAACTCACACAGCTTCGCAACAGACGTGGGGTACATTATCATATGGAACGCATTTATGCACAAGAGAAAAGAGATGATACAAATATGAGTCTTATCATGTGTGATATCGACTATTTTAAAGATGTGAATGACCGCTATGGACATGAAGCCGGGGACAAAGTGCTTATGGAAGTTGCCAGTGTGATCAAAAATACAATACGAAGAACCGATATAGCTGCACGTTGGGGTGGCGAAGAATTTCTTGTTATACTGCCGAAAACAAATGAAAAAGAAGCCTATCTGGTTGCTGAAAAGATACGGAAAAATATTCTTGATCTGTTGATCACACATGAAAAATATCAGATCAAGGTGAGTCTAAGTGCGGGGATAGCTGACAATAAACACACCTCTTCTGTTGACGGACTGATCAAACTGGCAGATAATTATATGTATGAAGCAAAGTCAAAAGGACGTAACATTACCTGTCCAACGATGTTCTATTATTGATATTAGCCTATTTTCATTAGAATATGATCTAAAAAATTTGTACTTACAGCTCTTTTCATATAGCCCAGAAGATATGTTGCTTTCGTAATATAATATCTAGGTTTTGGATACTTAGCCAAGACAATAGTATGTACTATTTTTGCTACTGAAACAGCCTCTTCATTAAAAGGGACTTTTTTGGCTGTTCCCTCTATACTTTGCCGGTATTTATCACTAAAGACAGAGTGCTCTGTATCTACATTTTCCTGAAGTTTTTGAATGGCAGTTTGACGAAAATGGCTGCTAATTGGTTCCGTATTAAGCAATACAGGGTAAATATTTGTATCTTTCAGTTCCAGTCTCAATGTATCTGTAAGTCCTTCTATTGCATATTTGCTTGCATTGTAGGCACCTCTTCCGAAAAGTGAAATAAGTCCAAGTACCGAACTGTGTTGAATAATCTTTCCATATCCTTGCACTCTCATTACAGGAATGATCTGTCTTGTACATTCATGCAGACCGAAAACATTGGTTTCGAACTGTTCTTTTAGTACCTCTGTAGTAATATCTTCCAAAGCACCCGGCTGTCCATATCCTGCATTGTTGAACCAGACATCGATCTTACCGTCTATTTTCAACACTTTGGCGATAACACTGCTTATCTCCTTACTGTTTCTCACATCAAGCTGCATGGCATTTTCAAATCCAATTGATTTTAACATTGCAACATCTTCGGAAGTCCTGGCAGTAGGATAGACTTTAACAAATTTATCTCTAAGATATGTTTCTGTTTTTAAACCTATACCGGTACTACATCCGGTGATAACGATATTTGTCACACTCTGATCCTTTTGTTCAATGTACTGATATCCACTTCTTTTCCTCTAATATACTCTTTTGCAAACTCTACGATCTTACCGTGAAATCGTGCATAAACAGTATGAAGTGTAACGGGTATATCATACATTTTTGTTATTTTATCAAAGTTTGCTTCGATCCCCTCTTGCATCCATTCCTGTATCTGCATATAGTTTTCAAATTCATATCCAAAGGCACCCAAGAGCCTGTTAGTATAGCTGTCCACAACAAAGATTTCACGGGAACAACCGTAACAAAGTATGGAGTCAGCACTCTCCATACCAATACCTTTCTGGGAAAGTAGCCATTTTCTGTCTACATGCTTTTGAAATAATTCAAAACTACCGAATTCATTTAAGATATTGGTGCAAAGCAATTTAAGTCTATGGGCTTTGGTGTTGTAAAAACCACTTGGTTTAATAAGATCTGCTATCTCTTGGGTAGAGGCAGCACTAAGTGCCTGAAGTGTAAGTAAGTCATCTGTTTTAAGATTTTTAAGAGATTCTTCCACCCTTTCCCAGTTGGTTTGCTGTGTAAGTAATGCACCCACAACGACTTCAAATGTATTACTGTTTGGCCACCAAAGCAAATCTCTATTTGTCTGCATATAACCCATTTGCTTCAGTGCAGAAAATAATTCATAGCTGTTTTGTAACATACTCCTATCCTTTTTAGATGCTCCTTGTAATATTACCGTACTAATATCTATTTTAACTCAAAAAGTTATAATATTCCTATGAAAAAATTCATCTTGCCTATACTCATTCTTTTTTCTGTCTCTTTTTACATGTTACGTCTATACAAGATCAGCGGTACAAGTATGAATTATGGTTTGATAGAAGGAGACATCGTACTTACCTATCGCCAATTTGATGCCATACACAGAGGCGATATGCTTGTGATAAAACATCCTCTTGATCCTGAAGGACGACTTTACATTAAACGCTGTGCTGCTCTTCCCGGTGACAAATATTTCCAAAAAGAACGTTCGTTTTATTTACAGCCGGAAGGAAACTCAACGAGAACAAAAGTATTGGCACAGACTTATGATCTTCAGGCAGTACAGACAAAAGATGGCTACTTTCTTAAAGATCCATATTTAAAATATTATGGCGTAGTACATAACTGGAGACTCCGTGTACCCAAAGTATTGACCCAGCTTCCGGTAACAACGGTTAAACCCAAACACTACTTTATGCTTGGTGATCTTAGAGACAATTCTGCTGATAGCCGTTTTTTTGGTGCGGTACCCCGTTCATGGATTTTTTCAAAAGTGATTTATGTATTTAAAAAGCCAAGAACATGGCAGGAGTTAATTACAGTTAAAGAAGCCGATGAATGATCAGTTCTTTAATATATGCCCTACCCTTTTTATAAAATAGGTTGTAGTCAGCGGTGAGAAAAATGCAAAAGCATCTTCTGCATCGATGATCTTGTCTTCAGCTCCTAAAAAGACCTCTATAGTCGTACCTCTTTCAAGTACCTCTTCTATTTTTCTACTATCCCACCGGTAGGTAAGAAGCGCTTCAAGTTCCTCTTTGCATCCTATCTTTAGATAGGCAGACAGATCCAACTTCAAAGGAGAAGATACATTGGCTAAAAACTGCTTGACATAGGCTTCCTGTCCTGCCTCAAAGTAATGTAACTGTGTACGGATGAAACTTACTTTTTGTGTCTGAAAAAAAGCAGGAGAAAGAAGGATAAGCCTCTCTATACGCTCTTTGGAGTGATAGACATATTCAAATGCTTTTTGTGCACCATAACTGAATCCTGCTACACATAGATTGCTTTTCAAGAGGTATGCATCAAAGAGTTCCTCTTCCTTTTGCAGAGAAAAACCGTTAAAAAAAAGCATCTTTAAAATATCTCTTTTAGGATCTCTTGAGACTTTTGATGTGTAATATTTTCATGCATTAACAGATACTTTGAAACTTCATCCAATGCACGTTCAAGTGTTTTAAGAAGGGCTTTGACTTCAGAGACAGACTCTTTTAAAAGCTCCTCTTCCGCTAATGGGGTTACAATGAAGTTCTCACTCATAGCGTACTCGTAGATCACTTTTCTAACTAACTCTTTGGCTTGCATAATATCATTGCTTGCATTGGTGAACTGTTCATTGTAGTACATCTGTGTAGCAATGCTTCCAGCCAAATAAACCTTAATACGGTTAAGCAATTTTGAACGTGAGAGTATCTCATGCTCTTGGGCGATCAATCGTGTATTGACAATACCGATCTTCTCAAACTCAACGTCCAGCCATGTAGCGATCACAGCTTTGGCTCCCTGATAGACAGCCTGAATCTTTCTCTCCTCTTCAGTAAAACTCAATATTTTGCGTTTACCGGTAAGTACCTTTTCTTTGACAGCTTCAAAATCGGAAGTTTCAACAGTAGTACGTCCCTCTCTCATCGCAAAGATCGCTGCTTCGTTGGTCAAAGTGTCCAGTGCAGCCGAATTAAAGCCTACAGTCATACGTGCTACCTGTTCTATATCTACTGTATGCGGTTTGTGTGCAAGGTAGAGCTCAAGTGTTTTGGCTCTGTCTTCAAGGTCGGGAAGGGAGATGTGGATGCGTCTGTCAAAACGCCCGGCACGAAGGAGTGCTTCATCCAGTACATCTATTTTGTTGGTGGCACCGATAACTATAACTCCTGAACTCTCTTCAAAACCATCCATCTCTGTAAGCAGTTGGTTCAGGGTAGCTTCTCTCTCATCATTTCTAAATTCACCTCTGCTTTTACCCACAGCATCTATCTCGTCTATAAAGATAATACTTGGAGCCATCTGTTTTGCTTTCTTAAAAAGTTCTGAAACTCTTTTTGCTCCCATACCTACATAGATATGAACAAAAGAAGCGCCACTCTGATAGAAGAAAGGTACACCAGCCTCACCGGCCACTGCTTTGGAAATAAGTGTTTTTCCCACACCCGGAGGACCAACAAGTAATACACCCTTGGGAAGACGGATATCCAGATCACGGTATTTTTGGGGCTCTCTAAGAAAATCAATGATCTCTTCAAGCTCCTCTTTAACATCTTTTATTCCCGCTACATCTGCAAAAGTAACATGTGATTTCAGTGCCTGTACAGGCTCATTGTCCTGATTCTCCTCTACCCTTGCAGCTCTTATTTGTTTAAGTTGCTGCAGTCTGCTTTGTTTCATGAATCTAAACAGAAACCAAAAAGCACCTGCCAAAATAAACAGAGACAAAATATCATAAACAGAAGTACCCTCTTCCTTAACTTCTACAGGATATTTGGTGAAAAAAGCTGTTTTGTTGATGGCATCTTTATATATCTTATAACGGTTTTGAGCTGTTTTAAGACGAATATATTCTCCATCAACAATGATCTTTTCTATTTTATTTTCAGTAAAAAGCTTATTCGCCTGAGTATGTGTGATCAATGGATCGGTATCTCTCAATACGATAAAAGTAAGAAGCCCTAAAAAAATCACCAACAAACTGATGATGATCTTGATATTTTTACTATTAAGTGCTTTAGGGTTAAAGCTGCGCTTTGTTTCCTTCATTGGTCACCTCCACATGATTGAGAAGCACCCAGTTTGAACTGAGGTCTTCCTGACTTTTGACTTCAACTCTGTTGAAATATTGGTCAAAGCCATGATAAATATTCTCTTTGCCATTTTCAAGTAAGACTTCTAAATTTTCAGTATGGTCACGTCTGAATAGAAAATTTTTTGCTTTGACAAGCTCCGTAAGTTCTTTGTGACGCTCTTTGGCAATATTTCCTCTGATTTCGGGCTTCATACTGCTTGAAGCTGTATGATCGCGTTTTGAATAAGAGAAGGCATGTACATGGGTCAACGGCAACTCTTTTATTCTATCTATTGCCTCTGTCCATGCCTTTTCATCTTCTCTGGGATGCCCTACAATGAAGTCTGTACCAAGAGCATAGCCTTTATCGGCTATTTTGTGAAAAAGTTCAAAGTCTGTTTTGTAACTGTTTCTTCGGTTCATCAGTTCCAGCATCTTGTCACTGGTATGTTGTAAGGCAATATGCAAATGCTTTGCCATCCATGGTTCAGAGAGTAACTCCATAAAGGCATCATCTATTTGTATAGGCTCCAGACTTCCTATACGTATACGTCTGACACCTCGTATAGTACTGATCTTTTTAAGTAGTTCTGCCATGGAAGTATGATGATCCTTTCCGTAAGATCCGACATTGGTTCCTGTAAGAATGAATTCTCCAAAGCCATTGCTTGCCAGTTTGGTGACCTGTTCCAGAATAGTCTCTTCTTTATGGGATCTGGCACCACCTCGAACCGCAGGGATAATACAGTAAGAGCAGGCAAAGTCACACCCCTCCTGTATTTTGATGAATGCCCTGCTTTTTCCGACAAACTCCTCTACAATGGTAGAATCGATATGTTTAAGATCACCTATCTGGTAAAAAGGCTCTTCGATCTTGAGTATCTCATTGATCTTCTCTTTTTCTGAGTGTCCCATGACACCAAAGACTTTTTTATCTTCAAAAAGTGTTTCTCCTTTGGAGTGTGACCCGCAGCCGGCAAGAATCACCTTGGCGTTTGGGTTTTTACGCTTCATGGAAGAGATATAGTTACGCACTGATGAGTCTGCCCCGTTGGTAACAGTACAGGAGTTTACCACAATAATGTCACTATTAAGCTCGTCCTGACTAAGTTCAAATTCCTGTAGTTTTGACATCATCACCTGTGTATCAAACTGATTTGTTCTGCAACCGAATGTTTTAAAATAGACACGTTTCATTTATGCTTCTTCATCAAAGAGTGTAGGTGCTTGGGCAATGGGCTTACGTACATCTTTATCCACATAGATAGACTGTGTAGGAAATGCAAGGGTAATATCGTCCTCAGCCTGTATACGTTCAATGATCTCTATAGATATTGTACTTCTGAGTGTCAATGTCGCATAGGCGTTGGTATGGTACCATGCAGAGATCTTGATACCGTAAGGTTCTATGAAAGTATAGATACGTGGTTCAACATTTGTATTTTTCATACTGTACTGGCTTCTGAGTTTGTTGAGCTGTTTTCTTGTAATATCAGTGTACCCTTTAGAGTATTTTTTAGTGATCTCTTTGGCGATAGAAGATGCTTTTGAGACATTGGAGTCAAATGTGATCATCAGATCAATACCATCCCAGACTGTCTTAAGTCCGGCATGGGAGTAGTTTGCAACCATATCGGTAAAGATGAAGTTATTCGGTACAAAAATGATCCGTCCGGCTCTTCTGTTGTGCATATAGGTTGTGAGTGTAATATCTTCCTGTATGGTCATTCTAAGCAGTGAAATATCAACAATATCCCCTACATATTCTACATTACCACGTACAAATTTTACACGATCACCCACATGCACCGCACCGCCAATAACAATAACGAACCAGCCCATGAGTGACATAAACCAGTCTTTCATTGCAATAGCGATACCCGCAGAGGCGAACCCGAGAATAGTTACCAGATAGCTGACATTCTCAATATAGGCAAAGAGTAACGTAAGCAGCAAGAGCGTAAAGAAGGTAATATTCAAAGCTTTGTTAATGGTATAGAAACGGTCATTGTCTGACATATAGCGACGTACAAGATATTTTACCAGTAAAATAAAGATAATAAAGAAAAGTATGATTCCTCCAATGACCATTGCTTTTTGTACTTCTCTTTTAATATCAGACTGAAGATTGAGTTTGATCTCATCGATCTTTTTCGTATAAACATTTTCTGTGGTTTTGAATATTTCAATGACCGGTGCAAATGTTTTGATCTGCTCCTGTGTATCTTTAAGTTCACTGCTGTATTTTTTATTCTTTGGATCATCAAGTAAAAGTTTTTGAAGAATGGCACGCTTCTCTTTAAGTTTCTTCATAACATTCTGAATAGATTGATATCTTTCATCATATTCTTTATGATCAGAGTTGAGTTTTTCCTGATATGAAAGTGCAGAGATCACAGCAAAAGGGTTACCTACAGAAGGTACTTCTTCAATTGCCGGCGGTGTAAGAAATTTTTTAAAAGGATTTTTCTCATACTCCTGGAGCAGCTGCAGTTTGCCCTTGAGTATAGACTTGTCATTTTTTGCATTTTCAAGAGCTACCTCTTCTGTTTTGCTGCGTTTACGTTTTCTTTCCAACTGATAAATACGCGTATCAAGTATTCCCTCCTGCTTTTTAAGTTCATTATATGTATGGTAGTTACTATAGATCTTGGACCATATATTGTTTTCTTTAAGCGCTTTATCCAATGTCTCTTTTTCCAGTAATAGTTTTTGATCTATTCTTACAGAAGTTGTATGGTTACTCTCCAAGGCTGTTGTATTATTGGTCTCTACTTCTGTCTGTGCAAGAGCAAATGTGCTTAAAAGAAGTACAATAAAGAGAAACTTTTTTCTCATCCAGCTTCTCCAAATCTAGCAAGTACTTTTTTTACCACTGCTTCATCAATATCTGAAAGCATTCTATAATCCCCTATTCCATGAGGTAAAATAAACTTAATGCTATTGTGTGCACTTTTTTTGTCAAGGAAAAAATGCTCATAAAAATCATCTACATCTTTAATAGTATAGGTTGTAGGCAAAGAAGCACTTTCAAGAAGTGTTTTTACTTCATATGCCTCCTCTTTGCTCATAAGTCCCAACTCCACAGCCAGAGCATTTGCCATGACCATACCTATAGCGACCGCTTCACCATGCAGATAGGTAGTGTAATTTGTCTCATTCTCTACTACATGCCCGAAAGTATGTCCATAGTTCAACACGGCACGTATTCCTGCCTCTTTCTCATCCTGGTTGACCACCCGGGCTTTGAGTGTAACACTTTTGGCAATAGTCTTTTTGAGTACCTCTTCATTACTCAGATCAGCTTCTTGGAGAAATGTAAAATAGTCCCTGTCAAACATCACAGCCATTTTAACGATCTCAGCAACACCCGCTGCAAATTCACGAGGAGGAAGTGTTTTTAAAAATTCAGGGTCAATGTAAACAGCTTTAGGCTGATAAAATGCCCCAATAAGATTTTTACCGTATTGGTTGTTCACACCGGTCTTCCCGCCTACACTGGCATCTACCTGAGAGAGAAGTGTTGTAGGTATCTGCACAAAGTCTATCCCGCGTTGGTAAAGACTTGCCGTAAATCCTGTCATATCTCCTATAACTCCGCCGCCAAAGGCGATAAGCAGTGATTTTCTATCAAGTTTATATTCAAAACATGCATTGAGAATATTTTCAACCGTTGCAAGTGTTTTGTGCTCCTCACCATCGGGTACGGTCACGACATGCAATGTTTTTGCAGAGATCCTGCTTAAAAGTGTTTCAAGATGAAAGCCTGCCACGGTAGGATTGGTCACGATCACTACTTTAGTATCGAATCTGAGTTTGGGTAGAGAATCTATGGTGATATTATATGTAATATTTTGTGTTTGCGCTAATTCTATCGGGACGATCATTGAGGAAAACCTTAGTACGGTAATATATTATTGGCTTTATTTTATCTTAAATGTGTTTAATTCTCTATTATGCCCTACTCCAAAGCAAAAGGAACGAGTAGTTTGGGGTGTGTTTCAGTAGCAAGAAGGAAATCCTGTACTTTTGTAGAAACAAATTTTAAAATAGTATTACTTTGAAGATCCTTTTCAAAAGGAGCAATCTGTAAAATATCTTCCATTGCAGAGATCTCTCGAATAGGATTTGCTATTTTTTGTTGGATGTCTATCTCCATATTGAAAATGTGTGAAAGTGTCTCATAGTGTTCTATGATGATCTTTCTGCTTTCAAAATCTCCTTCAGGGTCAAAGTCACCAAGCATCAACTGCAGCCCCAGTGATTCTGAAATATCAAATGCTGTAGAAGAGATGGATTCCATTTGTTCATTTTCACTCATAAGTATCACTGCTTTTTTTACATTATAAAGAAGTTTGTCTCCAAAAAGATAAACTACTTTTCTAAGATCATACAATGTCTCTTTGATCTCTTCTTTTTCAAATGTTTCAATACTCGTAAGTACCAGTCCTATATCGTGTTCCTGTATATCATATTCTACAAGGGTTTTAATATCTTCATCATCATAACAGACTGAGATCCTTATTTTTTCCGACTCATAGGTTTTAAGTTCATCTATCAAGGCAAAATTATTAGGATAGAGTATACGCACAAAAAGTGACTTGTCTTCAAGCTTCTCTAAAAGATAAATACTCTCTTTAAGGTAGATCAGTGCATTTTTCTGATCAAATCTTAAATCCATCATCAAATAGAGGTCTCTTCCAAAAGGTTCAGGAAAAAGACCTATACGTTTATTGATCGTCTTATAAACACCGTCAAGCACAATAGGTTTTCCCAGAACAAGCAGTGTATCATTGGGACGTATCATCGTTGCATTGGTTGGGAGAATCTGCTTTTCATCACGGTAAACAGCAGCAATCTTCCATTTTCTCTGTAGAATGGAGCCAACATGTCTGAATGCATAAGTACTGCCAAACGGTACATGTATCTCCATGATCTCGCCTTTACCCAAACCGACATTTTGTGCAACGACCGGTACATTGGGAAGATGATCATAAAGATGTGCAGCGATCAGCTCATCACTATACAAAACAGTTACATTCTCTTCCTCTTTACCTATCTCATCATTATCCCACTGGTTCACGAGAACTATTCTTACTTTATTATCTATCAGACGTATATTCTTTAGTGAATACTCGGCATCTTCCATATTTTCCATAACAATAAAAACATTTGAATATTTTACATCATTCATGATCGTTCTCATTTTGGAATAGCTTGTAGGATCTGCCTTTATCATAGAGATATTTTTCCCCATTCTTTCAGGTGTCACACCCTCTTTGTAACACGTAACATAATATTTATTTTCCGCTACTCTCTTCTTACCGACCCATTCTATGAAATGTTTAGCAATGCTGCCGTCTGCGAGTATAAGTATGTTTTTCATTTATGCCCTATTTGGATATAATCCTAAAATTATTTAAGAGGACATTATAACACAATGCAATTTCAGATCAATAATGTTGATGGTAAAGCAAGAGCCTGTACCATACAAACGGCTCACTCTACCATACAAACCCCTGTTTTTATGCCTGTGGGCACAGTAGGTGCGGTCAAAGCACTGGATGCAACAGACTTAGGCACCTTCATTGAACCTGAGATCATTCTTGCAAATACATACCATATGTATATTCGCCCGGGTGATGATGTAGTTGCCAAAATGGGGAAATTGCACGGTTTCACCAAATATCCTAAAAGTTTTTTAACTGACAGCGGCGGTTTTCAAGCCTTTTCACTTTCAGATAATGTCAAGATAGATGAAGGCGGTATTACTTTCCGAAGTCATCTTGACGGAAGCAAACACTACTTCACCCCAAAGAAGGTCATTGATATCCAGCATAACCTTGGCTCAGATATCATGATGATCCTTGATGATCTGGTTGCTCTGCCTGCGACACAGGAACGTATTGCAGCCAGTATAGACAGAACTACACGCTGGGCTCAGGAGAGTATAGAATACTTTAGAGGCAAACAGAAAGAAGGTGTCGGTATTGATCAGAACATCTTTGCTATCATTCAGGGAGGTACAGACAAAGCTTTTAGAGAAAAGTCTGCAAAAGAGCTTTGTGCTCTGCCATATGATGGTTTTGCCATCGGTGGGCTGAGTGTCGGAGAAGCCAACCAGGATATGTATGATACCGTAGAGTGGACCACACAATTCATGCCTACAGACAAACCACGCTACCTTATGGGTGTGGGTACACCGGAAGACTTGGTAGAAAATGTCTACAGAGGTATCGATATGTTTGACTGTGTCATGCCTACACGTAATGCACGAAACGGTACACTTTTTACCAGTTTTGGAAAAGTCAACATTAAAAAAGCATGCTATACGACCGATGAAAGCCCCATAGACCCTGAGTGCAACTGTATGGTATGTCAAACTTACTCCCGTGCATATTTAAGACATCTTTTCCGTGCCAGAGAGATTACCTATTTCCGTTTGGGAACCATTCATAATCTTTATTACTATCTTGATCTTATGAAACAGATGAGAGAAGCGATTTTGAAGGAAAGATTTGAAGAATTCAGAAAAGAATTCTACAGGAAACGTAAACAGTAGGCTATCCTAACTTACGTTTCCAATATCTGATCCATGTCATTCTCAGCTGTGATCTTTTTACTTTTTGAAGTTTTCCGGGAAGATTTTGACGTAGATTATGTTCCAGTTTTTTTGTAAGCGGTTTGTTTCTGATAATAGCATTAAATCCGCCTGCTCCCTGCTGATGGCTTGCATATAAAGAAAAAGCTGAGATCTTATGTCCACCTCTTTTGAGACTTAAGATATTGTCTTTCATAATAGCATTAAAGATCTTGTCCTGATTATCCGGTTTTTTCCATTGATGTATTGAAATATGTAATTTTTTAGCATAATATGCTGCTGTACTCGGCATGATCTGATAACGTCCGTAGGCACCGCTATTTTTATTTTCTGCATTGTATTTGCCTGTCGTTGATTCTATTTTTACAAGTTTATGAACAATCTGTTCCAATGTCTTAGGATGCATATTGGCAACTTTTGCCAGTTTTGAATAGGAAGCTTCCATATTCGTACTTGCAAGAAGCATAGCAAGTGGGATAGAAAGCTTTATAAGCTCTTTTTTTGGTTTTTTTATTTTTGCTACCAATCTTTTCATGATCTATACCTCCTGTTACGTTGGTATCTATCTTTAGTATAGTACTTTTTTAAAAAATATTCAAGTTACCTTGTTTAATATTAATTAGTATTTATCGTCTATATGGGACTTTTGCCGATGGGGTCTCTTTTGAAGTAACTTCCAAATGGGTATCCTGATCATCAAAAAAGATATCTGCTCCGAATGCTTTGATGACTTCATATTTCTGTACACCTCCCTGAAAAAAGGCTTCATCTACACGTACACCCCATCCTTCCAGTGTACCCAATACTCTCTCATGAGTTGAGAAGTTTCTTGCAGTTACCAGAGCTGTACGTATAGGTGAGGCTTCCATAGGAAATTTGTCCTGTATCTCTGAGATGATTTTAAGGAATTTAAAGAAGGGACCTTTACTGAGAGGATTTTTGGAATTTTGACGTTCATGGGCAATGAAGGCTTCCAACCCCTGCTCCTGATAAACTTTCTCACTCTCATCACCAAAGATCACAGCATCTCCATCGAAAGCGATTTTAACGATGTCACTCTCTTTTGAGGTTACCGGAGTATGTGGCAGTATGGTAGCAGCAGCAACACCGGAGTTGATCGCTTCTTCTACATCAGGTGTATGAACAGAGAGGAACAGATCTACTTTGAATGCTTCCAAATAACGTGCTACAGGTGTCCCCGCTGTCCAGCCTGTCCTTTCTATGTCCAGGGCATAGTGTTCTATAGATCGCCCTATGCGTAAACCTGTAGCCGCATTGTTCCGTGAAAGAATGATCACCTCTATAAGTTTATTGTTAAACTTTTTATTGATAGCAAGAAGGTTCTGAACGAATCTGAATGCAGAGCCTTTTTCCAACGGAGCGTCTAAATGTGCAAGCTGATGTGTGTAGTAAGCTTCTAATCCCTCTTTGTCAAAAATAGCATTCTCCTCTTCCAGATCGAACAATGCACGAGATGAGATAGCAATCACCAGTTTGTTTTGAAGATCGTAAGCCATAGAAATACTCTTTTTTAAAGAAAGTATAACGTGCTATAATTAAAGGGAACCGATCAAAAGGAAATAAAATGAGTTTTGGAAATATCGTTCTTCTTACTATTGTAGCTATAGGTGCCTATCTTGTAGCTATTTATAACAAATTTGTATCACTCAGAGCAGGTATTGATGCTGCCTGGTCAGACATTGATGTACAGCTAAAACGTCGTTATGACCTTATTCCTGCCCTGGTAGATACTGTCAAAGGATATAAAGATTACGAAGCCGGTACACTTGAAAAAGTGATACAGGCACGTCAACAGGGTCTGGGTGCAGGAACCGTAGAAGAAAAAGCTGCTGCAGCCAATGCACTCTCAGGCGCTTTGGGAAAACTGTTTGCTCTGGCAGAAGCATATCCTGATCTCAAAGCCAATCAGAACTTTCTACACCTTCAGGGAGAGTTGAGCAGTCTTGAGGACTCCATACAGAATGCAAGACGTTACTACAATGCTATAGTAAGAGACTATAACGCCAAACTTGAGTCTTTCCCTGACCTTTTTGTTGCACAAAAATTCAACTTTACACCACGTAACTATTTTGAATTGGATGAGAGCGAGGCTAAATCAGTCAAAAAGATGCCAAATATCGATCTTTAAGAGCAGCGGGTATGACAAAAATCCTTCTTGCCCTGCTCTTTTTACTCTTCAGTACATCTGTCTGGGCTGAAAAGATCTCAGCATATGAAGTGAATGTTACAGTAGAACAAAGTGGTGAACTCTCCATTACCGAAACGATAACGTATAATTTTGAAGGAGAGCAGAAGCATGGTATCTTTCGTGATATTCCTTTTACAGTGAAAGTCGACTCAGTCATAAAAGATCTCGAACTCTCTGATTTTTCAGTGCAGCTCGACAAGCATATGGTTCCTTGGGAAAACTCTACCATGGACTCTGTTCATGCCGGAAAGATCCTGCGTCTGAAGATCGGCTCTGCCTCTACTTCTATTACAGGAAAACACATATATCATATCGCTTACAATGTAAAAAAAGGTGTACTTCCTTCTGCTCAGAATGAAGAGAATGATGCGATCCGCTGGAATATCATTGGTACAGGCTGGAAAGTACCTATTTACCATATCTCTGCACATTTCTTTCTGCCGGATTCACTCTCACAGAACAATACAGCACTTTCAACCTACACAGGGATGTATGGCGCAAAAACATCCATCGCAGTTACCCAATGGATCAATCCCCATCATTTGCAGATAAAGATCCCCTCATTGCAGCCTCACCAGGGCGCTACAGTAGAGATAGCCTACCCTGCCGATATTTTGGATCAAAATGGACAAGACAATGTCGCCCCCTCATTGATGGACTGGTTTTGGAAAAATTGGCATTGGGGAGCATTGGTCGGATTTCTACTCTATTTCCGTACTATGTACAAAAAAAACACCGGTTTCGCAGATACACGTTCTGTTGCTGTGCAATACGATCCACCCAAAGACCTAAGTTTGTTACAATCAGGACTTATTTTAGATAAATTTGCAGATAATGAAGATTTTGCTGCGGCAGTATTGGAATTGGGATATTTGGGGTATTTGGAGATAGAACAAAAAGACAAAAAACTTGATCCTGTTTTAAAACGTACAGAGAAAAAAGCAGAAGGACTTACGATGGACCAAAAATATCTGCTTGAAAATACCTTGTTTAAAAACAGAGATCATTTTGTGATGTCAGGAGCTTCCCAGGTCAGAGCCATGGCGCTTCAGAATCATTTCACCCACATCAATAAGAACCTCTATACTTGGGCAGTAAGTGAAGGTTATATGGTTGAAAACCCTCAGCGGACAAGAAAAAACTTTATATCGAAAACCATTATGCTGCTGCTTCCTGTTCTGGGTTTGATCTTTTACTCTCTAGCTTCAAAATATGGCAGCGATGCTATTTTTATACTTATTTTTCCAATTGTATTTGGCGCTGTAGGCATAAGCATGATATTTTCAAATACGGGGATGAACAAACTGTTCGGATTTATTTTTGCAGGCGCAGGGATGATGCCTTTATTTATCTTCTTTAATAAAGGTTTTACGTTTAAAGAGCTGTTCACTGGTCCGTTGGCAGTCTTGATCATCTTATTTATCGCAGCATTTTATGTCTATAAGAAAATAGGCAAATTCACCCAAAAAGGTGCGCAGGCACAGAAACATCTTTTAGGACTCAAAGAGTTTGTCAAGCGTGTCAAGCAGGATGAGATCCAAAGACGCCTGAAGGCAGATCCTCTTTATCTTGAAAAAATGCTGCCCTATGCTATGCTTTTCGGTGAAGCAGACCATTGGCTCTCATTTTACGATGTTTTAAATGTAGATACCCCACACTGGTACGTTGGAAATATCCACAACATGGGAGGTTTCTCAAACTCAGTAAACGCAGCAGCCACACCACCAAACACAAGTTCAAGCGGTGGCGGAGGCTTCTCAGGTGGTGGTGGATTCTCCGGAGGAGGAGGCGGTGGTGGAGGTGGTGGCTCTTGGTAGTCTGGCTTTGTTTTAACGGCTGAAGTGAGCTAATAAATTGCCTGCAGGGTAATTTATTAGCTCCCCCTGATTTGTTATATTCACCTTCTACCTCCAGATGCAAATACTGTTGCAATAAAAATAAATGCAATAAATGCAATAAATGCACCTTTTAATGTTGTTTCATTAAAAAGATAAATACTCATTACTGCTAGACAAGCTGCAAAAAGTGCAAATAACAACCCTTGAATACGTCGCCAACGGTAGATGTCAACTGTCCAAAATTTATCAACAATAGATGCTATTGGTATGGATAGCTTACTAACTATCAATAATAGAGGTATATAAATAATTAATGCGATTAATACAAATGAACCTTGAACGTAACTTGTACCAATTTCAATATGTGGTAGCAAGTCCCCAATAAAACGTGCATCACTTAAAAAAATTATATTCTTTTTAAAGATTGTTTTTAACATTGGAGGCATTAGTAATGCTATATAGACTATAAAAAATGTGTAGAAATAAAAAAATATATTAAACATTGCTAAGTTAAATTTAGCTCGATTTTTCGCTCTTGTTTCATCGGGCAATTCTAGCTCAATATATTCAGGTGCTTGAGATGGACCAGGAAACCAATTTGACTTTGACCTTAATAACTCAAAAAGAAATGCAGCTATTAATCCTGAAATAACTCCATAGATGATGTTTGTCATAGCGTCCATGTCTAAATTTACTCCCTATTAATATTAACGTTTATTTTGAGAAATATGAAGCACAGCAGGGGCTCATATTTCTCTCCAAGTACTTGTTATGTAGAAACTTACTCGAAACCTGTTTCTTTCTTTTGATTGATTTTATACTCAAATGATACTGATGATCTATCTGCCCCATGGTTTCTAGCTTTTATTTTACCAAGTTTAATAACTGCAAAAAAGCCATTTTGATTTACCAAGGTGACAAGTTCACCTGTATTAGGAGTTCTTGACCTAGAGGTGTAGTCAAATGTTGAAGCATCTTTTATATCGGAAAAAGAGCTAGCACCATATGCTAAAGCAATGCCTTCTATGCTTACTGGGTCATTATATATGTGTATGGAACCGTTACTTGCACTCGAAAAATCCAGCTCAAATTGCATGATACCTGCACCAATCATGTAACGACCATTATGGTTGTCATAATCAAATTCAATATTACCTTCAAAACTTGGATTAGAGTATTGACTTGTACTACTTGCAATTGAAGATGCTATTGGACTTTCAGAAATTTCGAATGGATTACTGCCTAGAGCTGGACGAACTTTTATAGATTCACCATGTATTTCTTTTATCAATATTAAATAAGAACTTTCATAATCAGATTCATTACGAAAATCTATGTAGCGTTTTGATTGAAGAAATATAGGAGTAACTTTTGGTGCATTATTATTTTTTATGAGAGGTAAAATTTTTTCCGAGTTTATATTGTTCATTAACTCTGAGGTTAAAATCATTTTTTCATAGCCAACGCCTCCAGAACCAATATTCGCTTTAGATACATATGTTTCTGAACAAACACAAATCACTCGGTCAACTTCAGTTAATCCACCTTCCATAAAGGAAGGTAAGTCGCCGCCTAACCTTAAATCCCATTGATCTAGAATTACATCAACACCATTCTTTACTAATCTAGTTGCAAGGCTTAATACCCATGCTTTGTGAGCTTCATTATCGTGAGAATATGAGATAAAACATTTTGGGGCTTGACTCATGCGCTTTCCTTTTTACATAACGGTTGAGTACAAAAACATGTTACCTATTTTTGTACTCTTTTAAGTTCTACAATGGTATCTAAATCTTTTAAGTTTTCAAAGCTAAAAATCGGCTGTGGTAACATTTTTTCTCGTTCCCATCCGTCCTCGGTGGGAATGCATACGAGAATCTAAAAAACATGACAATATGTCATATTTTTACACTCTCTAGTTTTTCTAAACTATAATACAAGAAAAAAGATAAAACTATGGGAAGAAGCAGATACAAAATTTATGAACCAACACATCCGCATTTTGTTACGTGTACTGTACTAAATTGGCTTCCTATCTTTACACGCAAAGAGAGTGTAGAAATACTCCTGGATAG
>JALXCZ010000019.1 GCA_026990595.1 Sulfurovum sp.
CTGTCTGTATTGAGTTTCCAGTTCTTTAATGCTTGTCCAGCTATAGGTACATGTTTATCATCCTGATCCAGTGTAAATATTTCCATCATTTCTCTACCGTTGTCTTCAGGACTTCTAAAACGTCTCCAATTGTCTTCACTCATCATGTGTACATAAGCAATATAGCGCATACCACTGTCTACACCCAGCATTGTAACAAGACGATTGTAAACTCTGGAAATATTGGGAGTATGCGTAGATTCAAGTTCATAAGCTGGAGAAAACATGATAGTCTGGGTAAGTATATAGGCAACCCAGTTTTTAAAAAAGTAACTGTCAAGATTTTTCATTGCATAGAAACGACTTAAGATAGTAATAGCTTGAGGTTCATTCCATCTATCGTATTGGGTAAATTTATCTTCATCTAAAATATAGTTTTCCAACCATGCTTTATCTGTAGTCTCTTCATCTAAACCATTCTTAACAGTATCAATAAAATTACCGGAATCAATTTTTTCTTGAAGTGCTTTCAATGGATAGCCAAAAAAGAGTGTACTTAGAAGTTTGTCTGCAACTTGCAGCTTCTGTGATTTATTTAAAGCATTAAACTCAGCATTGGTCAACTGCTTTAATGTATAGTCAGATGAAGGCATATTCTTATAATAGAAAGTAAGGCCTTTATATTCTGATTGTGAAAATTCATCATCTGTAGTTGTAGAAGTAGTTCCTCCTCCAGTGGTTGTCGGAGTACCGCCTGTAGTAGTACCCGTGGTAGCGGCACCGGAACCACCACCTCCACAGTTTGTTAAGAGCAGCGAGATAAAGAGGATCGAGATCCATCTTATAAGAGCATGTGAATTGCGCATGAAAATCCTTTAGTTTGATATAGTAGAGAGAAGGACAAAAGCAGTAAGAGCTTAAAGAATAAAGAAGTATTACTAAAATAAGTACTATATTTTTATAGGCAACTTGGCGATCTTTTACCACATAGAGACAAAAGACCCATAGCTTTCTGCCCCTATCTCACGATAGGTTTAGCTTTGGTATTTTAGTTGAAAAACATTACCATAGTATTACTCCTGTTTTTAGAGAAGCAACACAAAAATATCGGCATTTATTATGTTATATTGATTTTCTCATCAATATACTTTTGCACGAACTTTCGTACATCCGCATAGACAAAAGAGTCTTTGTAACCGTCTATTTTCCCACCGCTTGCGTTGGGGTGTCCCCCGCCGTTTCCTATATGGGCTGCCATTTGGGATACATCCATTTTATTGTTACTGCGTAAAGAGAAATTTCCTCTAAAGTTGACATCCATATAGAAGTCATACTCAGGATTGGCAACCATACAGGCATTACCTATAAGCGAAGAGTTACCTACATTGTAGCCTAAGATGCCCTTATAGCCTTTATAGTCTATGGTAAGACGTTGTTTGTCTATAGTAAGCAGATCCGTAACATAGTAAGCTACAAGATTGTCTTTGGTATCATTTTTTGTTTTAATGAAGAAAGATTTTTTGATCTGGTGAAGGTCATCATCCAGTTTAATAGGAGCATCTTCTTCATCTACTCTATTTTTGGCAGCATCGATCAGGGAGAGTTTAAAGGCTCTGTCTTGATCAGGGAAAAGTATACGACCTATCTCTCTTGCTCCGGAGATCATTCCCAGCATCACTTTCCCATATTCAAAAAGTGCATCATCACTCACCCAAATATCTATGGCATTGATAGCTTGAACAATACGTGTTAAATTATTTTCTTTATCAAACCCATAATGTGTCTGTAGCCAGTCATAGGTAATGAGTGTAGCACAACGGGTTGTGTCCAGCTTATACCATGCAAAACGTTCTGCGGCATTTGCTCCTGTAGCATGGTGATCCAGAAGTTGAAGTTTCGCGCCTATGCGGATCGCTTCTTTTTCTATCCACGAGCCTTCTTTTGTAGTAAGGTTCAGATCGGTGATGAGGATGAGAGGTTTTATCTTCTCTCCCTGAACAAACTTGTCCTGTTCGATTTTTTTGACCATTTCTGCGAGACGTGCGGTAACTTCGGGTCCATAGTTGGCATTGTAGCATTCTATCTTCTCAAAGCATTGGGCAGTAAGGTATTGACATCCATAACCGTCAAGGTCAATATGGGATAAGTGGTAAACGTGTTGCTGCATATTTATAGTATGTCCCCTAGCGTAAGACCATTGAGGAAATCATCTATCTTTGTCTGAAAATTTGCTAAAAATGGAGAAATAGCACAAGTTCCTATAGCGCCGTGGGGACAGGTTTCAGAGTAACTGACACAGTCAAAGACTGCAGGTGGCTTGCCTTCAGCTGCAAGAATGACACTGTTAATCGTGATCTCATCAACTTTTTGTGCAAGTACAAAACCGCCGTGTGCACCTTTTCTTGACTCTAAAATTCCCTGTTTTGCCAAACTCTGCAGGATCTTGGCTAAAAAACTTTTAGGAATATTAAGTTCATTGGCTAACTGTTCCGCACCGATAGGTTTGTCTGATTTTCGTATACTGTCTAAAGAGAGTAGGGCATATTCACTTGCACGAGTTAATAACATTGTTTAACCTTCATTATCAATTAGGAGTATTTTACTCTAATATACATTAATACTAGCAATACTATTATCTAAGGGGCAGGTAAGGTTATTATGCTATGATTTCGGACTCATTTACGAGAATCAAATACCAATCAGGAGGTCATTATGGCTTTAGATCAGGCGAAAAAAGCAGAAATTATTGCTAAATACGCAAGAGGCGAAAACGATACAGGTTCAACAGAAGTACAAGTAGCACTTTTAACAGAGAGAATTACTTACCTTACAGAACACCTTAAAACAAACAAGAAAGATCACTCTTCAAGACTTGGACTGCTTAAATTAGTTGGTCAAAGAAGAAGACTTATGAGATATCTTAAAAATACAGATCTTGCAAGATGGAACACTATCAAAGCAGATCTAGGTATTAGAAACTAAGTTTCTAATATTATCTATCGCAGGGTGTTGTCTCCCGACAACACCTTTTTAAATTCAAAAAACTACTTCTTTATTTTTCATATTACCATTTAAAATACACATTTATGATTCTCCCCCCGTTACTCTTTTCTATGTTTGTTACAGTACAAAATAGAAATTAACCCCTCTGATTATTCTATCCATATCTTATAGAAGTTGAAAATATTTATAACTTTAGTCAATATGACTAAAGTTTATTAAATTTTAAATTTTAAGTATATACTTGACAAAGAAGCACTCAATGTTGTATAATCTTTTTAAGCATTGAAATTGTGATGCAATATTTCATATAAAGGAGGTCTGACAGTGAGTCAAGAAGAACAGGAAAATCTTGAAGAAACTCAGGCTGAAGCACAAACAGAAGTAGAGGTTAGTGAAGGGGAGACTCCAGAAGTAGACCCTTTAGAAGCTGCACTGGCAGAAGTTGCAGAGTATAAAGATAAATACCTAAGAGCGCATGCTGACTTTGAAAATGCGAAGAGACGCTTGGAAAAAGATAAAATGAATGCTGTAGCTTATGCAAATGAGAGTTTTGCAAAAGATATTTTAGCAGTGATCGACTCTTTTGAAAATGCGTTGAATTCCATTGAAGGTGCTGATGAAGAACATAGCTCTGAAGTTTTAGAAAAGATGAAAGAGGGTGTATCACTCACCTATGAACAGCTTAGAAAAGTTTTGGAAAAGAACCATATTAAAGAAATAGTCTGTGAAGGTGAATTTGATCCGGAAGTGCATCAGGCGATCATGCAGGTTGAGAGTGATAAACATAAAAGCGGTGATATTGTACAAGTAATGCAGAAGGGCTATACGATCAAAGACAGAGTCTTGAGACCCGCAATGGTGAGTACTTGTAAATAAAAACATAACCAGATGTCACGTTATTGTGGTACGGAACCGGGTATAACACGAGCTTGGAGTGCATTTATAACGTAAGATGGACTATGCAACTTAGGTAGCATTGAAAAATGAGAAAACCTATTATACTTACATAGTTAATTTAGAAAATATAAAATAAATAAAAAAGGAAAAGAATATGGGAAAAGTATTAGGAATAGATTTAGGAACAACGAATTCTGCAATGGCAGTATATACGAATGGTGAAGCAGCAATCATTGCAAACAAAGAGGGTAAAAACACAACACCTTCTATTGTAGCATTTACTGACAAGGGTGAAGTACTTGTTGGGGAATCGGCAAAAAGACAGGCTGTAACAAACCCGGAAAAGACTATTTATTCTATCAAAAGAATTATGGGGCTTATGTGTGATGAACCAAAGGCAGCAGAAGCAAAAGAGAGACTTCCCTACCATGTTATCGACAGGAATGGTGCATGTGCTATTGAAGTCGCTGGTAAAACCTATACCCCGCAAGAGATATCTGCAAAAGTACTCATGAAGATGAAAGAAGATGCAGAGGCATACCTTGGTGAAACTGTTACAGATGCAGTTATTACTGTTCCGGCATACTTTAATGATGCACAGAGAAAAGCAACTAAAGAAGCAGGAACCATTGCAGGTCTTAATGTACTCAGGATCATTAATGAACCAACCTCTGCGGCACTTGCATACGGATTAGACAAAAAAGAATCTGAACAAATTGTAGTTTATGACCTTGGTGGAGGTACTTTTGATGTGACTGCACTCGAGACTGGTGATGGTGTGGTTGAAGTAATGGCGACCGGTGGTGATGCATTCCTTGGTGGTGATGACTTTGACAACCGTGTCATCGACTATGTGGCAGATGAGTTCAAATCTGAGACAGGCATAGATATCAAAGCAGATGTAATGGCGTTACAGAGAGTCAAAGATGCGGCAGAAGCAGCAAAAAAAGAGCTTTCCAGTTCAACGGAGACAGAGATAAATCTTCCGTTCATCACAGCAGATGCATCCGGACCAAAACACCTGGTAACCAAAATTACAAGAGCAAAGTTTGAGTCACTTATTGGTGATCTTGTTGCAAATACGATCACAACAATCGAATCTGTACTGAAAGATGCAGGTCTCAGCAAGAATGATGTCAAAGAAGTGGTAATGGTCGGTGGTTCAACAAGAGTACCGCTTGTACAGGAAGAGGTTAAGAAATACTTTGGAAAAGAGCTTAACAAATCTGTGAACCCTGATGAAGTAGTTGCACTTGGTGCTGCGATTCAGGGTGGTGTACTTGCAGGTGATGTAAAAGATGTACTTCTGCTTGATGTAACACCGTTAAGTCTTGGAATTGAAACACTTGGCGGAGTCACAACAAAAGTTATTGAAAAAGGCACAACGATCCCGGCGAAGAAGTCACAGGTATTCTCAACAGCAGAAGACAATCAGCCTGCCGTAAGTATTCATGTACTTCAAGGTGAGAGAGAGTTTGCAAAAGACAACAAGTCACTTGGTATGTTTGAACTAAGAGATATTCCGGCAGCTCCACGTGGTGTACCGCAAATTGAAGTAACCTTTGATATTGATGCAAATGGTATCCTAACGGTATCAGCACAGGATAAAGGAACAGGAAAATCACAAGAGATCAAGATTACAGGTTCGTCAGGACTCTCTGATGAAGAGATCGAAAAAATGGTACAGGATGCTGAAGCACATAAAGCTGAAGATGAAAAAAGAAAAGAAATAGTTGAAACTAGAAACCAGGCAGATGCACTTGTGCATCAGACTAAAAAGTCATTGAGTGACCTTGGTGAAAACTTTGATGCGACAGAAAAAGCAAATATTGAAAGTGCGATCGAAGAGCTTGAAACTGTACTTAAAGATGATTCTGCAACAAAAGAGCAGATCGAAGAGAAAGTAAAAGCATTGACAGAAAAGTCACACAAACTTGCTGAAGCAATGTATGCAAAAGAACAAGGTACCCAGCCAGGTGCTGACCAGGGTGCAAAAAAAGCAGACGATGATGATGTCATCGATGCTGAAGTAGAATAAAACAAGAATGCTACTTTACTTTTAGAATCTCTCCTTCTGCAGGAGAGATTCTCCACATATTTCCTCCCCAATTAATCCATTTTAAGCTATAATATTTCCAAGAACTATCCTAAGGATGAGACAATGCAAACGAAACACTGCAACACATTAGAAGAAGCAAGAAATGAGATAGATAAAGTAGATGATGAAATCGTAAAACTTATAGCAAAACGTAATGATTACATTAAACAAATAGCACATTTCAAAACAAGTGTAGATGAAGTAAAAGCTGAAGCAAGGATCTCTGAAGTCATCTCAAGAGTAAGAGAACAGGCGATCTCACTGGATCTCTCTCCAAATCTCATTAATGATCTCTATGTCCGTATGATCGATGGAATGGTAGAGAGTGAGATAGCTGAATTCAACAATGCGAAAAGTTTTTAAATTTTTAATCTTCTTTCTCTTCATCATCATCTGAACCAGCAACAGCATGTGCAGCACTGCCTGCCACATCGATCGTTGCACTGACTGCAGCACCTGCTATTTTAATAGGAGCTGTAACTATTTGTGTGCATCCGGACATTGAAATCATAATCATTATTAAAAGTATTGTTAATTTTTGCATGGCGGCATTATAGCATAACGTATTGTGTATTCCATTACACAGACAATATGCTACAATAAGTGTGTAAAAGGATAGGTATGAAAATATTGTTGCTCGAAGATGATGTAATACTGCAGGAGATCATAGAAGAGTTTCTTGTTGAAAATGGCTATAAAGTTGAAAGTTTTTTTGATGGTGAAAAAGCATTGGATGCTATTGGGGATGGTACTTATGATATGTTATTGCTCGATGTGAATGTTCCTAATATAGACGGGTTTGAAATACTCTCTTATTTACGTGAAATTGGTAACACTACACCGGCGATTTACATTACTTCTCTTGCAGGGATCGATGATCTTAAAAAAGGCTTTGATCTGGGTGCAGATGATTATTTGAAAAAACCGTTTGAACTTGAAGAACTGTATGCCCGCATAGAGCATATTGTCAAAGTACACAGATTGCAGGAAGAGATAGAGTTTGATGGTATGAAATTCATTCCCAAGGCACATCAGATTGTATTGGAAGATAAAATTATAGAGATGAGGCAGAAAGAGGCACAGGTTTTAGAATATTTTGTTCGTAATACCGGAAAGATCATCTCATGTGATGAGATCATAGAAAATGTATGGAATGATGAGAATGTGCCTACACATGCTACGATCCGGACCTATATCAAGAATTTGAGAAAAATGTTTCATAAAGAGTATTTTGACAACATTAAAGGAGAAGGTTATCGTTTTAACATCCTATGAGCGTAGATCACTTTTTCGTTTTTTGACTCTTTATCTCTCATCAGTATTTGTGCTGCTTGCCATTATCGGATATCTGTTCTTTGAGAACAACCGTGCTGCCATGTTGAGTGCTATGAAGTTTGAAATGATGTATCAGGCACGTATGATCTCATCGAAGATCATTATGAAAGCTATGAAAAACAAAGAAAAGAGACCTCCTGTAGCATTTTTAAAAACATTAAAACATTGTCGCTTTCAAGTGGGCTATTATGATAAAAATAGAAAACCGTATTATACAGAGATCAATGAAGTAAAAAGATTTGATACAGATTTTTTTGTAGAGAATATGAAATGTTATACGGTCACAGAGGATAAAAGTGAACATATGGGCATACGATATATCGTGCTTAAAGAGAATAATCTTGCAAAAACATTCCATGAACTACGTCTGAAGATCATAGGATATCTGGTATTCTCTTTTCTCCTGATGGGAATAGTAGGATATTTTCTTGGAAGACTTTTTTTACAACCCGTGAGAGAACAGATAGAATCTTTGGACAAATTCATTTCCGATACGACCCATGAACTTAATACCCCTATTTCTGCCATATTGATGACGACCCAGTCCCTTAAAAAAGTCGAACCCAAAAAGATGAAACGTCTGGAAGCAAGTGCCAAGCGTCTAAGTGTTATGTACAGTTCACTTACTTATAGATTGGAAGGAAAAGTTGAACCTTCTGAATTGCTCTGTTTTTCTGACATAGTTAAAGAACGTGTCGGGTATGTCAAAGAGTTGATAGACTCAAAACATTTGCATGTAGAACTCGATCTTGATTCTACAGAAGTGTTTATGCCCAAAAGTTCAGCTCATAGGCTCATAGATAATCTACTATCCAATGCAATTAAATACAGTGATGTAGATGATAGTATTACTATTACATTTAAAAATAGTGTTTTAAGTATACAAGACACCGGTATAGGTATTGATAAAAAAGTACAAGAAGATATTTTTAAACGCTATAATCGTGCCAATGATGAGCGTGGAGGGTTTGGTATAGGGTTGAGTATTGTACTTTCTATTTGTAAAAAGTATAAAATAAAGTTGGGATTGAGGTCAAAAAAGGGAGAAGGGAGTACCTTTATCCTAACCTTTCCTAAAGTTAAAAAATAGCTTTATTCGACACTGTCCATTAAGATACCGATAATATCTGACATGGTCAGAATACCATAAAGTTCATTATTATCTATGACAAGCAGACGTTTGATACTGTTGGTTACCATCATGCGTGCGGCATACTTTACATCAAGTTCGGTAGAGACAGAGATAGCTGGGGTTGCAGCAATGTCATAGACATTTAGAAGATCAATGTCGCCATCTTCTGCAACGATACTTTGTAGGATGTTTTTAAACGTTACCAGTCCATAAGCACCATTTGGTGAAGATTTTTCTACGACTACGGAGCGTACTTTATATGCGCGCATGAGCTTGAGAGCTTCTCTTACAGTTGCCATAGGTGATACACTTACCAGTTTTTCTTTAGATGTCATAATCTCTTTTACTAACATATTTTCTCCTATATCATTGTTTTAATGTTGTCTTCAAACGTATGTAACTCTTCTGTATCAAGTCCTGCAACATGACTGAGTGGCAGGGTAAATGCAAATCCGCTGTTCTCAGGGTTGTCAAGATCGAACCTGACACGTAATGCTTTCATCACTTTCATTGAGAGCTTTCTAGGAAGGATGAAAAGCAGGGCAGAGACATTCTCTTCAAGTGTCAGACCAAAAAAAACTTTTTTTTCTTTAAGTCCGATATTTCTGCCATGTAAAATTGTGACAGATCCGGCACCTGCTTCTTTGGCTACCTTTATGGACTCCTCTTCATCTTTGTCCTGTAGGACTGCAACCAATGCTATAAATTTCATATGCTCTCCTTTTTTTTGATTTTCTTACGTTTATAATATTCTGCATGTATGCCGTATCCCATGACGGTAAGCATAGGGAAAAGTGATGCAAAGGCGATAAGTCCGAACCCGTCTATGAGAGGGTTCCTGCCTTCTATATTTTCTGCCAGACCCAAGCCCAAAGCTGCTACCAGTGGTACAGTCACAGTAGAAGTTGTCACTCCGCCGCTGTCATAGGCAATAGGTACGATATACTTAGGTGCGAAATAGGTAAAAATAATCACCATACTATATCCGGCGATGATATAGTAGTGAATAGGATCCCCTGCCACGATACGATAGGCACCAAGTCCTATGCCTATAGCAACACCAAGTGCTACTACCATTCTAAGTATATTTTGTTTAATGTTTCCTTCACTGATCTCTTCTGCCTTAATGGCAATGGCAAGTAGGGCAGGTTCTGCCATAGTGGTAGAAAATCCTATAAGAAATGCAAAAAGATAGATGAGCAGATCATTCTTCATTTCTGTCAGCTGAAAAGCGATCGTTTCGCCTATAGGGAAAAGTCCCATCTCTAGTCCCATAATAAATGCATAGAGCCCCAAAATGACCATAACAATACCAGTGATAATCTTGTGCAAGTGTGCTATGGCTTTTTTAATGATGATATATTGGAAAAAAAAGATCACTATCAAAATAGGAGCTACATCTTTGATGACACCGATGAGTTCCATAAAAGTATCATAAGCAGAAAAAATGTAGGTTACGGTTTTATGATGTTTTGCTATTGTGGTAGTAGCTGCTTGTAGTATAACAGGAGCATCCATAAAATTGTAGACAATGATGCCATAGACCTGTACGAATATCATAGGAGTAAGTGATGCAAAGGCAATGAGACCAAACCCGTCAATGGCAGGATTCCTCCCTTTGATACTTGAAGCAAGTCCAATACCTAAAGCGGCTACAAGCGGTACTGTCACAGTAGAGGTGGTAACGCCGCCAGAGTCATAGGCAAGACCGATGATCTCCTTGGGAGCAAAAAAAGTGATAATGACCACTAAGATATATCCGCTGATGATGTAATATGCGACAGGATGACCAAGCAAGATACGCAGGGTACCCAATGCAATAGCAAAACCTACAGAAAATGCAACGGTCATACGAAGCCAAAAAGCATCAACAAGGCCATGTGAAATAAGTGCTGCCTTGTCTGCAATGGCGATAAGTGCAGGTTCTGCGACTGTTGTGGAGAAACCAATAGTAAAGGCAAAGGTAAGAAGCCAAAAGACAGAGCCTTTTCGAGCAAAGTCTACAGCAAGTCCCTCACCGATGGGGAAGATCCCCAGTTCCAGTCCACGGATGAAGAGGGCAAGACCTACAGCCACAATACTCAATCCTATAGCAATAGAGATAAGATTTTCTGGTATAGCTTGGATAATCAGTCCCTGAAAAAGTGCTACAACAATGATAATGGGAAGGAGGTCTTTAAAAGAGTTCTTTAGATCTCCTGCAAATATCTTTAAGCTTGCTTTCATAAACTATTATAGCCAAGAGATGTGTTAATCAAGCGCATAGGTTACACAATTATCTTTTCTCCAAGATCTTTACAATCCCGTCAAACTCTTTTTCGTCTCCAAAACAGCTGTTGGAATTACAGAGCATATAGCCGTCATTCGTATCGGCTTTAATAAGGATAAATGGGTATGGAAGTTTGTCTATATCGGTAATATGCAGTTTGAGCTTCTTCTCTTTGGCTTTGATGATGATGTCATCTCTGAGATAGCGTATGACCATTTTGCTCATTTTGGGTGTAGAAATGGGTTGTCTCATAACATCATAAGAATATATCTCGAGTGTTTTAAAAACAAATTTTTTGTATACAATGTCTACCAAAGAGCTGATAGAGTAGAGTACAGAAAGCATGGTTGAGACTGAAGAGGGGTAAGAGCTGTCATAGATATCCGCATCGGTCTCGAACTCACCTCTGCTGAACTTCCACTTTCCGTTCTCATAGTATTTTTCTATAGCACTATTTGCCAGTTTTTGGGCAGTAATGAGATATGTTTCATCCAAAGTACTCTCATAGGCTTCTATAAGTGCTTCACTCAAATAGGCGTAATCTTCCAAAAATGCATGGATCTTTGGTACTTTTCCTATAAGTGTAGAGTGGAAAAGCTGAGAATTGATGTACATAGTGCTTAACAGTCTGTCGAGTGATTTCATTGCAGGTTTTAAAAAACGGCTTTCTACTCTACTTGCTCTAAAGAGTGAGGTAACCATCATTGCATTCCATGAGACGATCACTTTTTTGTCGATGAAAGGATAGGTACGTTTTTCTCTACGTTTCTTAAGTGCTTCTATCGCTTCTTTGTAATAGGGAATATTAATGGATGTGGGGTCATCCACACGTACGATGTTCTTACCTTCAAAGTTTCCTTCTGTGGTAATGTGTAGTGCAGCAGTCAATTTTTTGTGGGCTTTGTTTGGGATACCTTCTTTTTCAAAGGAGCGTAGGGCTTTGTCATAACTATAGACAAAATATTTCCCTTCTTCCCCTTCTGTGTCGGCATCAGAGGCAGAGTAAAAGAGCTTCTCTTCACTCATCTTTTCCAGCATAAAGTCCAGCGTCTCAAAAGCAACATTTTTGTAAAAGTCATTGCCTGTAGCATGGTAAGCTTTGATGTAGACACTGCTTAGCAGTGCATTATCATAGGTCATCTTCTCAAAATGAGGTACCAGCCATGCATTGTCTGTAGAGTAACGGCAGAATCCTCCATCAATAAGATCACGAAGACCGCCTCTGGCCATAGAAGAGAGTGAGAACAATGCCATATTCAGTGTCTCTTTGTCCCCTGTGAGTTTATAGACATCCAACAATAGATCCAAAGTTGAGGCTTGAGGAAATTTGGGTGCTTTATTGAACCCTCCGTCCTGGTTGTCAAAAAGTTGTTTTGCCTGCTCTGTAACTCTTCCTATGATACTCTCATCAAGTTTAGTTGCCTGAATCTTATCCTCTTTGGGATTAAGATGCCTCAATACCTTTTCTGCTTCGTCGACCAGAGTAACTTTATCATTTTTATATTTGTCTGCCACAACTTCCAGTAAAGATGTAAAACTCATCATCCCGTATTTCGGTTCATCTGGTATGTAGGTTGCCGAGTAGAACGGTTTAAGATCTTCGGTGAGAAAAATAGAAGTAGGCCAGCCTCCCGGGCGACCGTTCATCAGTTGATAAACATCCTGAAAATGTTTATCAATATCGGGACGTTCCTCCCTGTCTACTTTAATGGCAATGAAATATTTATTTAAAAGTGCAGCTGTTTTCTCATCTTCAAAGGATTCATGCTCCATTACATGGCACCAATGGCAGGAGCTGTAGCCGATGGAAAGGAAGATGGGTTTGTGCTCTTTTTGGGCTTTTTGGAATGCTTTTTCACCCCAGGGGTACCAGTCTACAGGATTGTCTGCATGTTGTTGCAGGTAGGGAGAGTGTTCGTTTTTGAGATGGTTAGACATCATTTGACCTTATTTTTGCTTTTGAAAGTTTTAGGTTAATATTCGGTTGACTATAATGCGTTATAGTTTTGCAATTTATGTGTATATTGCACAACCTATACACACATATCATAATATAATTGTATAAAATTTCAAAGAGAGAAGAGGAAAAATGGGAAATATTTTCAGAATGTTACTTTTAGCAAGCCTGTTTTGGGGCACGTTTGCTTTTGCAGGATTTGATTCTGCCGTAAAAAAACAGAAATTTTTACCACCGGAAGTGGCATTTCAAGTAGAGGCGGTTAAAAAAAATGATGTTATAGATACCAAGATCACAATGGCAGACAAAATACACATTTATGATGATTCCCTGCATTACAGGATCATTTCACCTTCTAACGTAGAACTTGCAGTCAATAAGCCAAAAGCACACGAACTTGACGGTGATAAAGTCTATACAAAAGAACTAAAAGTTACCATTCCCATCAAAAAGATAACTTCCAGAGTTAAAGGTGACTACACGTTGGAGATAGAGTTTCAAGGCTGCTCAGATGTAGGTATCTGTTACCAGCCGATCAAAAGATCCTTTCACTTTAAAGGTGCAGAATTAGGTATATTTGATAAGATCTCATCTCTTACAAAAGAGGAAAATACAGCTAAGATCGCAGATGTTCTGGGAAGTGAAAGTTCATTTTTTATTATTATTCTTTTCTTTGTCTTTGGGCTTTTACTGGCGCTTACGCCATGTGTCTTTCCTATGATTCCTATTCTTTCATCAATCATTGTTTCACAGTCAGGAGAGGGAAAACCAAGTGTGGCAAAAGCATTCTTTACCTCTTTGATTTATGTGGTTTCTATGGCTTTAACCTATACAGTCGTTGGAGTAATAGCGGGACTACTTGGAGCAGACATTCAGGCAGCGATGCAGAACCCTTGGGTACTTACGATTTTTGCGGCAATGTTCGTAGCCTTGGCCTTCTCTTTGTTTGGTTATTATGAAATAGGACTTCCGGCATCCTGGCAGTCAAAAATATCTGCCGCCAGTGATGAAGCAGGACAAAAAGGCGGCATTATAGGTACAGCGGTCATGGGACTTCTCTCAGCTCTTATTGTTGGACCGTGTGTGGCACCGCCGTTGGGAGGAGCAGTTTTGTTTATATCACATACAGGAGATGCACTGCTTGGAGGTGTAGCACTTTTTGTAATGAGTATGGGGATGGGTGTACCGCTCCTTCTGGTAGGGATAGGTGCAGGAAAATTCATGCCAAAGCCTGGTGGCTGGATGACAGCAGTGTCACAGGTCTTTGGTGTGATGATGCTTGGACTGGCTATCTTCATGCTTGGACGTATTCTTCCAGATAGTATTACAATGATCCTCTGGTCTCTGCTCTTTATGGGTTCAGCACTCTATATGGGTGTTTTTGAAAGTAAAGCAGGGGAAGGGATGATGAAGCTCTTTAAGCTTTTGGCAATGGTTTTTCTGCTTTACGGTGCATCACTTTTTATTGGTGCGCTAAGCGGAGCGAACTCCATTTTAAATCCATTTGAAAAGTTTACTTCAGGTGTTAAAGGAACGGTTGAAACTAAAGCCGATAACAACAGACATTTGGGTTACTCGGTAGCACGTCTTATGAAAGAGGTAAAAGCTTCTTCCAAGCCTGTGGTAGTGGATTTTGGTAAAGACTCCTGTACTGCCTGTGCAGAACTGGAACACATTACTTTCCCTGATCCGAGAGTTAAAGAGCAGTTAAAAAACTTTACGTTTATACAGGTAGACCTTACTGCCAATAGCAAAGAGGACAAAGCACTGCTTAAAAAGTTTGAACTTTTCGGTACGCCCAATATTATCTTTTTTGACAAAGCAAATAAGTATATGCCTGAAAAGTCTTTGACCGGATTTATCTCTCCTGAGGATTTTACAAAGCATTTGAAGAGTGTTGTCAAATAGTATGTGATAGAAGCAGAGACTTCAGTCCTATTCCCCCCCCTTTTTTTTGAATCTAATTCTCTTTAGCCACAAAATCCAAAGAGACAGAATTAACACAGTGACGTGTGCTTTTTTCTGTCATTCTCTCACCCTTAAAGACATGCCCAAGGTGTCCCCCGCAGTTTGCACATACTATTTCCACACGTCTACCGTCTGCATCAGGTACTTCACGTACTGCACCTTCTACAGCATCATCAAAACTCGGCCAGCCTGTACCGGAATCGAACTTGGCATCTGAGGGGAAGAGATTGGCATTACACTGACGGCAGGTGTACATTCCCTCCTCTTTATGATCCCAGAATTTTCCTGTGAAAGAACGTTCTGTTCCTTTGTTTAGTATGATTTGTTTTTCTTCTTCATTGAGTTCATTGTATGGCATAGCCTAGTCCTTAATTTTTTCATAGTTTACTATACGCTGCTTTGTTTTGTATTAAATTCTCTCAACAGCAGTAACACTTACTCTCACCCCTTCATATTCACCATAGACATCGCCTGATGTGTAAGAGAAAGATTTTTCTGTTTTGATGAGTCTCAGTCCATGAGGGAAAACACACTCCTCTTCAAAATTTTTGCTTTTACTTCCCATGATAACAGGAAATTTGGAGGTATTGAGTACCCAAAAGTCTGTATGGTCTATATGGTCAGGGTCTTCATTCTCATCATAGACCTTTACTCCATGTTCCTGATGGCTGGCAAAACTTTCCAAAAGGAATATATCATGATGAAAACTATCGGTTACTCCTTCATCTAAAAGAACACCCATAGCATTACGGGAGATGTATGCAACGATATCAATATTGTCATTGGTTTTTTTGTTAATAAGCCCGTAGAGCTCTTTTTTGTCCTTAATCTCTTTCATACCTTTAAAAGAGTGATAGGCATCAATATGACCTTTCATAATGATGTTTTCAAAACGTTCAAAATAGCGGTATTCTTCACGAATTTTTTTATGCTTGATCATATGGGTGAGTTTGTCTCCTACTTTTTTGGAGTTTGAGATGACTTTACACTCCACCATAGGGTCAATATGTTTTATTTTTAATAACCCTATGTAATAAAGTAGCTGGTTAAGTTTGTCTCCTATGAAGTTAAAAAAACGTGAGAGAGGATTGTTTGTGCCGAACCATCGTTCTAAGAGTGTAAGCAGGTAGCTTAGTGCAAATACTTCCAAAATAGGAGCCAGCCATGAAGAAGCAAACCAGGAAAGTATGGAAGAGGTGATTTTTGTTGCAAATGTGAGTATGCCTTCAAAGAGAGCAGAAGCAATGGTCTTGACCTGTGCAAAAACAAGCAGTTTATCCAAATATCCAATCCAGTAAATGGCAATAAGAATGAGTGCAAGACCAATAAAAATATTAAAAAGGTTTTTCAGTTTTGCTTTGAGGTTGAGGTGTACGTAAAATTCTTTGACATCTTTAAATCCCTCGATCAAATGATCAATGATATTCTCTTTGATCCATTTTGTAAGGATATTGTCTAAAAACCAACGCTTAACAAGAAGCAAGGAGGCCTGTATAAATGTTAAGCTTTTTAAAAATGCAATGGTTTTCAGTTTGGAAGCAAACCACAAAGAGAGGATACTTGCTTTAAAGACCAGTGCTATAGCAAACATATACCCCATAAGCCATTCGTAGATGGCACTGTGTGTATATTTCAGACCATAAACGATACCTACTGGAATGACTATAGCAAGCAGGGCTTTGTATCGTCTACGCATAAAAATGGGTTACATATCTTCAGATGCTGCATCTGTGGTGTAGACACCGGTAAGCTTTTTCCAGATAATAGAAGCATTGAGCCCAAACCAGATAAGCAGACCAATACCGATGGTAGAGGCCCAGCCGGCTTGTTCAAATCTGGTAACATCAATGATGTGGTACTGTTGCAACCCCCAGATAAATGCACCGATAATAATGGTAGTGATGATAGCACCGAAAAAACCAAGGCTTTGAAAGATAGACTTGATAGCCAGCAGCCAAAGTGCAAGCATAATGAGTATGCCAAAAGGTTTGAAGCCTGAAAAAATATCTTTTACATTGGAAATATAATGGATGAAGTGGTGTCCTGTGGGGTTCCATGTTCCAATAGCAAGTGCGAGTGCCATGACAAGTGTGACCCACCATTGTAAATGAGTTACTTTTTTACCTGATTTGGTAGTTGATGTTTTTGTTAAAAATCCTGGTAGCATAGGGGGGGTTGTCCTTATTTGTTTTGGAAATTATAGCAAAAAAATTACGTTATAATGTCAATGATCGTAGAGAATTACGAAACATTTAAAAAAACGGAATCACACAATGTCAGAATTAAAAATCCAAAATGAACAGATCAAAATAGGTGAGGTCAATACCCTTAAAATAGAAAGAGATACAGATTTTGGCTACTACCTTTCAGCCAAAAACTATGAAGAGGTACTGCTTCCCAATGTCTATATTATGGAAGATGAAATGCCTATGGGGTCACTTTTGGATGTTTTTGTCTATACCGATAGTGAAGATCGTCCTGTAGCGAGCACAAAAATGCCATATGCCAAACTGGGAGAGTATGGTTATTTTACCGTGGTGGATTACAAGACATACGGTGCCTTTGTGAATTGGGGATTGCCTAAAGATCTTTTTGTACCGCTTTCACAGCAAAAAGAGTATTTTAATATTGGTAAAAAATATATTTTACGCATCTGTCTGGATGAACAGACCGGACGGCTCTACGGTACGCAGAAAATCGGTAAATACTTCAATAGAGAGACGAAGGGGCTGCATCAGAACAAAGTGATGGATGCGATCGTCCTTGCCAAGACACCGTTAGGTTATAAAGTCATTGCCGATAACCAGTATGAGGGGATGCTCTTTAGCAATGAGATCTTTGAAAATGTCAAGGTAGGTGATAGAAAAAAAGTGTACATTAAAACAGTGAGAAAAGATGGAAAACTTGACCTTAGTCTGCAACCCATAGGCAAAAATGCCAAAATAAGCGAAGCAGAAGGTACCATTATCCAACTCTTAAAAGAAGCCGATGGGATAGTGCCGTTTACCTATAAAAGTGATGCGGAAGAGATCAAAAAAGTTTTTGGCTTGAGTAAGAAGAATTTTAAACGTACTTTGACGGAATTAATAGAGAATAAAAGGATAGAACTGCTTGAAGATTCTATAAAACTTTTATGATATACTACCCTTATCTTAATATAGGAGAAAGATATGGATTTAATGGATCTTTTAAAAGTGGGTGGTTCTCTCATTCAAGGTAACAGTGATGATGCAACAACAGGTTTGGATGTAGGTGATATTGCCAATGCACTTGGTGGACTGCTTGGTAACAGTGAAGGCGGGCTTGATTTGAGTTCACTCGTGAGTGGTCTATCTCAAAATGGTTTAGGTGAAATTGTAGGTTCCTGGCTTGGAAATGGTGAAAATGCCTCTATTTCTCTCGATCAGGTAAAAGACCTTTTGGGTTCAGACAAGATCACAGAGTTTGCTTCTCAATTAGGCTTAAGTGAAGAGAGTGCAGCAGGTGCTTTGGCAGATGCTTTACCACAGGTAGTTGATCAGGCGACATCGGGTGAAAACTCTATGGTTGAAGAGATGCTTGCCAAAGTAGGTGGTGCTGAAGGTGCCATGAATATGCTTGGAAAGATGTTCGGATAATTTTTGCATGGTGCGGTTTCCACCGCACTCTTTAGGCAGTATAATTTGCTGCGTTTATACCCTAAAAGGTTATGAAAAAATATGTTTCATAGCCATTCCCATAACGTCATCTATCATGGAACCGTCATGGTCTTGGTCGATTAATCCTGTTAAAATACTTTCCAATCCGCCAGATTGTGCCTGTGGTTGCTTTTGATACTCATTTATACTGGGTGCAGCTTTTTTAGTAAGTGCACCAATCACCAAGGGTGCCAGCATAGGAAGCATTTTCTTAATAATGTCAGCACTCATACCAGTTTCCTGTTCTACATGTTTTGCAACATTTCTTGAGTTTTCTTTGGAGCCTGTCAGTTGTCCCAGAATATCATTACCGATATTCGTAAGATCATCTCTTTTTACCGCCTCTTCGGGTTTATCAAGCATTTCTGAGAATTGATTGTTGCTTATTTGCTTTAAAAGATCACCTGAATCTCTGTCACTTTGCAGATTTTTCTTTGCAGAACCCATTAAAATAGGTGCCAGTTTACCGATGATTGAACCGGCATCTCCTACATCTATACCTATCTGATTTGCGATACTTCCTGCAATTGCAGGGTTGTTGATGATCATGTCTATTAATCCAGCCATTCTTTTTCCTTTAGTGTTAAGATAGCTTCATTATAGTAAAAATTGTGTAAGAATTGTATGACAATTTGACATTTTTTATAGGGATTACTCTGTAATTAGATAAAATATTACCTATTCCCTAAAATAAGGAGGATGCACGATTGAAATCTATATGGATAGTATTATTTCCCCTATTGCTTTTTGCCAAACCTTTCAAGGTGGCTACCTATAATGTTGAAAATCTTTTTGACGCAACTTATCAGGGAAGTGAATATAAAGAGTATATTCCCGGACGGCATAACTGGAATAAAAGAATGGTAGAGATAAAACTAAACCACACGGCTGAAGTGATCTGTGACCTGGATGCAGATATTCTTGGGTTGCAGGAGGTGGAGAACAGTACCATTTTTGAAGCACTCCAAAAACGTCTTAAGCATGTAGGGTGTAGGTATCGCTATGGTGCGATCACGCATAAAAGAGGTGCCCCCATTCAGGTGGCTTTGCTTTCACGGTTTCCTATTGCTCATCAAAGAGAGTTAGAGGTAAGCAGTTCACCATTGGTACGTAACATTTTGGAAGCAGAAGTCAACATAAAAGGGAATCTTTTAACTCTTTTTGTCAATCACTGGAAATCCAAAGGCAGAAAGGGTGTAGAGAGTAAACGTATACGCTATGCCAAAATACTTCAAAGAAGAATAAACGTGCTGCCTCGATATAAGGAGTATATCATTTTGGGTGATCTTAACAGTGATTACAATGCACATCTCACGCTAAATCAAAAACTCAATGATACCAAAGGCAAAACAGCATTGACAGATATTTTACATACTGCAATTGGTCATACGCTTGTGCAGGAGAATCAGATGCTAGAAGGAGCAAAAGGTATACATTATGACACATGGCAGGAGCTGCCTTTTGAACAACGGTGGAGTCATAAATTTTATGGAAACAAGAGTAGTTTGGATCATATTCTGCTTCCGTCAAATATGTTTGACGGTAAAGGAGTAGACTATGTCAATGACTCTTTTAAGGTTTTTAAAGCGCCGTATCTTTTTACAAAAAGAGGATACATTAACAGTTGGAAGTATAAACATGGTAAACATATGGCAAAAGGATATTCTGATCATTTGCCGGTCTTTGCATTTTTTGATACAAAACCGTACAAAGCAGACAGATCAAAAGAGATCTCAAATCGAGTTGTTACCCAGCCAATAGAATACTTTTATAGATTAGAACATCTGACGTATCCGGTTCAATTGGAAAATACAACGGTTGTTTTTAAACGGGGCAATCATGCCCTTGTCAAACAGACTCCCCAAGACCGCGGTATTTTTCTGTTTGGTTGTGCAAAAGGTTTGGAAGAGGGAAAGAAATATGATCTGCTAGTACAAAGTATCCATAGTTATAAAGGATTGAAAGAGGTAACAGACGTGGTTGTACTTAAGGCAAAGGGCAGAGTCTCTTTGAGTGCTTTTTATCAAGCACTCAAAATCATGAGACAAAATGAGGTTCTGAGAGATATAACAGGTATGTATAGAAATCGTAATCTTTATATGCATGGGATGAAAATCCCCATTCATTTCAAAAATAAGCGCTTTACGCCATCAAACGGTTCAAAGCTAAAGATACACTATGCACATCTAGGATATTATAAGAAATTACAGCTGGTGATCTACAGCAAAAAAGATTTTGATATACTGGAGAGATAAATATGGCATATTACACTTGGATATTGGCATTTCATGTTATGAGTTTTGTAAGTTGGATGGCAATGTTGTTTTATTTACCACGGCTTTTCATTTATCATAGGGAACATTCAGACAATATTGCTTTTGGTGAAGTGGTACAGATACAGGAGTATAAACTTTATACCTATATAGGGGTACCGGCAATGTGGGCTACTATACTTTCAGGAAGTTTGATGCTTTATTTGAATCCGGGTATTTTTCAAAGTGGCAATTGGATGTATGTAAAACTTTTCTTATTGGCTATTTTGATTGCCTATAGTTTTTCACTGAATACTATTCGTAAAAAACTCATTGTTGAACCAGAGTATAAAAGTGGAAAATATTTTAGGTTTTACAATGAAGTCCCGACACTGTTAATGATATTTATAGTGATCATGGTTGTAGTAAAACCATTTTAAACTATACAACTAAATAATTTTGTGTTATAATCTCTATATCTTAATATTTCAAGGAATGACATATGGAACTACCAGCTATTAAATTACCACAGATCGAACTCCCGTTTGATATACCGCTTTTGATGCATCCGCCAATAGACCATTTTCTGATTGCAATACCTGTTCTCGTACTTTTATTGGAAATTGTAAATCTGATCGTTAAGAAGAAAGCGATAGGTGTTACTTCATTCTTTTTGCTTTTACTTACAGTCGTTGTAGCAATTGCTGCGTACATGACAGGTAGTGCTGATGGTAAAGAGGCTTTTCCTTTACTGAGTGAAGCTGCACAGGGTGAGCTTAAAGCACACAAGCTTTTAGGTACCTATTTAATGTTCGCATCGATTGTTGTATTGCTCTTTAAGTTACTCTCTTCTATGATACAGAGAGGTTTAATGAAAGCACTCTATCTGTTGGTACTTATTCTATTTGTTGCCGGTATCCTTAAGCAGGGGAAAGATGGTGGAGAGCTTGTCTATGAGTATGGTGTGAATGTACAGAAAGTACAGGAACTTGACAGTGATCTTGATGATCTTAAAGAAGAGCTTGAAGATCTGCAGGAAGAGAGTAAAAAGACAGCACCGGCAGTAAAAGCTGTGGAAGAAGTAAAAGAAAAGGCAACTGAAGTACAGCAAAAAGTAGAAGAAAAAGCAGCCATTGTAAAGCAAAAAGCTGAGGAGAAGGCAGATGAAGTAAAAGAAAAAGCTGCCAATGCTGTTGAAAAAGTAAAAGATACAGCAAATAAAATGAAAGAAAAAGTAGAAGAAAAAGCAGCAGATATCAAAGAAAAAGCCCAATCAGCCGTTGAAGTTGTTCCTATAGAAACAACAAAGCCTGAGATCGCTACACATTAATACACTATGATCCTCCGTCTCCGGCAGGATCATACTCCTCATCATATCTTTCCGGATCAACAGTAGTTTTTAGCGATGAGAGGTATTTTGCCATAGCAATGGTCTGGTTATTGTCCAGTGATTTGGCGAAAGAGATCATAACAGAGCCGGATGTTGTTCTTGTTCTCCCATGCTGAAGATCCCTAAGGCGCTTTAAAAGCACTTCTTCTTTTTTCCCTTGAAGTCTGGGAGCTGTTCCCATCCCTTCTGCATACATACCATGACATGAATTACATGCATTTTTAAGATAAAGCGATTCTGCATCATTTGAAGCAAGAAGAGTAACTGAGAGTGTAAATAAAAGTAAAAATTGTTTCATCATTTATAAAGTTCTTCCATTTTTTAATTATTTTAGCAGAAAAATTTAAATTATTAAGAAATAGAGCATGAAATTACTCTATTTTTTAAAGAAAAAAACTCTTCTAATGTTATATAAATCCATAAATTAACTTGGTTTTATATAGACGATTTTTATAAGATTTAACTAAGTCAACACGCAGTATAATGAATTATGTAATAATTGAAAAAGCCAAACTTATCGCGAGGTAAGGACGGAAAGTCATGGGTATCCAGTAGATCGCCAGACCGCCAATAAGAGTTAGTGGATTTTCTTCTACTTCTTTTTTCCCTTTTTCACGAGTTTTATTATTGTTACTATATCACTATGAAAGGAATTTATGATGCTCACCTATAAAAAAATAAGGACAAGAGTATTCTTGCTGTTATTACTGTTAATGAGTTCTGTTTCTGCTATTGAGATACAGAACCTTTCCGTTGCCGTGGATATAGCAGGGAAACAGCGGATGTTCACGCAGCGTATGCTAAAAGACTATGCTATGATAGGGATGCAGAACACCTTTGGTAACCCCAATGTTGATCTGAAAAAAACAGTGGATGATTTTGAGGATCATATGAATGCTTTGATCTCTT
>JALXCZ010000020.1 GCA_026990595.1 Sulfurovum sp.
CCGTATTTTTCTACAAACTCCTCATAATTCCCTTCAAAATCGATCATCGTCCCATCTTCATTCAGTTTGATGATACGGTTTGCAAAGGCATCAATAAGTTCTCTGTCATGAGAGACACATATCACTCCACCTTTGTAATTATGCAGTGCTTCACCCAATGCAACAATGGCTTCCAGGTCAAGGTGATTGTTTGGCTCATCCATCACAAGGAAGTTACAACTGTCCATCATCATTTTACTCATCATGACACGGTGCTTTTCTCCTCCAGAACAGGCATCGATCTTTTTCTTCTGTTCTTCACCTGAGAAGAGCATACGTCCCAATGTTTTACGTATGTCATCGATGTGCCACTTGACATCAAAGCCCTGTATCCATTGTGGAAGTTCTTCATCTCCTGTGACAATATCTGTTGTGTTTTGAGGAAAATAACTTGTCGTAATGGTCTGTCCCCATTTAAAAGTACCCGCATCTGCTTTTATCTCTTCCATGAGGATTTGAAGCAGTGTGGTCTTCCCTACACCATTGGTACCGATGAGGGCTATCTTGTCACCTTTGTTCACTTTAAAGGTAAGATTCTCAAATACACTCTCACCATCATAAGACTTGGAAAGCCCTTCTACTTCAAGTACTTCATTCCCTATCTCCCGATGTGCCTTGAACATAATGGACGGATCACGTCTGGAAGAGAGTTTGATCTCACCCATATCAAGTTTATCGAGCTGCTTCTGACGAGAAGTTGCCTGTTTCGCTTTGGAGGCATTGGCTGAAAATCTTGCAATGAATTTTTCCAACTCTTCTTTCTCTTTGAGTGCCTTACCCCTATCAGTTTCTGCCTGTTTTGCTATGAGATTTGCTGCGATGTACCATTCATCATAGTTTCCTGTAAATTCACGAATATTCTGAAAATCAAGGTCAAGAATGTGTGTCACAACACCATTAAGGAAGTGTCTGTCGTGAGAGATGACCATCAGTGTTCCCTCATGGCGTTTCAACTCATTTTCCAACCATGAAATGGTCTCCATATCCAGGTTGTTTGTAGGCTCATCAAGGAGTAAAATATCAGGCTTAAGGAAAAGTACCTGTGCAAGCAGGATCTTGAACTTGTCTCCACCCGTAAGTGACGACATCAGGTCATCATGTTGAGAAGCAGGGAAACCAAGTGATTCTAACAGTTTCTCTATTTTGACATCTGACTCATAGGTAGGGTCTTCATCTGCACAGATCATCTCCAGCTCTGCCAAACGGTTATTGACCTCATCACTCTCAAAGTCACCTTCCATATAGAGTTTTTCTTTCTCTTTTTGTGCAGCATAGAGCTTTTTGTTACCGTAGAGTACCGCATCTTTAAGGGTAAAGTCTTCAAATGCATACTGGTTTTGACTCAACATGCCAAGCTTTAGCCCTGGCTGGATCTGCACTTCACCGTCACTTGGCTCCAACTCTCCTGCAAGAATCTTCATAAATGTTGATTTTCCTGCACCGTTGGCACCGATAAGCCCATAGCGTTTACCTACATCCATGGTCATATTGATCTTGTCGAAAAGCACTCTCTTTCCGTAACGTTGTGTTAAATTGACTGTACTAAGCAAGTTGTATCCTTCTATTGATATCTATAATTTACGGGATTTTAGCATAAAGTGCTGAAAGGTGACCCGTGTGAAATAAGGGAACCTCTAATAATAGAGATATTGTGGGTATCACCTATTTTTAGAGGTTCACATAAGCCTTAAAAAGAAAATCAATCCAGTAGTTCAATTACATTCTCTATAGGTCTGCCTATGACTGCTTTGCCATCTTTTATAACAATAGGTCTTTCTATAAGCTTTGGATTTTCTACCATCGCTGCAATAAGCTTCTCCTCATCATCTACATCTTTCAGTCCAAGTACTTTGTAAGCATCCTCTTTGGTTCGCATAAGCTCTTTTGCAGAGATACCAAGTTGAGAGAGTAAGGTTCTAAGTGCCTCTTTTGTCGGAGGGGTATCCAGATACTTTACTACTTCTGCCTCTATACCTTTCTCTTCCAAAAGTGCCAGTGAATTTCTTGATTTTGAACATCTCGGGTTATGCCAGATGGTGACGTTTGCCATGTCTATCCTTTGTTATGTAGTTTAGTGATCTTTTCATCTACTCCGGTAATCACATGCCTGTTTTTACCTTCATAATCTATGTTTGAAAGCAGGTAACGTATGGCATTGAGCCTTGCTCGCTTTTTATCATTGGCATCAAGTTCACACCATGGTGCATACGGTGTACCGGAGAGTCTGAACATTTTATCTCTAAGCTTCTCATATTCAGCATATTTTTCCATAGACTCATAATCCAGCTTGGAGAGTTTCCAGCTTTTAAGCGGATCATTCTCTCTGTCTTTAATGCGGTTTTGCTGTGTCTCTTTAGAGATATTCATATAGAATTTAAAAAAGAGTATACCATCATCCACCAGCATCTCTTCTACACCATTGACCTGCTTGTAAAAATGATCATGCTGTGCCTGTGTACAAAAACCAAAAACCTGTTCTATACCTGCTCTGTTGTACCATGAACGGTCAAAAAATACGATCTCCCCTGCATTGGGGATCTGTTTAATATGCCGTTGGAAATACCACTGCCCAAGCTCTTTGGAATTGGGCTTTGGCAGAGCTACAGAACGTGCTTCTCTTGGGTTCAGATAGTTATTGAACTCTTTTATGGTGGAACTTTTACCTGCGGTGTCCATCCCCTCAAAGATCACAAGCAGACGTTTTTCATTGTCGATGATCCATTTTTGAAGCTTTACCAACTCATACTGAAGTCTTAAAGACTCCTCTTCATAGAACTTTCTCTCTATCTTTCCATTACCTTTAAAAACTTTTGAAAATTTTATCTGATACTCCGGAAGTGCTTGCGTATAGTGAATTTGCTGCTTCATGAATTTTCTTTCCCATTCTGCTCTGAAGATCGATTGTTCAGTTGGGAAGCAAACCTTGCTTCGGTCTCCAGTTTCATCAATAGACGTGCATTATTGACACGCAGTTTGCTGTTCTCTTCATTCAGACTCTCCAGTCGTTCCTGTAAAGACTTGTGTTCACTCTGTAATTTTTCATACATATTCTCTGTATGCTCAAACTTCGATTTCGTCTGACTTTGTAATTTTTCAAATGCATTGGCTTCTCTTTGAGAAACCTGTAATGCCTCTTCTGTCAAACCCAGTTTCTCTTTGGTCTGTGCAAACTGCTGCAGTTCCTGTTCATTTTGCGCATTCTTGATCTTTAAGACCTGTAACTCTTTTTGAAGTTCGGCGATCAGCTTCTCTTTTTCCTGATTATCTATCTGTACGTTGAGAAATCTCTCTTTATAGGTTTTGACCCGCATGCTGGAAACAACCACAACCAGAACTATGAATAACAGAACCACAAGTGATATAGCACCAGTGAACATCAGTGTGGAGTCATTCCCTATTTTAGCAATAAGTTCATCCATTTTAACCTCTTATCATGTCATATTCTTTAGGATAGTTACACTGCATGCTTTTTAGTGGAAGCTTTCCTTTACCATATTTTACTTTTTTAAAAACAATCTGCACCTTGTTTTCCAAGTCGTCGAAATATGCTACACTCTGAAGCTGCCCTTTTGCATCGACCTGTATTGTGTATTTTTTACCCTGATACACTGCTACATAAATATTTTTATCATGTATTTCAGCTTTCTTCAATATCTCTGTAAGGTTAAATCCTTTGTTAATAAGATAATTGGAGACCTGCTCCAGATCATGATCAACAACAAGCAATTCAAGTCCATTGGTACATACCTCTTTTTTTGTCGGCTTCAAATACTCCCATTTGAGCAGTGTTTTATCTGAAAAATATACTTTACCGCTATAGTTAATTACTTTCTTCTTAGGATTTGTGATCATTTGTGTAAAGTTTGCCGTAAAGTTCTCAGGGAGCACAATAGATGAAGCAAACAGGTGGGTACCCATTATTAAAATCAATACTGTTTTTTTCACTTCTTTTTCCTTATTAATTCTTAAAAATATACCAAAAACTCACTTGGTATGAGGTTATTTTGACATAAAATTGTGAATGAACAGTGATACCTCTCCAAATCCAAAAAGCTAACTGATTATTAATCACAATTTAGATAAAATAATCACCATTATAATATTAGGTAAAATAGAAATGATAAAAAGCGTACTCAAAATATTTGGCACAAGAAATGACAAGATTGTTAAAGGCTACCTTAAAAGGGTAAAAGATATTAACGCACTTGAGTCAAAGTATGAACCACTCAGTGATGAGGAACTTCAAGCTGCATTCAATACTCTCAAAGAAGAGGTACAAAGTGGTGCCAAAACTACAGATGATGTACTCTATGACTCCTTCGCTATTACACGTGAAGCCTCAAAGCGTACATTGGGTCTAAGGCATTATGATGTTCAGATGGTCGGGGGTATGGTACTGCACGACGGCGACATCGCCGAAATGAAAACCGGTGAAGGTAAAACACTGGTAGCTACGCTTGCTGTGGCACTGAATGCTATGACGGGGAAAGGTGTTCATGTGGTTACTGTCAACGATTACCTTGCAAAAAGAGACTCAGAAGAAATGGGAGTCCTTTATGAATTTTTAGGATTTACCGTTGGATGCATTACAACTGATATCCATGATGAAATAGCAAGAAAAGCACAGTATGAAGCAGATATCACGTATGGAACCAACAACGAATATGGCTTTGACTACCTGCGTGACAACATGAAGGTACGCGCAGAAGAAAAAGTCCAGCGTGAACATCATTATGCCATCGTCGATGAAGTGGACTCCATTCTTATTGATGAAGCAAGAACTCCATTGATCATCTCCGGTCCTACGCAACGTGACCATAATCACTATGCCAGAGCAGACATTATTGCAAAACAGATGATACGTGGGGAAAAACTCAAAACCAAACCAGGTGAAGACGAAAAAACAACCGGTGACTTCACTGTCGATGAGAAAAACCGAACCATCGTGATGACAGAACAGGGATTACAAAAAGCCCAGGATCTTTTTGAAGTAGACAATCTCTACTCACTTGAGAATGCTGCACTTTCCCACCACCTTGATCAGGCACTTAAAGCACACTACATTTTTGAGAAAGATGTCGATTATGTGGTACAGAATAACGAGATCATTATTGTAGATGAGTTTACAGGAAGGCTCTCAGAAGGACGCAGGTACTCGGAAGGTCTGCATCAGGCACTGGAAGCCAAAGAGGGAGTAGAGATACAGGAAGAGTCTCAGACACTTGCCGAGATCACTTACCAGAACTACTTCAGACTCTACGAAAAACTTGCAGGTATGACAGGTACCGCACAAACAGAAGCCACAGAATTTGCACAGATATATAATCTGGAAGTCATTTCCATTCCTACCAATGTGCCTATTGCAAGAGATGATAAAAACGACCTCATCTACAATACTGAACGTGAGAAACTTGATGCCGTAGTAAGACGTGTCAAAGAACTGCATGCCAAAGGTCAACCTGTACTCATCGGTACAGCTTCCATTGAAAAATCTGAAATGATCGATGAACGACTTAAAAAAGAAAAAATACCTCACAATATGCTCAATGCTAAAAACCATGCTCAGGAAGCAGAGATCATTATGAATGCAGGACAAAAAGGCGCCGTAACAGTTGCTACAAACATGGCGGGTCGTGGAGTTGACATTAAAATAGATGATGAAGTAAGAGCACTCGGCGGACTGATGATCCTTGGTACAGAACGTCATGAGAGTAGACGTATAGACAACCAGCTTCGAGGTCGTTCAGGGCGTCAGGGTGACCCAGGAGAGAGCCAATTCTTTCTAAGCCTTGATGACAATCTTCTACGTATTTTCGGTGGGGAGAAGATCAGAAATATTATGAACAAACTGGGCGTGGAAGAGGGAGAGTATATTGACTCCAAAATCGTCACACGCTCTGTTGAAAAAGCACAGAAAAAAGTAGAGAACCAGCATTATGAGTCAAGAAAGCAAATCTTGGAATATGATGATGTTGCCAACCACCAGAGAAAAGCAATCTATGCATTTAGAAATCAGTTGCTTGATCCTGAATTTGACATTGATGCAAAAATCAAAGAGAACCGTGCAGAATATATTAATTATCTACTTGCAGAATGTGAGATCTATGAGGGTATGCCTAAAGAGGATTTCAATGTTGAAAAACTTGCTGCACTAATTAAAGAAGAGCTTCATATTGAAGTCGACTCTCAATACTTTCTAGATAAAGAAGCTGACGAACTCAAGACAATGATCACAGAGATGATGGAAAATATCTATGAAGAGAAGATGTCTCAGATCGATCCTGAACAGAGAACCGAAATAGAACGTATCCTGTACCTTCAGGTACTCGATCCACAGTGGAGAGACCATCTTTATGAAATGGATGTACTTAAAACCGGTATAGGGCTTAGAGGATACAACCAGAAAGATCCACTTACTGAATATAAACAAGACAGCTTTAAACTCTTTACAGATCTTATACAGCGTATCAAATATGAAGCAGTGAAAGTCCTTCAACTCGTACAGTTTGACTTTAGCTCTCCTGAAGAGGAAGAAGCAGCTGTTGAGCAGATCAGAGAAGAGTTGGAAAATGATGTGGCAGATACAACCCTCAATCAATCACTGGAAGAAGGAACGATCACTGAAGATTCTTCTACACTTAAACCTATTACCGGCACCAAAAAGCCAAAGAGAAATGAACCATGTCCATGCGGATCAGGGAAAAAATATAAAAATTGTTGCGGACAAAGCGGACCTAAAAAAGGTCTATTGGCATAATGAAAACAATCTCCTCGCCTAATAAAAAATTTATTAGGCGTATCATCAAACACTATCTTAAATATGATACAGAAAATCCTTTTATCTTTATCTCTGCTATACTCGCTTTTTTAGGTATTACTACCGGTGTGATGGTCTTAATGATCGCTATGGGGATCATGAACGGCACACAGGAAGAGTTCACTAAAAAACTTTTTGTCATGAACTACCCCCTTACTATCCTTCCTGTTGAAGAAGATGCTGTCAATAAAACACTTATACGTACACTTCATAAAAAATTCCCCCATCTTCAATTCAGTCCCTACTATACTACACAGGTCATTACTAGAAATGAAGGTGCTGTACAAGGCTCTTTACTCTATGGTGTCGACTATACAAAAGAATCTGCGATCAATAGCATCTTTCAAAAAGCCAAAGGCAATAGCTCAAGCATATTCAAAGTGATCGTAGGAGAGGGACTTTCTTTTGAGATGGATGCCCCCAAAGGTAAGAAAGTTACACTTTATTTTTCAGAACAGCAGGCTATCGGCTTTGGTACAATGCCTTTACAAAAACGTTTTGTTGTGGACGGGGTCTTTAAATCCGGTCTCAAAGCTTACGATAAAGCTATTATGTACACTACCCTCGAAGCTTTTGAAAAATTGCTTAAGCGTAAAATCGGTTTTTATGACGGATTACATATTTATTCTAAAAATCCTATGGAAGATATCAAAAAAATAAAAGACGTCTTACCTAAAAATGTAGTGATCGAAGGATGGTGGCAGCAAAATGGTAACTTCTTCTCTGCCATGCAGATGGAAAAGAAAGCCCTTTTTCTTGTATTACTTCTTATTATTCTTGTAGCATCACTTAATATTATCTCTTCTCTGCTCATGACAGTCATGAGTCGAAGAGCTGAAATAGCTCTTATGCGAACACTCGGAGCCACCAAGACAGAGATAAGATCTATTTTCTTTAGACTGGGACTTATCATCGGTATTGCAGGTATGGCAGCCGGTACACTTCTTGGAAGTTTAGGTATCTGGATACTCACCACCTTTGACATTATCTCCATGCCTGAAGATGTCTACGGTACAAGCAGACTCCCTATAGACCTTACTATGAATGATTTTGGATTCATCATACTTGGCACAAGTATCATCATCCTGCTCTCAGCCCTCTACCCTGCCAAAAAAGCTTCTGAAACTGACCCATTAACTGTACTTCGAAATGAATAACCCCACCTCCTCTACAAGCTCAGAGAACAATAATACAATTCGATAGTTGAGTCTGCTGAAGCTACTTATTGATAATATGTGCCGGAGATTCGATCGTCCTCTTAAGTATCTGTAACGGTAGCGTCAATATATCCTGTGCTGCTGTTGTCTCAACTTTTGGTTTATCAAGATCACCTGTGATCTTTAATCCCACAGTCATACTCTTATCTTTACCCATAAGAATATACCCCAACAGAGGAAGATTCCCTACAAAACTTCCAAGCTCCCTGGCAGTCTGTATTGCAAGTTTCATAGAGATTTTTTTTATCTTTAGATTGAGTTCTCCTTTACCTACAATAGTGGCTGATCTACCTTTAATATACACTGAATCAAAAATAATTTTGTCTCCTATCATACGATACTCAATTACCCCTTCTTTGATTTTAAAACCTTTTTCTGAAAAACCGGGGCTGTGCAATGTTGCCAATGCAGGTATGGTATTAATGAATGCCAACGTATTATTATAGGCTTTAAAATTACTCAATGTCCCTCCCTCGACAATAATATTCCCTTTCATTACTTTATCAGGCTCTCCAGATATTTTAAGTGAATATCGTCCTTTCTTCAAACCCTTAAAATGGATAAGCGGATGTAATAATTTATCTTTCACACGCAATGCCTGAATAAAAAGCTGCTTCCCCTTTTTTGAAAATTTCACAATATCACCATCTAAACTTCCCAGAGCTTTTATGTTGCCATTGGGTTTCACATCTATATCATAGCTATCTGTCACCAGTGTATATTTCCCATATCTCAATTTACTTTTTTGCCCAAGTATCACTAATTTTTTTAATTTTGATTTTTTTTGTATCTTCCCTCTTGAAACTAAAAATTGTTTAAGATCAATATTAAGATTTTTAAGTGTAATACGAGATTTGGGTACATCAAAATGTAAACGTTTGTTAAAAGCATAAAAATCCAGTCCATTTTTTGTAACTGTTCCGCTACATGGTATTTTTGTATGGCATACGTTCCCTTTGTCATAGAAGAAACATGATCTTCTTTTTAACTCCCCGTTAAAAGTATAGGTTTTAAAATCTTTAGTTCTAATATCAAGTTTTCCACCGTCTATCTGTAGACCGATATTTTTTAGGTAAGGTTTAATCTTTTCTATTTCTTCCAGCTGTATCAACATCTCCTTGTGATGATAAGTGATGTTAACTTTTAATGACGGTAGTTTTACTGTGACATTTTTACTGTAATCCAAATGCAGAGGAAGTACTTTTTTTGTTAAAACAAAGAACTTCTCTTTATCCCCTATGCTCACCTGCTTGGCATTGAATTTGAGATCAGCTTTCTTTGTTTTTATATTGATCTTCCCATCTACATTTCCGTCATACCAACGCTCTTTGATATGTACTTTTCTCAACCCTACCAGATCTTTTGTATAGGTAATATTTCCGCTTATGACAGGAAGCTTCGTTTTATAGATCGTTGCTACTCCTTTTTGCAATTCTGCCTTAAACACAATGCTCTGTTTTTTACGACTGTTATATTTTACATTACCTTTTAACACCGAAATTTTAATCTTATCGTAAACAACTTCCCCTTTACCGATATCCACATTGACAGATACTGCTGTTTTTTCGGCAGATTTTTTTAGCGGAACATCTATCCTAATATCCAGTTTGGAGGGTGCTCCTTTTTGCTTCACAGGAATATGAAGTTTGTAGGCTTTGAGTATTTCCTGAACCACACTGTCTATTTGTGAGCTTATATGCAGATCAAGCAAAAGCTTCGTAGGTTTTTTTCCTGTCAGATCCGTGATTGCTACTTTACTTCCCTTGAGACTTCTTTTTTTGTAGCTAGGGTCTTTCAAGTCAAAGTAGAGACCGCCGTTTCTGTAGTTCAATAGAAAACCCGAAGCCAGAACCGGCGCAAGTTTCTCTTTATAATAGATCTTCACATCTTCAAAAAGAACCTCTCCCCTTAGGGCATCAAAGTCCATTTTAAAACCCTCTTTGCCTATATCCCCTTTACCGGAAAGATAATGCAATGTATACTTTTTGGCTTTAACCTTGTTTACGATCCAACTTTTTATAGAAGGCTTTAACGTGAATTTGTTTATAAGTGTTCTCAGATCGGAGAATGGCTTACTATTTATGACAAAAACAACGGTACTGCCCTCTTTTGTCGCATCAAAGTCACCTTTGATATGATACGCATCAAATGTACCTTTTGTCTCCAGTCTGTCCTGTTGCAGATCATAGGTAAGCTCTCCTACAATATTAATATCATCCTTTTTAATATACAGTAAAGAAACATCTGCAACCAGTTTTTGCCCTACTCTTTCTATGTTTCCTGCTATCTCATAATCATCACTGGTCACATAGAGGATATTATCTGCAAAAATGACTTTGAGTTCATTATTGTTAAAATCTATTTTCTCCAGCTCTATATAATTAAAAAAGGTAAAAAGGTATTTGATGGTATCAAAGGTTTTATCGATATTTTTAAATGAAGGATCAGCCTTACTCTTGGGGATCAAGATATTCCTGGCTTTGAGTGTGAGTTTTTTATCGAGTTTTATGTATAATCCGTCTATCTCGTAATGACCTACCGTTAGCTTATCCGCATGAATACCGGATCTGAGCCAAAAGAAAAGAGCAGTAAAAATGATAATCAAAAATATTAATGTATCACGCAAGACGACATGGAGAACATGGGCAGTATGGGCAGAAAACATTTTACTGGTCTTAATCATCTCTTTTGCCTTTTATACTACACTACCCGTTAAGACTACACAAACACTTTTTGTGCCCAAGGGCTCCATTGCAAGTATTATAGCACAGCTGACAAAAAAAGGCTACGATTTATCGGTGATCGATACAACAATTTTACGCTTTATAGGTACACCAAAAACCGGTTGGGTGCATCTGGGGAAGAATAGACTCAACCGTATCGATTTTCTTTACAAACTTACCAATGCAAAAGCAATGATACACAAAGTAACACTAATCCCGGGAGAGACTTCCGAACTCTTTTTTGAGGCACTTGCAAAAAATCTCAAATTAGATACAAAAAAATTAAAAAAATATTACTTGGAATTCTCTCCTTATCCTGAAGCCGGTATTTATGCAGACACCTACTATGTACCCTATGGCATTAAAGAGAAACATCTTATGCATTTTTTGGTACGTGAATCCAATAAAAAATATAAGAATATTTCTCAAAAAATTTATGGAAACTATAGTCAAAAACAGTGGCTAAAAGTACTAACCATTGCATCCATCATCCAAAAGGAAGCAGCAAATAACAAAGAGATGCCTCTTGTCTCCTCTGTCATCCATAACCGCCTTAAAAAAAGAATGCGATTACAAATGGATGGTACCCTAAATTATGGCAAATACTCTCATGTGAAAGTAACTCCGGAACGTATTAGAAGTGATCTAAGCAGTTTCAATACCTACAAACATAAAGGATTACCGAATTCGCCTATTGGATCAGTCAGTCTCAGTGCTATTAAAGCAGCGATCAAACCTGCACGAACCGACTATCTTTATTTCATGAAAAATAGCAAGGGTGTGCATGACTTTACCACTACATTCAAGGCACATAAAAAAGTCATAAAAAAGAAAAAACAGCAACAGGCAAAAGCACTTTTTGAAAAGATTCAAACCAAAAAATCAACGCATCAATAGCTGTATAATATTTAAAATAAACATGACGATAAATCCAACTTTATAAACCATCTTTTCATTTCTCTCTATATAGGAAAGGTTCTTGTCAAAATAAGGCTTTACCTTTTGTGGATTGTCTATTTCAAAGAGCATCTCTGAATAGTGGTGGTAACGTTTATCGGTATCAGTCTCCACTGCTCTTAAGATAATACTCTCCAGCCAATTTGGAATCTTAGGATTATATTTGGTAGGATGCTTTGGATTTTTATCAAAGGTCGGGTTTTGAAAAGGTTCTATTTCACCAAACGGAAATTTCTGTGTTAACGCTTCATAGAGTGTTACTCCTATAGCATAAAGTTCTGTCTGCTCTGTAATAGGTGCCTGATTGAAACGTTCTGGAGCCAAATAGGATGGTGTTCCTGCTCTGGTTACATTGGAGTAGGATTCTGTAATACTTCCAAAATCCACCATCTTGAAAACAAGTTTCTCTTTACGTTTTGTGACAATAATATTCTCAGGCTTGATGTCCCCATGTACCAGATCCAATCGTGTAAGAAACTGTGACATCTTCAGTAAAAACCGTGCCAACTCTACACCCATATCTACAGAGAGCGGTTTTTTTGCAATGAACTCTTTGAGAGAAACTCCTTCAATAAAACTCATAATATAGTAACGGTGTGTTCTCTTTTTAGGAATAACTGCTTTAGGAAAAAAACCAGCTTTGAGCCGTTTTGCCATCCAGACCTCTTTAACGAACAGATCCAAAATATTTTCATCTTCCACAGCTTCAAGAGGAGAAAATTTGATCACATACTGTACTCCTTTTTTCTCACAAAGCCAGGTTCGGTTATTTTGAACAAGTGGTTTAAGCAGTCTGTACCCATCTATTATTTCATCAACTTTATATTGCTCCTGTATGATAAGATCACTCTGCTTAAGTTTCAGTCTCGGATCAAGTTCTTTGATCTCAAGTACTACTGCAGTAGTATCATCAGGTAAATTGTCTTTATGTTTTTTAGATGCTTTTTTAACCAAAAAAGAGGCTCCCATATGCAGCCCTTCCGCCAAATCTTCCTGCTCAAGTTCATTGTAAAGTCCGTCACTGCAAAGCAGTATCTGGTCTTTGGCTTGCAGATTGTTTTCAAAATAATACGGCTCAACCTGCGCTTCAAGTCCCATGGCAGAGGTAAGCACATTTTCCATTCCTTCTTCATCCATAGCATGGTCATTTGAGAGTTGTGCGAACTGTCCGTTACGGTGCAGATAAATACGGCTATCTCCTACATTTGCCCCATAGAGCCTGTCTCCTTCTATGACTACAAGTGTCAATGTCGTAACCAACTCTTCACGCTCATATTCCTCCATGGATTCAAGAAAAAGTACACGATTAATATTCTCTATAAAGTGCTTAATAGATTTCTCCATACTCCAGGACTTTGGTCTGTTCTTGAGTGACTGTACCAAAAAGTGTGTTACTCGTCTTGCAGCTTCAGCTCCCTGCATAGCAGATCCGACCCCATCACATACCGCTGCTACGGTAATATTCTCCATCACCTTTACCTCAAAAAAGTCATCCCCTTTTAGTTGAGTACCTTTGGCAAGTGTAAAGCCTGATGTTTCAATATTTTGTTTTGACATGGAGTATCCTATTATAAAGTTAGAATTATTATACCATTTGGTTTTGTTTTTTTGTGGGATTTTGGTGATTAAAATATGGTCAATATTAACTAGTAAAAATTAGAGAAGTTTTAGTGATATTGAAAGAAATATATCAATCACCTGTAGGGTGTTGTACCCTTACAACACCAAAACCATGTAATCACATAAAAGGTGTTGTCATGGGACAACACCCTACAAAAAAATTTGATATACTATGAATAACAAAATAACTAAGAGAAATAAATATGGCTTCTGGGAATGAAAACAATAGCAGCATAAAACAACAGCGTTTGCAAAAAGCATTAAAAAAAGCTATGGAAAAAGAGAAGAAATATGCAAAAGAGCAAAAATTCTATAATGCCGATGAATATGATTTCAAAGGAGCAGAGATTGACCCTTCTACATTAAAAGATATTGAAACCATAGAACCCGACTATGACTATACGGATGACTGGGGTGCATGTGATAATAATTGATACGCATAAAAATAATAGTGTCTATGCTAGTTTTATGTGTATTAAATCATTCCCCCGGCTTTTGCCCCCCAGGTTGTTCTCCATCTTGTCTTTACAAAACTGAGTCCAAATATGGCTACAAGTACCACCGCTGCAAAGATCATAAATCCTACAGAGTAACCGTCAAAGGCACCTTTGGACCAACCTAGCGTCTTAATGAGGGCTGTACCGCCTAGACCACCTGCACAACCAACAATACCAGTCATAATACCTATATCTTTGCCAAACCTTTGCGGTACTAATTGGAATACCGCACCATTTGCCATACCAAGGTTTGCCATAATGAAAAACAGTACAACGATAGCAACAAAAAACGGCAGATCAATCAATGCAAGTGTAGCAGCCAATACAGCTACTGCTCCATAAAAGAAATAAAGCGCTTTTACTCCACCGATCTTATCTGCAATGTTTCCACCGACTGGTCTAAGCACCGCACCGGCAAATATGGTCAGTGCTCCAAAGTATCCTGCAATAACCTTTACATTAGGCTCATGAAAGACATTAACTCCAAAAGATGACATATCTGCCTGATAGGTGTTCATAAGATACACTTTCATGTAACCTGCAAATCCTACAAAACCACCAAAACTAATGGCATAAAACAGGTTGAACCACCAAGTGTCTTTATCTCTCAGAAGTTTAAGATAATCCGAGACTTTTTTAGGGCGAGGTTTATAGACAGAAGCTGGTGCATTTTTTGCCAGAAAAAGATAGGCTATAAAAACCAATATCGCCATAACAGCACCCACACCGAATACAGATTCCCAACCCCATTTCTCTGCGATCTTCGGAGCGAAGATAAAGTCCAGTACTACACCAATATTTCCGGCACCTGCAATACCCAGTACTACCCCCTGAAGCTTTGGTGGATACCATTGCCCAGCCTGTGGGAGAGCTACTGCAAAAGACGCACCGGCAAATCCAAGTCCAAGCGCTACAATAAGTAATTGATTATAGGTGATACTGTTACCTTGCATATAAGCCATCAACAGTGATGCAATGACGATTGCCTGAGCAATAAGTGCTGTGAGTTTTGCACCCATTTTATCTACACCAAAACCTAAAACTATTCTAAGAATGGCTCCAGAGAGTATAGGGAGAGAAAGCAGTGTTGCTTTCTGCCCTGCGCTGATAACCTCACCGTGTGCTGCCAATGCTTCTGCAATTTCAGTAGAGAGTGGACCAAGCATAGTCCAGACCATGAAACTCATATCAAAATAGAGAAAAGCCATAAACAGAGTCGGAAAATGTCCCTGCCCTTTAAGTGCTTTAAATCCTGCCATTGTGTATCCTTTTATAAATATACTGCGAAGTATACTCCAAATTAATATCTATTATAACTTATATATTGATTAATTTTTAATCAATTAAAATAATGCTCTATAAAGCTAATATACTATTATAGAAATATAATAACCGATGTTAATGATTAATTTTTAATCAATAAATTATCTAAAGTAGACGACTGCTTTGCTATAATAAGCCTAATTTAGTACGGAGAGATAAACACGTTATGAGAACATTACAGGAAGCCTTGGAAGCAAGAAGTAAAAAAATCAATAAAGTAGAAACCACTAAAGCACTTAAGAAGCCTATGGACGTCTATGCACAACTTGAATCCATAGCAGCATCTGGATATAAAGGTCTTTCAAAAGAAGATTCTGCCTACTTTTTAAAATGTTTTGGTCTTTTTGACAAAGGAGAGGATTTTATGCTTAGAATCCGTATCCCCTCAGGTCAGCTTACACATGAACAGAGTCTTTGCATCGGTAAAGTAGCACAGCAGTATGCCAATGACTACATAGATATCTCAACACGTATGCAAGTCGTACTGCGTTATATACACATTGAAAATATTGCCAAAGTACTGCACTTACTTAAAGAAGTAGGGCTCACTACCTTTCAGACAGGTGTGGACAATACACGTAATACCGTATCCGATCCGCTGGATGGTCTGGCATATGACAATATCATCGAAACCAAACCTATTATAGACTCATTTGAAAAACAGTTCATTGAAAACCCTGAATGGATCTCTACACTGCCGCGTAAGTTCAATACAGGGATTTTAGGATCACTTTCAAACTCCTGTAATATCTTTGGGCATGACTGTTGCTTTGTGCTTGCACAAAAAGAAGGTATTTTTGGATTTAATGTCTTTTTGGGAGCCAGGGTCGGTGTTCAGGCTAAAGATGCTGATCTTTTTGTAACAGCAGATGAAGTGCCGCACTTTTATGAGGCTCTCCTTACTGTTTTTAAACAGTACGGCTACCGTGACAACCGAAACAAAAACCGTCTGCATTTTCTACTGAATGATGTGGGTATGCCTGCTTTCATAGAGGCACTCAAACTAGAAGCCGGTAAAACATATGCCTCTGCCGGTATCACTATGGTACAGTCACAGAATATTGCACTGGGCTCCAACAAAGTTCTGCTTAAAGACGATACATTTGCTTACAAGGTCATCGTACCCTCAGGGATCTTCAGTGGTACCGATATGATAGAAGCAGCCAATGAAGCAAAAAGATTTGGCTCCGGAAATATTAGATTAACCTACGATCAAAATCTTTTTCTTGTGAATATCACCCAAGAGAATCTTACTGCACTTGAAAATACTTCTTTGATAAGAAAATATATACAGTATCACAACCTTTATTTTCAGGATATGATTGCCTGTGCAGGGACACATACCTGTTCGTTTGGGGTCATCCCCAACAAACCAGATGCTATAGAAATGGCACATTTCCTTAACTCGGAAGTAGCCATAAAAAATGCAACTGTACGCATGAACTGGTCAGCCTGCCCCAAAGGGTGCGGAATACATGGCATCGCCGATATTGGTTTTGAAGGATGTAAAGCTAAAGATCAAGAAGGCAATCGAGTAGACGGTGTACACATTTTCATTGGTGGTAAAATGACACGTGAAGCCAAAGAAGCACATATTTTACATAAGAGTGTACCCATTACAGAAGCAAAATATCATGTTAAATATCTGCTAAAAACCTATGCTGACTACAAAGACCGTAGCGAAACATTTGAGGCATTTGAAAGCCGATTCTTTAGTAAAAACTACAGTTATCAGGCGATCTCATTCTTTACGAAGATTAACTATATTTTGCAGGATAAACTTGGTCTTGATATCATGTTTGAACTTGACAAGGAACCTACAAGTGGTCGAAGAGAAGAATATGAACTCTTCACCTTTGGACTAAAACTCTTTAAACTGCTTACAGGAGAAAAACGTTTTGAAGCCATTGATGGACTGGCACCTACACTGGCTCGACCAAGAAAGATCAAACGTGATGAAGTAAGCCGTATCAACCCTAAAGTACCAGCAAAACTTTCAGAGGTTATTTATAATATGACTCATGAGAAAAAAAGCGAACGTGCACAGGTATTCTCGGAATTATTAGTAGCGCTTAAGGAGATATAGATAATGTATCAATTAATAAATCATGGATCTGTAGGGTGTTGTACCATTACAACACCAATATTATGCACCCAAACAAAAGGTGTTGTCATGGGACAACACCCTACAATACATATAAAAAAAGAAGTATAAATGGCTGTAGAACCCTTAACCCAAAACACCCCTCTAGAGAGTTTCATCAACTACAAAAATGAAACCGGTATGCAGTGTGGAAACTACTCTATCGACATTCCCGATCTAAAACCTGGAGAACAATACCGTTTTCATTTTGATGCCACTGCCTGTGTCGGATGTCACTGCTGTGAAGTGGCATGTAACGAACAAAATGCCAATCCAGATGACATCAAATGGAGACGTGTAGGTGAGATGGAAATGGGATCCTTCCCCGATACTCTCCAACTTTTCAACTCTATGAGCTGCAACCACTGCATCGACCCTGAGTGTCTAAAAGGCTGCCCCACTGAGAGTTATATCAAGTTGGATAATGGAATTGTCTGGCATGATGACCCAAGCTGTATCGGATGTCAGTATTGTACATGGAACTGTCCCTACGAAGTGCCAATATTCAACCCTGATCGAGGCATCGTTACAAAGTGTCATATGTGTGTAGACAAACTCGAAGTTGGACAGACCCCTGCATGTGTGCAGGCATGTCCAGGTGGAGCCATAGAGATAGAAGCTGTCAATGTAGCACAGTGGCTGGCAGAAGATATGGCCAAAGAGGGAGTTGCACCTCACCTACCTGATATAGGTATCACCAAGCCGACCACCCGTTATACCCTGCCGGAACTTCCTGAAGGTGAAACTATACATGTAGCTGATGAGCATCTGCTCAAACCTGCACATGCTGAGTTGCCACTGGTCTTTATGACCGTACTCACACAAATTTCTGTAGGTGCCTTTTTGGCTCTATTTTTGGGACAACTGCTCTTTAGTCTGGGCTTTAACCTGCCAAAGCCAAATCTGGCAATGGCAATCTTGGCATTTTTGCCTGCGGCTATAGGACTTCCACTCTCTGCCATGCATTTAGGACGACCGGCAAAAGCGATGTCTGCTATGAAGAACTGGAAAACCTCATGGCTCAGCCGTGAGGCAATTGCTCTTGGAGCCTATACAGGCTTGGCAACAATGGTAGCAGGATTGTGCTTTTTAGAGATCAAAGGTTTTTTACTGCTTCTTGTTGAAGCCGTTACTTTGGCACTTGGGATCTTCGGTATCTACGCCCAGTCAATGATCTACCGCATCAAGGCACGTCCAAGCTGGAATAGGAAAAGTACCACCAAACGTTTCTTTGGTTCAGGCTATGTAGGTTTTTTACTTATTGCTATGGTACTGCTTATCAGTAACGGTTCACAGGGAGCCATGGTACTGCTTTCCATCACACTGGTAGCCGGTATGGGACAGGCACTGGTCATATTGGAAGAGGTCATGTTCTACCGTCATTTAGACAAAGAAGACCCGCTCCATTACCAATACAACCGGACAAGAACCCTTCTTCAGGAGCATTTTGGTAGAGTAAAAAAGTTTAGAGTTTACTCACTGGCTCTATTTGCACTGGCACTGCCACTGCTTGCTATTATGTTCACAGCAAGTGGTTTGGTAAGTCTAGCCATAGCCACTTTGGCAGTGGCAACCATAGGTGCATTATCAAGCGAACTCAGCGGACGCTACCTCTTTTACAGAACGGTAGTACCACTGGGACTGGCAGGGAACTTCTTTGCCGGAAATCAACGACATTAGGCAAGGGAATAAAATGAGTTTAATAGATAAAGCAAAAAACTTTCTCGGACTTGACATCAAAGAAGACAAATACGCACTAGTAGATGACCCCATCTTTGGAAAAGTCGCCAAGGCCAAAGCCCCGGACAAATGGGTACGCTCTACCTGTGGGTATTGTGGTGTAGGTTGTGGGATGTACATTGGGGTGAAGAACGGGGAAGCAGTCTACTCCAAAGGTGACCCGCTGCACCCTGTGAACATGGGGACTCTCTGTCCCAAAGGACTCAGTGAGCATAAAATGGTCAGAGCCGACAACCGTATACCTGCCCCTTTGCTCAAAAAAAACGGCGTACTAACTTCTGTTTCCTGGGAAGAAGTCTTTACCCATACCAGTGATGCGTTCAAGCGTATTCAGGCAGAACATGGCAAAGGCGCTGTAGCTGTCATCTCTACGGGTCAGTTACTCACAGAAGAGTTTTATGCACTGGGTAAATTTACCCAGTTGGGTCTTGAAACCAATAACTATGACGGGAACACCACTCTCTGTATGGCAAGTGCTGTTATGGGTTATAAACAAACCTTTGGTTCTGACGGACCTACAGGGTGTTATGAGGATTTTTCCAAAGCAGATGTTATTTTGCTCATTGGGGCGAACATTGCCGACAATCATCCTATTTTGAAACTTCATATTGCCAAAAACAAAAAAGAGACGGGAAAAAAACCAACACTGATCGTAGTTGATCCCCGTAAATCTAAAACCTCACAAATGGCAGACATTTTTGTACCGTTAGCTCCCCGTTCAGACTTGGCACTGCTCAACGGGCTATGCTACATCATTATGGAGCAAGGCTGGGAAGATGAAAAGTTTATTAAAGAACGTACCAACGGCTATAAAGAATTTAGAAAACATATCATAAAAAACTATCCTCCCCAGGAGGTAGCCAACATTACAGGTATAGAGGTTAAAGAGCTTTACAATTTGGCTAAAGTCTATGCCACAGCAGACAAGGCCATGAGTGCCTGGACAATGGGAGTCAACCAAAGTAGTATAGGTACAGACACTGTCTCTGCCATCTGCAATCTGGCACTAATTACAGGAAACCTTGGAAAAGAAGGTGCCTCACCTATGTCCATTACAGGACAGTGTAATGCCATGGGTACACGTGAATTTGGTTTTACTTCTTCCATCCCAGGTTATAGAAACTATGCAAGTACATCTGACAGACAAGCCTTTGCCGACATTATTAATGTACCCGTGGATTTAGTACCTAACAAACGCGGCTACGCCTACCCTCAGATCATTGATGCCATAAACAGAGGAGAAATAAAAGCTCTTTGGGTGGTTGCAACCAACCCGCTGGTAAGCTATCCTGACCAGAACAGTTTAAGAGAAGCATTGAAGAAACTAGATATTCTAGTAGTACAGGATGCCTTTATGTCAGATACGGCAGAGATTGCTGATGTGGTCTTTTCTGCTGCCACATGGTCAGAAAAAGAGGGATGCTATACCAATTCTGAGAGACGCTGTAACTATGCAAAAAAAGCAATTGATCCCTTAGGAGAAACAAAAAGTGATCTGGATATTGTTTTAGACTTCTCCAAATATTTTGAAGGTAAACATGCACTACTCTTTAAAGATATAGAAAGCCCACAAGATATATTTGAGGAGATCAAACAGGTAAGCAAAGGACAGCTGTGTGACTATTCCGGTATGAGCTATGAGCTGATAGAAGAACTCGGAGGCATTCAGTGGCCATGTAATGACCATGCTCCCAAAGGTACGAAACGCCTCTACTCAGAGGAGATGCCTTGCCCCACTCAGGATGGAACCGCCAAGCTTCTCCCTCTTGACTGGATACCTTTAAGTGAAATGCAATGTAAAGGACTACCGCTCATCCTCAACACAGGAAGGACAGTAGAGCAGTTCCACACCCGAACCAAAACAGGAACCATCGGCATACTGGATGCTCTGGCTCCGGAAGCATGGGTAGACCTCAGCCCCAAAGATGCTGCCAAACTCAAAGTAAAAAGCGGTGACCGCATCGCTATTTCCGGGAACAGAGGAAAAGTAGAAGATGTCATTGTTAAAGTCAGTGAAACTGTGAGAGAAGGAAATATCTTCGTACCGTTCCATTTCAATGAACAACTCATCAATAATATTACCATCCCGGAGTTTGACCCCAAATCTTTTGAGCCAAACTACAAACAGTGTGCTGTACAGCTGCACTCAGAAGCAGTTCCTGAAGGGATAGTATATGAAGAGGTAGAGATATCTGGTTATTTAGAAGGTGTGAAGGTGTATGAAGAGGAAGTGTTGGTGGATGAAAAGGTTAAATCTTCATCATAGCCGTAGGGTGTTGTGCCCTCACAACACCAAAAATTTAGATTTTAATCAAAACTTTAATCTCGCAATAAACTTCAATGTGTTGTAAGGGTACAACACCCTACAGAAGCACTTTCAAATCATTTAGATCAAACAGAAGTAACTTTCCATCTTGCATGCCTAACAACTCTTTGGAAAATCCACTTTTGGAAAAAAGTGCATAGACATCTACTTTTATGCCTGACTGTAAAGCCTTGGCTTTAAGTTTTGTCAATTCATTCTTACACACTTTTCGGTCTTTATATTTACATTCACCCAAAATAAGTTTTTTATCACCGGTGATCGCTAAAATATCAAACTCACTGTGTTGATTCCAATAACTTCCGTGGCTAAGCAGTGGTGTACTATTTTCATACTGTTTCACAAGTAAAGCATCACAAAGCTGTTCATATACCAATGTACGCAAACGTTCATAATTATTTTTAAAATTCTCTAAAAAATCCACAGCATCCCCATGAAGCAAGTTCTTTCTATAATAAGTAACAAACCCGAACCAAAAACGCATAAACGGTTGAACAAAGCGGAGTTTATCCTGTATACGATAGGAACGGAGCTCCTTTTTGAGTTTATGTTTAGGATCTGTTCTAAGCGGGGATTCCCGGGAGAACTCTATTTGAAGGATATGAAGGTCAACCAATTCCCCAATCACACGTTCTCCTGCACTTTCACTCAATCGGGCTTTTTTAATTACAGAGTAAAACTTACCGTCACCTCTGGCAACTGCCATAAGCAGTTCACGATAGGGAGTTTCCAATAGATAAGACGGAGAAACAAGATTTTGGAATTTAGTGAAATTCTTTACAAAGTTGGATTCGACCATAGCAAAAACATCTTCAAAGAAATCAAGCTCAATACTCTCTTCTGCTCCGCCTAAAATAGCAAAATGCTCAATAAATTGCTCCAAAGTCAGATGTGGATTGTGTTCACAAAAAGTTTTAAACGCGTTTTTGATGTGCCGACCTTCCCTTTTAATTTTATAGAACCCTCTGAATAACCTAGACATTCACAATGGGTTTTGCAAATGTAAGATTGTGCAAGAGATTTACAAGTCCTAGCCGTAGCTAAGTCGAAGTAAATATCTTGTGCAAGATTGCGTTTGCAAAGCCCACCCA
>JALXCZ010000021.1 GCA_026990595.1 Sulfurovum sp.
GCCTATCAGTGCCATCACACCCAAAGCAAAAGCGTAAAGGCAGGAGTAAATAAAACAAAGCTAAACAAAACTTTCAGAGGAACTAGCATATGTCAACCCTAGAACAAAAATACTCCTTTGAAAGAGCTGTCACTTCTATAGTCTCTAGTAAAAACACAGAGTCTACACCCAATACTAATCTGTCTATGGGTATAGAAGGATTGATGTAAAAATTAAGTTACAAATAGTTAAAGAGTATAACTTTTAATTTTTTTAAGCATGTTACTAATTCTTCATTCTATCGAAATTAGGTAGTTAAGACTGCTAGAGCTCTAATCAAAATTTTGCTACAATCAAATCCTTAATTTTATGATAGAGGATAGACATGCATCTTGATTTAACACCTGAGGCACTTTTAGCACAACTTGGATACACAAAAACAGAACAGACACTCAAACAGATCAATGATATTATAGAAAATACGGAGGGTTTTGATAAGTTTTCACAGCATCTGCCTTCATTTAATGATGCGTTGGCTGTAGAAAAAGGCTTTATTGCGATGTCAAACTCCAAAGACCATCTGAAGATCAAATGTGATGAAGATATTTCTGCGGATAATCTTTCGGCTTTCACAAATCTTGTAAAACACTGGGCAGACAAATACAAACTTAAACTTGAACAGGTAGCCAATAAAAACACCTACTACATCATCGGTCAGCAATAATTGCCGCTTAGTTCTCTCAATGCCCAGCAGCTGAGTGCTGCTACTGCACCTTTAGGACATAACCTTATCATCGCATCGGCAGGTACGGGTAAAACTTCTACGATCGTAGGGCGTATTGCCCATCTGCTGCAAAGTGGGGTAGAGCCTTCAAGTATTTTGCTGCTTACCTTTACCAACAAGGCTGCCGGGGAAATGCTCTCTCGTCTGGAGCGTTATTTTCCGAAGAGAGTAGTTTCAAAGATCATCTCAGGAACATTCCATGCGGTCAGTTACCGTTGGCTTAAAGAGCTGCATCCCGATCTTGCACTTAAGCAACCATCAGAACTTAAAACACTTTTTAGAAGTATCTATGAGAAACGAAACTTTGAGCGTATGAATTTGCCTTTGGCACCGTTCTCGGCCACCTACCTTTATGAGATGTACTCTTTGTACCAAAATGCTTCTTTGGAGGGGTTTGATGTATGGTTTTTGGAGAAGTACCCTGAACATGAGATACTTATGGATGCCTATATGGACATTGCTGAGGAGTTTGAACGGGAAAAAATAGTGTATGGCTTTGCCTCTTTCAATGACCTTCTTTTGCGTATGAAAGCCCATTTGGAAGAGAAAACCATTCCTTTTGAGGAGGTACTGGTAGATGAATATCAAGATACCAATACCCTGCAGAGTGCGCTTATAGATACATTGAAGCCAAAGTCACTTTTTTGTGTGGGAGATTATGATCAGAGTATCTATGCATTTAACGGAGCGAATATTGAGAATATCGCTACTTATGCAAAGCGCTATCCTGATGCCGAGGTTTTTACACTTAAAACAAACTACCGCTCCACTGCACCCATTCTTTCTCTGGCAAACCGTGTCATAGAGCGTAATGAACGTATTTACCCCAAAAAGCTGGAGGTAGGACGACACGGCAAGACGCATCCGCCGAAACTTCTTATGTACAATGACCTTTTTGAACAGTATCAGGCGATCGCACACAGCATTAAACATACCCATGTTCCCAATAATGATATTGCGGTGATCTTTCGCAACAACTCCTCCGCTGACGGGATAGAAGCCAGTTTGCGGGAGCTTGGGATCACCTGTAAAAGAAAGGGAGGCACAAGTTTCTTTGATGCCAAAGAGATAAAATTCCTTCTTGATCTACTCTCTCTTATGGTCAATCCTAAAGATATGATGGCGTTCATCCATGTGTTTGAGTATGCAAGCGGAGTAGGTTCAGCCCTTTCAAAAGAGTTCTTCCAGTGTTTTCTGCATTTTGGAAACGGCAGTTTTATGCAGGGAGTACTTTACCCGCAAGTCCATGACCTTCCCAAACTGAACCCAAAGAAAAATGTGCAGCTTGGTCTTTTTGATGATGACCATGAAATAGGCTCTGCTACAAGGTTTAAGCATTTAGAACTTCCTCCTCATGTCTATGCTCATCCGCTGTTAAAACATCCAAAAATTATTCAAGACGGCGTAAAGTTCTTTAAGAACTTTTATGATCTTATGCGTGCATGCAAAGAGCAAAATACACCATCACAAATTTTACAAACCGCCATCTCATCCAAACTCTATGATGGGATCGTTGAAATGCTCTCTACACAGAGGGGGCGGCTTAAATCCGGTGAAGTCGATGAAGAGAAGAAAAAACTCTCAAGAGAACGCATACAACGTAAAGCACGACTCCTGTATGACCTCTCACGACAGTACAAGGAGCTTGGACGTTTTGTCAATGCCATGGTGTTGGGAGGCGGAGAACTGAGTGAAGGAGAGGGGGTGAATCTGCTTACTGTGCATGCATCCAAAGGTCTGGAATTTCCTGAAGTCTATGTAGTTGACCTCGTAGACGGCAGATTCCCAAACAGAAGGATGATGAGTTCCATTGAAGAGGAGCGTCGGCTTTTCTATGTGGCAGTCACCCGTGCCAAAGACAAACTTTATCTTTCTCTGGCAAAATATGACAGAGTAAAAAAAATAGACTATAAACCTTCACAGTTCCTGCATGAAGCAGGGCTTGTCAAGGGTGAATTTGTGGAGCCTGAGGTGAAAGAGCGCCCCAAGGGTATTTCCTCGCAAGCTCAGGGCAAAAAATAAAAGAAAAGAGGAAGATTCTTAATTTCCCATTCTTTTATCACGAATACTCATCTGCTTGCTGATATCATCGAAGGCAATATCAAAAAGGTCTATCTCTTTAATAAGATTACTGAGTTTTTTATAACCGAAATTAATAGGGGAGAAAGAGGTAGAATTGTTAATGTAGGTACCTATATCGGCAAGATTCGCCCAGCCGTACTCATCCATCGTCTGATCAACTGCATTTCTCAGAACATTGACCAGCCAGGTATCCTGACGCATCTCTTTCCCGCTTTTACGCACAGGGGCTTCAGAGATGTTATCTTCTTCTATATTTCTGGTAGATGTTTTCATTAATTTTTCGGTAAAAATAAACTGTGAACAGGCAGCCATAAACGGTTTTGGTGTTTTCTTTTCTCCAAAACCAAAGACCTTAATGCCCTCTGCCTGTACACGCATCACCACAGGTGTAAAATCGGAATCACTGGTTGCAAAGGCAAACGCATCGATATCTTTGGTATGCAAAAGATCGATCGCATCGATGGTCATAAGAATATCGGTGGCATTTTTGTTTTTGGAATAGTCAAACTGCTGAATGGGCTTAATGGCAAATTCAAGCAGCTTGTCTTCCCAGTTCTTTAGGTTGTCCTTTGTCCAGTTCCCGTAAGCCTGACGTATGTTAACAATACCATATTTGCTCAGTTCGTTGATAATACCCTCTATAGAGCGATGTGAAATATTGTCACAGTCTATAAAAAGGGCAATGTGGTCTTCTTTTTTTGCCATTAGTTATCCTTTGGTTCATAGTAGGTCATAGTGCTTCTGCCGAACTTCTTACGTTTGACGAATTTAAGTGCACCGATATGTTCAGGCATATCAAGCTTTGTCATATGTTCTACAGCCACCATTTCACACACTTCAGGTTCGATCGTTTCTATAAGTGCAATGGTCTTGTCGTAGATCTCATCCATTCCGTCACGCGTGGAAAATGGCGGGTCAAAGTAGAAGTAGGTTTTGGTACCTGTTCTTTTGACCATTTCATAGACGGTAGCGAACTTCTCAAAGCTGTCACCGTAAAACGCATGGCATCTGCTTGGGTCTGTATTTTTTATGTTGGATTCCAGACAGCGAAATGCCGTTTTATTGTACTCCATGAAGTAGCATTGCGCAGCACCTCGGCTGAGTGCTTCAAGTCCTACCGAGCCGCTTCCGGCAAATACTTCTACAAAGTTCTTGCCGACAATGTCGAACTGGATCGTATTGAAGAATGACTCTTTAAGGATGGACTTTGAACTTCTGGTAGTAGAGATATCAGGTATCTCTATTTTTTTGCCTTTAAAGTCTCCGGCAATGATCGTTGTGGTAAATATTTTTATTTTTTCTCTGTTTCTCATGATACTATTTTACCTAAAACACTCAAAAATTCACGATAGTTTTAAGTGTATTGATCAGTTTGCTTCTCTCTTTGACATCGGCACGCTCTTTGCCCGGTTCGGTGGTTGTTATGATCGTGCGTCCAGTAATGAGTTTGGTCCCGTCATTTTTACGTATGCCCCAGTAGGTATGCATGATGACAGGTTCGCCTTTGTACTGACCCAGATAAAGCACAATATGTCCCGGTACATAAAGCAGAGAACGGAACGGTTTGGCATTTTGGATGATAAACTGCTTTTTGTAGGATTTCACCCAATTCCTGATCTTGATCTGTTGTCCGTCTTTAGCCTGTTTGGAGGAGTTTCGACGCAGGAAAATACCAAAAGCACCCAAAAAGTCCCTTGTGGTAGCAGAGCAGTCGCGGCATTCATAGCTTCCGCCCCAGCCGTATGGTTCTCCGTAAAATTCATTTGCCAGCATCGCTACATTTTCAGGGGTGAAAGGAAGCGGTTTTTGCGCAATGATATGGGGGGCACCGGCTTGTACTTTATGGACACGGGCTTGACCTTTTGCATTGCGTCTTGCAGTCAGATAGCTCTGCCCATCAGCGCTGATGGGAAAGAGGGCACCCAGTTTGACGATGGAGAATGATCTTTTTTTGTCATCGTAGAGTCTTAAATTATCTTTGATGGTCATTGCATACTTGCCATTCTTGAACTTTTGGATAAAGGCGTTATTTACCAGTGCCAGATCAGATATTTTTACCCAACCAAAAGAGTAGGAGGCTCTTACATACGCCCAGCGTCTGTCTTTGGAAAAATGTGAGATGTAAAGCGGTACATTGATGTGCAGTGCCGAATTCTGATTGTAGTCAAAAGGGAAGCCTTCTCCTACACGTTTGGGGTCTCTGTAGAATGCAGCAGAGGTAGGGAGTGCTTTGACATCTGTCCTTCTGATCGTAATAGCTTTATATTTTTTACTATCAAGTTGATCCATCTGTGCATTGCGTAACCATTTATTGTATCTGTAGGGAGGTATGACTTTACGATTCTCCCTGTATATCGGCTTTTTGGTGATAAAACGTGTTTCCCATCCGAAATCTTCTTTTGGAATATCGATCTGTTTAAGATCCCAGGGTTCAAAGTATTTTTTATTGAATGCTTCATCCAGTTTTTGCTGTTTTGATTTTGAAAAAGGTTTGATCTGTTTCGCATAAAAAGCAGGGTTTTGTGGAATATTCTTCATATCGGCCACAACTCCTTTAGGCATACGGTCTATGCGGCTTTTGGGACGTTTGCCGACTTTAAGTATATAGTCTGCATACAGGGTATTGAAAGAAAAAAGAAGGAGGGTGCTCAGGGCTATTTTTTTATACATGTTCAGTTCTCTGTTTTTGGGATAATCATAGTCTATTTTAGTTAATGGTTGGTGTACTGTCCGTGTATATTACACCTAAACCCGCATCTTCACCCAAAATGATCTGACTCTCATTGAAAAGAACACTGCTTTGTACAGGATGAGCGCTCAAAAGAGAGACGGCATCAAGGTCAAGCATGGTGATGATGTCTGCCTTGGCAGAAGCCACATGCACCCCGGCAGCTACACTTATAGGACCTTCGAGCATACAGCCTATCATGCACTTGGTATTGAAATCTTTACAGAGATCTGCCAACGCCAGTGCATGGGTGATACCGGATGTTTTTGCCAGTTTGATGTTCACATAGTCTATGGCTTGCATCTCCAGCAGTCTGCGTGCATCCTCCAGACTAAAAATGCTCTCATCTGCAAGCAGGGGTGTCTGTACTCTCTCTTTGATATACTTGAGCCCCTCACTGTCATCGGCAGCTACGGGTTGTTCTATGAATTCAGCAATGATGTTCTGTTTCTCCAAAGCATGGAGTAGTTCTACGGACTCTTTTGCCGACCAGCCTTGGTTGGCATCGAGCCTGAGTTTGATATTTTTGTCCAGTACCTCATGTATGGCGGTTACACGTTCCACATCTTTACCGGGGTTGTCGCCTATTTTTATCTTCAACGTATCATAGCCAAGCGCTACAGCAGCGTGACAGTCAGCTATCATCTTGTCTATTTCCCCCATGCTAATGGTGATGTCGGTACGAAATTTGGTCTGTGTACCTCCGAGCATACGGTATAGAGGAAGTTTTTGCAACTTGGCCTTTAAATCATACAGGGCTATCTCAAGGGCTGACTTGGCTGTACTGTTTTTGACTATCAAAGTATGGACCAGCCCTATAAGTGCATCAAAATCCTCTATCTCACGTCCAATGAGGTGGGGCTTGATGTACTCAATGGCTGCTGCCATAGAACCCATCGTCTCCCCGGTTATCTGAGGAGTAGGTGCACCTTCTCCATAGCCAAGAGTTCCATCATCACACTCAATGATGACCACGAGGTCTTCTAAAGCATCGACACGACGCAGTGAGGTAATGAAAGGGGTTTTAAGCGGGGCTTTGAGTGTATGGGTATGTATGTTTGTGATTTTCATAGGGTATTGTAACGCATTTTGGGTTATTTTTGAGCGTATGTCTATGTGTTTAAATATTTGGCACTTTTGATGATTTTCATATCTAT
>JALXCZ010000022.1 GCA_026990595.1 Sulfurovum sp.
TTTAGGGTGTACAAGAATGTCTATTTTGACTTTAAAGAATTTAAGTAGACCTTTTTACTTCAAGAAAAGAGAAGTGCGACTGCATCATCACAAATGATGCAGACTTTGCTTCTGGAGATGTGCCTGTTTTGAGTAGCAAGGAAGCACTAATGGCATTGAAAGAGAAAAATGAAAAGTAGAATAGTTTTCACTCCCACGAATAACGAAGGGCGCATGATGAGAGAAAATTTAAGCTTGGAGCAACGATAAAAAATAAGATTGTTATGCTAGAATTTTTGTAATTAAGTTAAAAGGATTAACTATCATTAAATTTTTATTTATTAGCCTAATATTATGGAATACACTATTGTTAGCAAAAGAAAATACGGTTATGCAGGTATCTGATTTTATTTTAGACTATCATACCATAAAGGGAAGTAAAATATGTGTCCAAGGGAATATTATATCTCTTGGTGAAGATACAAGTATTTCTGATAATTATAATGCCATGTCTTCATTTAATTTGGATACAAGAAATTTATCAAGAGATATTAGAAAACAGATTATGCAAAAATGTACAATATCTAGCCCTTGTTTAGAAGTAGTGTGTGGGATTGCTCAAGATATTTATGAAGATAAAGGGCTGGTAGTAAATCAAGTGGGTATGAATACAGATAAAAAACTTGTTGAATCTCAACACAGAACACAAGAAAAAACAATGAATGTGAGTACCTCAGAATATACCTGTAAAGTTAATGGTGAAAATATAGGTATTACTCTAGATGGTGCAGAAAAGATAAAAATGGTAGATGAATATGGCATACATATAGGATACTTACATGGGAAAGAATATAGTTTTGGTCATGGTGCTGGTTCAATAAAAATAACAAAAGATAAAACAGGAAATATAATTAGTGTTGTTCGTGATGACAATGTAAATACATATACTTCAGTATCTTGTTTTACTAATTCTAAATATAATAACTATTATATTTATGGTGATAAGATAGCAGAAGGTGTGAGTCTTAGTATGGTAACAGGAATGATGGTTACCGATCCAAAATTAACATATTTAACAACATTTGTGCATGATACTCTTACAATTAAGAACAATACTTGGCCATTAATAGAGGTAACAACAAAAGTATATAGCAAAATTATTGGTGATATTGTCATCACATATTATTTATTAATGGAGCAAGGTGCTAACAATATTGTTGGAACAGTTAAGAGAATTAAAGTAAATGGAAATCCAAAAAATTCATTAATCATAATGAATAATAAAATGTTTATTGAAGATGATATTGGCACAAGACAAGTACAGGTAAAAGACGGAAAAATACAAATTATAGATTAACAAGGAGTCTATTGTGACAAATAATTTTAAAGGTATTGTTTTACAACCTATTTCAAGAGCTAAAACTCCATGGAAAGGTTTTAATCAAGAAGAGGACAATTTTCTTGATTATTTTCAAAGTGCGTTTAAAAATGAAATCTGTAATGAGTTTTATGTTAATCATAATACAGAGGAGTTTTCTAATTATTTATTAGTACCATATTTTACCGACAATCAAAGATGTTTTGGTGCATATTATATTGAATATGGAAGTGAAATTGAAAATAGTTACTATTCATATCAATATCATATAAATTATAGCAAAAGTTATAATTTTATAAGTCAAATTCATAAATCTGAAATTCTGAATGAATTGAGATTTAATAATGAAGATTTCGAGGAAATAAATACAATATCTCAAGGCAATAGAGTAGTTTATTCTAGAGTTGACAAAGTATCGGAGAATTTTAAAAATTATCTTCTTAAACTATTTAAAAAAGAAACAATAGAAAATAAAAGTAAGGGGATAGAAAATAAGGTAAAATGAGAAAAATGGGGACAGACTAGATAAAAATAGATTCCACAAAGGTAGGCGTTGAATATCTACTTTCCTAGCTCCAGCTCTAAAATGCTTATTGGACTCTAAATAGTAAAAAACATCACATAACTTATAAAATGCTATACTAAATCATATGAAGATATAGTAGTTATAGATTATAATGCTAGTGTGGATTATTGGAGATAGAAAGATTATGGTGGATTTAGATACTGATATATATTACGCAGCTGGAGTTGTGTAATGAGGAAAAACAGACAGCCAGCACACACAGGGGAGATACTCAAAGAGGAGTTTTGGGAGCCACTTGGTATGACACAAAGTCATCTGGCAAAGGCACTGCATACCTCTTTTCGTGCTATCAATGAATTGGTCAATGAAAAAAGAGGTATCACGACTGAGATGGCACTGAAGCTGGCAAGGTACTTCGGTACTACGCCGCAGCTATGGCTTAACCTACAAAATCAGTTTGATATATATAAGGTGAGTATGAAAAAACAAAAAGAGTTAGAAGAGATAGAAATAGGGAAATTTGAGGTAGCCTAGGTGAAAAATAAAATAGTCTATATGGGAACACCCCATTATGCAAAAGAGATATTGGAAACTTTGATCAATGCTGAAGATATGGATGTATCATTGGTATTGACACAACCTGATCGTCCTGTAGGGCGTAAAAAGGTTATGACACCACCACCTGTGAAAGTATTGGCAGAGGAGCATGGTATTGATGTGCTACAGCAAAATCGTTTAAGTGATGAGGGGATAGCAGAGGCTATCAAAGCTGCAAATCCTGACTTTATCATTGTTGCGGCATTTGGACAGCTTTTACCTAAATCCATTTTAGACATTGCACCGTGTATCAATCTACACGCTTCACTTTTACCCCAATATAGAGGGGCCTCACCCGTACAGCAGTCCTTACTTAACGGTGACGAGAAAACAGGTGTTACTTCCATGCTTATGGAAGAGGGGCTTGATACGGGGGATATCCTTGAAAAAGTAGAGTTCATCATTCCTAAAGAGATGAGACTGCATGCACTCATGCAGCAACTAACCGTTGATGCGTGTGAACTTACACTTAGTACCGTACGAAATTTTAAAACTATTACACCACAAAAACAGGATGAAAGCCAGGCAACACTCTGTAAAAAGATCAAAAAGAGTGATGGGGAGATTGATTTTGGAGATGCTGTTGTTATTTACAACAAATATAGAGCTTTTGAAGGTTGGCCGGGAATATTTGCTGCTAACGGTACGAAGTTTGACGGAATGTCACTCGTAGAAGAAGAAACTGCGCATAAAGCTGCTGAGATACTTGCGTTTGAAGAGGAGAGTGTTATAGTAGGGTGCAGTAGAGGTGCTTTGAAAATAGAGACACTGCAACCGGCTTCTAAAAAAGCAATGACAGCAAAGGCATACTGTGTAGGAAGAGGACTAAAAGTTGGAAACAGTATCGTTTGAGACTCTGCCTTCTACACAAACATATTTAATAGAGCAATTGCAAAGAGGTGATTTACAGGCACCTGTAGCAGTACTGGCATTGGAACAAAGTGACGGTGTCGGTTCTCGTGATAATGAGTGGTCGGGAGGCAAGGGAAACTTCTTTGCCTCTATAGCTGTCAGAGTTGATAAGCTTCCTGATGATCTGCCTCTCTCCTCAGCGTCTATCTACTTCTCTTTCATCATGAAAAAAACACTGGAGTCCTTAGGTGAAAATATTTGGCTGAAATGGCCTAATGACTTCTATAAAAATGATGATAAAATAGGGGGAACGATCACTAAAAAAGTAAATGATGTATTAGTGTGTGGAATCGGAATCAATCTGAAAAATTCTCAAAACGGCTACAGAGCCTTGCAGTCCGATATTTTACCCGAATCATTACTTGAAAATTATCTTTTGGCACTTTGGAAATTTCCAAAATGGAAGCAGATATTTAGTGAGTATCAGGTAGAATTTGAACTAAGCAGAAAGTTTTCAGTTCATATTGAAAACTATCAAAAGAGCCTTGCAGACGCGAGTTTGTGCGAGGATGGATCTTTATTACTAGGGGGTAAGAAGGTGTTTAGTTTACGATGAGTGAAGTAATAAGTATTGCCAACCAAAAGGGTGGTGTAGGAAAGACAACAACAGCAGTGAACTTGGCAGCTTCTTTAGCCGAAAAAGGTAAGAAAGTCCTTCTTTTGGACATAGATCCCCAATCCAATGCCACTACCAGTTTAGGATTCAGCAGAAGTGATTATGAATTCAACATCTATCACGTATTGATAGGAAGCAAGAAACTCTCAGAAGTGGTACTGAAAACAGATATTAAAAAACTTGATCTTGCCCCTTCAAACATTGGTCTTGTAGGAATAGAAAAAGAGTTTTATAATCCGAAGAAGAAAAATAGAGAATTGGTTTTGAAAGAGAAGATCAGAGAACTCTCCAAAAAGTATGATTTTATTATTATAGACTCACCTCCGGCACTAGGTCCTATTACCATCAATGCCCTAAGTGCATCGGATTCTGTGATCATCCCTATCCAGTGTGAATTCTTTGCACTTGAAGGCTTGGCGCAGCTTCTCAATACGGTCAGTCTTTTGAAGAAAACAATCAACCCGAAGTTGAAGATCAAAGGTTTTCTTCCCACGATGTATTCAGGACAGAACAATCTTTCCAAGCAGGTATTGGCTGATCTGAGCCATCATTTTAAAGATAAGCTTTTTCATATAAAAAAGAACTCCAAAGAGTGTATTGTTGTACCTAGAAATGTCAAGATTGCAGAGAGTCCAAGTTTTGGAAAACCTGTAACTGCCTATGCGACAAGTTCCAAGGGTTCTATTGCCTATAGAGATTTGGCAACAGTGATAGCAAGAGGTTAAGATGGCATTAGGCAGAGGACTGGGAGATATTCTCTCTGAAGTAGAAGAAGCATATGAAAAAGATTTGAGCACTATTGACAGTTTTGAGCTTGAGGCACAGGGTGCCCGTGTGGAAGAACTGCGTGTAGAGAATATTACTCCTAACCCTTTTCAGCCGCGTAAACATTTTGATAAGAATGCACTTCAGGAGTTAAGTGAGTCTATTAAAGAACATGGTCTACTTCAGCCCATTGTAGTCATAGAAAAAGAAGAGGGATACCTTCTTATTGCTGGTGAGCGTCGTTTGAGAGCACATCAACTTGCAAAACTAACTACGATCAAAGCAATTATCGCTGATGTAGAAATAGATGAAGTAAGACTACGTGAATTAGCGCTCATTGAAAATATCCAGAGAGAGAATCTCAATGCCATTGAATTGGCGAACTCTTATGCCGAACTTATAGAAGTACATAAGATTACACATGATGAGCTCTCTTCTGTTGTGCATAAAAGTCGTTCACAAATTACCAATACAATGCGTCTTTTAACGCTTTCTGACTATGCACAGAAACAAGTGATCTCTGGAAAAATCTCTCAAGGGCATGCAAAAGTGTTGGTTGGACTTGATGAAAAGAAACAGAAAGTAATCATTGACAGTATTATTGGACAAAAGCTGAGTGTGCGTGATGCTGAAAAAATGGTCAAGAATCAGAAAGAGAATAAAAATACAATAGTGACCTTAGCTAAAACTAATTTTCTTGAAAAGTATACAAAAGAGATCGAATCTGTACTTCCCTTCAAATATAAACTTAAAGCAAAAAGTATAGAGATAAGCTTAACGAATGAGAAAGATATACACAACTTCTTAAACTTCTTGAAAAAAGCCTAAAAAAGCTTGATCTTTAACCAACGTTTCATCTCCAAAATGATAAAATAATTCGAAATTACACGAGGAGTTTTAATGCTTGACATACATTTACCATTGATGTTGTTCGTCTTAGCTTTGTTTCTAACCCTTCTTGTGCTTTTAAATAATATGCTATTTCAGCCCTTGGTTAAATTCATGGATGACAGAGATAACTCTATAGCAAAAGATTTAGAAGCGGCAAAAGGACTTAGCGGTAACAGTGATGAACTCAATGCCAAAGCAGATGAAAATATTAGCAATGCTAAAACTGAAGCTGCTGCAATCAGACAGAAAGCGATCGATGATGAAAAAACATTGGCTGCAAGTAAAGTTGAAACCAAACAGGGTGAACTGAACAAAGAGTATGAAAACTTTGTAGAGAAGTTAACCTCGGAAAAAGAGAATCTTAAAAATGCTCTTCTTTCTCAAATGCCTCTATTTAAAGAGAGCCTTAAAGCTAAGTTTAGCAAACTATAAGGAAGGGATGAATATGAAAAAATTAGCGCTATTCGCTTTGCTCATAGTACCTGCTGTTCTTTTAGCCAGTGGACATGGGGCAGAAGAGAGTCGTTACTTTATCCAAACAGGTAGAGAGAATGATTATTGGCCAAGAGTAATCAACTTTACTATCTTTGCTGCACTGCTTTATTATTTGGTCGCCAATCCGATCAAAAACTTCTTTAAAGATAGAAAAGAAAGTATTGCCAGACAGCTTAGAGAGATAGAAGAGAAACTTCAAGCAGCCAAAGATGAGAAAAAAGAAGCACAAACTCGTTTAGATGAGAGTAATAAAAAAGCGGAACAGATCATCGAAGATGCAAAAAAAGAGGCAGCTCTTTTAGCACAGAAGATCGCTGAGGCAAATGAGAATGAATTGGTTCTTATGGAAAAACAACTTGAAGAAAAAATGACTTTTGAAGAGAGAAAAGCTGCAAGAGAAGCTATTGATGAGATCTTAAGTGACAATATCACCAATGATGACATTATGCTTGACGAAGCAAAAGTTGTTGACATTATTTCTAAGAAGGTGGCATAGATGGAAGAATTGATCGCTAAAAGATATGCTACAGCACTTTCCTCAGTAAGTAAAGATATCAAAGGTATTGCAGAAGTACTTAATGTATTGACTGAAGCTATCAGTACTGATGAAGTTAAAACTGTTTTGACTTCACCGATCATTTCAAGTGAGAAAAAGACAGAGATGATTCTCTCTACGCTTGGAAAGAAAGCAGATAGTACACTTGTGAACTTTATTAAGATCCTTGGTGAGAATAAAAGACTTGACCTGATCCCGGCAATTGCCAAAGTACTGAATGCAGACTTGCAAAAAGAGTCAAATGCGTACGAAGGCGTACTAAAAAGCAAAGAGACACTGGGTAAAGATGAATTGGACAAGCTTGAGGCAACTCTTAAGAGATATACAGGTTCTACGATTAAATTGACACAGGAAAAAACGGATCTTGACGGGTTGCGTGTTTCGGTTGATGATTTGGGTATTGAGGTTAACTTCTCTAAGCAGAGAGTTAAAGAACAACTAATTGATTTCATTAAGAAATCACTATAGTTATCTAAAGTAAAGGAGTATCAGTGGCAGTAAAATTGCAAGCAGATGAGATAAGTTCAATCATCAAAGAGAGAATCGAGAATTTTGAGATTGATGTTGACATCAATGAAATAGGGAAAGTAGTAGGTATCGCAGATGGAATTACAACAGTATACGGTCTTAATAATGTTATGGCTGGTGAAGTTGTAGAATTTGACAATGGTGCCAAAGGTCTGGTATTGAACCTTGAAGAAGCAAACGTAGGTGTTGTTGTTCTTGGTACAAGTGCAGGAATTAGAGAAGGTATGAGTGTAAAAAGAGCCGGTGAACTTCTTAAAGTTCCTGTAGGTGACGGACTTATGGGAAGAGTAGTGAACTCTCTTGGTGAAGCAGTAGACGGTAAAGGTGCTATTGAAGCAACTGAACATAGATTTGTTGAAGAGAAAGCACCTGGTATTATGGCTAGAAAATCTGTTCATGAACCGCTTCAGACTGGTATAAAAGCGATTGATGCGCTTGTCCCGGTTGGTAGAGGACAAAGAGAACTTATTATTGGTGACAGACAAACCGGTAAAACAACTTTGGCAATTGATACAATCATCAACCAAAAAGGTCAAGATGTAACATGTATCTATGTTGCGATCGGTCAAAAGCAGTCAACAGTTGCTGCAACAGTTAAAAAACTTGAAGAGCATGGTGCAATGGATTATACGATCATTGTAACTGCCGGTGCAGCTGAATCTTCAGCACTTCAGTTCCTTGCGCCTTATGCAGGTGTAACTATGGCTGAATATTTCAGAGACAACGGAAGACATGCCGTTATCTTTTATGATGACCTTTCCAAGCATGCGGTTGCATACAGAGAGATGTCATTGATTTTGAGACGTCCTCCAGGTCGTGAAGCATATCCAGGGGATGTTTTTTATCTTCACTCAAGACTTCTTGAAAGAGCGGCAAAAGTGAATGATGAGTTAGGTGCAGGTTCTATTACTGCGTTCCCAATCATTGAAACTCAGGCGGGTGATGTTGCAGCATATATTCCAACAAATGTTATCTCTATTACTGATGGTCAAATCTTCCTTGAGACTGATTTGTTTAACTCAGGTATTAGACCGGCGATTAACGTTGGACTTTCTGTATCTAGAGTTGGTGGTGCTGCACAGATAAAAGCAATTAAACAGGTTTCTGGTACATTGAGACTTGATCTTGCTTCATTTAGAGAACTTCAGGCATTTGCACAGTTTGCATCTGATCTTGATGACTATACAAGAAGCCAGCTTGAGCGTGGACAGAGAATGGTAGAGGTTCTTAAACAAGGACCGTATTCTCCTGTTCCTGTTGAAAAGCAGGTTGTAATCATCTTTGCCGGTGCTAATGGATACCTTGATGATATTCCTGCATCTGCAGTGACTAAGTTTGAAGCTGATCTCATGCCATTTATGGAAGCAAAATATGCAAATATTTTGGATGCAATTAGAAATGAGAAAAAGATCTCTGATGAAACAGAAGCAGAATTAAGAAAAGCTATCGAAGATTTTAAAGCTTCATTTTCAGCGTAAGAAAGGCTAATTATGGCTAATTTAAAAGAGATAAAGCGTAAGATAGGATCTGTTAAGAATACACAGAAAACCACGAACGCTATGAAGCTTGTCTCTTCTGCTAAACTGAAAAGAACAGAAGAGCTTGCTAAAAGATCTAGAGTGTATGCTGCAAAGTTAACTGAGTTATTGAATGAAATAGCTCAGAAAATGCATCATTCCAACGCAGAAGGGCTAGATAATGTTTTCTTTAAAGATGCTAGCAATCCTAAAAGGGTTGATATTATCTTTATTACTGCAGACAAGGGTCTTTGTGGTGGTTTCAACTCACAGACGATCAAAAGAACCAGCCAATTGATTGCAGACTATAAAGCTAAAGGTGTAAAGCTTCGTTTAAGAGCTGTTGGTAGAAAAGGTATTGATTTCTTTAAATTCAATAATGTTGAATTGAACGATGAAATTATAGGTCTTTCTGCTGCACCTGATTTTGCACAGGCGGCTGAATTCATTTCTGAAGTATCTGAGTCTTACGTGAATGGAGAAACAGATAAGATCATTTTAGTACATAATGGTTATGTCAATATGATCACTCAGGAGATTCGACAAGATCAGGTTCTACCGGTAGATGCATCAAAAATAGAGCTTTCATCAAAATCAACATCTGAACTGGAAGTTGAACCTGATGATGATGACACACTTCTTGATGCATTGGTGAAGCGTTATGTTGAGTATACGATGTACTACTCGCTGATCGATTCATTGGCAGCTGAACACTCTGCACGAATGCAGGCGATGGATGCAGCGACCAAAAATGCAAAAGAGATGGTAAAAGAGTTGAATGTTAAATATAACAAAGCAAGACAAGAATCGATTACTACTGAGCTCATTGAGATCATCAGTGGTATGGAATCAATGAAATAATTAGAGGAGAAGAAATGACAGGTAAAATAGTACAAGTCTTAGGTCCCGTTCTAGATGTGGATTTTACAGACTATCTTCCGGAGATCAATGAAGCGTTAGAGACAACATTCATGGTTGAAGGAAAAGAGGAAAAATTGGTTTTAGAAGTAGCAGCACAACTTGGTGATAACAGAGTCAGAACGATTGCTATGGATATGAGTGAAGGTGTAGTTAGAGGTCAGGAAGTAAAAGCAACTGGTGCACCGATTAAAGTTCCTGTAGGTGAAGCAGTGCTTGGACGTATTTTTAATGTTATTGGTGATACTGTTGATGATGCTGGTCCTTGTGATGCAAAAGAGTACTGGTCTATTCATAGAGATCCACCACCTTTTGAAGAACAAAGTACAAAAACAGAAGTTTTTGAAACAGGTATCAAAGTAGTTGACCTTCTTGCACCATACAACAAAGGTGGGAAAGTTGGACTATTTGGTGGTGCCGGTGTTGGTAAAACCGTTATTATTATGGAACTTATCAACAACGTTGCTATGAAACACTCAGGGTACTCAGTATTTGCCGGTGTTGGTGAAAGAACACGTGAAGGGAATGACCTTTACTATGAAATGAAAGAATCAAACGTACTTGACAAAGTTGCACTGTGCTATGGTCAAATGTCTGAACCTCCGGGAGCACGTAACCGTATTGCACTTACTGGTCTTACTATGGCTGAGTACTTTAGGGATGAAATGGGACTGGATGTTCTTATGTTTATCGATAATATCTTTAGATTTGCACAATCAGGTTCAGAAATGTCTGCACTTCTTGGGCGTATCCCTTCTGCTGTTGGTTACCAACCAACACTTGCAAGAGAGATGGGTGCACTTCAAGAGCGTATTACATCAACAACGAAAGGTTCAATTACCTCTGTACAAGCTGTATATGTTCCTGCGGATGACTTGACTGACCCGGCTCCAGCTTCTGTATTTGCTCACTTGGATGCAACAACAGTACTTAACCGTTCTATTGCTGAAAAAGGTATCTACCCTGCGGTTGATCCACTTGATTCAACATCAAGAATGCTTGATCCACAAATAGTTGGTGAAGAGCACTACGGTATTGCAACTGGTGTACAACAAATTCTTCAGAAGTATAAAGATCTTCAGGATATTATTGCGATTCTTGGTATGGACGAGCTTTCAGAAGATGATAAACTTGTTGTTGAAAGAGCAAGAAAGATTGAAAAATATCTTTCTCAGCCATTCCACGTTGCTGAAGTATTTACCGGTTCACCAGGTGTATATGTTACACTTGAAGATACGATAGAAGGATTTAAAGGTCTTCTTGAAGGTAAATATGATGATATGAATGAAGCGGCATTCTACATGGTAGGAAATATGGCTGAGGCTATTGCTAAAAATGATAAGATTAATGCTAAATAAGCATTAATCTTAAAAGGATTAATATGGAACTTATGAAGCTAGAGATAGTTACACCGAGTGGTGTAATTTTTGATGCTGAAGTAAAACAAGTAACACTGCCGGGGTCTGAAGGTGAATTTGGTGTTTTGCCGAAACATGCAACTTTGGTATCGTTATTGGATACAGGTGTGATCGTTATCGAGAAAGCTGACGGAAGTGAGGTAGCAGTAGCTATTAACTCAGGATATGTGAAAGTTGATGAAGAAAAGACCACCTGTATCGTTGATGGTGCAGTAGCTCTTTCCGGTGGAGACAGTGATCTTGCCAAAGCACTGGAAGCAGCCAAAGAATTGCTTAAAAGTGCAGAATCTTCTAATACAGCTATTGCCTCTGCAGTAGCTAAAGTAGAGCAAATCGGAAAGTCTTTGTAAATTGGGATCTCTCCTAAATTATTTCATTGGAAGCAGTGCGATCACTATTTTCGTGCTGCTTCTGCTTTCAGTTTATTTTATTACAACATTCTGGGTATTTTTTGATCGATTCTATATCTTGAATTCACGTATTAACTCAGAAGCTAAATCGCTTAAATCACTTTATACAGGTCAGTCAAAATCAGTGGCAAGTAACTCACTTATTTTTACTTATCTGAGCCGTGTGAACAAGCCGAATAAAGCCATACTTGAAGCGGCATCTTCTGATGCAATACGTGTTTCAACAAAGGGTTTAACGTGGCTCTCAATTATTGCATCAACCTCACCGTTTATAGGACTTTTTGGTACAGTAATAGGAATATTGGAAACTTTTTCAAAGCTTGGGGCTCAATCCAGTGCCTCTTTGAGTGTCGTTGCTCCGGCTATTTCCGAAGCACTTATTGCTACGGCAGCAGGTATCGCCGTAGCGATCTTTGCCTACACATTTCATCTTATCTTAAAACGTAAGGCTTATGAACTCTCTTCACTTTTAAATTCTCAGTCAGAAGTGATACTTTCACAGGTCAGTGAGGAAAACTAACATGTTTAGTTGGGATGATAGCCCGGATCTGAACATTACGCCTCTTGTAGATGTTATGTTAGTTCTCATGGCTATTTTAATGATCACTGCACCGACCATCAATTTTCAAGAACAGATAGATCTGCCACAGGGCTCTAAAACGGTAAAAGTCACCAAACCCAAAACACTTACCATCCGTATGGATAAAAACCAAAAGATATATTTGAACAAAGATATTTATGCACTGGATACCTTTGCAGATGATTTTGTGAATCAGTCTGTAAAATTTGACAAAAGTTCTGAAGTGTATATCCGTGCAGATGAACAACTTAAATACAAGGATGTTATGTATTTGCTCAAAAGTGTAAAAGCTGCCGGCTTTGAGAAGGTCTCACTTATAACGCTATGAGTAAGAAGTCTCCTAAACTCATATCGGGTGTGTTGGCTTTTGGTGTCTATTTTATTGTGCTTGGATTACTGCTTTTTTATTTTAATACACGTGATGAAAAGAAGTCCATACACTATGTTAAAAAAGACGAACATCGTATTCAGGTAGCACTTTCTTCCCCCAAGAAAGAGAAAAAATTCAAAGTAAAACCAAAATATAGACCCAAAATTAAAACAAAACCAAAGATCAAGTCTAAAATAAAACCAAAGCCTAAAAAAGAAGTTAAAAAGAAGGTTCTAAAAGATAAAATTGTTAAAAAGGTCATCAAAAAGAGAGATGAAAATCTTACAAAACCTCGTAAAAAAAAGGCTTTGGATCTTTTTGCAAATATTAAAACTTCAAAAAAGAAAAATATTATAAAAGTCACAGATGAACCAGTAAAAGCAACACCTAAAAATGATCTGATAAAAATATCGGATAGACCTAAAAGTGCAAGTGAACGTATCAGCTCTTCGCTAAAAATACAAAAAAACAGTGATAGTGGTGTTGAAAATGCCTATTTTGCCAAAATAGAAGAAAAACTCAAAGGTTGGCCTGCCCAGAGTGATTATGCTGGAGAAATGGCTAAAGTATGGTTTAAAGTAGAACCAAGTGGATCATTCGAATTTAAAGTGATCACTGCTTCAAACAATGAAGCATTCAATGCAGGACTTATTGCTTACTTAAAGCAATTGCAAAAATTGGGATTTGGGCATCATAAAGGAGAGAGAGCTTATGAGCTTGATGTGGAGTTTGTCGCAACAGAATAACAGAAATAAGTAGAGAAACTCTTTTTTCTTAGTATGCAAAGTCTTATGAGGAAGATGTGTGTACTCTTACAATATTGAATGATCAATATAAATTCTTGATGATAAATAGTATTTTCTTCTCATAGAGGTAATATTTATGTTACAATAACATATAGAAGAAGGAATAGGTCATGGAAAAAAAGCTGAAAAAATATCTGGATTATCTTATTAAACATCAGGGGAGTGATCTGCATTTGAAGGCAGGTTCAAATGTCTATATGCGCGTGAATGGTGAACTTTTTGCTTTAAAGGAAGATAAACTCACACATGATGATATGGTCGCGATCGCAAAAGATATGCTTACAACCCCCCAATACAACCAACTGGTTGAAAGTAAAGAGTTGGATTGTTCTTATGCATTGGATGAAACCAAGCGATTTAGAGTAAATTTCTTTTATCAGGTAGGTGGGCTCAGTGCTGCTCTGCGTGCCATCCCGGAGAAAATACTTTCTATTGATGAACTGCATCTTCCCGTAGTTGTGAAGGATCTGGCAGATCTGCAGAGCGGCTTGGTACTTGTGACCGGTGTTACAGGTTCAGGTAAGTCTACGACGTTGGCAGCGATACTTGATAGAATAAACAAAAGTAAAAGAAAACATATTATCAGTATTGAGGATCCTGTAGAATATATGCATCAAGAGCAGAAATCTCTTGTCACGCAACGTGCTATCGGTACGAATACACACTCTTTTGCCAATGCACTTCGTTCTGCACTTAGAGAGGATATTGATATTATATTCATAGGTGAGCTAAGAGATCTGGAGACAATGGAAATTGCATTACACGCTGCAAATACAGGACATCTTGTATTTTCTACATTGCATACGTTTGATGCTAAAGAGTCCATTAGCCGAATTATCGGTATGTTCCCTAATGAGGAACAGGAGCGTGTTCGAATGACACTCTCTTTTGTGTTGGAAGGTGTTATCTCCCAAAGACTGGTTAAAGATAAAGAGGGGGGAAGGGTTCCTGCCGTTGAAGTAATGAAAGGAACAGCAAGGATATCAGAGTTGATCGTAGAGAAAAGAGACAGTGAGATCCTTGAAGCTATCGTTAAAGGGAAAGATATCTATGGTACACAATCTTTTGACCAATCACTGTTGGATCTTTATCATAGCAAGAAAATCACTCAGGAAGAAGCATTGCGAAATGCTACGAGTCCTTCGGATATGAGTTTGGCTATACAAGGGATCAGACAGGCCTCAGGGCATGAAAATGTAAAATCTATTACCGGCAAGGGAAGAAGTAACTTTTTTGATCTGAAAAACTCTCAAGCATAATTAATAGAACATCGCAGACATGTATCCGACAACAGATTTGGTATCTGCTGTGGCATCTGCACTTGTACGGTAATCAAGTAGTTTAGAGGAGAGTTTGAGTGCTTTGGCTGCGAGTATCATTGCTTGTATACCAGTGAGTCCACAGGCTTCACATCCTTTTTTAAGTATTTCAACATTTAAATGATCAACAGCTCTTAAACAACTGTAATCATGTGCCTTTGCTACTTCCAGATCATGAAAGTGGCTGAGATCACTGCTGATAACAACGGCATTCTCCTTGTTATGCAATAAAGCAAGAATAATATTGGCCAGTTCTTTTACCTCTATATCACCATAGATAAGTTCTATGACTTTAGTGTGAGGGAAATAGTATTGGATGAAAGGCATTTGTACTTCTGTTGAATGCTCTTTTTTATGTGCTTCAGGCTCAAATCCTATATTAAATTGTTTTGCCAGAGCGAAAAGATAAGGGCTGTCAATGGGAATTTCCCCGCAAGGTGTTTCATATGCTTCAAAATAACTTCCGGAGATATCTTTGAAATAATAATGATGACTCGGACCGATAACGATGATACGTTTGGCTTTTGAACGCTTGAGAAATTGATAGGCACAGTCTGCCGTAAATCCACTATAGATATATCCTGCGTGCGGAACAATAACAGCCTGGGGAATAATGTTTTTCATATCTTTTGATTCCGGTATAGTTTCAAGTTCTTGTATGAACTTTTCAATAGTGGCTTTGAGTTTAGAACACTCTTTGGGATAGAAATTTCCCTGAACAGCTGCTTTACGTATATGAGAAACTATTTTATTGTTCTTCATATTTTGTGACCTGATAGAGTAATATGTCAGGATGCAGTTCCAGACATGAACCCGGTAGATTGGCTTTCATACACAAACTGGTAAAAAAATCATCAAATTGGGGTAATTGATCCCATACCTGAGGCAGGTAGGTTGCCTGATATGTTTTATATTTGAGTACTACACCGTCTTTAAAAGGAGTGATCTTTTTTTTCAGTTCATCTCTATTTTCATACGGCAATGGCTTAGGCTCGGAGAGGATGGAGACCTCTATTTTAATGTTTTTAAGTTCTTCTTTGGAAAGTGGTTTGAATCTCGGATCATGCAATGCAGCGGACTGGGCATTAGCGATAATGTCTTTATAAAGGGGACGATAGGCTTGAAGAGAGCCTATGCAACCACGAAGCTGTTTATTGGGTTCTGTATTGATCGTGACAAATGCGGCACCTTTCTCTTTAAGCATAGGGTAGTGTTTTAACGCATTTTCAAGGTCAAAATTCTCAGGTTGATTTAAGGCAACCAAAATAGCTGCTTTTGCTAAACCGATAATAATATCATTCATCATATACTCCTATAGTGCTCTTTTTATCTACTCCTTCTCCTCTTATATAATTCCCTCTTTCATATTTTACCACAATCTTAAAAGTATAATTGATATTAATTAATGAAGATTTCAACTCACCCTTGATACAATGCATGATGAAAAGAATGAAAAAGGAATAGAATTGCGTTATATTTTACTGTTATTGTTATCACTTAATCTCTTTGCTGTCGATGCAACACTTAAGATCGAAAAAGATGTAGAGCAGCGTGCGCGTATTGCTTTGGTCGATGCTTCGCCTGTTATGGATGAGAAGTTTTTTAAGATACTTCTTTCAGATTTGAAAATATCAGGGCATTTCTTGGCCGATACAAGACATCATGAAGGAGATATTAACTCCAACTATCTGCTACCGGTGCTTAAAAGTAAAGAGTATGTCCTCAAGTACGCATTGACTAAACAGGCAGGAACAAAACTTTTGATTCGTCTGCTCAAAGCATCAGATAGTACAGAGCTGTTTAAAAAAAGTTATGCGATACCGACGACAACAAAAGCACCGTTTTTGGCACATAAAGCGATCTCAGATATCAATAATATATTAAAGTATCCAGATATAAGCTGGATCAACCGTTATGTGATCTTTTCCCGCTATACCACTCCCAAACACAGTGAGATAGTTTTGGCGGACTATACATTTAATTACAAAAAAGTGATCATAAGAGGTGGATTGAACCTCTTTCCCAAATGGGCGGACAAAAACCAAAAGAGTTTTTACTATACCTCTTACAGCGGCTTGACACCGACACTTTACAGACTTAATATTTATACAGGAAACAAAGAGAAGATCACTTCTTCTGAAGGAATGCTTGTCTGTTCTGATGTAAGTAGGAATGGAACTAAGCTTCTTTTGACCATGGCACCGCAGGGACAGGCAGATATTTATGAGCTGGATCTCTCTTCGGGAGCAAAAACAAGAGTAACGACATTTAACGGGATAGATGTCAATGGTAAATATGTAGATGATGAGAGCCGTATTGTATTTGTTTCCAACAGACTCGGGTATGCAAATATCTTTAAAAAGTCCATTCATTCTGCCGCTGTTTCCCAAGTGGTCTATCATGGACGTAACAACAATGCGTGTGATGCCTATGGCAATAAAATAGTCTATTCAAGCAGAGAATCGCAAAACAGTTTTGGAAAGAACACTTTTAATCTTTATTTGACATCATCCAACGGATCGGATACAAGACCGCTTACTACGACAGGGGTCAACCAATTTCCGAGATTTTCTACGGACGGGTCTGTGATCTTGTTTATTAAGCATAGGAATTACGGCTCTTCCATAGGATATATCAATCTTGCAAGTCACCAAAGCTTACTGTTCCCTTTAAGCGGGAAAAAGATCCAATCAATTGATTGGTAAATCATTACAAAGGATTTAGAATGATAAAAAAAATAGTATTAACCACCGCAACACTCTCTTTACTTCTTCTCACCGGATGTGGACAGACTGCACCGGATCTTGAAGGTGCAAATACAGGGAAGAACAATGTCTCTGATGCAACACAGATAGCCGGGGACACAGTAACCATAGATGAGAACAGGTATGGAAATCAAAACAGTGCCGACAGTAACAGCAGCGGAAAATATAACAGTAGCAGTGACGGTTTTCAGAGCGTCTATTTTGCATTTGGTGATTATGGTATTGCGCCGGGTATGGAAAGTCGTATCTCAACAGATGCAAATGTAATCAATAGCAGTACTGCTTCAAAGATCAAAATTGAAGGTAACTGTGATGAATTTGGAACGGATGAGTATAACTATGCATTGGGGCTTAAAAGAGCAAAAGCAGTAAAAGACAGTCTTTCTGCACAAGGTATAGCGGCAAACCGAATGGTTATTGTCAGTTTTGGAGAAAGCAATCCGGTATGCAGTTCTCCTACGGACAGTTGTTATGAAAGAAACAGAAGAGTGGATCTTCATTTGGTGAAGTAGGATAAAAATGAATCAAAAGTATGTGAGTAGACTATTTTTACCTCTCGTGTTGGGTTCTGTTGTTCTTTTTGCAGAACCTTCTGTGTATGGTTCAATGCAGGGATTTACCTCTACAGAGAAGATGATCGTTAAAAATAGAAAGACCATTGCTTTTTTGCAGCGTAAACTTGCACAACAGAAGGAAAGAATAGATGGTTTAACTTCTATAGTTGAAGGGTTGAATGCCTCTATTGCCGAGTTGAAAGAAGGCGGGGTTTCAACTTCCGAAGGTGGAGGTGAAAATAGAGCGCTGCTTAAAGAACTGGGTGAGATGATAGACAAGATCAATGAGAACTATGTGAGTAAGGCAGAACTGCAAAAAGCGTTAAAAGGAAAGTATGAACCCTCTTTAAAAAAGCATGAAACAAAAAGCAGTAAACCCAAAGAATCCTTAGAAGGCAAACCGACATCAAAACTTTATAGTGAAGGGGTAAGACTTTTTGTTAAAAAACGTTATGACGAGGCAAAGAAAAGATTTACTATCACCGATACAAAAGGATATAAACCTGCAGCTTCGAACTATTATCTTGGTGAGATAGCCTACTATACAAAAAAATATGAAGATGCTATCTTCTATTTTAAAAAGAGTGCCGGTCTGTACGATCAGGCAACCTATATTGATACGCTTTTGCTTCATACTGCTGTCTCTTTGGAAAAAAGTGGAGATAAAGCACAGGCAAAAGCTTTTTATGAGAATATCATTGCGAATTATGACGGTAAAAAATCTGCGAAGATCGCAAAACAAAAATTGAAGAAATTGTAAATGTCCATATTTAAGTCCATACCTTTAACTCTGCTGTTTTTGGTTACGATATTGTTTTCAGAAGAGGGAATGGTAAAAGACTTAACCCATGAGCTTATCCCTACGTCAAAAACAGTTTTTGAAGTCATAAATCTGGTAACAGATAATGTAAGAACGGTTGATCTAACGGGAAAAGACTTTATTGTGGTCTCCGTACGTGAAAAAGGAAGTGACGGACGTTTCTACGCAGTAGATAAAGATGGGACAGTATGGTGGAGTGGACCGGTAACTTCGGGAGCACCGGAGTTTAGAAGTCCTTCCGGTGTTTTTCATATCCTTCAGAAAAAGCGTTACCATATGTCAACAGCATATCCTGAAGAATCAGGTATAAACAATATGGACTATATGATGAAGTTTACCCATTTTGGACATGCACTGCATATGGGAAGTGTAGGTTGGATGTCTCATGGATGTATTCATATTTCTCCAAAAGATGTACCGGTGATCTACAGATGGTCAAGATACGGTATGCCGATTGTGATCACAAGGCATACCTACATGCCTTTCGCAAAAGAGGATCTTAGAAAGATCTATCTGAGACGTTAGAGAGCTTTTCTAGTCTCCCAGTTCTTTAGCCTTTTTATAGGCTGCTTCTATAGCATCTATACAGGCAGCTCTTACATTTCCCTCTTCCAATGCACCGTAGCCTGAAGCAGTGGTACCTCCCGGACTCATGACACTGTCTTTCAAGAGCGCAGGATGTATCTCCTGAATGAGAGAACCAAAACCGTTGAAAAGACCTCTCATGGTTGTCATGGCATCTTCTCTTTTTAGACCCTGTTTGACCGCACCGTCCACCAAAGCTTCGGCTATGAGAGCCAAGTAGGCAGGACCGCTCCCCGCAAGGGCAGTGGCAATGTCTATCTCTTTTTCACTCTCTAGCCATAAGGTATCCCCAACAGCATTAAAAAGTACTTTTGCCTCTTTTTGGAACCGATGGTCACCTGTGAGCGTAGTAATGGAAGCCCCTATCGTCGCTGCAAGGTTGGGCATGGCTCTGACCGTTGCTTTTGTCTTAATGTGTTTTTTCAGTTTAGTTATGGTTGTTCCGGCGAGTACGGAGAAGAGTACTTTGGCTTTGCCTTTAAGCTGTTTCCCAACCTCTTCTACATTTCCGGGTTTGACACACAGAAGTATGGTCTTGTCTGTGATGTCAAAATGCTCAAGAAGATATTTTTCTATTTTAATACCGAGCTGCTTTTCAAATGCATCCAGCTTTTCCATATCTCTGCCTACCACTTCAATATTGTACTTGCCTTTAAGACCAACGGCAATACTCAATCCCATATTGCCGTTACCTATAAATGTGATTGTTTGCATATTTCACTCACTTAGTTTAAATTATTCAGATTATAACACATAAATTATTCAGAGGGTTCGATTTGGTATAATAAGACCAATTATTTATGAGGATAGAACAGATGGAAGCATTTTTACAAGAGGCAAAAGCTTCAAGCCGGGTACTTTCCACACTGAGTGGCAATGAAAAAAACAGCATTTTAAGAGAGATGGCTCAAGCCCTGCGTGAGAATATGCAAGAGATACTCAAAGCAAATAGCATAGATATGGCAGAGGCAGAGACGAATAATCTAACAGCAGCACTTAAAGACAGACTTCTTTTAGATGAGGGGCGTGTAGAGGGGATGGCAGTAGCTATAGAGGAGATAGCAGTACTCAAAGAACCGGTCGGTAGAGTGTTGGATGGCTGGTATGCCGATGCCGGGTTTAAGATAGAGAAAGTTTCAGTGCCTATCGGTGTGATAGGGGTTATCTATGAATCCCGTCCCAATGTTACAGCAGATGTAGGGGCATTATGTTTTAAAAGTGGGAATGTCGCCATACTTAAGGGTGGAAAAGAAGCGGAATATTCTAATCGTGCTATTGCAAAAGTAATGCAAGAAGTATTGGATAAAAACGGTTTGCCAAAAGAGGGGATAGCTCTGTTGCCAGACAGCTCACGTGAAGGTGTAGCAAAGCTTATTAAGCAGGATGCCTATGTAGATCTCATAGTCCCTCGTGGCGGAGAAGCACTCATTAAGTATGTTTCATCCAATGCCACGGTACCAGTAGTCAAACATGACAAAGGACTCTGCCATACCTATGTTGATGAGGATGCAGATTTTGAAAAAGCATTGGCTGTGATGATCAATGCCAAATGTCGTCGTACAGGCATATGTGGAGCGTTAGAGACTTTACTGATAGATGAGTCAATAGCATTGGAGATACTTCCACGCATCAAAGAAGCGTATGATGCACAAGATACAGAAATAAGAGGATGTCCTAAAACCCAAGAGATTATAGAGGTAAATCCAGCAAATACTGAGGACTATGCCACTGAGTATTTAGATAATATCTTGACCATTAGAGTAGTTGAGGGTGTAGAGGGTGCCATTTCTCACATAGAACAGTATGGTTCACAGCACTCTGAAGCGATTATTACCGAAAACTACACCACAGCAGAGCACTTTTTAAACAGTGTAGATGCAGCGTGCGTTTACTTAAATGCAAGTACACAGTTTACCGATGGTGGTGAGTTTGGCTTCGGTGCAGAAGTGGGCATAAGCACGAACAAACTTCATGCTAGAGGACCGATGGGGGTAAGTGAACTTACAACGTATAAATATAAGATTTATGGGAATGGGGAGATAAGGTAGGTGAATATCAAATGTCTTGCCTTTATACGAGGATGCTGTAAGATTTATCGGAGAGCTCCATTAAGAAAAAGAGTTTATACTTTCATATGAAAGATTTATATAAAAAAGCAAACTTCCCTACACGATTTGATATTTTTGGAAAAGAATATTATGTAAGAGAAGTACGTTATGATAAAAAATTTAATATAGAATTGTTTTTTGGAAGACCTGTGGATTGTACAGTAGGTGGGAGGGCACTTATTCTTACTGAGGAACTCAAAGGGTTGATTGTTTCTACAAGTCATTTAAGTCAGAAGGAATTTACGGGTGAGCTTAAATTCAACCGTGTCGCACGCTTTAGACGTTTACTAAAGAAAAATCCATACAATAGCTATCGTGAATGGGCAGAAAGTAAAGATAAAAATAAACCCAAGGAAATCACCCTGCTCAATGTAAAAAATAATCCTGAATATATTACAGACTATTTGGGTGTAAAATATATCATTCTTTCAGCTATCATGTCTCCTGGTGGATTCCCTTGTCCTCAAGGTGTAGAAG
>JALXCZ010000023.1 GCA_026990595.1 Sulfurovum sp.
CCAACTGCTCACTATAATTCATTTCATACAAACTGCATGAGCCGCAGGATCCAAAATGTTTACAATTCAAATTTATGCCTTTAATTACAATTAGGTATAATCGCAATAATTAAATAATTTTTCGTATTTTATCGTAAAGGGAACAAAAATGTCCATAAGTGTCGTCATCCTTGCAGCAGGTCAAGGTACAAGAATGAAATCATCTACGCCTAAAGTGCTGCATGAAATATCCGGAAAATCCATGCTGTTCCATGCCATAGATGCCGCAAAAGATGTCTCTGATGATATTACAGTCGTACTCTACCATCAGGCAGAGCGTATTCAAAAAGAGATAGAAGAAGTGTATGAAGGGATCCAGTTTCATATGCAAGATGCAATGAAGTATCCCGGTACAGGCGGTGCAATGAAAGGTGTGAAAGTAAGACATTCCAAAGCACTGATACTTAACGGAGATATGCCTTTAGTAACAACCGACTCCCTGCATGCACTGATGGAAGGAGATGCTGATATTAATATGTCAGTCATTCATCTGGATGATCCAAGCGGATACGGACGGGTAGTGATACTCAACGGAAAGGTACATGAAATAGTGGAAGAGAAAGACTGTATCCCTGCCCAAAAAGAGATACAGACAGTCAATGCCGGTGTCTACTGCGTAAAAAAAGAGTTGTTGGAGAAATATATTCCTCTACTCTCTAACGACAATGCCCAGGCAGAATATTATCTGACAGACATCATTAAAATGGCTGTGGATGAAGACAAAACAGTACATCCTGTGATGGTACAGGAAGAGGAGTTCAAAGGGGTCAACTCAAAACTTGATCTTGCACACGCTGAAGAGATTATGCAAAAACGCATCAGGCAGAAGTGGATGAAAGACGGTGTGAGTATGCGTCTGCCTGAAACCATTTACATTGATTCCAGAGCTACTTTCGAGGGCGAATGTATACTGGAGAACGGTGTGAGTATTCAGGGCAGCAGCCACATTATTACTTCACATATCAAAACACATTCCATCATAGAAGACTCACATATAGAGAACTCCAGTGTGGGACCCATTGGGCGAATTAGACCTCAAAGTAAACTTATCAATACCCATGTCGGAAATTTTGTAGAGGTGAAAAAATCCACCCTTAACGGAGTCAAAGCTGGACATCTGGCATACATCGGTGATGCAATCATAGATGAGGGAACAAATCTCGGTGCAGGGGTGATCACCTGTAATTATGACGGTAAGACCAAATACAAGACCACGATCGGTAAAAATGTATTTGTAGGAAGTGATACACAACTGGTCGCTCCGGTAAACATAGAGGATGATGTCTTGATAGCAGCTGGAACCACCGTCAATAAAGATGTCTCAAAAGGGAATCTTGCTATTTCCAGAACACAGATGCGGACCGTGAAGGACTTTTTCTATAAATTTTTCGGAGAGAAATAATATGCAGGTGAATTTAAACGGAAAAACTATTTTATTGGGAATCACTGGAAGTATCTCAGCCTATAAAGCCTGTGATCTGGCACGTCTTTTTGTCAAGGCGGGTGCCAAGGTGCATGTGGTTATGACTCCAAGCAGTGAACGTTTTGTCTCTGCCTTGACATTTGAGGCACTTACCAGACATCCTGTACTTACAGAAAAAAGTGAGTGTTGGAGCTCGGAGCTGAATCACATTGATATCGGTAAAAAGTGTGATGCTTTTGTCGTTGCTCCCGCTACTGCAAATACACTGAACAAACTGAGCAAAGGTATTGCTGACAATATCCTGACACAAACAGCACTCGCTTATGCAGGACCTATGCTGGTTGCACCTGCTGCCAATACACAAATGCTTCAAAATCATTACACCACAGGTTCACTAAAAATGTTAGGGGTGAATGATTATACGATCATTGAGCCTCAGAATAAGCTTTTGGCCTGCGGCGATGTGGGAACCGGTGCTTTGGCTGAACCAACCGAGATCTTCTTTGAAACAGCAAAAGCAGTTTTAAAAGAGGCATTCTGGGAGGACAGACGTGTGGTCGTTACTGGTGGAGGCACCAGAGAGAAAATAGATGAAGTACGCTACATCAGCAACTTCTCTTCGGGAAAAATGGCAAAAGCACTTTGCCTGCAACTCTATCTCAAAGGTGCAGATGTCTGCTACATCACTACCATGGGAAATGAGGGATTACCACAAAGTCTCTACACAATTGATGTGGAAGACGCAAAAGAGATGTTCGAGTACACAGTAGATGCCATTCGTGTTGCCAAAAAAGGAAAGATGAGCAAAACTTCTATGAACAGCTCTGATGCACCATACCTCATCCAAAAAGAGCCCTACCTCTTTATGGTAGGTGCCGTAGCAGACTTTACGCCAAAATTCCCACAGCAGGGAAAACTCAAAAAATCCATGCTGGGAGAGCAGTGGCAGATAGAGCTCAAGCAGACCACCGATATTCTCTCAAATATCAACAAAGAAGGCTTAAAAACCATTGCTTTCAAGGCGGAGATGGACAACGAAGAAGGTCTAAACAATGCTGTGAACCTTTTAACACAAAAAAGAGTAGATGCTGTCTGCTACAACCTGCTCAAAGATGCCACAAGCTTTGGCGGTAATGAAAATGAGATCACCTTTATTACCCAAGAGGATCAAGTCATATTGGGACGTGCAGACAAGTTCACACTGGCAGAGAATATTCTCACCCATGCCAAGGCTCTTTTAGATGACTGATACGCCTCTAAAAAACCTTGCAATCATTATGGACGGTAACGGAAGGTGGGCAAAACAACACGGGCTCAAACGTACCAAAGGACATGAAAAAGGCGCAGAGGTCATCCGTGACATTACCACGTATTGTGCAAAACACCCTACGATTGAGACAGCAACATTCTACGCATTCAGTACAGAAAACTGGAAACGTCCAAAACTTGAAGTAGAATTCCTCATGAAAATGCTTGACAGGTACTTAAAAGAGGAATTAGATACCTATCAAGCATATGGTATCCGTTTTCAGGCGATCGGTGATCTGACACGCTTCTCACATGCATTGCAAAAACGTATTTTGAAAACACAGGAACTTACTAAAGAAAACAGCAATCTGATCCAATTACTCGCTTTAAATTATGGGGGACGTGCTGAGATCACCGCTGCAGTGAACAAGCTTATTTCTGAAGGGAAAAAGAGCGTGACTGAAAAAGATATTTCGCTAGCACTACAGACACCCTACAGCGACATAGACCTACTGATACGCACAAGCGGTGAAGAGCGTATCTCAAATTTCCTACTCTGGCAGTTAAGTTACAGTGAACTCTATTTTACACCTACACTCTGGCCTGACTTCAATGCTAGAGAATTAAATGAGATCATAGAAAATTACACACAGCGTATCAGACGTTTTGGAGGGGTATAAAATGATAGAAACAAGTTTTGTAGCGATCGTAGTATTTATTTTCGGGATCATGATAGGTTCTTTTTTGAATGTCGTGATCTACCGCATTCCAAAAGGTGAAAGCATTGCTTTCCCTGCATCCAAATGTCAAAGCTGTCAAACACCTCTAAAGTGGTACCACAATATACCCATCTTTTCATGGCTCTTTCTTGGTGGGAAATGTGCTTTCTGTAAAGAACCCATTGCAAAACAATACCCTATCGTTGAATTTCTCACCGGTATTATTTTTACAGCACTTTACTTCAAACTTGGACTGGTCTGGTATCTTCCTTTTGTTGCTGCATCATTTGCTGCACTTTTTGCCCTGGTGATGATAGATTTCAAATATATGGCGGTACCGGACAATGTCAATTTTACCGCTCTTCTCTTTGCACTGGTACAGCCAAACTTTCTTGATGCTCTCCTCTATGCAGCGATCGCGGCAGGGGGACTTTATCTGATAGGACTACTCTCTTCCTTGCTTGCACGAAGGGAGGCTATGGGAGGTGCAGACGTGATCGTAGCAGGTACTATGGGTGCGCTGCTTGGCTTTCCAAACTTTTTTGTAGCTATTTTTCTCTCTGCCCTGCTGGCTATGGTTCCGGCAATGCTCTACAGAGACAAAGGCGTTCCTTTTGTTCCATTCCTTGCATTAGCCACATTTATCGTGTATCTTTACGACACTCAGGCAACACAGCTGCTGGAGAAGATCATCTATGGTTAATGCAAGAGGGTATATCTCGTCAAATTTCACCAAAGCCTTTCTGACGATATTCCTGCCTTTTTTTCTCATTATTTCGCTTGTATATCTTGTAAAAATATCTTCACTTACCGCTAAAATACAGATAAGCTTTCTAGAATTGCTAAAACTTTACAGCTACTCTATTCCGGATATTATCTTCTATACACTGCCTCTCTCTTTTATCGCAGCTCTGGCAAATGTATTGATCAAACTCTCTACAGACAATGAACTGATCGCACTCTATGCATTGGGTCTCAAAGCCAGTAAAATACTCAGAGGACTGCTTATTCTCGGTATTCTCTTTTCTTTGCTTTTAGCCTCCATCTCTTTTTTAGGTATGCCTCTGAGCAAACAGTTCTACAAATCGTTCAAAGAGTCTAAAAAATCTGAAGCAAAACTAAACATTGTACCGGGGAAATTAGGTCAAAAATTCGGAGATTATTATATTTATGTCAAAGAGAAGAAAGCAGGAAAGTTCCATAATATCGTTATCTATAACCGCACCCGTAAAAATGAAGAACAGTTTTTCTCTTCAAAAAAAGGAGAACTCAATAAAAAGAACGGGGCTACCTCTCTTTTACTGAATGACGGTTACGGATACACTTATTCAGATACCAAACTCCAACAAGCCAAATATAAAACATTGGAAGTCTATGACAGCAGCAGAAAAAAAGATTTTCACTTTGAAGACATTATTGCCTATTGGAGTAAAGCAAAAACTGATGAAAAGATGATGCACCGTGTACTGTTTTTTATCTTTGTCAGTCTCATACCTCTGCTTTCTGTTTATCTTGTAGCCTCTTTTACAATGATCAATCCACGCTATCAAGCCAATCGTTCTTTCATTGTCATTTTCCTTACGACACTTCTGCTTTATATGATAGCCTCTTCTTTGGAAAAATGGGGGAACTTCACTATTCTCGGCATTACTATAGTAGCCACACTCCTTCTGGGAAAATGGCTTTTCAAGAGACGTGTGGCAAAGTATTTTTAAATGCAGGAAAAGTCTCTAAGAGTTAAAGCGGTTATCGCCTATGACGGAAGCTGTTTCTTTGGGTTTCAGAAACAGACAAGCACACCCCAAACTGTGACACATGCCATAGAAGAGGCATTGCATTCTCTACAGATACATTCTGCTGTTGTCGGAAGCGGCAGGACTGATGCAGGAGTACATGCTACAGGGCAGGTCATACACTTTGATCTACCACATTTTTGGACAGATCCTGAAAAATTAAAAGTAAACCTCAATAGAAAATTAAAAGAGATACAATTCAAACATATTTCCATCGTTCCAAATGATTTTCATGCCAGATTTTCAGCAAGAAAAAGAGTCTACCGTTATGTTTTCAAAACAAAAAAGCCTTCTGTATTTGAATCCAACTATATTGCTTATTATCCTGAATTCAAGAAAGATCTTTTACTTCATGCACTTCATTCTTTTGAAGGAGAGCATGATTTCAACTGTTTTCACAAGACCGGTACACTCACCCATACTACGATAAGAACGATCTATCAGACAACATACAAGAAGGTTAACAGCTATCACATGATTTATTTTCAAGCCAACGGTTTTTTACGTTCACAAGTAAGAATGATGGTAGAAACTGCCATGCTCTGTGCCAAAGGAGAGCTTACATTGGGGCAACTCCAAGAACAGTTAATATGCCAGAAGAAACATATTACAAAACTTGCTCCGCCTCAAGGACTCTATCTCTCCAGGATCATATACTGAGTTTACTTTTCAGCTCTTCGACTGTCGGCTGCATACTCAAAGAGTCACAACAAATATCTTTACTGTTTTGATCTGAAGCAAAAACAAACGGTACTGCATCTCTGTCTTTAATAAGATCTACTATGAGACACGGCATCTGTGCAAAAGGCTCCGCATCAAAAAGCACGTAGCGGTAATGTCCAATTTCCAGTTTATCCATGAATATATTTTCATTTGTTGCGATCTCTACAGAATATCCCAGATTATCAAAAATTGATACATAAACATGTGCTGCCAATGGTGTTGCTTTGTAAAGCAGTATATCCGAAGTAATGCCGGGAACTGTATCCACAGCATCATCTATCTTTATGTCCTCTTCTTTACTCTCATCATTAGAAATTACAAATAGTTTTTCTACAGCTTCTTCTTCACTGTTTTTTTCTATTTTCTTTTCTTCAACAGTTTGATCTTTATCTGTTTCAAGGATCTTGTAAGGGAAGTACTCTCCTATCAATCGTCGTATATCATCAAGATCAATAGGTTTTGAAGCATAGTTGTCCATGCCTGCTTCTATATATTTCTCTCTGTCTCCATGTAAAGCATTGGCGGTCAAAGCTATGATAGGTACGTGATGTCTAC
>JALXCZ010000024.1 GCA_026990595.1 Sulfurovum sp.
GTGCGATCTACCCTAACAAGCCTATCAGTGCCATCACACCCAAAGCAAAAGCGTAAAGGCAGGAGTAAATAAAACAAAGCTAAACAAAACTTTCAGAGGAACTAGCATATGTCAACCCTAGAACAAAGGGATTGGGTGACAACGACAACTTTTTAATTTATACAATATTCACTAACCCTTACGGCAAGACACCGACCTTATACATGATTGCCCTATGTGGTGGGTTAGAAAACCCACCCTACAGGAGGCTGAGTCCTTCTTCAATACTTGTGACTTTTCCCGTTAAAAACAAAATCACAGCAGCATTAAATTTAGCAAGTTCTATAAAGGAATCGCTAGGATTATGGAGTTGTTCTAAAGAGTCTTCCAATGAGATGCGTTCTGTAGATTTTCTATAGTTAATACCATAGGCTTTTGGATCTACTTTTATCTCTGTTATTTCATCATTTTCCACAATAGTTACAGCACATTTGGAAAATATTTCCGGTGTGCCCTCATTTCCTTTGATGATGATAAGTCTTTTGTACCGGTCTTTGTAGAGTTGAATGTACTTGTCTACAAAAGGTTTATGAAACGCTCCAATGATGGCTGTGTCACTTTTTGTGATGCCTAAAAGTTTTTCTATGGTATTAAAAGAGGAACGAAGACCCAGTTTTTCTCGTATTTCAGAAAATGCATAGAGTTCCGGGAAATACTCACTTTGGTCATAGTAATAGATATTGTCTTCCAGAGATGTATTGCCACATATCTCTTTAAGGGTTGTGCCTTCTTTGGCTGGCTGCAGTAGTCCACCATGTAGAGAAAGATTTATCTCAAAGCCCTGTAAATATTTTGCAGTGAGAGGTAAAATATAGGGATTTTTTATTTTACCGTCATAGGGGTAACCAAACTCTATGGAGTTGGGAAGGGGGGCGTGTTTGACAAATTCATCAAAAACTTCCAATGCTCCAGCAAACTCCTCTATGCTCTCACCTTTGACTCTCCACCCTAACATAAAAGCTGCTACTTGTTCAGGCAGTACTTCTTTTTTTAAAAATGCACGTATAACGATTTTCATCTCCTCTTTGCTAAGGTCACGGTTGCGTTTGGGACCGGTACCCACACACTTGAGATAAGGGAGGAACTCTCTAGAAGTCATTGAGGTCTATGCTTGATTTGGCATAGTTGGAGACATTGCTTTCAAAGAAGTTGCTTTTGACTTCATTCATTTCCAAGTGTTTGGTAACGAGTTTCTGTAAATAGGTAGTATTACTCTCCGGGAAGATCGTGTCAAGTCCTATTTTTTTAAGTCGGTCATTGGCATAGTTATGAACGGTCTGCTCCATGAGTTCAGGTGTGACACCCATAATAGGAAATTGATCAAGAAGATATTTTCCATATTCCAACTCTATATTGACGGCATCTTGGATCATGGTATAGGCAGCATCGATGGTACTGGTTTGAATTTTGTTCTCTTTCTGAATAGTTTTAAAAATGTTGGCAAAGAGAGGTAGATGGGTGTTAAGTTCATCTCTGGCAATGAACTTGATCATATCTCTGGCACCCGGAACTTTGTCTCCAAGTAAGTAGATATAAGAGAAGCCAAGTAGAAAGTAGATACCTTCCAGGTTAACACTCGCCATAGCGGATAAAAGCATTTTATCTACGGAACCGCCATCAATGTATTTGGCAAACTGTTCTGCTACCTGTTGGTTCTTTCGGTTGAGTGCTTCATCATATTTGTAAAGGTTAAAGACTTCATCGGAGTTTCCACAGGCATCAAGCAGTACAGCATAGCTCTTGGAGTGGTTCACCTCCTGCATGATCTGTAAAGAGATGACTGATTTGACCAAACGGTTATTTGCCAGTCGTCTGAAGTCACTCAGATACTCCTCCTGTGCTGAGTCATTAAAACTCAGTTGTGCAAAAGTCATTTTATAAATGGACTGTTCATTGGGGGAGAGTTTCTCAAAATTCTTTTTTTCAGAGCTGGTATTGACTTCTGAAGGGAACCAGGTATTGGCATTCATCAGGTCATAAATATTACTGTCCCAACGGTATTTAGAACGGTTAAAATCTACAAATCCTGTAGGTGAGCCTCCAAATATTTTTTCATCAAGTATCTCTTCACCATTTGGGTTATAGTAATGCTTTACATCCATAATTTCTCCTCTTATAGAATTAGTATATCATTTTATCTTTTTGATCTTATAAATGTGTTGATAGATGTCAAGATTTGATACTTATCAATAGTATCTCTATAGATTTTGATTATAATTTATACTATGAATAACAATCAAAAAGTCGTCCTTGTTACAGGATCCAGCAGCGGTATGGGAAGAGCTACAGTGCTTTATCTGGCAAAGCAGGGCTATTTTGTCTATGCAGGATCAAGAACACCGGAAAAACTTTTTGATATGCGATCAGAAAATATTTATCCTCTGAAATTGGATATTACAGATCCCCAAAGTGTTGAGAATGCAGTCCCAAAGATAAAAAGGATAGATATTTTAATCAATAATGCAGGATACGGTCTGGTCTCAACCGTTGAAGAGGTGACAGAGAAAGAGATGTTTGCTCAGTTCAATGTGAATGTCTTTGGTGTGATGCGTATGTGCAAAGCAGTGATCCCCAAAATGAGAAAGCAAAAAAGTGGAGTGATCATTAATATCAGCTCTTTTTTGGGAAAGATTGGACTCCCACTTTTAACTTTTTACAATGCCAGTAAATATGCAGTAGAAGGGATCACCGATTCTCTTCGTTATGAGCTGAAAGATTTTAATATTAGAGTACACTCCATCATGCCCGGTTTTTTTGATACCAATTTTGCCAGAGATAATTTAGTCACCAATAGAGCAACATTCAGTACTGACTCCCCCTATGCCAAGATGGTATCAGGATTGGCTCCTGTGATCGTTGCGCAGATCAATAACGGGAATAGTACAGATGAAGTTACCAAACTTATTTTGGATATTATAGAGAATAAAGACTCTCTTGCGCGTCAGACAGCAGGAGATAAAGCCAAAAAGTTTATCCCTATGAAAAAAGAACTCAGTGATGAGGATTTTGAACGGCGTGTGAGAGCCTATTATGACCTCTAAAAAGATACGGGTATTCATTAACGGATTTGGGAGGATAGGCAGGAGTGCTGCAAGGATCATATTTAAAGATGAACAGTTTGAACTGGTAGGGATCAATGATCTGTACAGTTTTGAACAGATAGGGTATCTTTTAAAATATGACTCCATTTATGGAACACTTCCTTATGACATTTACATACAGAAGGATATGCTTTTTGTTGAAGGAGACAAAGTAAAACTTTTTTCTGAACCTGATCCTGAAAAATTGGATATGACCCTATTGGATGTGGATGTGCTTTTACAATGCAGTGGGATATTTTTAACTGTAGCATCCAATCTGCCTTTGATTAAAAACGGTGCAAAAAAGGTGATTGTTTCAGCACCTCCTTCAGATGCCATGCCAACCTATATATATGGGGTGAACCATAACGACTACAAGGGTGAGTCTGTTATTTCAAATTCCAGCTGTTCTGCCAATGCTATTGTCCCGCTTTTGAAGATCATAGACAAATACTTTGGGATAGAAGCTGCGATGATGAGTATGTACCATAGTTATACAGTATATCAGAATCTGCTAGACAGTAAACATTACTCTAAAGATATACGAAGAACACGCTCGGCAACACAGAACATTATCCCTCTTATGAGTGGAGCAGCCCAGGCAACGGCGTATTTTTTCCCGAAGTTAAAAGAAAAGTTCGCAGCAAAAAGTATTAGGGTGCCTACACCTGCTGTAACGCTTTATGATCTGAGTATTAAGTTGGTAAATTATGCTACACAAGAGGAGATTAATCAGCTATTTAAAAAAGAGATAGATATGAATGATACAAAGATCTTTTCATATACTGATACGATGGAAACATCTGATGTCTATATTGCTGATCCTCACAGTGCAGTGTTGAATTTTCCTCTTACCTCTGTTGTAGGTGGAACTCTACTCCGGGTATCGGCATGGCAGGACAATGAGTATGGCTATGCCAAAAGATTGGTCGATATAGCACGTGTGGTCGGAGTATATACAGATGGATAGTTTCTTTTTCAATATCACAGATACCAGATATAAGATTACTGTGCTTCATGAAGAAGCAAATGGGTACCTTAAGCGTGTAGATATCTCAAACGGTATTGTTTTTTTGGAAAGTAAACTCTCAGAATGTTACAAAGAGATAGTACTGAAAAATCTTGATAGAATGGTTATTATCACAATGGTCAATAGCGGTGAATTGTGTATGTATGACCAGGTGGATGAGCAGGTGCTATCGGTTAAAGAGGGTGAAACAGCCATCTTTTGTTCTTCTAGACAAGATATGACATTAAGCATGCAAAAGAGCAAAGATTCAGACATCTTCATACTTTTTATTGCAGATTTTTTTCTCAAACGCTATTTGAGTGGCAGGCAAAATGAGCCAATCGATTTTTTATATCATAAAATTCAAAAAGAGGTTTCTTTGGAGGAGGTCAACCAGTTGCCCATTGATGCATTGAGCCTTTATAGTGTTGAGAAGCTATTACATATTTCTGCAGGGGATACAATGAAAAGCATCCGTGCGGAGCATCATGTGGTGGAGTTCATCATACACCTCTTTGGTCTGCTTGATATTTTTACAGAAGATGTAACTCCAGATGAGGTAACTCTTGCTTCCAAAGCAAAAGCAATTTTGTTGCAGGATTTTATAAACCCTCCGACAGTAAAAACTTTGGCACATCTTTGTGCAACCAATGAGTCCAAACTCAAAAAGGTATTTAAAAAAGTTTATCGAAGTACACTCTACAGTTATGTACAAAAACTTCGTTTGGAGGAAGCAAACCTTTTGCTCAAAGAGGAGAATATGACTATTGGTGAGGTTGCCAAAAATGTAGGGTACAGACACCAAGGGCATTTTTCTAAACTTTTTTTCTCTACCTATGGTGTCTACCCCAAAGAGTTGATGAAGCGTTAATTTTTCTTTTTGATCATCCACTTTTTAAAAGGTTGTAAAGAACTGATGTACGCAGCAACCTCTTTGAACTCTATATCTTCAAGAGGAAGTGTAGGCATGGCATTGGCACTATGACCAAATTTTTTATAGTTGGCATAGGGGTCTTTTGCATAATTTGCTATCTCCTCTTCGGTTCGAGTATATGAAACAATATTAAAATCAGGGCCCAATGCACTGCCTCCATTAACGGTATGACAGATGGCACAGTTGGCAGCATATACAGCTTTCCCTTTTTCAACTAGACTATCTTCTTTCTCATTGGCAAAAAGATTTGTAATTGCGACAAATATAAGTAAAATAGGTAGCTGTTTCAAGACAGACTCCTTAGATAAGATTATTAATTAGGATAAATATACTCCTAATTAAATACAAGTGAAATATATCGGAATATTCTTAGGGTATTCTTGATTTAAATCAATAATAAGATAATTTTAGTCTTATTTAAAATAAAATATTTTAAGCTTCATGGGAGTATAATCTTATGCATATTTAAGGACTGCTAAAAAAGCCCTCTTGTCCGATGGTTATCCCACCGAACCCGTTTAAATGTATTATGATTTTGGAGCGAAACTATTATGTTTCAGTTTGATACTCTCTCTTTGGTATTTGTAGTATTGATTGTTATGGGGGCTATACCAAACTTTTTTTACTCTTTTGGTTACCTTCCTCATATTGAGCGAAAATCACACTATCTACTACATTATTTTGCATTTGTATTTTCTATGATTGGTGTTGTAGTCTCTGCCAATGCATTGGTTTTTCTCTTTTTTTGGGAAATTATGAGTTTGAGTTCATGGCAGCTGATTTTGACAGAGCCTAAGGAAAAAAATACCATAGAAGCGGCACGATTTTATTTTCTTATGACACATTTTGGTTTTGTTTTTTTACTGTTATTTTTCTTGATTGTGAGTAATGGAAATTTGGAGGCTGGTTTTTCTCAGATGAAAACCATTGCTTCTACATTTACCTATCCAACTATGCTTTTTTTCTTTTTAATTTTAGGTTTTTTAAGTAAGGCTGGGGTGGTTCCTATGCATGTATGGTTACCATATGCCCATCCTGAAGCACCCAGTCCTGTTTCTGCTCTTATGAGTGGAGTGATGCTCAAAGTTGCACTCTATGGTATGATACGATTTTTGTTTGATGTGCTTTACCCCTGGCCTTTGCAGTGGGGAACCTTTATCCTTATTATAGGTTCGGTCACTGCACTGGTCGGCATCTTGTATGCGATGGTAGAACGTGATATAAAAGCCCTTTTGGCAAATTCTTCTATTGAAAATATTGGTATTATCCTTATAGCTTTTGGTATGGGGATGATTTTTGATTCTTTAGGGCTTAAAATCTTAAGCACCTTTTCCTTTATTGCCGCACTCTTTCATATGTTTAACCACATG
>JALXCZ010000025.1 GCA_026990595.1 Sulfurovum sp.
AGTTCACATATAATTAACAGTGACACGTTATTCTACTCCTATAAATATATAGGAGAATAAATATGAAAAATATAAATTTATTGAGTTTGGTAGCAGTGTCTACATTGGTTTTAATGAGTGGATGTGGTAGTTCTGGTGGCAGTAATAAAAGCAGTAATATAGATTTTGATGCAAATGCTTATTCCAAATCAATACTTACACAAGAAGTAAAAGATGCTTTGGCATATATGGGAAACGAAGAGAGATTGGCATATGATGTCTATATGAATCTTTATGATCATCATATTGCAAATGGCATTGAGATCAAACAGTTGTTAAATATTTCACAAAATGCTGAAACAAAACATATAGATATCGTACAACAGCTTGTACGTAAGTATCAACTGGCAGAAGATGAGCTGAGTGATGTCTCTGCTCCTGTCGCTGACAATACTGTCACTCAATCGGATATGCCAAGAGGTGTTTATGATATTGCAAAGATACAGGAACTATATGATGAACTCTATGACAAAGGAGTTGACTCAAAGAAGGATGCACTTGAAGTTGGGTGTATGGTCGAAGTTGTTGATGTCACCGATCTTGATGAGTATATTCAACTTGCACAAACTTCTGAAGCAATAGATGTTGTTGATGCATTTAACATACTTAGAGATGGCAGCTATAATCACTATTGGGCTTTCAATGAAGGGCTTAAAAATATAGGGGTCAGTGAAGGATGTTGTTCTTTAGGTGATACTTATTGTCATCCAGAATATCCTCAGACTGAAAAAGGAAATGGCAGAGGTAACAGATAAAGTATTGATATACATTAATTCTTTATAATCTATTTTCCATTATAATCCAGTAAACATTTATATAAAAGAAGAAAAATGCCCATAGAACAGATAAAAAATATTGTAGATTACGGGATCATAGGATTGCTTGCATTCTTGAGTTTTATTACTTTTGCATTTGCCATAGAGAGAATACTTTATTATCGTAGTGTGAAACTTGAAAGCTATAGTCATGAAAAAGAGTTGGAACTTGATCTGAGCAAACATCTTTCTACCATTGCTTCTATTGGCTCAAACGCACCTTTTATCGGTCTTTTGGGGACGGTGCTTGCGATCATCCTTACTTTTTACATTATTGGGGATCAGCAGGATACGATCAACCCCGGGGAGATCATGAAGCACTTGGCTTTGGCGCTTAAAGCAACAGCAGCAGGTTTGGTGGTTGCCATTCCTGCAACGGTTATTTATAATGCGTTGCTTACAAAAGTAGACAGACTTCTTGCACAGTGGGAAGTGATGAATGATAAAGGGCAAACAAAGGGATGAGACGCGAACGCTTTGATAAGATGAATGTTGTTCCGTTCATTGATATTGTACTGGTACTACTGGTCATTGTTCTGGCAACAGCGACTTTTGTGACCAATAAAACCATAAAAGTTGACCTTCCCCAGGCAAGTTCACAGAAGAAAGAAGATAAAAAGAGTATAGTTCTGGCTATAGATAAAGAGGGAAAATATTTTTTTGATAAAGAGAATCTCTCTTTGGATGCTTTGAAGCAGAAGTTAGGGGAGCTTGATCCTAAGAAAGACAGTGTGTCATTGCATACAGACAAAGAAACAGCGTTTCACTATTTTGTAGATGTGATCGATTTTATGAAGGAAAAAGGGTTTGAAAATATTTCTATTGTGACAAAACAGTAATTTTTTATGTTCTCTTAACAGAGAATTAACACAAGCAGAATATATTTCTTTCACCCCCTTGAAAAACAGTTAAAAGGGTTGTTGTGCAAAAACATCGGTATAAAATATCTTTTTTACTGACAACATTCTTTTATGTTTTTGTAATTGCCGGTTATTTTGTTTATATTAAAAATCAACACTTTACAGTAGAGAAAAAACCTCAAGAAAAGATCATTACCCTTACGCTTAATGAATTTGTCCCTCCTGAACCTCAAATAGTTGAACCTATTGTAAAACCAAAAACTGAGCCTGAACCTGAAGTTGCAGTAGAGCCTGAACAGGAACCTGAAGTTGTAGAACCTGAGCCCTTACCTCCTGAAGCTGTGGTCATAAAGCCTATAGAAAAACCTAAACCTATTGTAAAAAAGGTAGTTAAAAAACCTGTACCGAAGAAAAGAAAGAAAAAAAAACTTCTTAAGAAGAAAATAAAAAAGAAAACCGGCAGAAAAATCATTAAAAAGAGTGTTCATAAAAGAGTCACGGTACCATCAAGACCAAGCAGCGTTAACCCGGCTAAAAAAAGCCAGTTTCTGGCAAGACTCAGAGCTAAAATAAACCGTGCCAAAAGTTATCCGCGTATTGCCCAAAGACGAGGCATGCAGGGAACTGTGAAAGTACGGTTTACTATTTTTTCCAATGGAAACGTAGGTAATATTGCCGTAAACGGTCCAAAAGTATTTCATAACTCTGCACGCTCTGCCATAAAGAGTGCCTTCCCCATAAGTACAAAAAATGCACCTTTTTCTCTGCCTACGTCGGTCAATCTTTCACTTCGTTATCAACTGAGATAAAAGACTTTTGAAAGAAGTCTAACGTTTAACACATAATTAACAGTAGCATGTAACAATACTCTAAACAATTTGGAGGAGTTACAATGAGAAAAATGAAAAAAGCAATTTATCTCTCTTTGGTCTGTGCACTGTCACTTCAGGCAGCAGAAGTGGAGCTGGGGACTATAAATGTTGAAGGAAAGCTAGATACAGAGGTAGTTAAGGATGTCAGTGGAGAGGATTTAAAGTCAGCAGACTTGGCAGAAGCACTGTTTAAGCAGAGTCCGAGCGTCTCTTTGGTGAGACGATCAGGGATCGCCAATGATATTATTGTCAGGGGGCAGAAAAAAGATAATATCAATGTAACCATAGACGGTGCAAAGATCTGTGGTGCCTGTCCGAATCGAATGGATCCACCCGTCTCTCATGTACTTACCAATAATATTGACTATATTGAGTTGAACGAGGGGCCGTTCAATGTAGAAGATTTTGGATCACTGAGTGCTGATATTAAGATACATACGAAAAAACCTAAAAGAGAGCTCTCCGGAGAGCTCTCTTTGAATGTAGGGAGTTTTGATTATAAAAAGGGTGCTTTTACACTCTCTGGTGGTTCTGATGCTGTAAGATTTCTGCTCTCTACCTCATATGAGCAGGGAGGACAATATGAAGATGGTAATGGTGATACATTTGCCCAGCAGCAAGACCGCTATATAGCAACACATCCAGGAACAGGAGGTATGGGGTATTTGCCTGTATACCGTGATATGGATGCCTATACTAAAAAAACAGTGTTGGCTAAAATGTTTTGGGATATTACTGATACTCAGTCGCTTGAACTAAGCTACACGAAAGACAAAAGCGATGATGTACTGTATCCAAATACACCAATGGATGCCGAGTATGATGATGGTGATATCTATAATTTAAAATATATACTTAAAGACCTTGGACAGTATTCTAAAAAACTAACACTGAGTGCCTACCAGTCAGAAGTAGATCATCCTATGAGCAATCAATATAGAAAATCTACTGCTGCTAAAGGGGTAATAAAGCATTGGCTTACAACAAAAATGCAAGGTATCAAACTTAAAAATGAATTTGAACTAAGCAAGCATTCGCTTATATTAGGTCTTGATTACAGTAAACGAAACTGGGATGGAAAGTATTATAAAAATAATAATCCATTTCCAAATGCAGGACACCCAAATTTCCACAGTATTTGGGATACAGATACTGAAAATATTGCATTCTTTGCCAAAGATAAGATCAGTATAGAGAAATGGGAACTCAATCTTGGTCTGCGTTATGATAATACAGACATCTCCACAGCAAGACCAGGTGTGAAAGATAACAGTTATGATGGCTTGAGTGGCAATATTTATGCTGTGTATCATGCTGATAAATCCAGTAAATATTTTGCAGGGATAGGAGTCTCATCTCGTGTACCGGATGGAAGAGAGCTTTATTTTCATTCAAAAGGACCCATGGGAAAGGAAATAGGGAACAATGATCTTAATGAAGTGCAAAACAGAGAGTTTGATATGGGTGCAGAGTATACTTGGGAAGACTTTACGCTCAAGAGCAAGTTCTTCTATAGTGACCTTAGAGACTACATTGCCTATAATGCTACAACGAAACGTTTTGAAAATGTAGATGCCGTCATCTGGGGTCTTGATGTCTCCGGAACTTATGTTGCTACAGAATCAATCTATTTTGATTATGGACTTTCCTACCAAAGAGGAAAAAAGAAAGATGCTCTTATTGGACAGAGAGACAAAGATCTGGCAGAGATTCCTCCGTTAAAACTTAATTTGGCACTCAATTATGATTATGATGAGAGTCTAAGTTTTAAAGCCGAAGGCGTATACAGTGCAAAATGGAGCAAGTTTGATGCAGATAACGGAGAACAGCCGTTAGACAGTTATACTGTATTTAATCTGAAAGGTACAAAGACCTTTGGTAAGCATTTTGAATTGACACTCGGTATAGATAATGTTTTCGATAAAACCTATGCTGTTTCCAATACCTATAAAGACTTGACACTGATCGCGGGCGGAGGAGATGAAGATGTCATGCTTATGAATGAACCAGGACGTTATGTATATGCGAATATAAAATATAAATTTTAACCCTTATCCCTCTTTTGTCAGAGGGATAAAATATTTTAAACCACGCTACTTCCCCTTTTATCTTACATACCATTAATCAAAAAAAGAGTAAAATAGATCTCATAATTTAATGATACAAAGGAAAACAATGGAAAATATCCCTAGTTGCCCAAAATGCGGCAGTGAATATACTTATGAGGACGGTAATCTCTATATCTGTCCTGAGTGTGCGTATGAGTGGAGCAAGGATGAAGCAGCCCAAGCCGAGGAAGGATTGGTTGTAAGAGATGCAAATGGTAATATTTTGGAAGATGGCGATACGGTTACTGTTATCAAAGATCTTAAAGTCAAAGGAAGCAGCGGCGGGATCAAAGTTGGTACCAAGATTAAAGGTATCCGTCTTGTCGAAGGTAATGATGGACATAATATCGACTGTAAAGTACCTGGTGTCGGTGCCATTAAACTCAAGCAGGAATTTGTGAAAAAGGCATAAATGATGAAACCTCTTCCCTGCTATATTTTTAATGATGTCGGCTACTGAAAATGCATGAGCTTTTGCGATATCAATTAAAAAAGATAGGGTATAGAGAAGGAGAACTTACAGAACTTCAGTTAAAAAAACTATTTCATGTAGTCAGCAAGGCATATCATACGGCAGATGAAAACCGTAAACTCTGGGAAGATATGCTGGAAATATCTTCCAAAGGGATGCAGGTACTCTACAAAACACTCAAAGATAACTCAAGAAACAAGTTAGCTTACAGTGAGGAAAAATATAATCGGCTTATTTCAAATCTTCAACCCTACTACTTTTTTTATACAAAGAATGCGGATGGCAAATTTATTTCAGTTAGCGAATCAGTAAAAGAGATGTTGGGGTATACCCATGATGAATTTATAGAACATTGCAGTGATATTTTTATGAATGAGATAGCGCTTGATAGTTCAAAGAGATTTATAAGACCAAAAGACGGCAGACCGTATGAGCTTAAAATACAGCACAAAAATGGTTCAATGCGTTATCTTGAACTTACTGAATTTCCCATATTGAACACAGAAGGCAAGATAGAGTCTATAGAAGGTATTCTAAGAGATGTAACAGATCAGGTAAAAACAAGAAAAAAGATCTCTGACATGCTGCATTTTGATGCATTGACAGGCATATCAAATCGCTTGCATTTGGAAATACTGATGGAAAAGATGCTTTTTGATAATTATAGCAAAGAGAATCGTTTTGCACTGCTTTTTTTGGATCTTGACCATTTCAAACATATTAATGATACATTAGGGCATGACATCGGTGATAATCTACTGCAGCTGATTGCAGAAGGTGTTGCCCAGTCTCTTAGAGAAGATGATATCTTTGCCCGTGTTGGTGGCGATGAATTTATTATTATTCTGAATGATCTGAAAAGTATTAATCTTACACTTGCTATTCATAGGATCATGGAACTTGTACGCAGACCATGGATGGTGAGGAATTATGAATTGAGGATCTCTGCAAGTATGGGGATTGCTCTCTATCCGGATGATGGTACAAACAGTATTGATCTGATGAAGAATGCAGATATAGCCATGTATCAATCAAAAAATCTTGGGCGGGATAATTTTACCTTTTTTAAAGAAGAATTCAATGTTTCTGTACATACGGAAATGAAATTGATACAAGATATGTCGAGTGCTTTGGATAAAAAAGAATTTTTGCTGTATTTTCAACCAAAGGTACTGTTGTCTACCAATGAGATCGTCTCGTCAGAGGCATTAATACGCTGGGATCATCCGGAGTTAGGACTTATCCTTCCGGATAAATTCATTATTTTGGCAGAAAATACAGGATTTATTTTGAAATTGGGCAGATGGATCATTGAAGAGGCATGTCAGGCAATTGTACGCTTTAACAAGGTTGATTCACATAAAAAGCTGAAACTCGCTGTAAATATTTCCATCAGACAATTTCAACATGAGAACATGTATCATATACTGGAAAAAGCCATAGAAGATGCAGGGTTGGACGGAAATCAATTACAGATAGAACTGACTGAAAGTATTATGATGGAAAATAATCGGGAAATGGCTTATAAACTTAAACAGATCAAATCTTTGAATATAGGTATCGCTTTAGATGATTTTGGTACAGGGTATTCAACACTTTCCTATCTGGATAAACTCTCAATAGATGCCTTGAAGATAGATAAAGCATTTGTAGACGCCATACCAAAAGACGGCACACAAAACATACTTCTAGATACAATTATAGCTATGGGAAAAACACTTCACATGTCAGTCATTGCTGAAGGTGTTGAGCATGAGTATCAACGCCAGTATCTTTTGAAAAAAGGGTGCGATGTCTATCAGGGCTATCTTTTCTCCAAGCCGCTTTCTGAGCAAGAATATATACACTGTATTCAGATATAAATATGTAGAACATTTTTTTGACATTTTTTTATTATAATAGTTATAAAGTATAAGAATGTTTCAACAGAGGGAGGAAATAATATGTTTTTTGATTTATTTAATAAAAAAGAAGAAAAGAAAAGTCATATACCAAAATATGATCCGAAACTAATAGGTAAGTTTCATAAAGACCATGATGCTATTAGAGCAGATATAGAAAAAATACAGAAAGCAATGGATCAAGGTGCAATTGGAACGGGGATAGTTAAAAATGCCTTAAAACACTTAAGGATGAGACTATTGGGACATTTTATGGAAGAAGATATAAAGCTTTATTGGTATATGAAGGATTATTACAAAGAAGATGAAAATGCATTTGATATTATCAAATCATTTGAAAATTCTATTAAAGAGATACAAAATGATGTACTCCATTTCTTTGATTATTATGCAAGGGATGATATTCCTCTTGATACAGAATATGAAAAGAAATTTAAACAGATCGTAAGTGAACTTTCTGATAGAGTTGCATCAGAAGAGGAAAATCTTTATACACTTTATCTAAGATAAAGTAATTTTGTTGAGATCAATTAATCATGCTTATAGCCCTTTCATGACTATTTCAAAGAGATATTCTACTTCATGATCATCCAGAAAAACAGTTTTTTTACTTTCAAAAAAATCAAGCACTTTTTTGGTGGGTAGTGCAGAACTGTAGATGCATGAAGGGTGTGCCGGTTTGAATGCCTGCATCAGTGCTATATCGTCTTCTATACGATGTTCGCAAATAAAACAGTTCTCCTCAGGGTAAAGTCTTCCCTCGTACACAAGTAATGCTATGTAGCTTTCGCAGACAATACGTTTTGGATTTTGTTTATCCCACTTTTTGGCAGCATTTAACAGTAGATCGAAATAAAAGGAATCCAGTTCTGTTGCATCTTTGAGATGGGGTTCAAACTTTTTGATGAAGTTGTGCCACAGCAGGAGTCTGTTCTTGTCAAACAGCCAGGGAAAGCCGAGATGAGAGAGGGAACGCAGTCTGGGAAGATAACTGCTTCCTTCTCCTTCTACTTCAAAGTCGATGAGGTTCCCCAATTGTAAAATGGAGTGTCTTGCACCAAAAAAACGGTAGTAGGTTCGTATATCTTTGCTTGTGAGAACAAGGGCGATACTGTCTTCGTTCTTGGCTTTACGAAGACCCAACACGAATCCTTTCATCTATTTTTAACCACCTTTTTAGTATAATCGACCCCATTTATAGGGTATTTTGCGTAACCCTAGCGAAATTAAATTAAAGGTTGGCTTATGAGAGATTTATTTACCTCGTTCAAGGATAATTGTGGATTTGGATTGCTTGCTTCCATCGACAATACTCCATCACACAGAAATTTGGAAGATGCCGTTACATCGCTGTCACGTATGATGCACAGAGGAGCAGTTGCAGCGGATGGAAAAACAGGAGATGGTTCGGGTCTGCTTCTATCCATTCCTAGAAAGTTTTTTGCAAAATCGGCAAAAAAAGAGGGCATTACCCTTCCTGATACGTATGCTGTTGCTATGGTTTTTTCTAAAAACGAGAAAGATTTTGATATCATTAAAGAGGTATGTCAAAACAATGATCTTAAATGTATCCATACAAGGGAAGTACCTGTAGATACTGATGCACTGGGTGAGCAGGCATTGGCTTCACTTCCAACGATCAAACAGGTATTCGTTGCACCAAACTCCATTATGGGTGCAAGACGATTTGATGCACTGGTCTACCTTTCCCGTAAAGAGATAGAAGCAAAAATAGCGGATGACAGAAATTTCTATATTCCGTCATTCTCTACTTCTGTGGTCTCCTACAAAGGGCTTGTAATGCCTACGCATATTAAAGCATTCTATCAAGACCTTGGAGATGAAGATTTTGAAATTTCATTTTGTCTTTTCCACCAAAGATTTTCTACCAATACACTGCCTGAGTGGAGACTTGCACAACCTTTTAGAAGTATTGCACATAATGGTGAGATCAACTCTGTTACAGCCAACCGATTTAATGTAGCAGCGAAGATGGAAGCACTTGAAAGTGAAGTATTTTCTGATGAAGAGATGAAAAGACTTGTACCTGTTATTCAGGCACAAATGTCTGACTCTGCAAGTTTGGATAACTTTTTTGAATTTTTGCGTATCAACGGGATGGACTTTTTTAAAGCTGCACGTTCCATCTTACCTGCACCATGGCAGAATGCACCGCATATGGATGCAAAACTCAGAGCTTTCTATGAGTATGCAAGTACCTGTTTTGAACCGTGGGACGGACCTGCCGCAGTGAGTATGACAGATGGTCGTTACATTGGCTGTGTACTGGACAGAAACGGGCTTAGACCTTCAAAATATATCATAACCAAAGACAACAGACTGCTTATCTCTTCTGAATATGGAGTACTTGAAACACCGGAAGAGGAGATCCTTGAGAGGGGAAGACTTCAGTCCGGTGAGATGATGGGTGTAGATCTTAAATACGGCAAAGTATTGAAAAATGAAGATATCAACGGTTACCTTAAAAATATGGATCCGTATGATAAGTGGCTCAATGACAATATGGTTTACCTTCAAGAGCATATGGATGATCCTTTTTCGGATGTAGCTATTCCTGAAAAAACAGAAATGGAAGCCAAGCAGCGCTATTTTAATATTACACTTGAAGTCATAGAACAGGTGTTTGAGCCGATGGTAAAAGAGGGTAAAGAAGCAACAGCTTCCATGGGAGATGATACACCATTGGCAGCCTTTTCAGAGAAACAGAGAAACTTTACAGACTTTTTCAAGCAAAAATTTGCCCAGGTCACCAATCCACCAATAGATCCTATTCGTGAAAAAGTAGTCATGAGTCTCAATACAGGATTTGGTGAAATTAGAAATATTCTTTCAGATGATGCTGAACATGCCAAAAGACTTAAAACAGTTTCTCCAATTTTGTCACTTGAAAAACTGGAACTTCTCAAAGCTTTTGGAGATGAAAAAGATCCTAAGTATGATGCAAGTTACAAAGCTAGAACCTACAGTACAGTATTCAGTTCAGACCTTAAAGCTTCACTCTCACATCTCATTGAAACAATTCTCTCAGATGTGAAAAATGATGGTATAAGAACAGTTATTTTAGATGACAGAGCTTTGGATGCTGATACAAAAGTAATGCCTATGCTTATGGTGGTTGGACGCTTGAATCAGGCACTGCTTGAAGCAGGAGAGCGTCATTTGATAAGTATTATTGCAGCTACTGGTGAAGTCTATGACTCTCATATGGCAGCATGTATGCTTGGCTTTGGTGTGGCAGCAATCTATCCGTATATGCTTTACCAGACAGTAGCGATGATAGCACGAAGAAAAGATGAGAGTATCAATCTTGCCCCTATCTTGAAAAAGGTAAGAAAATCAATTAATGCCGGACTTTTGAAAATTATGTCCAAAATGGGGATTGCAACTATCTCTAGTTATAGAAATTCAAAACTCTTTGATGTGATTGGGCTAAGCGAAGAAATTACTACTGAATGTTTTGCGGGAGCACATAGCTTGCTTTCGGGTCTTGGTTATGAAGATATTGAAGCACGTTTATGTAAAATACATCAAGATGCCTATGCCAGAGAAACACTAAATCGTATCTTCCCGTTGAATATCGGTGGGTACTACAAGTTCCTTTCCGGGCAGGAGTTTCATGACTTTTCCCCGGCAACCGTCCATGCTATCCATAAACTTTCCAAAAGTGGTAAAAAAGAAGATTTTGTACATCTTAAAGAGCTTGTCAATGGTCGTGATAAAAAATTCATTCGTGACTTCTTTGTACTCAAATCAGATAAAACAGCTATTTCAGTAGATGAAGTTGAACCGCTTTCCGAAATCTTTAAACGTTTCTCAACAGCAGCGATGAGTTTGGGTTCCATCTCTCCTGAAGCACATGAGTGTTTGGCTGAAGCTATGAATACTATTGGCGGAAAATCAAACTCGGGTGAGGGGGGAGAAGATGCAGCACGTTTCGGTACGCTTAAAAATTCCAAGATAAAACAAATCGCATCTGGACGTTTTGGTGTAACACCAGGGTATCTTGTCTCTGCTGATGAACTTCAGATTAAGGTAGCACAGGGGGCTAAACCGGGTGAGGGTGGTCAGCTTCCAGGACATAAAGTAAGTCCATTGATCGCCAGACTTAGACATACTACACCGGGTGTAACACTTATTTCCCCTCCGCCACACCATGATATTTACTCCATTGAAGACTTGGCACAGCTTATTTTTGACTTGAAGCAGATCAATCCTAAAGCAAGAATTGCCGTCAAATTGGTATCAACTGCTGGTGTAGGAACGATCGCAGCAGGTGTAGCCAAAGCATATGCCGATAAGATCATTATCTCAGGTGCAGACGGGGGTACAGGTGCAGCACCTATCGGGTCTATTAAATTTGCAGGTAACCCTTGGGAACTTGGACTCATTGAAGCACATAATGCACTTAAAGCGAATAATCTTAGAGGACAGGTGGAACTAGAAACTGATGGTGGACTCAAAACAGGTCTGGATGTAGTAAAAGCTGCTATCTTTGGTGCAGAATCTTTTGCCTTTGGTACAGGGGCATTGACTGTAGTTGGCTGTAAGATACTTCGTATCTGTCACTTGAACAGATGTTCTGTGGGGATCGCTACACAGGAAGAAAAACTAAGAGAGTATTATGAAGGAACAGTAGAAAGAGTCATCAACTACTTTACTTTACTTGCAGAAGATGTACGTGAGATACTTGCTTCGCTTGGTTATACTTCGCTTGAAGAGATTATCGGAAAAAATGACCTGCTTGAAGTAATAGATGATGCATTTGCCAAGAAATTTTCTTTTGAGAATCTTCTTTACAAACTTGATGGTGTCAATACACGTCAAGTACCGTTCAATGAACCGTATGATAAAAATGAATATGAAAAAGAGATCCTCTCTGAGCTTATGCCGTCGATCAAAAATCCGGATGATCCTATTGTGTTGGAGAAAAAGATCTCTAATCTAAATAGAAGTTTCGGTACTCGTATCTCTGGAGAGATTGCGAAATATTATGGGGACAAAGGGCTTCCTGATAAAACGATTGACCTTAGACTGACAGGTACGACAGGACAGTCTCTGGGGGCATTCTTGAGTCCAGGTATAAGTATCCATGTCAATGGTGCTGGAAATGACTATATTGGAAAAGGAATGTCAGGCGGACGCATCATTATCACTGCCGACAAGAGCGGACAAGCTTATTCACTGGGCGGAAATACTTGTCTGTATGGTGCAACAGGCGGTAAACTTTATATCAATGGTCAAGTAGGTGAGCGTTTTGGTGTACGTAACTCAGGAGCCATTGCGATCGTTGAAGGAACGGGAGATCACCCTTGTGAATATATGACGGGTGGAGCAGTCGTGATCCTTGGTAAAACAGGTGTGAACTTCGGTGCCGGTATGACAGGTGGTGTAGCATTTGTTTATGATGTAGAGCATGAATTTGTAGAAAATATTAATCAGGAACTTGTAGAAGCAAGACGTATTGACACTGAAGATACGGATATTGAAAGATATTATCTTAAAAAACTTCTCAAAGATTACTATAAAGAGACACAAAGCAAAATAGCTAAAAAGATATTGGATAATTTCAGAGTAGAAATCAGAAATTTCTGGATGGTAAGACCAAAAGATATGAAGGGTCCTTTGAAAATAGAGGAGGGAGAATAAGATGTTACGATTTTTTGATTTAGAAAGAATAGATGCTAAAAAAAGAGATGTGGTTGAAAGAACAAAAGATTTCGAAGAGATCTACGAAGTATTCAAGCCGCTAAAAGGAAGTGAACAGTCAGATAGATGTATCCAGTGTGGTGATCCGTACTGTCATAATGGTTGTCCGCTTCATAATCTTATTCCCCAGTGGCTTAAAGCAACGGCGAACAATGATCTGGAGTTTGCCTTTGATCTCTCAAATGAAACTTCTCCTTTCCCTGAAGTGATGGGGCGTATCTGTCCTCATGACAGACTTTGTGAAGGTTCCTGTACACTCAATGACGGTCATGGCGCTATTACCATAGGCTCTGTTGAGACGTTTGTCAATGAAGAAGGGTTCAAAAAAGGGTTCAAACCTAAATTTTCTCAAGATAAAGTTGGTAAAAAGGTAGCGATAATCGGTGCAGGACCGGCAGGTCTTTCTGCTGCAACTTTCCTTCTTAGAGAAGGTGTAGATGTAGAAATATTTGACAAGCAGAACAGGGCAGGCGGTTTACTTACCTATGGTATTCCAGGATTTAAACTTGACAAACATGTGATCGCAAGAAGAGTAAAACTTCTTGAAGAAGCCGGCGCTGTCTTTCATCAAAATGTAGAGATAGGCAAAGATAAGACATTTGATACTCTTACAAAAGAGTTTGATGCCGTATTTATCGGAGTAGGTGCTATAGCAGGTAGAAAATCCGGACTAACAGGTGAAGATGCTCCCAATGTACATCTGGCAATGGAGTTCCTTGTAGATATACAGAAAAAACTTTTTGATGAGCCTAGAGAGAAGAATATCGAAGTCAAAGAGAAAAATGTTGTAGTTATTGGTGGTGGAGATACCGCTATGGACTGTGTACGTACTTCTTTAAGGGAAAAAGCAAAATCTGTCAAGTGTCTCTACAGACGTGATGCGCACAATATGCCAGGAAGCAGAAAAGAGTATATTAATGCCAAGGAAGAGGGTGTTGAGTTCGAATTTTACGTTTCTCCCAAAGCACTTATTACCAATGATAAAGGTGAAGTAATCGCTGTTGAAATGGTTAAGACTAAACTTGGTGAGCCTGACAGCTCAGGAAGACAACGTGTGGAAGAGATCCCCGGCAGTGAATATAAAGTAGATGCAGATGTGGTTATTTTTGCACTTGGATTTGACAATGTGAATTATCCGTTCTTCGCAAGTAACGGTATAGAAACCGATAAGTGGGGCGGTGTTCTTGTCGATGAGAATTACAAGACCACACAGCCTGGTATTTATGCCGGGGGTGACTGTCATCGTGGTGCTGACTTGGTTGTTACTGCGGCACGCGACGGTCGAGATGCAGCAAAAGCTATGGTAAAGATGTTAGTAAAATAGCATTATGACGGATTTTATGCAAGCTTGCATTAAAGCCAATGAAGAGATAGCCGAAGCGATAAAAGACGGCTTTGAGGCTTCATGGTTTGAGAAGACTGTTGTGGGAGCAGGCGGAGATGTAAGTTCAAGGCTTGATCTTTTTGCTGAGAAGATATTTGTAAAATACCTTAGTACTTTTGGGCAGATAGAGTCGGAAGAGTCAGGACTTATAGGAGAGGGGAAAAGTAAGATCATTATTGACCCTATAGACGGAAGTGCCAATGCACTTTCCCTTTTTCCTTTTTACGGTACATCTGTAGCCAAGGTAAACGGTGAGGGCATTTTAGATGCAGCAGTGGTCTGCAACCTTGCGAATGGAGATATTTTCTTTAAAGAAGAGAGTAAAGAAGTACAGCAGGGGAAACTCTTCTCTTCTTCGTTCCATCTTCCATACACTGCTCCTCATGCAGAGATAGGTCTTTTCGAAAAAGCCTATGCAAATCCCCTGCTTGTGGCTGCTTTGGATAATGAAGGCTTGAAGTTCAGAGCTCCGGGAGCTATTGCACTTTCATTGGCCTATGCAAGATCGGTGAATTATGTACTTTTTGTGGGTAAATTCCGTATCTATGATTTTGCAGCAGGATTGGCACTTTGTGAAGGTCTTGAAGTGATTGTTGAAGAGGATTATGTTATAGTATCAAAAGAGTTAAATGTAGCCTTGAAAATTGAAAATTTAATAAAAACGATAGAGGAGTAAGGATGTTTGGGAATTTATTTAAAAAAGATGAAGTAAAACATGAGACGCCCAATCAATGGATAAAATGTCCGAAATGTACTTCATTGATGTATTATAAGGAAGTTGAGGCAAAGCAGAATGTCTGCCCGAAGTGTAATCATCATTTTCGTATCAATGCAGATAAACGTATTGCTTCTATTGTCGATGAAGGAAGTTTTGTAGAACATGATACTACATTGGCTCCTGTAGACCCATTAAAATTCTCGGACAAAAAATCCTACAAAAAACGTTTGGAAGAAGCCAAAACAAAAACAGGTAAAACTTCTTCAGTGATGAGTGGTACATGTACAGTGGGTGGAACACCGGTAGAACTTGTTGTTTTTGACTTTGCCTTTATGGGTGGAAGTTTGGGTTCTGTTGAGGGTGAGAAGATCGTACGTGCAGTAGATAGAGCTATCGAAAAAGAGTGTGGTGTGATCATTGTCTCTGCATCAGGCGGGGCAAGAATGCAGGAGAGTACCTATGCACTGCTTCAGATGAGTAAAACTTCTGCGGCATTGAACAGGTTGCATCATAAAGGGTTACCTTTCATCTCGATCTTGACAGATCCTACCATGGGTGGAGTAAGTGCTTCTTTTGCAATGCTTGGAGATATTATTATGGCTGAACCTGGAGCACTTATCGGGTTTGCAGGGCAGAGGGTTATCAAACAGACCGTGGGTGTGGATCTTCCCGAAGGCTTCCAGCGTTCAGAATTCCTACTTGAGCATGGGCTTATAGACATGATCGTAGATCGTGGAGATATGCACCAGACTTTAGCTGATCTTCTTGTACTTTTTAAAAAAGATGCTTTGGGCAAGCCTGCACCCAAAAGACGCAGTACAGATGTAGACAATGAAGCAATTCAAGAAGAAGTATAGACAACGTTCTGTATGATCTATGCTTTAGTAGATAAGGAGACACTCAATTCAAAAGATGTCTCTTTAGCCAGATTCCTTCAACATATTAATAATTTTAAAAATATTCCTATACTCCAATACCGTAATAAATCAGGTTCCCTGAAAGAGAAAAAAACCGATCTGCTTACTATATGTGAATACTACAAGGGAATAGTCATTATCAATGACAGTATAGAGCTTATAGAGTATGCCGATGGACTGCATATAGGACAGGAAGATATACGACAATACTCTAAGAATCTAAAAGAGGCAGTATCGCTTGTTCGTCAGAAAATAGGCAAAAAGTTACTGGGACTTTCGACGCATGACCAAAAAGAGATATTAGAGGCAAATGAGTTGAATATTGACTATATAGGCTTAGGAGCTTTTAGAAGTACAAGTACGAAGTCAGAAGCAAATGTTGGAGGAGAAGCCCTCCTTAAGGCGGCTAGGCACTCTAAACATCCTGTTGGGATCATTGGCGGTGTAAAAGTTAATGATACGTTTGAAAAACCGATCATTTATAAAGTGATAGGTTCAGGGCTTTATAATTTTTAGTTTTTGTTTTCACTTTTTTTCATAGCAAGATAAACTTTCTCTACTTTCTCTCTTGCCCAAGGGGTCTTTCTTAAAAATTTAAGACAAGAGTTTATGGAAGGGTTACTCTGAAAACAATTGATAGTTACAAATTCTGAAAGCGTCTCCCAACCATAATGTTCTACAAGTTCATTTAAAAGTACTTTAAGTGTTATGCCGTGTAAAGGATCGTTTTTATGTTCATTACTCATTTAGTTTTCCTCTTATTTTGATGTATTTTATCCAAATTTCAGAATAAAAAGGGCAGAGAATGAGGGAAGAGATATTGAATCAGACTATAATTTTAAGCAAGAAGTACTTTTTATGAGGGGATTGATGAATATTTTAACACATAGGTAATGAAAATTATGGTATAACCCTGCGTTATTTTAATTATGCAGGAAAATTATTATGAATAGAAGAGAACTTCTTAAAAACAGTGTAAAAATGATGCTTTTGGCTTCAACCGCGGGGAGTGCTATAGCAGCAGAGAAGATAGTGGAGGTAAAAAAGACAAAAATAACCAAACCTTCTAAACATCCACGTATCGTTGTTGTAGGTGGTGGATGGTCAGGTCTCTCTTTTGCAAAACATATTAAAGAGCATATTCCTCATGCAGAAGTAACATTGGTAGAGAAACGCTATGAGTTTGTTTCCTGTCCGGCAAGTAATGCCTGGCTTTTTGACCTTGTGCCGATGGACTTTTTGGTACATAGCTATATTGAAGCAGCCAATAATTTTGGATATACCTATTTTCAGGCGACTGCAACAGATTTGAATGCCCACGAAAATATACTTAAAACGACAGAAGGTGACCTGCATTATGATTATCTGGTGTTTGCTACGGGGATAGAGTATGACTACTATAATTGGAGTAAAGGTGATGAAGCTTTTGAACATAAACTTTCCCGCGAATACCCTGCAGCATTTATCCCGGGTTCAGAGCACCTGACCCTTAAAAAGAAAATACAGAATTTTAAAGGTGGTAATTTTGTTATTACTGTACCAGACGGAAATTATCGTTGTCTGTCTGCACCTTATGAACGGGCTTGTTTATTGGCAGATCATCTTAAAAAGAACAAGATAAAAGGTAAAGTTCTTATTCTTGATGCAAACAATCAGGTAACCATCAAGGAAGAGGGATTTATGAGTGCTTTTAATGAAATATATAAGGGCTATTTGGAGTATATGCCTGAAACTGAGATAGAATCCATAGATTTTGACAAGAAGATAATCACAACAGGATTTGATAATATTGTATTTGAAGATATGAGTTTCTATCCCAATGTCAGAGCTACAAAACTTCTGGAAAAACTTGGATTGACTATCCAAACCGCATACAATCGTATTGAAGCGAATCTGAATGTTTTTACTAACAAATTTAAAGGATATGACAATATTTTCGGATGTGGTGATTTGCGTCCCATGGGCTTTTCCAAATCAGGTAATACTGCTTACACAGAAGGGCAGAATGTTGCCAGAATGGTTGCGGAAGATTATTATAAAAAATCGATAAAGTGGGAATCTCCTATTACATTTTGTGATTCTTTTGTGTCTATGTACCCTGATCGTGAAATATCGTTGGTTTCTACTTATAAGTATGACAAATCTGGGCATACATTCTTCAATGGAAGCGCAACCGATGAAGATTGGAAGCACAATACACTTGGAAAGTCCCATGCACAATTCAACTGGGCACAGTCGATGTATAATAATATGTTTTATGTTTAAGGGGTATTTATATATACTTTTTGAATTAGAATTTTTAAGGAGCAAAATATGAAAACTTTTATTACTACATTTCAATCTATGATGATGCTTCTTAACTCTTGGCTTTAGCCTACTACTTTTCTTTTTTAGCTGATATTCTTATTATCATAATTTATACATTTTTCGGTACTTCTTTTTTATAAAATTGAGGCATTGGCTCTCCTTTCATTTTTTTAGAAAAAACGAAGTAAAAAATCATCGTGGCTCTTGAATTGCTATTGTTTTAAGGCTGTTCTCCACGACAAAGTACACTATCGTGTGATTAATAAAGGATGCCTTATGGCACAAGTAAAAATATATGGGGTAGATTCCCAATTGAACCCTGTTAAAAAACAGTTATCAGATGTGATTCATCACTGTGTGGTGGAGGCGTTAGCGTTTCCTAAAGACAAAAGGTTTCACCGCTTTTTTCCTATAAAGAAGGAGGATATGGTATTCCCTCCCAATAGAAGTCATGCCTACACCATCATAGAATTTATGATGATAGAGGGTAGAACCAAAGAGACAAAAAAGAGGCTCATAGCTTTACTTTTTGAACATATACGAAAAGAAGTAGGTATACCATCGATTGATATAGAGATACTCATACAAGAAGCCCCTGCATATCATTTTGGTTTTCATGGGATGAGTGGTGATGAGATGTTGCTGGATTATAAGGTAGAGGTATAATATGTTACAGATTGAGAGGGTATAATATGTTATTAAATAAGGAAAATATATGTATGAGTTTGTTGATGAGATAGATCGATATGAGGTACAAACAGCGTATTGGGACTTTCTTGAGGGTGAAGAGCAGAATATACAAAAAGGTATCAAAACACTTAAAAAGATTATTAAAAAAGATCCAAATTTTTTTGATCCATATGTGACACTTTCAGAATACTATGCGTATGCAGAAGATGATATGCAGAGTTTTAATATCCTCAAAGAAGGATATGAACGAGCTATGAAGATGGTGATACGTAGAGGGAAGTTTCCAGATGTGTTAAGTTGGCTCTTTATGGAAAACAGACATATTATACGTATGATATATAATTATGCACTAAAAATGTGGGAGATGGGCGAAAAAAATGAATCGTTAAGGGTAATGCAACAACTCCTTGCCTCTAATCCAAACGATAA
>JALXCZ010000026.1:0-18614 GCA_026990595.1 Sulfurovum sp.
TCAAGCCTTTGCTCTGCAGTATTTTGATCAGCCTTTCTACTACTTTTCTCTCTTTTGCATTGTTGACGAATACTGCCGAGAGGTATTGACTCCCAATATCAGGTCCCTGTCCATTCTTTTGTGTAGGATCATGGATCTCAAAAAAGGTCTTTGCCAGCGTTTCATAACTTACTTTTGAGGGATCATAGGTTACTTCTACTGTCTCCAGATGACCTGTTTTCTTGCGTACCACATCATAGTAAGCCGGGTTCTTGACATGCCCACCCATAAACCCGGACACCACCTCTTTAACCCCGGGGATCTGTTCCATATAATACTCCACACCCCAGAAACACCCACCTGCAAAATAGGCTTTTTTCAACGCAGGCTCCACTGCTTTTTTCTTGTCAAAATGTAAAGAGACAGAGTTGACACAATGGCGTGTATTCTTGGCTGTCATCCCCTCCCCTCTGAACACATGTCCCAAGTGTGCCCCGCAATTCGCACAGACGATCTCGGTACGTCTGCCGTCTGCATCCGGAATCTCTTTAACCGCTCCCGGGATGGCATCATCAAAACTCGGCCATCCGCAATGTGCATTGAATTTGTCTCCAGACCTGTAAAGCGGTGCATTACACACTTTACACCGGTAGATACCATCCTCTGTGCTTCTTACATACTTACCCGACCAGGGACGCTCCGTACCCTTGTCAACGATCACATGCTTTTCAAACTCACTCAGGGTGTTGAGTTTGCTTTTCCATGGTTTCATATTGACTGCGCCTAACACACTAAAAGATATTGCTAAAAGAATAAGAACTGTCTTATACATGAGTCTTCCTTCTATTTTTTGTGTATGATAATGTGCTAATGTGTAATTTGAATGTAGTATTTTGAATAATTAATATTTTGTGATTAAAAAAAGTGGCCGGGAGAGGGGGACTTGATTTTATATCTTTCCTCAAGTCTCACAAAGTTTACTCAAATATCCTAAAGTACACGTGTATACGATGTATATTGACATTATAGCATTAATCAACTATAATCATCTAAAATCAATTATTACCACTTAAGGTGGTACGTGGGTGGTATTTGAGTGAGTGCAAATAAATGGATTACATCTAAAAAATTTACAGGTGTCCGATATAAACTTTTAGAGAATAACGACAGAAGCTATCAAATTCGATATAAAATCAATGGTCGACTTAAAGAAGAGGTTATTGGTAAAAAATCTGAAGGCATTACGGAACAATATTGTCACCAAAAAAGAAACGAAGCTTTAAACAATTCTAAATTCGGTGATGATGCTCCTATAGTAAAACATAAAAAGAAAAATTTTATTACCGTGCAAAGTTTAGCAGATACATATATCAATGATACTATAGACAATAAAACCAATACAAAAATGTTGAATAAATACAATCTTCATATTAAAGATGTATTTGGAAATATGGATATTCACACTATTGAACAAGATGACATAACAAAATGGAGGAGATCACTTTCTGAAAGACTAGCACCAAAAACTGCCAATAGCCTTGTTGAATTACTTTCAACTATCTTCAACCATTCCATCAAAAAAGGTCTGAAAGTAGTAAATCCTTGTGTTGGAGTAAAAAAACCTAGAGTCAACAATCAAAGAGAAAAATATCTTGATTTAGAGGAGATTGTGCAATTGAAGAATGCTGTATCAGATAATCCTACTCTTTATGCCTTTGTTCTGCTCTCTCTAAGTACAGGGGGAAGAAGAGAAACTATTATTCATATAAAAAAACAAGATATCAATCTCAAAAATGGAACTATTAGCCTTATTGATTTCAAAAATGATGGAGAGAGATATACAGGATTTATTGAGCAAGAGACTCTTGACTTTTTACAATCACTCAATTGGGATACACTGAAACCCTATGATTATATCGTAGGACTATCAAATACCCCGTTACCAGCAAAAACACTATCCAACCAACTTGCACCTATTTTAAATCATTTATTCAATCAAGGATTAGAAAAAAATGATTCAAAGCATCGCACTGTCATACATACATTAAGACATACCTTTGCATCTCATTTAGCTATCAATGGCACTCCTATTTTTACCATCAAAAAACTCATGAATCATCATGATATTGAAATGACCATGAGGTATGCGAAGTTGGCGCCAGATAGTGGGAAGGAAAATGTATTTAACCTATATAGTCAATAATATTTTACAGATTAGCTGTTAATAAAATTTTATACCCTTTTTCCTCTATCAAAAATTTTGCAAAATTAAGATAACTACTAATTGTACCTGTTCCTAATTTTGTTGGGTATGATTTCGAAGTATGGCTTTCCCCATTTTTATCTGCATCATATATATAAAGTATATCCTGGCAAGCATTAACTAAAGTAGTAATTTTTTTTGCATCCAACTGTTCTTTTTGCTCCGAATGCTCTCTCTTGGTTCTATATATTTTTTCATTCCACTGATTAAATTTCTCTCCTAAAATCTCATACACACTCTGATTTTCTAATTGATTTGACTGGTAGGCCTCTATAATTGCTTTAAATTGAGATATCAATTCCTTTTTGGATAAATTTGGATTAAAATTTAATCTAATATCCCTAAACCTTTCACTAAATAAATTTGGTCTACTAAATATTGGTTCAACTTCTGTGTGTCTAAAAATATATTCACTTGTATTTTTAGAAATTACCTCGTGTACTGATTCCTCTGTATAAATTGAGTCGATTAACTCTATTGCTTCTGCATCAAGTGCGAAGGTTTCCCTTACTCTTAATCGTACATCTTTATATGAAATTTCATAATCATTTTCGAGGACACCTCCATGCATTATCTCTTTAGGTGTATTTTTATAAATATGCTGAACTTCTTTTTTATAAAAATGATGCAAATCTTTTTGAAGATCCTTACTAAAGAATCTATAACTTAGATAAAGTTCATTAGAAAAATCAATAAAAAACTCTTTTGAGATATATGCCTCAATCTTTTCGCGCAATTTATTTAACCTTTCAAGCATCTTTCTACTTTTTCTATATTTAAAATATATTTCTTCATAGTCTTTTATTAACAAATTATTTTTTTCCTCAATAAGTACATTAAGTTCTTTGGAGTGCTTAATTGCTAATTTTGATAAAAAAATATCCAATTCAAAACGACGCGTAGCCAAGAGCATATCAACCTTATTTTCAGGATCTACGTTTCCAACTGATAGTTCAGGATATTTATCTGTTAATTTTATTTGACCAACTGCTGTAATTAAAATATCTAACATTTGTTCATCAATTTCCATTTCTGGGTTAAAAAAACTATCTAAATATAAATAATTTGTTAATAACTTTTTCTTTTCTAAATAATCTAAGAAGATAGATTGCCATTTTTTATCCGATATGGCTGCCTTCAAAACAAAAAGAGTATTTGATATTTCTTTCAAATGAAAACTTCTCATATTTTTTAAATGTATGATTTCTTCATCAAGTTCCCATCTATTTAAAACATATTTTTCTAACTCTTTATTATCCTGAAACTCTTTTTTAAGCGTTTGATTATATATTTTCAGTTCATTTAATAATTTTATTGAAATTCTATGTAATTGCTTTAAAAGTTTTTGACACTCTTCGTTTCTCATAATCAATTCATATGCAAAAGCGTTAGTAGCCTCATAGTTTTTAAAACTTAACTCTTTTACGTATTTTTGATACTCTAAAGTAGGCATAGTAATCCTTTTTTGATGCAAGTTTACCACAGATTTTGATTCTTCAACACCCCATCTATAATTCAAAAAACCTATAACATATATCTAAAAGATATCTTTTCAAATTTCTCATTCATAATTTGAAAATGTGCCTGCTAGAACCATGCGATAATCTCATCAAGAAGCTTCAAATTCAATCAAGTCTGGGTAGACGTGCCCAGCAAAAAGGTAAAAAATGGAAAATCGAAAAAAAATGATAACTGAAATGTTGTTCAGAAAATATGGATCACTTGAGCTTTCGCGTGGCGAGACAGCAACAGTACTAGGTATCTCTACCTCCACACTAGACAGGTTGCTTAAAGATGGTACAGGTCCAAAGTGGTCAAAAAAAGGAAATCAACGCAATGGGCGAGTAGTCTACGCTATTGATCATATTGCTGACTATATGGTCACGCAAGTTATACATCATACAGTGTAAGGGGACTCCCCCCCTTATGCTGCCCCATATATCATATCTAGCAACAGTCTTGCAAACCTCTTTTGTACTTTATCATCACCCAATATTTGCTTCGCCATATCTTCATGTACACCTAAGCTATCTATGACTGCTTCCGTCATTGCACTAGGAAAGTCACCTATCATTACTTGTTCTCGTGTATTATTTTTTATCTGCTCTTGCACCGCTTGACTTTCCATCACTTTGTCTTTTATGCTTCGTGCGTAATTTAGTTTATCATCTTCCGTGAGGTCACCCGCAAATATATCATTCATTTTTTCAATAATTTCACTTAGTAAGTCAGTTTTAGGTTCCCTAACAACACCCGAACCAGGATCAATATTATCAAGATATCCACCTTTTAAATCTATCTTATGTTGTTGTTTGTTTTTCAAACTATAATGGGTCATCTCAACACTACTAATATCGATAGGTGGATTAAGGTTGATGGTTTTTAAATTTGGTAGTAATCCTCGTGCAAATACACTCAATTTTTCCAGTTCCTCATCTTCATATTCCACGATCTGAGAAAGGAACTCGTACATACGTGTAAACGTGCCTAAATCCTTTTTAAATAAATCAAGTGCATCTTTACCTTCTTTTGCCTCTTTGAGCTCTCTTTGTGTATTGTGTATAGCTGTCTCATCTTGAGCTTTTTCTGCCTGTTCCAATAACACTTTCAATTTATCTATTGCTACCAATGCATCACGATACTGATGCTTGTATCTATCTGCCACAGGCTTAATCGCTGCAGACATTGCAGCTTGTGTTCCCTTAGGATCAAAATATGCTTTGGCAAAACTCTCTATCTCTTGAGGTGTATAAAGGTGGTAGGTATCCAACTTCAATTGTAAATCAAATATCATATTTGGGTCAGTCACATCTGTAAGCGTTGCAGTAGTATAGTATGGATCAAAGGCTTCTTTTATCTCTTCTGCTTTGTTAAAAAAATCCAAAATAAATACTGTTTCTTTCCCAGGATAGGTTCTATTGAGTCTTGAGAGCGTCTGTACTGCATCTACCCCACTCAGTTTTTTATCCACATACATGGCACATAGTTTGGGTTGATCAAAGCCTGTTTGAAATTTATTGGCAACGAGCATCACTTGGTATTCATCAGTATCAAATGCTTTTCGCATATCTCTACCTTTAAGTGCAGGGTTCATGTTACTTTCTGTATACTCTTTTTCTGCCCCTTCTACATCATCTGCAACCTTACCAGAAAAGGCAACCATCGCCTCTATACCTTTATATCTATTCTCTTTAATGTATTTATCAAAAGCCAATTTATACCGCACTGCTTCTTTCCGCGAAGAAGTCACTACCATGGCTTTGGCTTTTCCATCAAGAAGATGAGCAATATTTTCTTTAAAATGCTCTATAATAATTTCTATTTTCTGAGAGATATTATAGGGGTGCAACCGCACCCATTTAGCCAAAGTTTTACTTGCTTGCTTTGTATCAACCTCACGTTCACCTTCGGCAGTAGCAAGTTTATATGCCAAATCATATGTTGTGTAGCTTTTGAGTACATCTATAATAAAACCTTCTTCTATCGCCTGACGCATTGTATAGACATGAAAAGGCTCTGGAAGGTTATCTTTTCCTGCTGGTCTACTTGAGTCTGATACTTGACCAAACATCTCTAATGTTTTCGCTTTAGGCGTAGCTGTAAAAGCAAAGTAGCTTAGATTCTGATTTTCTCCCTTGGCTTCTACACTTGCTGTAAGTACATCTTCTGCACTCAACTCTTCACCCTCTTTCAACTGTACACTTCCCAGTACCTCTTTAAGCTCTTTGGCTGTACGACCTGTCTGTGAAGAGTGTGCCTCATCTGCAATAATGGCAAAGGTACGCTCTTTCAGTGTCGCTCTTTGACGTATAGCATCAAGCACAAAAGGGAAAGTTTGTATAGTCACAATGATGATTGCCACCGAGTTCTCCAATGCAGTAGCTAACTGTTCAGACTTACTCCCCTCACCTTCTTCACGGTTGATACGGACAACCACACCTTTTTTATGCTCAAATTGAGAGATAGTCTCTTGTAGCTGAGAGTCCAATACCGTTCTATCGGTAATAACAATCACCGAGTTAAACACCTGTTCATTTTTAGCATTATGCAAAGAAGAGAGCTGATGTGCCAACCATGCGATAGAGTTAGACTTACCACTTCCTGCACTGTGTTGCACCAAGTAGTGTTCTCCTGCACCTTTTTCTTTGGCATCTTGTACAAGTTCTCTTACTACATCAAGCTGATGATACCGTGGGAAAATAAGTGTTTCACTTTTATACTTACGTCCTTGGGCATCCTCTTTTTCTTTTATCTCTAAATGCACAAAACGACCAAATATCTTTAACCAATTCTCTTTAGAAAAAACCTCTTTATAGAGATAATCTGTTGCATATCCTTTTGGATTTGGCTTGTTACCTGCTGCGCCATCATTTCCTTTATTGAAAGGTAAAAAGAAAGTATCTTTGCTCTTGAGTTGTGTCGTCATATAGACTTCATCTGTACTCATAGCAAAATGCACCAATGCACGCTTTTTAAATGCTAAGAGTGGCTCTTCTTTGTTCGTTACTTTATCTTTAGGAAGCCTATTGTATTTGTACTGCTCTATCGCGTCGTGTACATTCTGTGTGAAGTCTGTTTTAAGCTCTACTGTTGCTAGAGGGATACCATTGAGAAACAGTACAAGGTCGATGCTATTTGTATTATTTTCAGAGTAATAGACCTGCCTTACTACACGTAAAATATTTTGATTATATTTCTCCATAATCTTGTCATTGAATAAATCTGGTTTAAACTGACAAAGTTTAATGCGTGCATTGACATCTTTAATCTCATTACGAATACAATAAAGAGAGCCATGCTTATCCATCTGTTTGGCAACAAACTGGCAAAGTGCCTGAGAAGGATGAGAGGCATGTCGTTTCGCAAATTTTTCATAGGCTGTAGGTTGAGTGTTCTGTACATAGGCTATGAGGTCTTCAGGGTATAATGCTAAAGATTTATCATATCCTTCTGAACTACCTTCTATCCAGTCATGTGTAGTAAGATATTCTACTATCTCTGTTTCAAATATGTTTTCTTTATGTCTACTATTCCCCATATTACCTCTTCCTTGCCTATATCCTTGTAGATATCTTATGGTTTTAATTATATCTTACAATATTTAAAATGGAAAAAACATGGTTAACATAATAGATGTATTTATTAGTACTAAAATACACTAAAGTCCATATATGCGTGCTTCTACCGTTCGTCGGGCTACTAGCCCGAAGGGTACTTTTATATTTTTTTAAGTCGTATACTGCTATACTCCGTGCACATACCTAGTGTACTGGTTTTCCTTTGCCTAAGGCTTTGGAATTTGGCTTCCCTCAGTCGCCGAGAGTACTGGGGATTTCGCCTCTTCTCCCAATATACAGACAAGAGCATACGAAAGGTAAATTATGGTTATCAATATAAAAAATGAAACCGGTGGTTTTGAGATAGTCGGCTCGAGAGGTGCCGGTGAGATTATTCGCAAGAAAATGAAAAAAGAGCTGGACAAAGGCAATACTGTTACCCTTGATTTTCTTGGGGTAGAGCAAGTCACGCAATCATTTATCGATGAGTTCTTCGGGATTTTCATCAGAGCTTTCGGTATTGAGTACATCAGAGGGAAAGTGCTCCTTGTCAACGAAACACAAGGCACCAAAGACACGATCAACTTCGTTATCAAGTATTCCAAAGAGAAGGTGGCTTAAAAAAAGTCATCATCCTCTTCATCCAGCTTCCACAAATACTCTCTCTTAAAATAATCCATATCATAATTAATGTTTGCTTCAAAAAACTCGAACGCCACCATAACACCTTTCCATGGACTCTCAAGCTTTTTGGCAACAAATCTTTCATTTTCATATCGAAGAAGTGTGTCATTTGAGATGATGACAAATCGTCCGCCCGTCATCTTCAAAATCTCAAACATCGCATAGAGCCCATAGCCTGCATTTTTGGCTTGATTGTACATCCTTTGTTGTGTGGAGGTAACGCCTTTTTCGAGAGCTTTTTTGATAGCTTCTATCTCTGTATCGATATTGCTGAAGTTCAACTGCATATTTTTCAAAAATGCAACACCTCTATCGGCTACGACAAATTGTATTTTTTTACCTTGCGGGTAGTATTGAGCCATTGTATATCCACCTACAGGGGAATGAGCATGGTCAGCGACATTGTTCATAAGCTCCAAAAAAAGGTATTGCAAATAGTGTTTGAGGTCACGAATATCCTCTTTATTAAGTTGTGTAAAATTTTTCAACATAATGTCGGTAATATGAGTAGAGATTCTTTCTGTTCCCATTCGACTATTATCTATCTTTTCTATAGGGCTAAATGTCTTGTTTGGTGTATGTCCCTGCAGGATCATAGCACGAAGATAATCATTATCAGTTTCTATTGCTAATGCTTCATCTACTTGATAGGCACGTAACATTCCGATAAATATAGGCTCAACCCATGAAATGTTTGAAAAATTGGTATTAGCATTTTGAAACAAGCTCATATAGTTTTCAATATTTGATATTCGTATTTGTTGCATGCTATTTCCTTATCTCTTCTATTCGCATTTTACCGTATCCTCTCTGATTTCACCATTCACCTTAATTTTCCCAGTCACAGCCAAGCTGATAAGCGCGGTTCGTTTCTCTCTTAGTAGGTTTATGGCCTTGGTGGCTTTTGTTATTAGGGTATCTATTTTTGAGGTTTTAGTATCTAAATAAAGGGCTATTTCTTTTTGTTCTTCTATCGAAGGTAATGAAATACGAAATGTCACTAAATCTGATGCATTGATAGCTGGATAACTTACACCCACAGAACATGATTCTACTAAGTCAATGAAATAATTAGACAATAGTGCATATTTAGTAAAGTTGGTGTTTAGCTCTTTTCCCGACCTAATTACAGCGAAACCTGTTGATGCAATATAATTATTATATGAACTTGACACAGGTGCAATGGCTTTTAAATATGTTCGTACTGTTGAGACCAATATATCTCCATCTTTGATAATTCTTCTCGCTCTAGATGGTGCATTACCATAAGACATTGTCTCATAATTTTGAATATAGCCTGTAGTTACACTACCAATATCTATATAGTTTATTTCCAATTCATCCGAGGTGTTATCTGGCAAAGAGTCATCATTTACTGATGATATATACTTCAGCTTCTTAACTTCCCAATGCTCAGGAATCTCCCCCAACCACTCAACCCCACTATCTTTCATAGCTACTGTATTATCTAATCCACGAGTGACAGCAGTGGAAATAACGGCTTGGCGTTTCTCTTTAAGGAGGGCTATGAGTTTGGTCTGCTTCTCTATGAGCGTATCTATCTTGGCTGTGGTAGAGTCAAGGTAGTTGGCTATGGTTTTTTGTTCTTCTTCCGATGGTAATAGAACAGGATATTTTTTAAAGTCATAGTTTGAAAGGTTTGTCTGATTGGAACCATCATCAAAAGACAAAAAGTAAGCATTTCTATTTAGTTGATAATACAAAAATTTAGGGTATATGTTTGTTGGTGTAATTGCACATACTCTCTGATTCAAAGCATAATTATTTTCTCCCTTAACAAAAAGTGCCTTGGCGAGTGCTCGACCATTTGGTAGGTCACTCATAACCATTAAAATATCCGATTTTTTAACAGGACTTAAATTAACACTGCAGTGTTTAAACTTTTTTCCCTCTGTCGAAACAAAGCGTGAGTTAATACAAATAAATTTACCATTCTCATCAATATAAGGTTCATGAAGTTTACCTTGTCGAAAATTACTTAATGCATATAAAGGAACAACCATCCATTCTGCAGGAATTTTATCCAAGAATGGAAAAGACAAGCTTTTGTATTCTTGGTACTTATTATATTTCACGAAGCATCTCCATTATCTCAGCACTCAGTGTCTCTAGCTCTGCATCTATCTCCTCTAAGGCTCTAGGTGGTGTGTACTCATAGAAGTGTCGGTTAAATGGTATCTCATAGCCTACGATGCCCACTTCTCCATCTTTGGCATCACACTTCTTTTCGTCTATCCAGGCAAGGGGTACATGAGGTGTGACCTCTCTCTCAAAGTAGCTCTGTATGTCTTCGCTGAGTGGTACGTTCTCATAGTCACGCAAGTCGGCATTGGCTTCAAGCTTCCCTTTGGAGTCTTTGCTGAGTTCTGCTTCGTCATCATGCACGGCAATGTGCTTTTGTATGAGCTTGAACTGTGAGGCTGTGAGTTTCGTGTCTATGTGTTTATCCAGCTCTTTTTTGAACTCAGTACGACTCATGATCTTGTCATCATCTATGTTGGCAAGAGCAGTAAGCACTTTCGCTCCAAGCTCTTTGAGTTTCTCAAAGGCTTTGTCGTTTTGCAGGGCTTCGAGCTTGTCTGCATCGTGAGGATAGTAGCTAAGTTGTAACGGTCGCTCAACGGTGATACGTCTGTACCCGAAGTCTGTCGTCTTAAAGAGTTTAGAGATCTTTGTATCTTTATTTTCTCCGTACAATTTTACAATGTCATTTATCTGTGCTTCATCTAAAAATTTTCGTTTTGAGCCGAGTGACTTTCGCATACTGTTACCCATGTCCGAAGCATTGATGAGTTGCACTCGCCCTTGTCTGTGTGCCTGTTTTTTGTTAGAGAGCACCCATATATAAGTAGCAATACCCGTGTTGAAAAACATATCGTTAGGCATAGCCACTATGGCTTCAAGGAAGTCATTTTCCAAAATGTATCTGCGTATCTCACTCTCACCACTTCCTGCACCACCAGTAAAGAGAGGAGAACCGTTAAGGATGATACCTATACGAGAACCGCCCTCACTTACAGGACGCATTTTCGAGACAAGATGCAAAAGAAACAACAATGAACCATCGGAGACCCTAGGAAGCCCTGGACCAAAACGCCCATCATACCCTCTAAGTTTATGCTCATCCGTGACCTCTTTTTGTACCTTTTTCCACTCTACCCCAAAAGGAGGATTGGAAAGCATATAGTCAAACTTTTTATCATAAAGCTGGTCATCACTGAGTGTATTGCCTAGTTTTATGTTGCTTACCGCTTCACCCTTAATCATCATATCTGCTTTACAAATGGCATAGGACTCAGGGTTAAGCTCCTGACCAAATGTAACCAACTTAGCTTTAGGATTCAGCTCATGTACATACTCTGCCCCCGAACTTAAAAACCCTCCCGTACCTGCAGTGGGGTCATACAAAGAACGTACTATGCCCGGCTTTGTCAAGACATCATCATCTAAAGAAAAGAGTAAAGCCGTTGTCAATCGGACTATGTCACGCGGGGTAAAGTGTTCCCCTGCCGTCTCGTTGGATGCCTCTGCAAACCTACGTATAAGCTCTTCAAACATCAATCCCATGTGATGGTTAGAAACCTTGGCAGGAGAGAGGTCAATCGTAGTAAATTTTTCTACTATCATATAAAGCAGATTTGCTTCATCTAGTGTTTCTATCTGATCTTGAAATTTATATTTCTCGAAGATATCTCTAGCATTCTCTGAAAAATCTGCAAGGTAATTCTCTATGTTTTCTTTGAGGTTCGCAGGGTCGGCTAGAAGTGTAATGAGCGAGAACCCAGAAATATTATAAAAGTTATGTCCTGATTTTTTAGTCAAAAATACATCAAGAGGTATTCCCATATCTTTACGAGACGCATACTCTTTAAGTACCGCATCCCGTGTAGGTTCAAGTACACATTCCAAACGACGTAAAAGTGTAAAAGGTAAAATCACCTTACCATAGTCAGACTGCTTATAGTCACCCCTAAGCAGGTCTGCTACCGACCATATAAATGCTGCTGTGTTCGTTTCGCCCATTAAATACCCCTGTTTCTAAGTAGGGATATTTTATCTATTCTTTGCTAGAAAGAAGGTAAAGCAGAGACTTCTGACACGAAAAGTAACAGTGTAAAATAACTTGTTTCATCAATTTTCTGCAACTTTCATCAAGTCCAAAATGCCCCTATTTTTACTTTACGTTTTATATTACAATGACATTACAAGCGCTTGAACAATCAATAAACAAGGAGACACTTTGAGTTTACAAAAAAAACTCAACAAATACACAAAACTATCGCCAGATAAAAGAACTAAAGCTCTCAAATGGATGGCGAAACAAAATGAGGATCTTATACTTGTTTGCTTCGAAAAGCAGAAGGAGAACTATTTCAAACTTTCAAAGATTGATGAGGAGAATAGATCAATCCTGTATCTTTCTTCACTTTATCTCGCTGCAGAGGAGTTGTACACACTTTTGCAAGGTAAAAAGAAAAAAAACAGGCTACAGAACTTGCATGAAGTAAAGGATGTGACTGGGTTACAGGCAAAGCAGTTTAAACAACGGTATAGCAGCGAAAAATGGGATAAATTACTAAATATAAAAAGTAAAATTTTAAGACTAATTGATCATGAAAACCTTTCATTTAGAGAAGTGTCAAAATTCTTAAAAAAATACCATAGATTAGAGGTGTCGCACTCATATATAGCGACTTTTTATCAAAAAATGAAGGAGATAAAATGATAGAAGAGCATCATCATGCAAATACTGCAACATATGTAGGTAGGAATAGAAAATACCTTAACATGGAACACATACCGGTCAATAAAGATATAATTCTAGGTATAGATACAAATGATGATTATATGTATCTGAGTATTTACGGATATGAATTATTATCTTCCACAAAAGATGAGCTTCTCATATTTGCAGACTATTTGGAAAACATGCAAACTCATCAAAATATTATGTTAGAAAACGTTAAATTATTAAACAATATCTATCTTGGTACCGTTTTGACGGAAGAAAAGAAAAAAGCAGTTATCCTAACATTTATGTACCATAATGAATGTGAGATAGAGATATTTATGAGAAATATTTATTTAAACATAAAAGAGTGTTGTCAGATAGGTAAAAAGTTAAAAGATATACTCTATCATAGGTAGATCAATATTTTTACTTTTTACATTTATATGCTACAGTATATTTATACAATGAAGCAAGGACAAATAATGAAAAAAATACAAATCATACATTTCATCATGCTCTGCCTGGCACTGGCACTCACAAGCACTTTACTGCCTTTAGGCTGGTTCATGGCTTTTTGGTCGTATTTGGGCTTTCTGTATACTTTAATATGGCTCATCAATCATAAACAAGAGCATAAATGGGTGCAATTTATTGTAGATTTATTTTAATCCATAATTATTGTTTTTTATCATGAAACAGACACGATAAAAGAGTCTTTTTCCTGGTAATTTCCACTTGTTTTTGCTATAATAAAGTATTACTATACAAGGAGTAAATCATGATGTTTGAATATATTACACTTGGTGTGATTGGAACCGTCCTTGCTGTCATTTACGGGTTGTCTGTTTGGCTTGAAAAAGACTGTGAAAGAATGCAGAGAGAGTTAAAGAATTAATCTTTATACTCTTTTTATTCTACAAATTTTCTACTCACATATTGAGTAATCTCACACTTAAATAATTTATGCAGCCATTGGTTTTTTTGTTAAAAATTCATACGCCAAATTAATAATCTGAGCAATACGGGTGACTCGTTGCAGTTCTTCTGTGGATAGATGTGCATTGCTAAAGCGGTCAGGATGCCACTTGTAGGCGAGTGTGCGGTATCTTTTTTTAATCTGTGCCTTGCTGTCACCAGGTTTTACTCCTAAAATTTCATAAGGTGTCTTTTGGGAGGTAAAAAAGTAATATTCTTGACTATATCTGTGTTTTGGAGCAGCTATTGTTTTTATCTTGCTTGAAGAATATCTTTTTTCTTGAAAAGAATTTTCTACTTTTCTTTTCTCTTCTTCTGGTAGAGATTCGTAGATCTTCTTATATTTTTCATAAAAGGCTTCTTTGTCAAATCCAGCCTCAGCTTTTTCTTTAATACTTGCCGTAGCTTGCTTAGATACTGCACGTAGCATATATAAGTGCTGTAAGAATATTATCCCCAGAACCCCTTTGATAAGCCATGGACCAAAATGATTAAAATGTAATATATTCATATGGTTAAAAATAACTACCAGCGACAGTATTGTAGCAATACTTAAAAATCCAATAGTTATTATCTTTTTCATTTTAATTGTGATTTTATTTAGATAAAAATTTTAAAAATTCTTTATTGTCTTTATCCACGGAAAATCTATAATGTTTATTTCCAAAAGCAGACATTCTATAAGTAAATTCATTTTCAATAATTCCATCTGACATCAATGTTGGTGTATGGACTTTATTAGGGAAATATGCCGGTTCTATACATTCTCGTTGATATCGTTTTCGTACTGACATTCTACCAAATACATTTTCTGCTTGCTTATACTGTGGATAGTATTTTTTACTACATTCCCATGCCTCACTCAGGGTATTGTTTGGACTTTCATCAACGATCAAACCATTAAGTCCCTGATTTTGATTTTTTATGACAGAATTTCTAATATCTTTTTTTGAATATTTACATTCTAAAAATCTAATAGCATAGCCAGGTTTTTTATTTGACTTGCATGAAATTGGTTTTATACCATTTAAACTAATTGGATGCAAAGAAAAGTCCAAACCATTTATTTGATACTCTTTTACTTTTAATATTACATATCTACTTCCTGGAATATTAATCATAGAAGCATCCATTCTTAATCCTTTATCATACATTAAATTAGCATAACGGCCAAGTAAATGTCTATGATCACCTTGTAAAAATAATCTATATTCTTGAGCAGTTTTTCCATTATCCATCGTAATGTTATTTACTTTTGGGGGCACAATACATCCCTGCAAAAGTAGAAGTGCTACTGTTGTTACAAATGTTTTTTTCATATTTTTTTCTTCCTTGATTTTGTGAATATCCTAAAATAGATAATTATTCTATCAAATAGCGTATATTTATACGCTTATAAAGAGAAGAAAATCCATTAAAATTCTACTAATAAGGGAATAACTATGGAAATATATGAGAGAATTGGTCAATTGATCAAAGAGAAACATTTAACTAAAAGAGATTTCGCTCAACGACTGATTGCATTGGAGCCAAAACTTAAAAGTACAGGAGAGATTCCTACAGAAAAAACTATCTACAAATACCTTAACGGATCGATTGCTATTCGTATAGAACTCATTCCCTACATAGCAGAAGCACTGCAGATCACAGAACAGGAACTTTTTTTAACTTCGACAAAAGAGCGGCTTGATTTTTTTAGAAAAATGGTACAAACTGCCAATGATGAAGAACTTGAAGTCATCAAAAAAAGATTACTCACAAAATATGAAGCATCAGAGATATTGAAACGCTATGAAGCAGATGAGACACAAATGATGAAAAATGATATTAAAGATGATGTGATACATCTACTGGAATATGCTCCCAAACCTTTACTGGAATCTCTGTTTTTTAAACTTAAAGATTTGAAAGGATATATTCTTGATCTGGATAAAATATAACCACTGATGGTCTCAGCAGACCATCCCTTTTATCTCACATTTGTCTAAGACTGTCAAAAGAGATATTGTCTAAATATACCGCATTTTTCTCTTGTGGAAAGTGAAAGAGTTTCCTGTAGCGTGTGTCATCCAGGAAGATAGTAATGATGGTAAAACGGTTCTTTTTTGGGCTAAAGTCAATGAGCATACTGTAGTAATTGCTCTTTTGGCTGTCTTTTGGGAAAATAAGAACAAAACGTTTATATCGCAATATCTCTCCATATTCAAGTGCTGACAGAAAAAGTTTTTTTAACATTTCATCACTGAAGCCGTCAATGCGTGCTTTTCCGTCTCTTTTGTGGTAGAGGTGTTTGGTTTTTCTTATTTCATAGTTTTTGTTTTCATACCGAATACCTAAATGGTAAAAAATCTTGGGTTGTGCATATCGAGCAGCATACATTTGCTCTCTTTGTTGCTTTTGTCTTTCTTCTGCTTCTCTTTTTCGCTCCTCTTTTCTTTTTTTTGAGGTTTCAATGATGATATTTTTCGCAGAGATGATCGCCGAGTCATCAAGGAGATCTCCTGAAGGATAGGTATAGAAGTGTGCCCGGAATACAAGCCTTCCTCTTCTTTTGACTACACGTTTGAGTAGTCTTGCATACTTAACACGTCTTCTGCGTATTTCAAAAGCATCCATCTTCTCATCAAATGAGAAATCTTCCATAAGTATGACATGGCGGTCTTTGGCTAGGCATATGTATTGCTTGTCAATATCGGAGCGTATGCTTTGAATATGGAATGTATTGGTATCTGCTTCATAAAGTACGTTTATCTGTATATAGTTACGATGGTGAATGTCTTTAGGAAAAATAATATCCAAAGTATGGTTTGGTAATGAAAAATGGGCTTTTGTAATCTGTTTAAACAGTTCTTGCAGGACTTTTTTATGGTCTTTGGTAAATTTCTCACCTGCTATGAGCATATCGGGAGTTCTGTGGATATAGTAGTACTCTGTGGTAAGAAATGAAAAAGTTTGAAATTTCATAAATCCTTTTTATCCTTATTGTATCGTGTAACTCTATTTTTACTTTAGAGGTTTATACTATATAAAATTTAGTATTAAATCTTGTAGTCCACATAATCCTCAAAATCTATTTCGCCTCTTTTCATGCCTGTAATCAGTACAGATCCGTACTCTGTGGTACGTGTACCAATGATAATGTCATTTTCGCCTATGATTTTAATCCTCTGTCCCAGTTTTGCCATAGGTGCTTTTATAATAAAAAGCGAGACCAGAGAGAGGTTAAATCTTCTTTCTTTGTAGCGTTTGATAACATGTCTTTTTAAAATGAAAATAGACACTCTTTAAAAAAAGTCAACTTCTACAATGTATTAAATATATAAACAAAATAAAAATTTGACATTTTTATCACAAAATTAAGCTAAAATGGAAAAATTATTTTAAAAGGCAGGGTAAAATGTTAAAGAAATTCCTCATTGTATGTAGTGTAGTATTGGCTGTTGTTGTAACTCCCGTAGTTGCAAAACATGGTACTAGTAATTCTCATGGTTCAAAAAGTTCTAAACATCAAAAGGGTTCACACGGGTCTAAAGATAAATGTTCTCATGGTTCAAAGGCAAAACATGGCTCTAAAGGGAAACATGGCTCTAAAGGGAAACATGGTTCAAAGGCAAAACATGGTTCTAAAGGAAAACATGGCTCAAAAAATTCACATGGCAGCCATGGGAGTAGTAATGATACTTGTGATACCTATACAAAAAAAGCAGATAAAGCCTATACTAAATATTTAAAATACAAGAAAAAATATACAAGCTGCCAACATAACACAAGTGGGCATGGATCAAGCTGCAAGAAAAAGGAACATGGTTCTAAAGGGAAACATGGCTCAAAAAACTCACATGGGAGTCATGGAAGTAGCAACAATAAGTGTCAAAAGTATAAGAAAAAAGCCGATAAAGCTTACAAAAGGTATCTCTCTTATGAAGCGAAAAGAAAGCAGGAATGTCAAACTAGCCTTCCTCCTGTGGCACTTGAGCAAAACATTACAACACAAGAAGACACAAATAGTAGCATTGTCTTAACGGGTACAGACAGTAATGGACAACTGCTAACATACCTACTTATTACGCAACCTACACATGGAATACTAAGTGGCACTGCACCAAATCTTACTTACATACCAAATGCTAATTATACTGGGAATGATACCTTTACTTTCAAAGTTAACAATGGCACTTTTGATTCCAATATAGCTACTGTATCCGTAGTTGTAACCCCAGTCAATGATGCACCACTTGCCCAGGAACAAAACCTTACAACCCCAGAGGATACCAACCTCAGTATCGTACTTGCAGGAAGTGATGAAGACAATGATACCTTGGTCTATAATGTGGTAACCCAACCAACCCATGGAGCACTGAGTGGCACAGTACCAAATCTAGTGTATACACCAAATGTAAATTACGATGGTACAGACAGCTTTACTTTCAAAGTAAACGATGGTACTGTAGATTCGATAGAAGCAACAGTTTCTCTTGTAATAACCCCAGTGAATGATGCACCTGTGGCTATAGATGATAATATCAGCATGGATGAAGATACCCAAGTAGTTATTGATGTACTTGCCAATGATAGTGACAGTGATGGGACTTTGGACAGTGCAACACTCCACATAGTCCGTGAAGTAACACAAGGAACGCTGACACTCACTAATGGCAAAGTAAGCTACACACCCAATCTCAACTACCATGGAGAGGATAGCTTTAGCTATACAGTAAAAGACAACGAAGGTTTAGTATCCAATGAAGCGACAGTAACAATTACAGTCAATAGCACCAATGATGCACCACTTGCCCAGGAACAAAACCTTACAACCCCAGAGGATACCAACCTCAGTATCGTACTTGCAGGAAGTGATGAAGACAATGATACCTTGGTCTATAATGTGGTAACCCAACCAACC
>JALXCZ010000026.1:18714-21611 GCA_026990595.1 Sulfurovum sp.
GTATACACCAAATGTAAATTACGATGGTACAGACAGCTTTACTTTCAAAGTAAACGATGGTACTGTAGATTCGATAGAAGCAACAGTTTCTCTTGTAATAACCCCAGTGAATGATGCACCTGTGGCTGTAGATGATAATATCAGCATGGATGAAGATACCCAAGTAGTTATTGATGTACTTGCCAATGATAGTGACAGTGATGGGACTTTGGACAGTAATAGTATTTTTATTACTTCTATGCCTACACATGGTAGTGTGAGTCTTGTCTCAGGAAAAGTGAACTATACACCTGATGCAAATTATCATGGAAATGATCAACTCTCGTATACAGTGAGTGATAATGATGGTTTGGTTTCCAACAAAGTAGATGTAAGCATTACTATTAATGCTACAAATGATGCACCTGTAGCTTATGAACAGAATCTTACTACACAAGAAGATAGTAGTCAAAACATCGTTTTAACGGCATCAGACACTGATGATGATAATCTCAGTTATATCATAACTACACAACCAATGCATGGTACATTAAACGGGTTAGCTCCCAATATACTCTACAGTCCAAGCAAAAATTACAATGGTACAGACAGTTTTAGCTTTAAGGCGAATGATGGAACTGTAGATTCAAATATAGCAACAATTCATATAGAAGTAAATCCAGTCAACGATGCACCAGTAGTAGATGCAGGATTGGATAGAAATATCACGGAAGGTGAGAGCATCACACTTGAAGCTAACGCTACAGATAGTGATGGAACTATAGTGGCGTACTCATGGAGAGAAAATAATAATCCTATAGGTGATACTTCTATCGTAACGCTTGAGTCAAATCTCTCAGTTGGGGTACATAATTTTGTAGTAGCTGTCATAGATAATGATGGTGCAGTTGCAAGTGATAGTGTGGTAGTAAATGTAAAAGCTCTTGTAAAAAGTTCACTCTCTGGTCAAATTCTAGATAACCAAGGTGCGTTTATAGCAGGAGCAAAAGTTGAACTCATCACGGGGGAGACGACAACGTCAGATGCTAAAGGATACTACCATTTTGCAGAAGTAATACCTACCAGTAGAACAGTTATAAATGCTTCACGCTATAGTTTTTTAAGTAACTCAGCAGCAGTAGCACTACTCGAAGGTAAAGAGACTATTAGAGATATCGTACTTGCCCGTCCTAAATCAGTGACTACTTTTGTACCTTCTGAGGGTACAACAATTGTTACAGACAACACAACGATTGAACTTCCTCAAGGTGGGTATATCACTGCTCTTGGAGAACCTTATGAAGGTAATATTACAGCTTCTGTATCTTATTTCCCTGCTACAACGCAAGAGGGCCAAGATGCTTTTGCAGGTGACCCTATGGCTATTGATGAAAATAATGAAACTGGATATTTGACTTCATATGGTTTTGTCAAACTTGAGCTTACAGATGAAAATGGAAGTGCTATAGATTTTGCAGAAGGTGAGAAGATGACTCTAAACATTCCTGCTGATCCAAACCTTGATACTCCTGACACTATACCTATGTGGTATTTTGATACAGATAAAGGTATTTGGGTGCAAGATGGTGTAGCCACGTATGATCCTGTGAGTAAAAGTTATATTACAACTATGGATGCTAGACGTGCGCCTATAAATTTAGATCGCTACAATAATCCAAGTTGGGTGTATACCTGTATAGAAGATAGTCAAGGAAAAGTACTTAACGGTTATGTAGGTATGAGAAAAGGTATTAGTGATACCAATAGAAATTTATCTTATACCAATAGACCTAATAATATAGCCTTTGTTATTAGTAACTTGGGAGAAGGAAATTATACTGTACGTGCTGTTAGTGATGATGGACGCATAGGTACATATGTAGAAAACCCTTTATTCTTGCAACCAAGAGGCAATAAAACAGATACATGTATTGTAGTTGATGATAATAATAGAACGCAACCAATTAGTATTACAGGTACAGTGTTAGATGAAAATGGTACAGCCTTAGCAGATGCTGATATTGTTGTATATAAAAAGAATGGTAGGTCTTTAACTGAAATTACGAGAGTACAAAGTGATACTAATGGAGACTATACTATAGATTTTACTAGTAACAGTAAAACAGCTATGGAAGTAGCACTTTTTGGTGATTTACCTGTTGTTGTGAAAATTTCAAAAGATGGTTTTAAGGCTGAGAGGGAACTTACGCTAAGTAGTGCAACTGAAGGGTATGATTTAGGAAATATAGCGGTACAACCTAATCAACCTCCTGTGGCGAATGCAGGACTTGATATAACTGTGTATTTTGGTTCAAATGTCTCGCTTAATGCGAGTAAGAGTTTTGATCCAGATGGGACGATTAAGAAGTATGAATGGAGAGAAGGGAACAAGACTTTAAGTACAAGTAATTCTTTTAGCTTTTCTAATCCAAGTGTAGGTGTGCATCATATTTTATTGATTGTTTCTGATGATATTGGTTTAAAATCAAGTGACGACTTATTGATTATTGTGAATCAATCAGAAGTGTTTGCTGAAGCAGGCATAGATAGAAATATCTATTTGGGAACAACAACATATATGGATGCACGAAAGAGTTATTCTCTAGGAAGCAGTATTTCTAAATACGAATGGAAAGAGGGAAATACTACCTTAGATAGTACTTATGACTTTTATTATAGAGGCGCTAGCGTAGGAGAACATACTCTTACCCTTACTGTAACAGATGCGTATGGAGTGACAGCTACAGATGAAGTAAATATCACGGTACAAGATAGAGGTCTAATTGCTAACGCAGGCATAGATAGAAATATCTATTTGGGAACAACAACATATATGGATGCACGAAAGAGTTATTCTCTAGGAAGCAGTATTTCTAAATACGAATGGAAAGAGGGAAATACTACCTTAGATAGTACTT
>JALXCZ010000026.1:21711-22230 GCA_026990595.1 Sulfurovum sp.
ATGACTTTTATTATAGAGGCGCTAGCGTAGGAGAACATACTCTTACCCTTACTGTAACAGATGCGTATGGAGTGACAGCTACAGATGATATAACAGTCTTTGTTGAAAAAGAAAAAGATACAAATGCAACTATTCAAGCCAATGCAGGGATAGACAGTAATATGTACCTAGGGACAACGACATATTTAGATGGAAGAAAAAGTTATTCTCTAGGAAGTAGTATTGCCAAGTATAAATGGACAGAGGGAAATACGACATTAAGTAATTCATGGAATTTAGCTTATATCGGGAAAACTGTAGGGCTACATACTCTTACCCTCACTGTGACAGATACCTATGGATTGACAGCAAGTGATGATGTAAATATCACGGTACAAGATAGAGGTCTCATTGCCAATGCAGGGATAGACAGTAATATGTACCTAGGGACAACGACATATTTAGATGGAAGAAAAAGTTATTCTCTAGGAAGTAGTATTGCCAAGTATAAATGGACAGAGGGAAATACGACATTAAGTA
>JALXCZ010000026.1:22330-54562 GCA_026990595.1 Sulfurovum sp.
ATTCATGGAATTTAGCTTATATCGGGAAAACTGTAGGGCTACATACTCTTACCCTCACTGTGACAGATACCTATGGATTGACAGCAAGTGATGATGTCCTCGTCTCCGTCTTCGGTTCTACAAAAGACAACTTCATAGTAAATGCAGGAGTAGACCAAAATATCACAACACAAGAGAGTGTTACCCTAGATGGAAGTGAAACGTATAATCTAGAATATAAAATAATCAAATATGAATGGACAGAAAATGGTACTGTACTAGGGAGCTCACCAGTTGTATGGTTGCAGAGTTTACCATTAGGTGTCCATACCATTACGCTGAGTGCTACCGATATTACAGGAGTGACACTGAGTGATGATGTGATTGTGCGTGTCACCAATGGCACAGATCTTATAGCAGATGCAGGTAAAGACCAGTATGTTGAGCTTGGAGAGATGGTGACACTTGATGGATCAAACAGCTTTGATCCTAATGGAAACATTGTCTCTTATGTGTGGGAAGAGGGGAACACAACACTCTCAACGCAAGCTACATTTAGCACGTCAAACTTTAGCTTAGGCACACATACACTCAATCTCACAGTTACCGACAATGACGGTAATGTATCGAGTGATAGTATGAGAGTCATTGTAAGCCCTGTCAATGACACTACTCCTCCACTGGCAGTGATTAGTTCACCTAGCAGTAACAGTGTAGTCACATTGCAAACAGACATCATAGGAACAGCAAGTGACAAGCATATCGCTGGCTATAGAGTGCTCATCTCTCCAGTAGGTAAAAATGACTTTACACTCATAGCAGAAAGTAACAACTCTGTCACAGATGATGTACTTGCGACACTAGATGCTACGACTCTTAAAAATGGTATATACGATGTCTCTTTAGAAGTGACAGATACCAGTGGTCTCTCTGCCCATGCATCGACGAAAGTCATCATAGATGGCAAAGCCAAGATAGGAAACTTCTCTTTCACCGTAACCGACTTTAATATCCAAGTAGGGGGCATACCTGTACAAGTGAATCGTACATACTCAACATTACAAAGGTTTGAGAAGCTAGACTTTACTTACGCGTGGAGTATAGACTACCAGAACGTGAAGCTAGAAGAGAGCATTCATCCTGGAAAGGCATGGAAAGTTACACCAGATGTACTTATAGGTTCTTGTTTTAAGACTGATAAACAACATATAGTCAATGTATCATTGCCAGATGGCACGACAGAGAGCTTTGAGTTTAAGTTTGAATATGAGTGTAGACACTACTTTGTAGGTAGCTTTTATGAAGCACCAATACTTGTCCCACTAAATGGTACTGAAGCAAAACTGGAGGTTATAAATGCTCCTATAGATAGTGTTATGGTAAACAATAAAGGAGAACTTTTCAATGGGAGAACATTGGAGTTATACAATCCTGAAGCATATCGTCTAACTTTACCAAACGGTATGGTATATGAGCTAAGCCAAAAACATGGTATTACAAAAATAAAAGATATACGAGGTGACACGCTTACCTATAATCATGATGGAATACTAAGTAGCCGTGGTGAGTCGCTTGCTTTTGAGCGTGATAGCCAAGATAGGATTACCAAAATTACAGACTTAGCAGGCAAGTCAGTCACCTATCACTATAACCAGAATGATGACCTTGACTACGTCATAGACCAACTCGGACAAAAGACTGAGTATCGTTACCAGGCAGGGCATCTTTTAGAAGAGTATTTTGATCCAAGCGGACTGAGACTTACTAAAAACATATATGATGCTAGTGGTAGACTCATACAAACTATAGATGCAGATGGCAATGTGGTAGAGTTTACACATAATATAGACGGAAAAGAGGAGATAGTCAAAGATAAACTAGGGCGTACCTCTGTCTTTGTCTATGATGATCAGGGCAATGTACTCAGCCAAACCAACCCTATGGGCGAGACCACTACCCATACCTATGATGCAAAAGGCAGAGAGCTTACCACCACTGATCCGTTAGGTAATACTATTACCAATAGCTACGATACTGCAGGAAACCTACTCAGCACAACCGATGCACTAGGTCATAGTGAAACAACGACTTACAATGACAAACAGTCACCGACAAGCAGCAGCGATAAAAATGGTAATACCCTGAATATCATCTACAACGATTATAATAATCCTCGTTATATAACTACTCCTAGTGGTGCAAAAACTACGTACTGGTATGATAAGTTTGGTAATAAAATAGAGAGTATCAATGAGTATAATCAAACAACAAAATATACCTATAAAAACCGTTTTATCTCTTATATCGGTGATGTGTCATCTACGGGTAAAGTGGCAAGTGAAACAAGACCTGACGGTACCAAAATCACCTATACCTATGATGAAAGTCTGAACCTACTTACTACCACTACAACCACAGCAGAAGGTACAACTACTAGTACATCTAACACCTACGATGCCTTCAACCGCGTAGTAAGCACCACAGATGAGCTAAATAATACCACCACCTACGAGTATGACACAAGAGGAAACAAAGTAAGTACCACCGATGGCCAAAACAGAACCACACGCTACACATATAACAACCACAACAAGCTTACTAAAACCACTTACCCAGACGGCACCACAGAGTCTAAAACCTATGATGCGATGGATAATCTACTTTCTGAAACAAATCAAGAGGGTGAAATCACAAGCTATGAGTATGATGGTGCAGATAGACTCATTAAGACTACCTACGCTGATGGTAGCACTACCTCGTCAGAGTATGATGCTGCAGGGAGAGTTATAAGTACAACAGACCAAAGAGGTAACAGTACTACCTACGAATATGACGCAGTAGGCAATAAGATTAGCACCACAGATGCACTGGGTAATAAGACTACTTATACTTATGATGCAGAAGGTAATATGCTTAGTGTTACTGATGCACTTGGGCATACTATGGCATATACTTATGATGCAACAAATAACAGGATACTTACAACCTACGATGATGGTACAACAGAATCCAGTACCTATGACATCTCGGGCAACAAAACAAGCCATACCAACCAAAAAGGCATCACAACCACTTACAAGTATGACACATACAACCGCCTCATAGAGGTAACAGATGCGCTAGGACAAAAAACTACCTTCACCTATGACAGTAGAGGAGATAAACTCACCCAAACAGATGCATTGGGTCGTACTACTTCATGGGAGTATGACAGATATGGTAACGAGATCAGCCGAATTCTCCCATTAGGACAAACTCAAACCGTAAGCTATGATGCACAAGGAAGAGTAGCCAGTAGAACAGACTTTAATGGGCAGGTGAGTACCTACAGTTATGACATCAATGACCGCATCACTGGTATAAACTATGCAGATGGAAGCTTAGATACCTTTGCTTATGATGCACAAGGGCGTACAAAAAGTGTCAGTGTTACAGACCCACAAGGGAATGTCTCTACCACAACGTATGCGTATGATGTTCTGGGAAGACTCACTTTGGAGACACAACCCACTGGAGCTACACTGGCATACAGTTATGACAGTGCAGGAAACCTCCTTACCCTTACGGTGACCAATGCCTTAGGAGAGATCAGCACTACGACCTATACCTACGATGCCCTCAACCGTCTCAAAACAGTAACCGCTAACACAGGCGAAGTCACAAGCTATAGTTATGATGCAGTAGGGAACCAAACAGAGGTGATACATAGCAATGGCACAAAAGCTCTCTACTCTTATAACACCCTTAACCGCTTAACCAATATAGTACACCAAGACAGCCAAGATACAACACTAGCAAGCTTCAGCTACACTTTAAGCCCCACAGGGGAACGTACACAGATAACAGAACTTGCTAAAACCACAACTTACACTTACGATAACCTGGGAAGACTTACAAATGAAGTCATCGTAGACTCAAAAAATGGTGACTATACTGCTTCGTATAGCTATGATGCTGTAAGCAACAGAGTACAAAGCATCATAGATGGTGTCACCACACAATACACCTATGATGACAACGACAGACTTACCAAACAGGGTGGTACTACTTATACCTACGATGACAATGGCAATACGCTAACTCAAACACTAGATGGTGAGACTACCACTTATACATACAACAGCAAAAATCAACTCATAGAACAGATAAGCCCTACCCAAACCATACGCTACACCTATGACAGTAACGGCATACGTACAAGTAAAACAGTCAATGATATAACCACACAGTATCTGGTAGACTCCAACCAGCCTTACGCACAGGTACTGCAAGAGTCAGAAAACGACACCCTAACAGTAAGCTATACCTACGGCTCCGACCTCCTAAGCCAAACAAGAGATAACAAAACCACCACCTACCACTACGATGGTTTAGGAAGTGCCAGATACCTCTCAGACAGTACAGGAGCATTTACAGACAGCTACGACTACGAAGCCTTTGGAAAACTGCTAAACAAAGAGGGAAACACAACAAACCACTACCTCTACACAGGAGAACAGCAAGATGAAGAGAGCAAGCAGTACTACCTCAGAGCCAGATACTACGCACCAACGACTGGACGCTTTACCCAAATGGACAGCTACCAAGGCTCACAGGCAGACCCTGTAAGCCTTCATAAATACTTGTATGCCAATGCCAATCCAGTGATGTTCACTGACCCAACAGGGCATTTTTCTATGCTGGACCATACGATGGCAATGGGTATAGCCAATACACTTAGAGAAGGACAGATAACAGGCTGGACAAAGTCTGTGGAGATACTTCTTGGGCTTATCAATGGAGTGAAGTATGACAGTGTGACGGACTTTGTGAGTTTGCCTGCACTTGCTGGGACTGCTGTAGGGCTTAGGCTTATGATGCGATTTAGCCCTAAGTTGCAAAAAGCGTGTAAAAACAGTTTTGACGGTCAAACCCTTGTGGCTACCGAAAAAGGACTTGTGCCTATAGAAGATATAAAAATAGGAGACAGAGTTTGGGCATACAATGAAACAAACCAAACCAAGTCTCTTCAAGAGGTAACCCACCTAATAAGAGGCGAAGGCAATAAAACCTTAACCGATATAAAATTAGATAGTGGTGAGGTTATTACAGCTACAGCCAACCACCCATTCTGGGAAGTAGCAGACCATAACTGGACAGAGGCAAGCCAACTTACTCTTGATGATATACTCTTTAATATTCAAGAGAAAAACACTACCATATCATCACTCAAAAGCTACAGTCAAAATGCAATAGTGTATAATCTTACAGTTGCTAACGACCACACTTACTTTGTGGGTGTTGGTAGGGTTTTGGGGCATAATGCTGGGTGTGTGATACCTGGTAATGATACATGGGATCATATTTATAATCCATATGTTGAAAATCGTAGAATAAAAGGACTACATCATGCTCCAGCGGGTATATTGCCAAGGGGAGTATATCCTTATAGAGTTTTTCGGCGTAAACATGGGTTTTATGAATTAGGTTTTAATATGCAAGCTGTTGGTTCACAAGCAAGACGACAAAAGGTTACGACAATGTTTCCAAATTCTTGGTCACCGAGAATGGTTCGAAGTACAATTAATAAAGCATATATTCGTGCTAAGCAACAAGGTAGTGGAGATATGAGTATACCACTGAATGATATATTGGGAGATAACCGATATAACGGAATTTCAATTACTGTACACATGCGTGGAAATACACAACAGCCATTTGCTTATCCTGTTATTGGAGGAATATAATGTGGGATACTAACAATAAGCTTATAAGTTCAAAAGTTTTTAATCTCAGAGAATATTTAAATAAATATAAAAATATTGACATGAGTACTATGACTTTATATGAAATTCAAATCAATGAAGAATTCGGAATAGATATCTTTTATGAAAGAATAGATGCAAGTTGTAACATAGAAGAGTTTCTACTAAAAACAGTAATTAAAAGTGAAGATTATACTAAGGTTCCAAGATGGGAAAAGGACGATTGGGATAAATTAGAAAATGCTGGTTATAACATCAATGAATCACTTTATTATATTTCATCTGAGGATGCAAAGTTACATATTAAAGAAAAATTATTAGAGAAAAACATCAATGATATAAAGTTAAAGATTGAAAAAATATCAGAAGCTGCAAGGTGGGGGAAACCAGATCCTAATAAGTTGAACTTAATTTTTATTGATGATAATCATATCTATTTATTGTCTTATTATTAAAAAAGCTTAGGGTAACAAACCACAAATAAAAGAAATGAAAAAGTAATCGGATAACCCCTCTACCTAAAAGCCAACCTACGCTAAAATAATCCAAAAAGGAGAGTAGGCGATGAAGTACACACGGCACATTCTTACCCTCCTGCTCCTTACTCTCACTCTCTTTGCCAATATCCCACAAAACACCTATGATGCAAGAGGCAACAAAGCATGCCACAACAGCTTCGACGGTCAAACACTTGTAGCTACCAAGCAAGGACTCATACCTATAGAAGATATCAAGATAGGTGATAGAGTCTGGGCATACAATGAAGCTAACCAAACTAAATCACTTCAAGAGGTTACGCACCTTATAAGAGGAGAAGGTAATAAGACATTAACCGACATCACCCTACAACTTTAGGGTCAGGTAACAAACCACTAAAAAATAAGGTGTCAGGTGAACGTAATCGTAGTAAAATCTTCGCTAAAATAAACAAAAAAGGAGAGGTAAGCCATGAAACATATCTTCACTCTCTTACTTCTCGCTCTCAACCTTTTTACCAACATCCCACGCCAGATCACCTGCAATAACCAACACCAACCGTTGGTAATAGAATATACCAACGGCAACACAACTACGTATGGATACCACAACGCAGAGCAAATATGTACCAGTTAGCAACTAAAAAAGTTGCATATCATATTTCGTAGTAGTTTGCGTGACCAAAATCGTGCCCATTTTTTCGCTTAAAATGGAGTTTTGAAGAGGAGGGTATTTTAAAGCCACATGTGATAGGGCTATTTCGTATATTTTAAACTAAAAGGAGTCCTCATAATGGATACGTATAGACCAAGTATAACCGCTTTCTATACCACTTTGATAGTATTATTTTTTGGTATAATGATTATAGTCACGATAATAGCAAAAGAAATCAAAAAACTGGAGAAACTATAATGCATATATTTATTGTAGCCACAATGCTCATAGCTCTTGTTGTAATGCTGGGGTATACCATATGGAAATTAAATAGTATTTCAGACTAAATAGTATCATATTTTGCTGATGATATATCACCTACTATTGGTTTCCCAGGTAATGCTCTGTAATATCTGCCCTAAAATGTTTCATCTCCCAACTTACTCCCTGTAGAGCCTGCTCGTAACTGTAGCCTGCTTCCTGGTAGGCTCGAACACGATTTTGTGCAAAGGTCCAACGGAATCCATGGGTCCCCTGTGGTGTCATATCCAACCTCAAACAACATTGACGGATATCATCTGCATACTCTTGATAATTTATTTTAAAAATAGGATGACACTCCAAATACCTATCAAGTTCCTCATAGAGCCAAACAGGTACAAGAATATCTCCAATCTTCCCACCTTTCTCTTTGGTCTCAATTACCCCAACAAGCTTATCTTCAATTTCATCCATACGCAAATCCATGAGTTGTTCTTTGTAGATGCGTGTAACACCTTCTGCTCTTGCTCCACCATAAAATTGTATATATGCCGCTATTATATGTTTAGTGCTTGAGAGACTGTTTATAAGTCTTTCGGGGTGAGGGTAAACCCTGTTATGATACCCATTTGCAAGCATGTTTTGTACACGGGCATAATGTAAAAGCTGATGGGATATTGAAAAGTTATATATTCGATCTTCACCATGCATCAGTCTGCAAAAATAACGTAATGCCCATTCTAATTTTCCAATAGCCGCAACAATCTTCTCCAGGTATTGTCGGGAGGGATAATACTCTATCTTGTAAGAGATATATGCATGAATATGTTCTGCTGTGATTTTCTCAAAATCTTTGAGCTTCCAGTGTTCTTTAAGGTAGTTACCCAGATTGTTCCATACATTTCTGTATGTCTCCATGGTCTGAAATGATGCCACACATTGATAATATGGATGTTTCGAATCTATACGTTGATATTTCTTTGCACCTTCTACGAAGATCGCTTTTGTTAGTTGCCCTGTTTGATAATATACAGATCCTCTCATGGTTTATTTGTCCCTTATTGGGTGGTTTTTTCGTTGAGTCATTCTGCTTTTTTTACCTTGTAGCATCCCAAGTTACTGTGCGGACAATGTACGCTACAGAGACCTTTCAATGAAAGGTTTTCACTGTTGTAGTACCAAGTAGAAGTGTGAGAACTTTTTACTACTTTGTACCTGCATTTTTACGATACCCAGCCCTGTATCGACTCTTGGAAAAGAGTAAGTTTGAAAGTACCAGCATAACAGTTTCTGGATGTAAAGAGAAGAGTGACTCAAAAAGTTTCAATAGACATTTTAGAAAGTTCCCCGTTTCCATATCTGCTTGTGTGTTTTACGAATATAAGTATTAGAGGAGCTGTAGATGTAAAGTGATGTTTTGGATTTTTATCACTTTACAGTACAATTTACAAAAGTTTACATTGTGGTTTACAAAACAACTCTCACTATTCAATCCATTTTATGATTTTAGCACCTGTTTTAGTAAATTTAATTTTTGCTTTTTTGGTAAAAATAGTATATTATCACAGCGATACAGAACCAAATGAAGATGGCTGGAATGCTTTATTTTATACAGAAAACATGAAATAATCATCATATCTATATAAAATATGATATAATTTGTCATGGAATTGATCAGAGCACTTAAAAAATTAAAAGCCGTACCTTTTACACATGCTGTACTATTGGCATTACTGAAAGACTACAGGAACCCGGAAGACAAGATAAAACAAATGGTCAAAAAGGGTGAGATCATTCGTCTTAGAAGAGGGTTGTATGTAGTAGATGAGATATACAGCAATGCCAAGCCCTCCGTGGAACTGGTAGCGAACCTGCTTTATGGACCTTCGTATATCTCTATGGATTATGCTCTGTCCTATTACGGACTGATCCCTGAACGGGTGTATGAAGTCACTTCCATGACAACAAAGCAAGTAAGATCATTTGCTACACCTCTAGGACGGTATACCTATATCAAAACATCTGCCTGCCTCTATGGCATTGGACTTGATACTCGGCAGAGCAGTGATGGGATCTATTATATGATGGCCTCAAAAGAGAAAGCACTTTGTGACAAACTCCTGTTTACAAAAAAACTGGCTATTCGCTCACAAAAAGCGATGCATGTCTATCTTGAGGAAGACCTGCGTATAGAGCTTAGTGATCTGTGTAATTTTAATTTGGAAATAATTGAAGCGTGTATGGCTTGCGATCACAAAGTAAAGCTTTTGGAGCTACTGCATAAAGTAATACAGAAGGAACAGGAAAACAAATGTTAGAGACTATGCTTAAAAGATACCCCATTGAAAATGCCAATGACTACTACAATGCATTACGAGAAGTACTGCAGGAAATTGCCTTGGCAGGACTTTACAGAGGAGGGTTTTTTGACAAGGCTGCCTTTTATGGCGGAACCTGCCTGAGAATATTTTATGGCTTGGACAGATATTCTGAAGATCTAGATTTTTCACTCCTTGCACCTGATAAAAATTTTACACTTGAACCTTATTTTAAAGCACTAAAAAAAGAGTTTGAATCTTTGGGTATAGATATTGACATCACACAAAAGAAGAAGCGTGGCACTACTCCTATAGAGTCAGCTTTTTTAAAAAGCGGTACGATGATACACACTCTCTCTTTGGATACAAAGAAACTTTTGAACAATGCACCCATCAAGCAGCAGATCAAGATCAAGTTTGAGGTAGATACCAATCCTCCTCCTGGCTTCAATACTGAAAGCAAATTGCTCCTGCAGCCTTTTTCATTTTATACACAATGTTATGTAATAGAAGACCTGTTCGCAGGCAAGATGCATGCTTTGCTTTTTAGAGCATGGAAACAACGCGTCAAAGGAAGAGACTGGTATGACTTTGAATGGTATGTTAAAAATGGCTATGCACTCAACCTGAAGCATTTAACTACCAGGGCTAAAGAGAGTGGAAACCTGGATGCAGACACCTCTTTTACAAAAGAGTCTCTTTTTCAATTACTCGAAGAGAAAATAAAGACTTTGGATATAGAGATGGTAAAAGTAGATATTAGACGTTTTATCAAAGATGACCAGGTACTCGATATCTGGTCGACCGAGTATTTTATGTCATTGGCTAAGATGGTGAAGATATCTTAATTCCCTTACTGTTTTGTAGAACTTTAGTTCAACTTGACAGCAGTTTAGCATAACCTTGCACTTATTTATTTTAGTCCAAAATGACAAGGTTTTGCCATGTTTGACATGGTTTTATCATTGGAGTTAAAAGGCAGGATAGGCATATATCCGACAAAAAATAATTTTTGCCTGCAATCTGCGTCCTGAGATTTATTCGCATCCTGAAGGATTCTCAACAAAAGGTAACATCACATTACTATTTCAGGTTATTTAACCTTAATCTTTATATATGTGAAAATAATACATTAAATAAAGGATATATTTATTATATTTTATTTATATATGTACTATATATTACAAATATAGTATATATTAAGAAGATATTTACATTTAATATACTATATTACATAATGCATAATTTTTAAGAAGGAGTTTCAGGTTGGATAAAAAAGAAAAATTCAAAGAACTTGCAGAAAAACGCATGGGTAAAGCCTTGCACTCTATTTATTTGATTGGTAACTTGAGCAATAGGAATAATTACGAGTACACCGATAAAGAGGTGAAAAAAATTATAGCATCATTAGAAGATGCTGTAAAAAATGTTAAAAAAAGATTTGAATCATCTACCAAAGGTGATTTATTTGAATTTAAATTATAAAAAAGGGAAAAGAATGAACGATCATCAATTAATTTTTAGTTCTGAACGTATTCAAAGTGGATTTACCAATGCTTCAATTTCTGCTTCTAATGATAGGAGCAGTTCGACAATAGTAAGGGAAATTCTACAAAACTCCTATGATTCAGCTATTAACGAAGCAGGTGAACCAACTGCCAAAGTAAAGTTTATAATTGACTATATATCTAAAAGTGATATTCCTGGTATTAAAGAATACGAACATGCAATAAGCCTTATTGAGAAAGAAGACCTACGTAAAAAAGAGCAAGAAAGAGATATTTTAAATACTATCAAAGAACAATTAAAAAAAGAAAAGATTCCTGTATTATATGTTATTGATAATGGAGTTGGGTTTACTCAAAATAAATTAGTTGCTATTTTAAGTGATGGTATTAGTGATAAAGACAACCCTAATGACTCTGGTGGTTCATATGGTAATGGTCACTTCTCTGTCTTCAATATGTCTGACTTAAGATATATCATATACGGAGGTAAATTTAATGATGGATCAAAGCTTTGTTCAGGGCAAGCTCTTCTTAGAACATATACAGATAATGATGATTTAAAATCAGCAACAGGTTTATTGTTAACAAACGATAAGTCTGTAGAGATTAAAAATGATATTTTTTATAAAGACAACAATATACCTAACATCATTAGTTCACAACTCGATACTATTGAAAATAGTGGTGCAGTTGTTGGAGTTCTGGGGTTTAACTTCTTTGGTAATGATAATAGCCTTGATAAAGTTATCCAGTTAATATCAAGTTCCATAGTTAGAAACTTTTATGCAGCAATATATGAAAATCATCTAGAGGTCGAGATAGCTACAAGTAATAAGAATGTTCAAATTAATGCCAAAACTTTAGATGATATATTTCTAGATACTAAAGATGAAAAAAGTAAGCCAAGCTATAACCTCGCAAAGCAATTTTATGATTTGTTAAGAAATGGCAGATGTGAAACAATCCCTACCTTAGAGGGTGAAGTAAAAATATATTTTGATTTATCTGAAAGTAGTACCAAATTAGCAATATGTAGAAATGGTATGTGGATTAATGATGCTCTACCCAGTCCACTATATAAAACCAGTTTTCCAACGAATAAAACATTTAATGCATTAATACTTGCACAAAAAAGTACAAAGTTTTCAGCACTTGTTAGAAGAGCAGAAAGTAACTCTCATGATAATCTACAATTAAATAGATTTTCAAACGATAAAGAAGGAAAAGAAAAAAGAGCTAGGTTCTCTAATGCCTTAGCAGAGATAAAAGATTTTTTAGAAAATAATGTTGAGAAAAATGATTATGATTCTTTTGAGTATGAAATCCCTGAATTAGCAATTACAATGATAGGAGACTCAAAATCAAAAAAGGATCAAAAAAGAAAATCTAACAAAACTAAATCTATTCCTATTAAACCAAAAACAAAACCAACTGAAAAAGATAGTCAGGGTGAAGATACTCCTTTTGATCCTAATGACCTAAAGCCTAGTCCACCAAATCCAAATCCACCAAATCCTAATCCGAGAAAAGGAAACCCTTTTGAAATTGGTAGACTAAGTGCATTTCACAATACAAAATCAAAAGAAGCAAAATTAAAATTTGTAGTCGAAAAAAATGCAACTAATTTATTAATTGCTTTAAGATTGGAAGACGGTACAGATCCATCATGTGATAAACTAACTATGACTCCAAGACTTACAATCACAAAAGCCTCAAATAGTGGAAAAACCTGTAAAGTTATCCACAATGACACCGTAGATGTAGGAAAGGTTGACAAAGATACAATTGTTGAATTAAGTGTTAATTATGAAACCGATGTGAAAGGTGACTATACAATTGATTATGAATTTTTAAATAGTGCATTAAAAAAGGATAATAAATGAATAACCTAACAAATTCTCACTCCTTTCCTGTTTTAGAAAAAGGTAAGTTTGACTATAAAGATGATTCTATCTATGAAATAGAACAAATAAAAAATGATTCTAAGTCAAACTATATTATTTTTGAACATCATCTCAAGGGTGATAATTTAATTTCACAATTTTTAAGAAGTAATGAGGCAAAGTTTGTAACTACCGTTGTTCAAAAGTCTACAATGTATAGAGAAACCATTGATTCTATTTTAGAATCAAAATCACCCGTAAAGATTTGGCAAGAAGTACCCTTAAAAACAACACTAGAAACACAGAACTTCTTATCTAGCATTGTTTATATTGGAGAAAATAAAAAAATAACATTAAATTCTGAAACAATGGGCTTAGATGATTTTTGGGATGGTATTACTATTGAATTAAAAAAGGGAGCTATATTAGCTAGGGACGATTGGAGAGAACTTGAAAGTACAGCAAGTGACTTACTTACTATTAGACGGGATGATACAATTAAGTATGGATTTGATGTTGATGTTATTTCTGAAGAGGGAGGTAGGTTCATGGCTAATGTACAACCGGAACTTTATGACAAAATAAAACAACTCTCTAGAGATAATTCACATCTCAGAAGTTTAGTTATTCATATGTTATGTATTGGCTTTATGAATTTAGCTAAAGATTTTAAAGAAGATGATAGTGAATTAACTAACTTCAAAGGTATCAAATCTGACTTAGAAAATAAAGGTATTAAAACATGGTCAGAAGATGATTTTAATGCAAATCAAGTTGCATGTTATTTCTTGAGACACAATATAAAACTGGAGGAAGAAAATGAATGATCTAAACAATGGTTTAAACAGACTAAAAAACATTACTGAAAACAGAGTAGAATCTATTAGATTACTAGAGTCGGCTTTAGACAAAAATAAATTCCTTGAATATCTTTCAAACTACTTTGATCCAGTAGACCTAAAAAGTGAAGTAGATTTTTCAAGTTTTCAAGAGAGACTATCCGAAAATGAATTTCAGCAACCCCATTATCAATATCACTACCCTGCTCTTTGGAGTACATTAGATAAAGCAAATTTTACCCCTCAAGAGGCTAAAAATCCAATAAAATGGCTTTCAATTACTTATCAAGCTATTGAAAATGATATAATTCACCCACATTATTTAGCATTCCTTGATAAAAGTAGAGACGGCAAAAAGAATATTCACGAAGCATTAAGATTAGCACAAAAAGGTAATGATAATAAACTTTTTGAGGTTTGCAGAGCAATTCTTCGACGAACATTTGGGAATATTAAAGAGCGTCGAGGAAATGGAGTATATCAAGACATACCTTTTGCTATTGCATGGTGGAAAATTTACCTTGCAAAAGAAATTTCAAAAACTACTTCTTTGGAAGAAAAAGATATAATTCAATTCTTTTTTAATTATAAAGACCACTATACTCACTTCATATTAAATATGAAGGGTCGATTAACGATTATTGCTGATATAACAATAAGGAATGCTTTAATGTTATATATCATAAATAAAAAAACTACAGGAACTGCTTTTAAAAAAGTTATGGGAAAAATAGGTATTGAATCATCATGGAGATCTATGGGAGCATTAAACGCTGAAGAAAACAAAAAAATCATTGAAAGTTTGGTTACGTGAACTTAAGTCATTATTACACTAAAGAATATCATTCTAAACTTTCTCATGTTGTAAAGTTCTCAGGCGGACGATCAAGTGGTGCATTACTATTTACAATGCTTGAAAATAATATGCTTGATGCTAATCGAGGCGATGTTATTATATTTAATAACACGTCTGCAGAACACCATAAGACTTATGAATTTGTCATTGAATGCAAACGAAGATGTGAAGAGCAATATAATATCCCTTTCTTCTTAACTGAATTTCAAACATACGAAGACAGTAAGAATGGTATTTATGATAGATTTTCTACATACAAACTTGTAAATGATAAACCATATTCAAAAGATAATCCTCATGGCTATCATACAAAAGGTGAAGTTTTTGAAGAATTAATTTCATGGCAAGGCTATCTACCTAGTTTATTAAGTGGTCGAACTTGTACAAAAAACATGAAGATGGATACAACAGTCAACTTTTTAAATGACTGGTTTACATTTAAAGAGTTCAATCTTCCTTTAGCTAGATTAGGTCATTATGGTAGAGAAAGTCGAATTGATAGAGATTTATTGTATGAAAAACATTTGAAACATGGGGGAAGTGTTCCTAAGGAAATTTATTTAGAAAAAAAAGAGTATTGTCTTCAACGACCTTTTTATCGAGATGAACAAAATTTCAAAGATTATACCGCAGTAAATATAGAAAATAAATCCTTATACTCTAAAGATGGTTCAATAGAATATTGCAGTTTCATAGGTTTTAGAGCCGACGAACCATTAAGATTAGAAAAAATGAAGAAAAGAATTGATGAAGAGGACAATAATAAAATATCTGTTGCATATCTTCGTGAAAAAAATGAACATATATATGCTCCTATGGTTGAATACGGTATTACTCAAAGTGATGTTAAAGATTTTTGGGATCAACAGGAATGGGATTTAGGATTACCCTATGATGGTAGTCTTGGAAATTGTGTTTATTGCTTTATGAAAGGTGGAGCAAAACTGGCTAGCATAGAAGAAACTACCAATGAATTAGTACCTGAAAATATTGATTGGTGGATTGAAATTGAACGAAAATATCAAAGAGATCTAAAAGCCGAGGGGAGAGAAACTACAACAACAGAACACCCTTTTATTAATTTCTTTGGAGTAGGGAAAAAACTTTCATATGAGGTTATAAAAAACCGTGATAACCCAGATATTATTGAAAATAGTTTACCCTGCAATTGTACTGATTAAGTAATCTTAACCCCACAATTTAAGAAAATATATTCAAATTTAACTATCCAATATCCCAGCCTCAATAAGAGCCGAAGCAAATCTCCCTTTGGCTTCTTTATCCAAGCTATCAAGCATTTGTTTGTGATTTTTAAGTAATCTCTTATGCTCTGCTGTCATTTCTCCTAGAGCCTGAGAAAAATAATCAGTATAGTTTTCAAACTCTCTCATAAGACGCTCTGTTTCTTTGTGGTAATCCGTCCCACCGATGGATTTGATCTCTATATGATGAGGATCAATCCTCTCAAGGTTCCAGATGGTGCCTTTTTTGGTTTTGATGATCCTGGCTTCCTGTTTTGTATGAGAGGTGAGGATATCCATGACATTTTGAGAATAACCGATCCTTGGTTTCCATGCAGAGAGCAACCCTGCATCCTCACACAAAAGCATAAAACGGTAAAAATCTATATGGCTACTACCAAGCGTACTCATGTGGATGTGAAAACCTGTCTCTTCATTGGTATAGCCATATTGCTCTATCAGAGGCAGGATCTTTTGAATATAGTGGAGTATCCCCTCTTTGGTAGAAATAGGCACCGATATCTCTACTCCATGATCTTCTAGTGAAATATCTGGCTTGATCTGCATACAGTGGTTTTTATCTGCTGCATGAGGGATAGATATCTCATCTACCAAAATATCCGCAGAAGTAAGTTCATAAAGAGCTTTTGCTAGAGTACCGATCACATCTGAGAAAAGATACTGTTCTGTATCTATATAAAACTCAAATTCGCACCCATAACGACAAAAATCATCTTTTTTTGGCGTAAAACTTTGGTATTTACAACTACCGTTACCTTGATAGCGTTTTGTTGTCCCCTCTAAAATATATTTCATTATGCCCCTATCGCAGTCTCAAGATAATCCTCAAGCTGCTTTACTTTATAATCTGTATCTGCTTTCCACTCTCTAAGCGGTTTTTGTCCCTGTGGTATAGCAGTGTGAGGCTGTATATATACAAATGCTCTTACCGTGCCTCTATGCGTCTTTACAAGGATCTTTTTTCTCTCGTAGTAATCAGGATAGCCTTCAAACCTATCAAGTTTCTCTAAAAGCTCTTTTCGGTGTATCTCGTAGAGCTCTCCATGTATCCTCATTTGTGGTACAGGGATCAAATAAGGATAGTTCCCGAAACTGTCCTCAAACATCCCAAACTTACTCACAGTAATAGCTTTACCGATCCTTTTGGCATGTTTACTTAACAGATGATGGTTATCAAAGCCTTTTTTGAGGGAGCCGTAAACAAAAAGCATCTCTCTAAAAGGCTCGATCCGCTTAAACTCTCCTCGTCCAGTGATCGTAATGATCCCTCTATCATGAAGGCGGTGCAGTATCTTTCTAAGCGTATCTGTTGAGATATCTTTTGTTTTTACCCTGGAAAAAGGCACTACAGTATTTATAGAAAGTTTATTTATTTTTCGTTCGATCTTGTCTATGTACTTATCCATAGTACTTTATCCTTTATAGTATCGTGACAATATTATAGCATTTTTTTATATTTTTGTCACGATATTTCACTCGATGCTCTGGATTGTACTTTGGTGGGGGGGGAATATGTGGGGAGAACGAGTATAGTAAAATAGCTTAAATGCTCTCAAGTTACGCTGTATTGGGACTTAGTTTGGATTGTTTAAAAATGATGGCCGGGAGAGGGGGATTCGAACCCCCGGAGGTATTACCCTCACCGGTTTTCAAGACCGGCACGTTCAACCGCTCCGACATCTCCCGACAATGTAGTAGAAATAGAATTCTATCCAAAAAAAATAAAATCCAGTTTATTATGGAGGAGCCAACCAGACTCGAACTGGTGAATAGCAGATTTGCAATCTACGGCCTTACCAACTTGGCGATGGCTCCATATTTTGGTGGTACCCGGAGCCGGACTTGAACCGGCACGGTCGCAATGACCGGGGGATTTTAAGTCCCCTGTGTCTACCATTCCACCACCCGGGCTTATTTGGTACCAAACTTATTTTAAAAGGTAAACTCTTCATATTTCTATAAAATTCAATGATTTTACCAAGAAGATACTGTTGTTCATGGAGCGGGCGAAGGGAATCGAACCCTCTACCCCAACCTTGGCAAGGTTATGCTCTACCGATGAGCTACGCCCGCATATCCATACAATTAAAGAAAATAACCTAAAATTGGAGTGCGATTATAGCTAATTTTTTTTTAAAAGTAAATAGTATTTGTGCTATAATCCCAAAAACCATAATTAAAGGCTCAAAACAATGAGAAGTGACGAGATAAAACAGGGGTTTTCCAGAGCTCCACATCGATCTTTGCTCCGTGCAACAGGCGTAAAAGATGAAGATTTTGCAAAACCGTTTATTGGTGTGGCAAACTCATTTATAGAAATAATTCCGGGACATTTTTTCTTAAATAAAGTAGCGGAAGTGATCAAAGAAGAGATCCGCGCCAACGGGTGTGTACCTTTTGAATTCAACACGATCGGTGTAGATGACGGGATCGCCATGGGGCACGATGGTATGCTCTACTCTCTGCCAAGTCGTGAGATCATCGCCAACTCCATAGAGACGGTCATGAATGCTCATAAACTGGATGCGATGATCGCTATTCCCAACTGTGACAAGATCGTTCCGGGTATGATCATGGGTGCGTTGCGTGTGAATGTACCTACTGTATTTGTAAGTGGTGGACCGATGGCTGCCGGGCACATGAATGACGGCACACCTATTGATCTTGCAACAGTTTTTGAAGGTGTCGGAGAATATGAAGCCGGAGAGATCACTGAAGAGACGCTGACTGAAATGGAATGCAATGCTTGTCCAAGTGGGGGTTCATGTTCAGGGATGTTTACAGCAAATTCCATGAATACACTCATGGAAGCAATGGGAATTGCCCTTCCTGGGAACGGTACCATTCTTGCATTGACTCCTGAGAGGACGGAACTTTACAAAAAAGCCGCAAGACGCATCTGTGAGATCGCGAAATCTGAAGCAGCAGAGCGTGAAAAGTTCCGCATGCGAAACATCCTGGACGAAAATGCCGTACGTAATGCATTTGCAGTCGATATGGCTATGGGCGGATCTTCCAATACTGTACTGCATATGCTTGCCATTGCAAAAGAGGCAGAAGTTGATTTTAATCTCAAAGATATTAATGCTATCTCCAAGCGTGTTTCACATATTGCCAAGATCTCTCCATCGTTGACAACCGTACATATGGAAGATATTAACAAAGCCGGCGGGGTGAATGCGGTCATGCATGAAATGATGAAACGCGGAGATAATATTTTACTTGATAACCTCAGTATTAGCGGTGAAACACTGTATGAAAAAGTAAAAGATGCAAAGATCTTAGATACCCACATCATTCATACGATCGACAATCCCTACTCCAAAGTAGGTGGACTTGCAATTCTTTACGGAAATCTTGCAGAACAGGGTGCCGTCATTAAAACAGCTGGGATCACAGGAGACAGAGCCTTTACCGGGACAGCAGTATGTTTTAATTCTCAGGATGAAGCTATCAAGGGGATCATCGGAGGAAAAGTAAAAGCAGGAAATGTGGTAGTAATACGCTATGAAGGTCCTCGGGGCGGTCCCGGAATGCAGGAGATGCTCTCTCCTACCTCTCTGATCATGGGTATGGGTCTTGGAGATGATGTAGCACTTATTACCGATGGACGATTCTCCGGAGCTACAAGAGGAGCCAGTATCGGGCACGTAAGTCCTGAAGCGGCAGAAGGTGGTCTTATAGGATTACTGGAAGATGGGGATGAGATCCATCTTGATGTAGACAAATATATCTTACAGGCAAACATCAGCGATGAAGAGATTGCAAAGAGAAGAGCAAATTTTAAGCCGTTTGTCAAACCATTAAAGAGTAAATGGTTAAGACAGTATAGAGCATTAGTTACCAATGCGAGCAATGGAGCGGTATTGGAAGCAGAATAGGAGCTTCTCAATGAAGCTCACTATTTTATATAGAGATAAGTGATTTTACGATGCAGAGGCAAATCTTCTTGCCACTTTGAATCTATGGGAATAGAACGGTTTACTCAAGCTCGTTATAATGACTTTTTTCTTTGCTGAACTTGCATGAATGAATTTTCCGTTCCCGATGTAGATACCTACATGGTTCACATAGCCTCTATGTCCTTTAGAGGTATCAAAAAAGATAAGATCTCCAGGTCTTAGCTGGCTTCTTGCAATACGTTTACCTACTTTTGACTGAGCGATTGCTCTTCTTGGCAGATTGATTCCGTTCTTTTTATAGACATAGGTCGTCAATCCTGAACAATCAAATGTATTATTGCTTCCTGTTGCACCCCAAACATACCTTTTCCCCAACTTCTTCTTTGCCAGTTTTGTGATCTTTGTCGGTTTTGCATTCATTTTAGAAAAGCCGATATTTGGCTGTGCTGCTTTAAAAAAGATATCATCCATCGTATATTTTGTACGTAACCGTCTTTTAATACGTTTGCTTGGCATTGATATTGCATGTCTGTTGATCGCTGTTCGGAGTATTCTGTTGGATCTTTTGTTCTTTACTGATTTTTTTACACTTTTTTTTGCTTTGAGAAATTTCTTTTTATTTTTTGAAATAGCTGCAATTTTAAGTTTTTTCTTCGTTATTTCTGCTGTTACTTCTTTCTTTTTATTCGGGAAATAGGTATTTTTGGGAACTTTCAGTACTCTTCCGAGTTTAAGTCTTTCTCCTCTTTTCAATCCATTGGCTTTTTTAACTTCCGCAATAGTTGTATGGTGTTTATGGGCGATCGTAAAAAGTGTATCTCCGTTTTTGATCGTATATTTCGCTATTTTGGCAGACTTCTTTATACGTATGGTTTTCTGTTTATTTTTTTGGGCAACTTTTACTTTTTGACTTTTCTTAGTCACTTTTACTATGTTTTTCTTTTTATCAGAGAAATAGGTATTTTGTGAAACCTTCAATACTCTTCCGAGTTTAAGTGTTTCTCCTTTTTTAAGTCCATTGAGTTTTCTTACTTCCTCTATCGTGGTATGGTTCTTGTGTGCAATGGTATAAAGAGTCTCTCCATTTTTAATGGTATGTTTGACTGTCTTTACGGCGGCATGGGTTGTTACGGCAGTAAGAGACAAGGTTAATAATAATGTATAAAGTTTTTTCAATGCATACTCCTAATAAATTGAAACAGTGACAGGATAATAAAAATCCATACTAAAAAATATGTGTAATTGTAACGATAGTTGATTAATCAAAAATAAACGTGAATTTAAATATGGCTTAAAGCTATACACACACTTTTAAGCATAGCAAAAAAATGTCAAAAAATGTCAAATTTTTTATGTGTTTTTTCTCTTTAGCTGTTGTACCATATAATCCCCTACTCTTAAAGCATTCGCATAGATCGTCCAAGTATAGGGTACCGATCCGCCAGTAGGCATAAACGCAGCATCTGCAACAAAAAGATTAGGCACATCATGTGCCTGACAGTATTTGTTCAATACCGACGTCTTGGGATCATTCCCAAAACGGCACCCGCCCGCTACCAGATTCTGAGGTGGAGCTGAAGAGACAGAAGAATAAATATTTTTTGCGCCCATCTCTTCCAATACTTTTTCACATTTTTTTGCAATATAGCTTCCTACTTTCAGATCATGGGGATGCCCCTCAAGACGCAGTTTTCCGACAGGCATACCGTATTTGTCTTTATGCGTAGGATCAAGTGCTACAAAACAGTTGTCGTTAGGAAGCCAGTCATTAAAAATTTCAAAGCGGATGCTTTTACTTTGGGTAAAACGTTTCACCAGCTTCTCTCCCAATGCCTTACCCCAGACCATATGCCCCTCTTCTTCATTATCTTTACGTGCCCGGGAAATGATATTTTGATGTTCGAACATGAACTCGACCAGTCCACCTTTGAATTTACCGTCCCACCAATGATCGACAAAATACCAATCCAAAATGGAGCGGTTGACAAAAAATCCTGTCTGCATCAATGCCTCAAATTTGATCTCTTTAAGGCTGTCCTGATGCAGTTCCCCCTGCCCGGAACCACCTGCTGAAAAAACAAGATTCTTTCCTAACTCTCCACTGCTGTTGGCAAGTCCGTCAGGATGATACCTGTTTGCCGAATTAAGCAGCAACCTTGCACTCTCATGTGCCTGTGCCGCAACAACGAACATCTTTGCAAAGATCTTTTTCTCTTTGCCTGTGATCGTATTAACAACAAGGGCATACTCTACTGCCTCTTTTTTGCCTGCATGTAACTTTTTGACATAGGTATTGCTCATCAGTGTAAGGTTGCCTGTTGCCAATGCCGGCTTGAGCAGTGCTTCTCTTGAACTGCTTTTTGCCCCGGAACTGCAACCGTAACTTCCACAGAAGTTGGAATAGTAACAGGCATTTCGATGCCCTTTGTCCTGGGAGAGTACAGCACGGGGTGTGACCAGCGGTACAATATTAAGATGCCTGCAGCTTTTATCGATCAGTTTTACTACATCATTCTCTTTGGTCGGAGGCTGAGGAAAATCAGAAGTGCTTCTGGGCGGCTCATAGGGATGTTCTTCCGCTTTCCCCGATATACCTACCAACTCTTCTGCCAAGGTATAGTATGGTTCCAACTCTTCATACGAGATAGGCCAGTCCACAACATTGGCACCCCTGATCTCACCATATTTGCTTTTAAGTCTGAAATCATCCGGATGCATACGGTGCAGCATACCACTCATAAAATTCGAAGATCCCCCAACAATATTACCATTCCAAAAACTCCAACCTGACTCATAGGTAGGCGTTGCAACCCATTTGCCTTCTACCTTTTCTTCTATAGTATGGTATTCTTCAAAAAGGTTTGGGGTCACGATATCTCTGCGACAGTATGCCAACTCATCTTTAGAAAATTCTTCTCTTTGAATAAGTCTTCCTTTTTCCAGAACCGCTACTTTGTAACCTGCTTTGCATAGTGTATAGGCAACTGCTCCGCCACTGGCTCCGGAACCTACAATAAGTACATCATACTTCATAATGCTATATACCTTGTTCTGGGTCTTGGTTGTCCGCCATAGGCACGTAATGCCTTCCACCCGGACTCTTGAATATTTGAGCCATAAACAGGGTCACTGAAAAGCCCCTCCATACTCAGTGTCATGATCCTTTCGATCCAACTTTTTCCATATTCTGTCTTTTCATAAGCACGTAAAGCCTTCTCTTTTTGGCTCATTGATAAAGAGGGGAATCTGCCTTTTTCACGGATCTGCAGCTCTTTTGCCCCCTCTATGACAAATGCTCTGATATCTCTATCGTAACTTTGATCTCCTATAGTTTCAAACAGAAACTGTGTTAGCTGCATAGATTTAGCTGAAGGTATAGTATTTCCCTCGGGAAACAGATGCTCCTGCACCGCCTGGATCGTTGCTTCTGTTTCCTTTTGCTGCTTAGAGGGAAGCAATGAGCGCTTTCCTGAAAGATGAGAAGAGAGTCCGAACAGTGAGCCTAAAATCAAAAAATTTCTTCTTTTCATCATGATACTCTTTCTATATTTTTTACCATACTATCTGTTTTTTGTGTACTCTAAGTGCAATGACTACACACTCTTTACACAAATATGATATTATACTTGTATCTGTTAACTAAACACATTAAGGAGAATAAAATGAAAAAGTTAATTTTCGCTTCAATACTTGGACTTGCTCTCGTTGCTTTTACAGGATGTACTACAGGAAATGATGCTAATGCCGGAATGAAATGTCAGGCAGGCAAATGTCAAACCGGGAAATGCAAAGGTGCCAAGAAATGTTCTGCCAGCGGCAAATGTGCCAGTGCCAAAAAAGTAGCTAAAAAGTGTGCTGCAGGCAAATGTTCCAGCGGGAAGTAATACTTTGGTAAGCCAAACATACTACGATTGTATGTTTACAAAACAGAATAAAGGACTTACATGAAAAAGATACTTTTAAGCGCATTGCTTGGATTTGCACTCATGACTTTAACCGGTTGTTATGACTCTAAAAGTGGTGCTACCAAAACAGAAGCAAAAAAATGCCAATCCGGAAAATGCGGTGAGGGTAAATGTAGTGATGCTAAAAAAGCTGAATCTAAAAAAGCAGAAACACCTGCAAAATAAAACAGTGTAGGAATCTAATCATTCCTACATCAGAAAACTTTCTTCTGCATTTTACTTTAGGGTAAAGTGCTGCTCATTCTACCTGCAATCTTCTCTTATATTTATTGATCATACATTTTCTGAATACACAGATATTACACGTGCTTCATACTATACTTGTCTTGTATCAAAATTTGAAAAACAATCTTCTACTTAGATACAAACCTATGAGGAAGGAGGTATAGTATGTTAAAAAACATATACCCACTCACAAAAAATATACTAAGTTACGGACAAAGCCTTTCGCTTCTGTTAGCGAGACTTGCTGTTGCCTATGGATTTTATGAACCTGCCATGCAAAAATGGTCGGATATAGACAGTGTGGCAACATGGTTCGGATCTATCGGTATCCCTTTCCCTACCCTGAATGCCTATATGGCTGCCAGTACGGAACTGACAGGTGTCATTCTTTTAACACTAGGACTTTTTACCAGACTGATCTCGATCCCGTTAATGGTCATTATGGTAGTAGCCATTACTACTGTACATTTGGCACACGGTTTTTCTGCAGGTGATAACGGATTTGAGATCCCAATGTATTACATGCTGTTTTTAGCAATATTTGCTTCATTTGGAGCCGGAAAATTTAGTTTGGATCACCTTTTATTCGGTGATGAACAATAAAGGAAATATGATGAAAAAATTACTTCAATTAGGACTCATTCTTGTTGGCTCTGTTGCCCTCTCATTGACACTCTCAAGTGCAAAATGCGCTACAGGAGCAGATGCTCCAAAAACCATGAAAAAATGCCAAAGTGGAAAATGCAGTGCCGGAAAATGCGGTGAAGCAGGCATGAAAGACGCTATGAAAAAAGAGATGAATGCAACAAAACCCTCCACAGAGAAAAAAGCACCGGCAAAAGGCAAATGTGGTGTAGGTAAATGCAGCTGATCTAACCCGCTGAAATACTTCTTCCTTTGCTGCCCCTTACATGGGGGGAGTCGGGTAACTTCACGATCTTTTCACAAATCATTGTATAATGCCTCTTATATTACTACAAAGGTATTTCCATGAAACAACTCTTACTTACAATGATCCTGCTATTCTCTTTCTCTGGATGCCAGGATGCCAAAGAAAAACAGGCACAGCATGATGCTCAGGTGGCACAACAGGCTAAAGCAGAAGTTCTTGCTGAGCTTAAAGCGAAAGAGGAAGCCAAAAGAAAAAAAGAACTCGAAGCACAGAAAAACAGTAAACTCTCAAAGATCGGCATTACAGCCGAAGATGGCAAGATCATCATCGATACCAATAAAACCAGAGATTTTTTCAAAGATGTTGCAACAAAAATGAAGCATAAAATGGAAAAACTCTCCAACGATCTTGAACAGGGTATGATCAAAGATAAAAATGCAGGCATAGAAGTAGATGAGACGCATATCAATATAGATTTGAACAAAACAAAAAGTTTTCTTGACAATTGGGGTGAAAAAATACAAGGATTCGTGAAAGAGTTTGATAATATTGCAAAAGAGATCAATAATACAGTTTCACACTAAAGGATACCCATGCAGCAAATAGATATGAATTCAGATGAATTTCAGACCGAACTGGAAAAAACATGGACTTTTATAGAAAAAGTCACCATTACATCTTTAGAATTTGCATAAGTAGACAATCCTATAAAGAAAATTTTAAATAAAAATTTGGAAAATAATTTAAGAGGGAATGAGGAGCCAAGGCTCCTCAAGAGATAACTAATTAATAGTTAATTATTTAGCAAGTGCCGCTTTAGAAGCTTCAGCTACTTTTGTAAATGACTCAGGGGCATTCATTGCCATATCGGCAAGAATCTTTCTGTCAAGTTCAATGTTCGCTACTTTTAAACCGTGCATAAATGTAGAGTAATTCATACCGTTAAGTCTTGTCGCCGCATTGATACGCGTAATCCATAATCTTCTGAAATCTCTCTTCTTTTGTCTTCTATCTCTGTAAGCATATACGAGTGAACGCTCAAGTTGCTCTTTAGCTTTTCTAAAGTGCTTTCTTCTACCACTGTAGAATCCTCTTGCTTGTTTTAGTAATTTTTTATGACGTCTATGTCTAACTATACCTGTTTTTACTCTCATGGTTATCCTTTACCTTATCTTTGAAAGAATCGGTGTCAAGCATTCTCTCTGCTCGAACTTGCCCCTGATCGGGGGATTAATCGCTGTTCAAAATGTAACTAAGTAGTCTTAGTTGATCATCTCTTTAATGTTCTTAGCGTCTGCTTTATCAACATGCTTAGGACTTCTCATGCTTCTATGGTGACCACCGTCAACCTTAGTAAGAATGTGACTTCTATACGCAGTCCCTCTTTTGATCTTGCCGCTTTTTTTTACTTTAAAACGCTTTACCGCGCCTTTTACACTTTTCATTTTTGGCATATGCTTACTCCCTTGATAGATTTTTCATGCCAATAGCTTGGCATAAAATGGGACGATATTATACCCAAATTATCTGAAATATTTATAAAAGCCTTATATAATTGGTATTGTAAGGGTACAACACCCTACAAGGGTTTCTGTGTTAAAATCTAAATCTATTAAAAACGAGGGCTTGGCTAGTGGATAAAATCACCGAAATACTTTCCCAAAAAAAGAAACTTCTCACAGAAGTTTACTTTGATTTACAGCTTCATTTTGAGGAAAAGTACGGTAAAGATGCCCTTGTTCTCATGGAAATAGGCACTTTCTTTGAAGTCTACGAGGTTAACAATGACGAGATGAAAGTGGGCAAAGCCAAAGAGATTGCCGAACTGTTAAACATCCAGCTCACACGTAAAAGCAAAGCCATTTTAGAGAACTCTGTCTCAAATCCTCTTCTGGCTGGTGTGCCTGCTGTCTCACTTGATCGTTACCTCTCACGACTTATTGACACAAAAAAATATACCATCATTGTCGTGAAGCAAAAAGGAGAAATGCCCAACATCAAACGCTATGTCTCCAACATCATCTCTCCAGGGACAAACTTTGAGTATCTCAATGAGCCAACAGAGAACAACATCGTCTCTCTGCTCATCGATGAAAATGCTGATATTTACTCGGTGGGGTATGCCGCTATCGATGTGAGTACAGGTAAAACCATTTGTAATGAAATACACTCTACCCGTGATGATAAAACCTATGCTCTGGACGAAGCTTTTAATCTACTGCAGACATACAGTACTTCTGAAGTCATTATCACGCTTGACTCTAAGGATATTGACAAAAAGTGGCTTATTCACTATTTGGAACTTGAGTCTCTACACTACTCTGTCAATACCAAGCGGTTTAAAATTACTTTTCAAAATGAACTTTTTACACGAATCTTTAGTATTAACTCATTTTTAAGTGCTATTGAATTCCTAGACCTTGAACGTCACCCTTATACCACTGAGTCACTCGCTGTACTCATAGACTTTATCATCGAACATGATGAGAGTATCATCGAGAAGATGAATAAACCGCAATTCCTTGGGAACAACCGCTATATGTACATCGGCAACAATGCCATGGAACAACTCTCTATCATCTCTCGTGACCCAGCAGATATTACGCTACTTGACCTCATAGACAAAACCTCTACCGCTTTTGGAAAACGGCTTCTTAAAGAACGTCTACTTAACCCTATTTGCGACAAAGAGATTTTGGAAAAACGTTATGACTTAACAGAACTTTTACTGCCAAATATTAACCGTTTCGAGACACACCTCAAACAAATTTATGATCTGGAACGTATCACACGGCGCATTAAACTTCGTAAACTGCACCCTGTAGAGTTGACCTATATTGCTATGTCACTTGAAGCCATTTTGAAGCTTTTGGATGATGCCAAAGAACAGGGGTTAACGATAGAAGAAAACCTCTATGAAGAGAGCCAGGAAATGCTCAAAGTTCTCCATGACACCTTTGAACTGGATGTCTGTGCGAGATTTCGTATTGAGCAGATCAATGACAACCTTTTCAAAAATGGTATCTATCCTGCCATTGACACCATTGTCAAGACTCAGGAAAAAGAAGTTGACAAAATGCAAACAGTCGCTTCTCATGTAGAATCACTCTTTGAAAAAGACAAACTCTTTACCGGAACCACCAAATATGCTACAGTTGCTTATCTGGAGAGTGAGGGATATTACCTCAATCTTACAAAAAACCGCTTTACTCTTATTGAGAAATCCTTGAAGGACTCTTTTGTCACTATCGAAGGTCAACACTATTTCTTTAAGGATTTCCACTATAAATACTTGAAGAATGCCGTGAAAGTACAGGCACCACTCTTTGAAGAGATCACACGGAATTATGAAACTTCCAAGGTGAAACTTATTTCACTTGTCAAGCAGCGTTATATTGAAAGTCTGGACTTGTTAGAAAATAGATTTTCTCTACTGCTTGACAAGCTTATTGTTTTTATTGCCAATATCGATGTAGCTATCTCCAATGCAAAATGTTCTAAGAGCATGAACCTTTCTCGTCCGCTGATAGAAGAGGGGTCATTTTATGAAGCCATAGGTTTACGCCACCCTATCATAGAATCCAATGATGAGCGGGGGATCTATGTACCCAATGATATTTTTTTAGGTACGAACAATCAAACATCCCATAACCACATCACACTCAATGCAAGCAATGGGGAAGATGTTTTAGGTGTACTGCTTTACGGTATCAACTCCTCAGGTAAATCTTCACTGATGAAAAGTATAGGGCTCTCTGTCGTGCTGGCCCAAGCAGGCTTTTTTGTCCCTGCTGTGGAACTGCGTTTCGGACTCTATGACAAACTCTTTACACGCATTGTCTCTCAGGATAACCTATATAAAGGATTGTCAACCTTTGCCGTAGAAATGATGGAGCTCAAAAACATCTTTAACCGTGCCAATGAACGCTCTTTGGTACTTGGTGATGAAATAAGCCAGGGAACAGAGACAGAATCAGCTCTTGCCATTGTCTCCAGTGCCATTTTAAAGCTTATCTCTTTAAAGTCAACGTTTATCTTTGCCACGCATTTACATCAGTTAGGAAGCATCCCTCAGCTTCAGGACTTGAAACATCTTATCTTTTTACATTTAGGCATTAAATATGATGAAGTCAATGATGCACTTATTTACAACCGTGTCCTGCAACTGGGCAGAGGGGACTCTCTTTACGGTCTGGAATTTGCAAGATCTTTACACATGGACAAGGAGTTCCTGCAAACAGCACAAACAATACGAGAGAACCTAAACCATTCAGGAAGCCAGATGAAAAAACTGCGTAGGCAAAAAAGCAGTAAATATAATAAAGATCTCTATCTGAGTAAATGTGCTCTTTGTGATGAGAGTGTGGAGGATGTACACCATATTGCCCAACAGAAAGAGGCAAATGAGGACGGTCACATTGACCATTTCCATAAAAATCACAAGTATAACCTCATACCGTTATGTAAAAAACACCATACGATGGTACATGAAGGTAAGATCAATATTTCCGGATTTGTAATGACCAGTGAGGGATTGAAACTACATTATGAGATCAAGAGCTAAAGCTCAATGCAGGGGAGCAACTAAATTGGGAGTCGTAAAATTTAAAATCGTAAAGAGATAAGAGGGAATTCCTCCTATCTTTAAAAATCGTAAGTTACACCTGCTGAAACAACATCCATATCCGGTACATCAGACTTGATAAGAAGGCGTTGGTAATCTACAAAAAGCCCCCATCCGTTCTCTTGATCCGCTTGTCCGTCAAAACCTCTATCATACATAGTGTCTTTTTCTCTGTCATCATCTTTGTCTGAAAGGTCATACTCCAAACCTATCCCTGCAGAGAAACCGCTTTCATCCACTGTTGGAAGATTACCGTTACCGCCTGTAGTCGTTTTTGTCCATCCATACCCTAAAAGAGCATATACATTGAAATCTTCTCCCAGCGGGTACATCGGTTTAGCAAACAAACCGATATGTCTGAGTTTTTGTCCTCCCAGATCATCAGCACCCCAGAATGTTGCAAGAGCTCTTGCTTCTATGCCTATATACTGATTCCATTCATAACCGGCTCTGACCATAGCACCATAAGTCACATCCTCATAAGGACAGTCTGCTGTATTTCCACATGTACCGCTATATTTTCCCCACAGCAAACCCAAACCTACATACACGGGTGTAGGGGCATGCATTGCAGGAACAGGTTCAACCGGTGCTTCCACCGGAGCAACCACTTTCCCTCCCCCATAAATCATTGTACTCATTGCAATAGTAGCTAACAATGAAAATAAAATATTGTGTCTCATACTACGCTTCTCCTTTTTTTTCTTCTTCTTTTCTGATGAAATACAATCCCGTCATTCCTGTCATAAATAACATCATCAATATTCCTATAATACCTAATGTATCACCGCTGTCAGATTTTTGTGTACTTGAACAATCTACCTTCAATGTAACTATTGCACGTGATGTATCTCCATTTGCATCTGTAATCAGGTACTCAAAAGTATCTGTTACATTTGCCACATTTGCTTCTGGTGTATATATGAACTTGTCATCTGTAGGATCATCTGGTGTCCCACCATTGTCTAATACAACCGTACCATATTGTGGCTGTGCAGTGATAGTAATTTCTCCAACATTAGGTCCATCCAACCCAAAAGTATCATTGGCTAACACATTTATGATTGTTGGTCCATAATGTGTGATAGATACAGAAGGATCATCTACAGCCGTTGGCACATCCTGTTCATAGGTCACAGTCACTGTCGCTAGGTTTGATACTTCACCTTGGTCATCTGCTACAGTATACTGGATTGGCGCAGGGTTGCCTGTAAATCCTGCTTCTGGTGTGAATGTAATATCCCCACTTACTAGATCTACTACCCATTCACCTTCTTCTGGCACAACCAATTGCGTGATTGACGCATTTGTATCCGGATCTATGATTTTTACTGTTGTTGGGTCAAGCGGATTATCTCCTGTATCATTACCAACAACATCAAGAGTAACTGGGTTCCCTGTTGTTCCTGTTGCATTGTCATCTTTCGCTTCAAGTGTCTGTGGATAATCCACTGTCACCGTTGCCGGGCTAGACACATTACCTTGGTCATCTTCTACAGTGTACTTAATTGGTGTAGGATCACCTGTAAATCCTGTTTCTGGTGTAAATGTAATTTTACCTGTTACTGGATCTACTGTCCACACACCTTCTCCAGGAACAGTTAATTCAGTAACTGGTGTACCTGGATTATTAGGGTCTATGATTTTTACTGTTGTTGGATCAAGCGGATTTTCTCCTGTATCATTACCAACAACATCAAGAGTAACTGGGTTCCCTGTTGTTCCTGTTGCATTGTCATCTTTCGCTTCAAGTGTCTGTGGATAATCCACTGTCACCGTTGCCGGGTTGGATACTTTACCTGTATCGTCCGTTACTGTGTAATTGATCGGAGTTGGGTCTGCTGTGAATCCTGCTTCAGGTGTGAAGGTCACCACACCCGCATCATCCACTGTCCAGGTTCCCTCACCCGGTACTACGACTTGATCGATATCTCCGTCACCATCTGTATCTGTACCTGTACTTCCCGGTACAGATGCCGGATCAAAGTTCACAGAGCTTGCATTGATATCATTCTCCGGATCGGTATCATTGGTAAGTACATTCACGGTAGTCGGTGTACCTACGGTTCCTGCTTTTGTATCATTATTGGCTACCGGCGGATTCGTGAGTACTGTCACTGTCGGATCATCCGGATCACCATCACCATCAGGGTCTGTGTTTGTTCCGTTGGTCGGATCATCAGAGTTATCTGTGATCGTATTGCCGTCTGGCGCTGTACCTGTGGCTACTGCCTGATTCGTTACTCCGCCTGCTGCTACATCTGCTGCGGTGATCACATGGGTAGCTGTGAAGGTTGTACTGTCACTTGCGCCTACTGCAAGATCGATCGGTCCGCCTGTTATGGTCGCATTGGCATCTGTAACGGTCACATTCGTCAATGGTACATTTCCTGTATTGGTCACATTGAGCTCATAGCTAATAGTGTCACCTATAATACCTGTACCACCTACTGTGGATATCTTCGTAATAGAGATATCCGGTGTCTGCGTATAATCAATCGTGACCGTTGCCGGGTTGGATACTTTACCTGTATCGTCCGTTACTGTGTAATTGATCGGAGTTGGGTCTGCTGTGAATCCTGCTTCAGGTGTGAAGGTCACCACACCCGCATCATCCACTGTCCAGGTTCCCTCACCCGGTACTACGACTTGATCGATATCTCCGTCACCATCTGTATCTGTACCTGTACTTCCCGGTACAGATGCCGGATCAAAGTTCACAGAGCTTGCATTGATATCATTCTCCGGATCGGTATCATTGGTAAGTACATTCACGGTAGTCGGTGTACCTACGGTTCCTGCTTTTGTATCATTATTGGCTACCGGTGCCGTTTGCGGATAAT
>JALXCZ010000026.1:54662-56548 GCA_026990595.1 Sulfurovum sp.
CCGTCCAGCTTCCTTCACCCGGTACCACAAGCGAATCGTTGTCGCCGTCACCGTCTGTATCGGTCGCACCTGCTGTGGTAATATTCACAGAGCTTGCATTGATATCATTCTCCGGATCGGTATCATTATCGGAGACAGTCTGCAGGGTAACCGGTTGTCCGGAAACCCCTGCTTTTGTATCATTATTGGCTACCGGTGCCGTTTGCGGATAATCTACGGTCTCGGTCGCATCGTTGGAAGTAAGCCCTGTATTGTCTTTGACATTATAGGTGATCGGTGTCGGATCGGCTGTGAAGCCCGCTTCAGGTGTAAAGGTGATATCACCTGTGGCATTATCTACCGTCCAGCTTCCTTCACCCGGTACCACAAGCGAATCGTTGTCGCCGTCACCGTCTGTATCGGTCGCACCTGCTGTGGTAATATTCACAGAGCTTGCATTGATATCATTCTCCGGATCGGTATCGTTAGATACGGTGGTCAATGTCGTTGGGTTCGCAGGGCTTGCCGGATTTGAATTACTTACCATATCATTAACAGCGGTCGGTGATATAGGGAGATGATCCACAAACTCATTATTTGCATCACTCTCACCAATTGTTACTGTAACAGGAATCTTATTATCATTGGTATTACTGTTTGCATTGGTGTCTCCATCATCTGTCGTATCGGTATCTGATATTGAAATATAATTTGCCGGATCGGTCTCTACTATATCATAGTCACCTGTCGGAACATTTGTAAAACTATAAGTTCCATCTGCAGCAGTGGTGGTTGTCAGAGGATTTCCATTGGCATCATTGACAACATTCCCTCCGGTATCTTTGATCTCTACTGTCACACCACCGATCCCGGCACCCCCTGTATCTTTTACTACTCCTGAAACAGATCCTACAGGCTGATCTACAAAATCATTATCTGTATCATTCTTCCCTGAAGTCAATGTAACCGGAATCTTATTGTCATTGGTATTGCCATTGGCGTTTGCATCACCATCTACAGAAGTATCTCCATCAAGCGTTGACACATGATTTGCCGGATCGGTCTCAACAATATCATAATTTCCTGCCGGGACATTTGCAAAACTGTAAGTTCCGTCTGCCGCAGTGGTTGTTGTAAGAGGATTCCCATTTAAATCATCAATGACATTCCCACCGGCATCCTTGATCTCTACCGTCACGCCACCGATCCCGGATCCTGTCGTATTTTTCACTGTACCTGACACACTTGCAGGGGTATAGAAACCATTGTTCTCTTCAAAATTATTTACGTTGGCATTGACTGTTACTGTGGTGGGATCCCCACCTTCAGTCTGTACTGCACCTATGGGCAGTGTATTTTCATCAATATCTACCGTGGCATCTCCTACCGCAACAGCAGATGCATTATAGTCACCGTTTGTGTCTGTTGTTACCGTTTGCACTTCACCATTGACCGCAGTGATATGTACATCCACGTTGGCAAGGTCAGGTTCGCCGGCATCCTGAGTACCGTTTCCATTGAGATCATTATAGATGTGCCCTACAACATTCCCTGCAGGGTTGAAAAAGACCGTATAGTCTTCCACTTCTCCTTTTCCCCCATCACCGGACGAGCCTACGCCACTGTTTTCAGAGAATCTAAATCGGACATAAGACTGTCCAGTATAATTATCCGATGGAACCGTAACTGGGATGATTGTTTCGGTTGCGGTAGTGCTGCTAAGTGATGTATCCGTCAAGAGATGTTCTCCAGCATCCGCGAAATCTCCATCGCCGTTCAAATCGATCCAAACATTCAAGTACCCTGTACCGATCGTTGTTACATTAAGGTCATAGCTGTACCCTACTGTCATATTCAGCTCTGAGCCAACCGTCGGTTGGTTGCCGATTCGTACACCATCTTCATCA
>JALXCZ010000027.1 GCA_026990595.1 Sulfurovum sp.
AGAACTAAATAACGGTCTGTATGTCACAAATGATGATATCAATTTCATTATTCAACAGATAAATGCCTATGGAGTTGAAAAAGGAATGGATCATATCAGCAACAATGACATTCAAAACAACCCTGATCTTATGAATATCGTATCGAGTGCTTGGCATGAGTAAAAGAGAGTGCCTATAGATATCTGAGTGCAGCATATCAATCAGGCTCTGACGGTACTCCTAATGTAGATGTTCATGTGGCAGAGCAGATAAGGGATATTACAAAAATAACCTTTCTCTCTACCTTATGGGTTTTGCCCGCTGGAGGAGTGCTTCGTAGAGTATTGGATTGGTAAAATATTTTAAAAAGATGCGTCCTAGTGCTTTTAGAGAAGAGGAGCAATAATTTTTAAAAGAATATTTTTTGAAGGTAAGAGAGTATGCATAATTATATTAGCATTTATGATGATGTAATCAGCAAAGATTACTGTGATGAACTCATACAGAAGTTTGAAGATAACCCACAATGCCATAGTAGAGAATATTTAAGTGATCAAGAGTGGTCTATGAGCTTTACAAAAATCAATTTCTATGAGCATGATATATTTCAAGATGATCGAGAAAAACTTGATGCCATTTTTAGAGAAGCCGTAAACCATTATGTAAAAGACAATAATATCCAAAAAGGGCAATGGTCTGAAAAATTCAGGCTTGAGCAGACGAGAATGAAACGATATATTCCTAATCAAACAGAACGATTCGATTTGCATGTAGATGTAACAGATTATGATTCTGCTCGTAGATTTCTTGTAGTGTTCTTTTATCTTAATGATGCGTTTGAAGGTGGAGAGACGGCATTCCCTCAGCTCAACATCATGGCAAAACCAAAACCGGGAAGACTCATAATGTTCCCACCTATGTGGGCATGGCCGCACAAAGCAAATCCTATTATAAGCGGTCAAGCAAAATACATAGTAGGAACTTTACTACATTACATATAATTGTTTATACTTTTAAAATGTTACATAGTGAAACATATATCCTATTAAAAATCATTTATTCTGTTAAATATTATGTTTCATAAGAAATTATGATAGTATCTTTTTTTACAAAAAAGTGATGATAGAGGAGGAAAGATGTATTATATGCTTGTGAAATTATTGACGTATCATGTATGATACATTTTTATACTGCTACATTACTCCTTCATTTTCAGAAAAAGATTCACTTTTTACAATTCTATAATAATCCAAAAATACATAAAAAAAGCAATGCAATATGTTTGTACTAAAAAAATAGATATAGAAGAAAGGAAGAAAATGTTAGGTGTAACGATAGAGCAGAGAGAGGCGGCATAATGGAAACAACAAATACGATTTTAAAAATACTTCCTTTTGTAAGCATCCTATTGATTTTTATAGTATGGCTTCAAAATAGACGAAAGAAAAAGTTAGGTATTGAAAAAGAGGAAAAACCCTCCAAATTCAAACAATGGTTTAAAACAACAGAAATTTATAAAATATTTGTTGAGAGGGCAAACTTACGACCTGTTTCATCAGCCTTTTTTTATGCAATATTTGTTGTCCCCGCATCTTTGATATTTCTTGTTGGAATTGCGTTTTTAAATATGAAGGATCCTATTCCACTAAAAGAAATGAAACCAGTTGAAGGCATTCTCACTAAAGTTGTTTGGATAAAAAGAGGGAAAGGAGCTGATTTTATAAAACTCAAACAAGATAATGGAAAAGAAGAAGTTTATTTGATACCTTTAGATAAGCAACTTTTTGAACAGCTAAATAAGATTAAAAACAGAGGAGGCAAAGTAGTTGTATATAGCTATAAACATTATTATATAAATATAATGGGAACAAAATATATACAAGAAATAAAATACAATAATAAGTTTTTAGCAGGTTATAACTATAAACATTATGTACACAATAATAATAAAGTAAAAAATCTTTTTTATAGCACTTGGTTCGGCTTAAAAATAGCTCTTATAGGTTTTTTCTTTATCTTCTTGCTCAATTATGAAGAGAAACCAATACATAGGCTTAACAGAATGAAAAAATACTTAAAAAATAAACAACAAGAGGGAAAATAAAATGGCAAAAGTAGATCCAACAGTAATTGAAATAACAACAGACATGCTTACAAATGTAAAATCAGGACCACAGACTTTAGCAATAATAAAAGGCTACAACCCTGATCATTCATCATCTACATACTTAAATACGCTAAGTCTTGTAAATGATTTTGCGAGTATGGTTACAAAAAATAAAGTATTATCAAAAACAGCACCAGGACTTTCTGCAGCTATTCTTGTTGATGATTCTTTATATGCTATTGATATGTATAATAAAAATAATAAACTATCAGACTCAACCCTCCTCTCTTTAGCATCTGATACAATTGGACTAATAGGTGCTACTGCTGCTATTGTAGGAAGTAGTTCAGTATTAGTACCCCTTGGGTTAGTTGCTGCAACGGGTTTGGCTGTATGGGCTGTATTTAGTGATGATGGTAATAATGTTTGGGATACATATTCTTCTTTATTTGATGATTTAAGCGGAACGTACAGCACGTTTAACGATGCAGATCGCACAAATATGGCAATGATGCTGACAGGCGGAGGAATGCCTTGGAACTATAGTGATGGAGTTGTCCCTGTCGACCCAACCCCACCAGTCCCAAGACATGACCCACTGGTCCTAGACACAAACAAAGACGGTTTTATCTCTACTATCTCACTTGAGGACTCAAACACCTACTTCGATATCACAGGCGATGGTATAAAAGAGAAAGTAAGCTGGATAGCTGCTAGTGACGGACTACTCACTTACGATAAAAACGAGAATGGTAAGATTGACGGTATAGATGAAGTGTTTGGTAATCTTACTACTTCAGGGTTTGATGAACTGAAACAACTCATAGACTCAAACCATGATAGAAAAATAGACAGACGTGATGAACTCTACAGCAGACTCAAAGTATGGAATGATAACAATAGTGACGGTATCAGCCAAAGTGAAGAACTCATAAGCTTAAAAGAAGCAGGTATAACAAGTATAGACCTAAACGCAGTCTCTACCAATATAGAACTCGGTGGAGCAACGCTGAGTGAAGCAAGTAAATATACAGATACAGAGGGTAACAAAGAACTAGCAGCAGATGTAAAGCTTGATGTAAATCCGACACTTACAACTATAGATACTTCAACTATACCGGACTATAGCGTAGATTTGGATACATTGACACTTCCAAACCTAAGAGGGTATGGATTCTTTTTAAATAGTTTTATAAGTTACAACACAAACGAAGCCTTAAAAAACAAAGCACAAGAACTCATCAGCAATGGTGTAGAGAGTATGAGCAGTGGATTTGAAGAGTATATCGATATATGGTCGGGATATGATGAATATGTTAACGGTGTAAAAGAGAAGTTGAACATATCCGGAGATATACAACTAGGTGATCTGGATAAAAAAGTATGGATTATAGAAAAACTTTTAGGTAAAGATATAAATACAAGCCGTATAGAAGCTAACTTTGAAAACCAGATGCAAAACTACAAAAACTCTACAGTAGAGAGTGCAGAAGCCTCAAATGTAACTATCGATTTTCAAAGAGATTACTACAACAACTATTTCCAAAAAGAGATACTAGATAGATATGAAGGGGCATTTGCACTACAAGCTTTTTATAAGTTTGATGGTGCTTACTATGATGTAAATCGTGCTAAGTTTGTTGTGGATGACTTGGCTGCATTTAACACAAGTGTAGGAGAATATCTAAATTCAACAGATAACTCTCTTGAAGATAAAGTGTATCTTTCTAAAGTGCTAAATATGCAAGAGGGTAGATTTCTCGGGATTGATTATGAGTATAGTATCGAGTACAAAGAGACATATCCATCTAATGGAACAGCAGCAGCTCCAGCAATTGCAGAACTAGTGGTGACATCTGCAAATTTAACAGATGATTTGCGTATATATTTAGGTGGTGGTGTTCCTAATAATAATACAATTAATGCAATCATACAAGAAAGACTAAGAACAGATGCAGTAAATGAGATAATAAGTAAAGCTACAGATAGTGAACTTTCATCTCTTCTATCAACAACACTAAACACTAACACAACAAATATTCATGTGTATGATAAAGATAAAACCTACTCTGATAATAATGCACTTATATTTGGAAGTGATGCAGATGATATTATTATCTCTAGCGGAGCAAACGCAACTGTTTTAGCAGGTAAAGGGGATGATGCTATAACTACAGGAAGTAGTAGTGATACCATTACATATAGACAAGGTGATGGCTCTGATGTTGTGTTTGACAAAGGTGGACTAGATACCTTTAGTTTTAGTGATATAAACAAGAGTGATGTTGCTTTAAGTATTGATGGTAAAGATCTTATAGTAACAATAAACGTAACAGAGAAAGTAACTTTTAAAGATTATTTCATAGTAGATAATCGTATAGAAAATATAACCTTTGCAGATGGAGTGAAGCTAGATTATGAACAGATTATACAAGAATATGGAGTAAGTAGCAGTGATGACAGCATAGAACTCACGAAGGCAGACGACACAGTAGATGCACTAGGTGGAGATGACACCATAAAAGCCTTTAGCGGCAACGATACCATAACAGGCGGTAAAGGCAACGATACGCTTGATGGTGGAAGCGGTAACGACACTTACATCTTTAATCTAGGAGACGGACAAGACACCATCATAGATGCAAGCGGAAACGATACAATAAAGTTAGGCGACTCTATCACACAAGATATGCTTGAAGTACAAAGAGTCGGGAGTGACTTCATACTTGCTATCAAAGAAGATGGCGTGGCGTTTGGAAATCTCTCAGATAAGATCACCATTAAAAACAGTGCTGTAGAAAATGTGCAATTCAGCGACGGCACAAATATAGATATAACCCTGCTACAAACCCCAAGTGAGAGCGATGACACACTCCTCTATGCAAACAGTGCAGTAAATGTAGATGCACTTGGAGGCAATGACACAGTTACAACAGGCAGTGGAGCCGACACCGTAACAGGTGGAAGTGGTAATGATACTATAGCGACAAATGCAGGTAACGACATGATTGACGGTGGAGAGGGAGCAGATACCATCAATGCCGGAAGCGGAGCAGATACCATAACGGGTGGAACAGGTGATGATACTCTCATGGGAGGTCTTGGCAATGATACCTACATCTATAATAGAGGTGATGGAGCCGATACCATTAAAGAGGGTTACTTCTATGGTTACAACAATGCAAGCTCACGCGACGGTGGCGTCGATACCATCAAGTTTGGAGATGGTATCACAAAAGAGGATCTAAGTGTCATCATTTCAGGTAGTGATATCCTCATCACTATAGATGACCCAAGTAATC
>JALXCZ010000028.1 GCA_026990595.1 Sulfurovum sp.
TTTTGTCTTTTTCCAAGGTTAAATGTTTTTGCATTCTGTATCTTGTAACTCTTATGACTTTTTTGATCTTCGATAACCAGATAGCTATGCGGAGCAGAGCCTTTTACATAAAGCCCTCCTTCAAGTTCCAGATCACCGTTTTGTGTGCATCCCATGAGTGCTCCAAGTGTTAATATGTATACTATGATCTTTTTCTTCATTATTCATCCTTATTTGGCAATAAGCGTAGCTTCTGTTGTACCGTTAAGCGTAAGATCAATCGTTACTGTACCTGTTAGATTCTCATCTACTTTATAATAGTAGTTTCCTTGAGCTTGTACTGTTCCTGCACTTGTTTTAATATTTGGCTGAGGATCATAGTTAAAGAAATTAATAGAGCCAAGGTCATATGTACTCTGATTGTATGTATCTTCTGTGAAATCACCTGTATTGTATGTTGGTAAATCTTGTGCCAGATTATCATTATCTGAAAGCATGACTGCAATACCCCATTCTGTAAGCAGGTCATCAAATGTTTTATTTTCTGCTCCAGGATACTTATGTATAGCATCCATAATGGCATCTTCATGCTCTTTATTATTATGGACAATATCATGCAACACTTTGGCACCACCATAGTTACGTGTTAAAAAAGTACCAAAAGCATTTACTTTAGAGTAATCTGCCAAAGAATTATACCATGCTGTTAAAGAGAGTGTATTATTTTCATTGAAAAGAGGGTATCTTCCTTTTGTGTTACCACTGTTACCGGCACTTCCGTCAGTATCTACAACACCTCTTGGTCCAGTATGGTGAATCTTCGTTGCAACAAGATCTTCTGTTGTCTCAGAGAGCATCTCATTGATCCATGTATCATCTGAGGCATCTAGTAAAACCGTTTTTTGATAGAAGTGGATCATATGCTGAAACTCATGTGCCAGCGTTGAGTACATCTCTTTTTGCCAAAAGTCCCCATTATCCGTATTGGCAAACATAACGGCATCAGCATAGAACATGATCCTTTCATTTGATCCACTTTCATTTGATTGTTTATAATTATCTTTTGCGTGAAAGTATCCTACAATTCCACCTGATGGACTGTTGTCATTACCTATATCTGTAAGGAGAATTGTTATTTCATCATTTGATCCTATAAGATAGCTGTCTTTTGAAGAAGCCTCACTTCCCCACTCTTCTCCAAAAATATTGGTGACCCAGTCATAGATGTCATTATCTGAACCTACTTTTAAAAAGTTATCTGCCAATTCATCTACCATTGTCTGTGTTACACATCTTGATTTTCCACATCCGGTACCAAAGCTGTCATCAGAAACCCAAACATTAAGTGTTTTATTACCAAAATCCGTAGGAACATTTGAAACTACTTTTTTCAATGTTGCCCTTGTTGTTGCTCCATTTGAAGATTCATCCATATAAAAAGTTTCTGAATCTCCTACACTTTTATTTGATTTGGGAGTTACTGCTATTTGTTTTTCTTGATAATCATTGGTTTCATTTCTTTGAATGAATGTCTGCAATTTAGAATTAAACTTTTGTATATATGCTGGCGCATGAAGGATTTTTGCTTGCTTAACAAGTGGCGTAGACATCAGTCTTTTATTTTCCTGAACTGATATTACTTTTGCATTATGCGTGATCGTTGGGTATGCATTATGATTTTTATCATAGTTGCTTAAAAGCACATAGAGACTTTTAGGTTTATTTCCTATATTTACAGTTACATGAATACTATCTTTTCCCAGACTTTCAACTTGATTGTCCTTAGTAATAGTTATAGTTTTTGAGGATGTAGTTGTACCTTCATCTTCTGTGTTGTTACTTCCACCACTGCTACCTCCAGATGTACTATCTGGATTTGATGATATAGGTGTACCACTATTTCCACTTGCAGGAGCAGAACTACCACCCCCTCCTCCACAGCCAATGAGCACAACTGATGCAGCAACTATAGAGAGATATTTAAATTGTAAACGCATTAAGATCCTTTGTTAAAAAGTAGTATCAAATCAAGAAAGTGTATTGAATAATTGTGAGCAAATCATGTATTCAACTACAGGCAACCGAAAATATCTCTAAAGATAATCGGTTTTCTTTACTTACCTCACGGAATGCTCAGCTTTTTCTGTATTGATCTTATCATTATAGTCAAAAAATATAAGAAAAAAGTCAAAAACATAAAACTTTTCTTAAAATGCATTCTCTCCGCAAAGCACATCGAGTACATTGGTCGCATAAGAACCTTTTGGAAGCGTAAAACTCAGCTCATAGTGTGCTTTCTCTTCTATGTAGTTTTTCTTTATTTCTGTAACCTGTATCCAGGCATAGCGTCTGGCTCCGTAGAGTTTCATCTCTTCATCGAACTGTGCTTCAAAAAGCCTTGCCGCTCCTGCTGCCCTTTTGGTCTTATTCCCCGGAATGAGCCCTGTAGGAGCGATGTCTTTAGTTTCAAATCGTTCCGCCTCTTTTGCCAATTCTTCCACTTCAAAAAGCCGTCCGTAAGGGTAGTGCATCATCAGGTCACCTTCCAAAAGTTTAAAGAAATTTGGCTGCTCTTTTGTACCTTTTAAAGAGCCTTTGGGCAGTTTCAAGACCTGTTCTGTCTCCTCTTCGCTGAACTTTTCGAGTAAAAGACTCAATTCCATACGTTTACAGAGCCATTGGTTGTAGAGGTAACTCTGGTAGGACCCCATAAGAAACTCACGGGTCTTCCTGTCACGCATTTTCAGTGTTCCTTCTATGAGCTTTTTGCCATCTATCCAGTTGTCACCGTTGTTTCCAAAACGCTGATGACCAAAATAGTTTGGTACTCCATTGGCTTTGATCCATTTTAACACAGAGTCAAGTTTGTCTTTTTGCACACCCAGTACTTTTTTCAGGCGTATGTTGAAACGGTTCCCTTTCAAGTGTCCTACACGTATTTTGTTGTTATGGCGTGTGGTCTCCAGTATCTTTATATTCTCATGGGAAAAAGTACCGAGTTTCTCTTCAAGCTTGGCAGGAAGTGAAATGTACTGTATCGTCATGGCATATTTGTCTTTAAGACCGGCATATCCGATGTCACGGCGTCTAAGCCCTATGTGGTTGGAAATGGCATCAAGCATCTCCCAGGTGGTCATCTCTTTTTTACGTACCTTGAGTACAAGGTGTTCCCCCTCACCTGTAAATTCATAAAGTGGGATCTCTTCGACAGTAAAGTCACGAGCAGAGGAGTTAAAGACGAATTCGTTTTTGACATTGAGTGGGTAAATGAGTTTCATATTTTACAACTTTTTGATTAAATGGTTTTTTTCCTTCACGGATCGCTTCGTTCACAACGTTACTCTTCCGCATTTACAAATATGAAACTGTTCATATTTGCTAAAAAATTCTCATATTTTACCCAAAATCTGTATAATCACTGGAAATAATAAAAATAATTTTAGGACAGACCTTGAAATTTAATCATAAAACAGCCATACATTTCGACCTTGACGGTACACTCATCGACAGTGTACCTGACTTGGCATTGGCGGTCAATGAGATGCTTCAGGCATTAGAAAAAGAGATTTTCAGTGAAGATATTATCCGTTACTGGGTAGGTAACGGTGCTCAAACTCTGGTAAAACGTGCCCTGCTTGGCAAAAGAGAGATTGAGAACGAGACTATAGATGAAGCAGACTTCAAAGAGGCTCACCGCATCTTTTTAAATGCGTATGCCGATCACCTCTGTGAAGCAACACGCCCCTACCCACATGTTATAGAGACATTGCAGGCACTCAAAGACAAAGGCTACCGCCTGAGTATCATCACAAACAAGCCTTTGCAGTTCGTTGAACCCATTCTTCGGGGACTTGGATTGAATGATCTTTTTGAAACCTGTCTGGGTGGTGATTCACTGAAACAGAAAAAACCTGATCCTATGCCGTTGCTGCATGCATGTAGAGAGATGGACACAAGCGTAGGATCATCCCTCATGATAGGTGATTCCAGAAACGATATTCTGGCTGCCAATGCCTGTGGTATGCAAAGTATTGGTGTTACATATGGATATAATTACGGAGAAGATATCGGAGTATATAAACCTGATTTGATAATAGATGACTTTGGAGAACTGTTAAAGTTCCTGTAGGGTGTTGTCCCCTGACAACACCTTTTATCGGGTATTTATTTTGGTGTTGTAAGGGTACAACACCCTACATGAAAGGAAAGATATTGTCTAACAAACAAACAAAAATAGCTATAGTTGGCGGTGGTATCGCAGGCAGTACTGCTGCGTTACTGCTCTCGCAGACCGATGTAGAGATAACCCTCTTTGAAAAGGCACCAAGTCTGGTCAGCGGTCCGCCCTTTTGTCACTTGCATGCCGGAGGGAACCTCTATCCTGAGATCTCCGATGAACAGTGCCTTACTCTCCTAAAACAATCCATTGACTTTGCCAGACTGTACCCGCATGGGGTTGATCACCGTCCAACGGTCATTGCCCTGCCTGAGTATTGCAGCAGACGAACCAAACATCTGCTGCCACGTCTGCAGAAGTTACAGGCATACTATAAAGCATTGATCGAAGAAGATATGAAGAACAAGGTATTTGGTGATCCCTCTGTTTATTTTAAACTTTATGAGCGTGCTCAAATAGAAGCACTTAAAGACAAGGAGCCCGTTACCATTCCAAAAACCCTTGATGAATGGATGATTCCATTTGCAAAAGAAACCGATCTGGAGAAGATACAGTTTCCGGTTATTTTGGTACAGGAATACGGACTTAACCTCTTTCGTATAGGTGCGAGGCTTATGCTCTCTCTTGATGCACATCCTTCTGTCAATCTGAGACTATCAACGACTGTTACACAGATAGAAAAAGAAGAGGCTCAATGGATACTCCATTCAAACACTCAAAACAGAGACCGGACAGAAAATTTTGACTACCTGATCAATGCTGCAGGCTACCAGACAGGAAAAATTGATGATATGGTCAATGTATCATGCCAGAGAATGGTTGAGTTCAAAGCTGCCTATGTCAGCCAATGGGCGCATGAATCCACACATCTCTGGCCGGAGATCATCTTCCAGGGAGAGCGCGGTACCCCTCGGGGAATGGGTCAGTTCACTCCTTATCCGCATGGGTATTTCCAACTGCACGGTATGACCAAAAACATTACACTTTATGAAGGAGGACTGGTTGCGAACACGGCTTTGAGCTGTCAGCCCAAACTGCCGCAGAATTTCATAGAAAAAATAGAAAACAGTTGGTCTTGGGAAGAGACCGTGGAACGCACAGAAAAAGCAATCGAACATCTCGCACGATTCATTCCCTCATTTACTACGGCAAAAGTAGGCGCAAAACCACTCTTTGGGGCACAACAGATCCCTGGTACCGACCCTACTCTGCGTGTAGCCGAAGTTGCCTTTCCACGATCCCGTTATGCACGCTGTGAGATCGTCAAAGTCTCCTCCACCATCGACATGTCCCATGCTATTCTTGATGATCTGATCAGACAGGGGCTGACAAAAGCTTCTGTATATAACACTATGGCACTTGAAACTATGCAGAAAATAAAGGAAGAGAACATAACAAAACAAGCAGAAGTGCTTTGTCAAATGAGAGAATATCCCAAAGCATTGGCACACCGATGCGTACCGGAAATATCTAATTGAAGTGGTGGCTCAGGCAGGTAAAACGCTCCCTGTTTTTAGCCACTTTTGCAAAGACAGTCAGCGGTGTTCCTGTTTCTTTTGCTATCTTTTCCAAAGTTTCCAGATATTTGGGATCAAAACCAACCAGCATCTCATATTCTTCTCCGCTAAGCCCTTCCCTATCGCTTACAGGCGCCAGAGAGGCAAATCCATATTTATTAATATCTAATAGCTTGTTCGTGTCACAGTAGAGTCCGTCAGAGATATCCATACCTGCATGAAGTAACGGCCTTGATTTTGTGATGAATTGGGCTCTTAGTCGAGGTTCAAAAAAACGTGAATCAGAAGCGATCTTTTCACCTCTGTAAAGTGCATCAAGATCACGTTTGCTTTCGCCCAGTATTCCCGTATAGGCAAGGAGGTCACCTTCTTTTAATCCTTTTCTTAAAAGAGGGTTGTCACTCTTGGAAATAATAGTAATGGAAATATGCAGTTTATCTCCGCCTATGGTATCACCGCCTATGATCTCACAATCAAACTCTTTTGCGGTAGATTCCATACTTTTGGTTAATTCATCTATTTCATTCTTGGTCATCTCTTTGGGAATCGAGACCGTGACAAGGGCAAACTGCGGCTTGGCATTCATAGCAATGGCATCAGAGATATTGACAAGCATTGCTTTTCGCCCTATTTGTGCCACAGACATCCACGTACGTTTAAAATGTACATCTTCAAAGAAAGCATCCATACTATAGAGAGTATCCCCTATCACAGCAGCATCATCACCAATATACTTTGAACTTAGTTTGCTGATAAGGTAATGTTCTTTGTCCATACTTTTTCTTTTATTCCATATTAGATTGGCAAAATTGTAACATACTTTGGAGGATTTTGAGCAGAATTTTTTTATTCATAGCGAATTAAGAGTGTATTGTCGATATAATCATTGTTATTACCGCACCAAGTATAATCATAAGGAAAAACCATGCAGCATACATTAAATATAAGAGTATTTTTCTTTAATGCCAAAACAGACTATTTGCCATATTACAAGAACTTTACCATGACACTGAATGAAGATGACAGAATTCAAACAATGTTGGGTGAGATCAAAAAGCAGAATAAAGATTTTGCCTATCCTTCTGAAAAATTGATCTTAAAACTCAACGATCTTGTAGTTGACGGCAATGAAACCATAGGAAATGTTGTAAAAAAACTGGGAACTTCCCTACAGATTGATCCTGTACTCTCTTACCGTTCAAACCACTGTCTCATCATCAATGATGAAGACTTTATGAAAAGCTATGCACTCCTGGCACCTTACGCAACAGAGGATGACGAAGCCTATTATAAATCACTCTATGCAACACATTATTCATCTGAGACCTTTAGATTTTCACATGACTACATTGGGGATGCCGTACTGCTTTTGGCTCATAGAATAATAGAGAACGGTTCAGAACACAAAGAGGCTGTTTTAAAAGCTGTCTCTGACCCCTATGACGGTCTTGTTGCCTGCGAGTATGAAAACAACCTTTTTCATGCCCGGAACCATACTTCAGTCATAGACGCATTGAACAGTATGGTTACGCATCCAGACAGGAGCAGTTTTTTAGATAAGATAGCAACAAAACTTTCTAAAAAAGCACTTTGCTACTTTAATAAAGAGTCAATTGAGGGTGTACACATTGCTTGTTATGCAGGGTATACCGGCATATTGGATCATGTACATGAAAAGATCATAGAAAATCATGCAAAAGTGATCCGTTTTTCAAGAGAGGGAAAAGGCTGTGGTCGTTCACTGATAGGGAAACAGGATAATCTTGCCTACCTGAAAGCAGCCACAACACTTTTAGGGGCATTAGATGCCGGTGCAGAACTTCTGGTTGTTGCTGACATTGATGATCTTGCAATGTTCAAGAGGCATTTTGCTTCTATACAAAAACGTATTGGAAGAGAGATTCCTCTTCCTCTTATTTCTTATGAAACTTTTCTTGATCTTTGCGAACAAAGTATTAAAACGGCAGCAGTTTAAAATAATTCTAACTTATTATATCTATTAGCTTATATTTTATCCTCTTTTAAGGGGGTGAAAATGTGTAACACCTCCCTCATTCTTTTGCCTTATATCCTCTTTTATTAATCAAACTTATACCAAACTGAAGCTATAATGAAGCCAAATCGTACAACAAAGGACATAGCAACTATGAGTATTAAAATCTATGAATACGATGCTGTCATTGTCGGTTCGGGATTGGCAGGGCTGGCAGCAGCCAAAGAGCTGACCGAAGCGGGAAAAAAGACAGCAGTCATAACGAAACTTCATCCTCTCAGAAGCCACTCCGGTGCAGCACAGGGCGGGATCAATGCCGCACTTGGAGCTGAAGACTCTACAGAACTTCATGAGTTCGATACAGTAAAAGGTTCTGACTATTTAGCAGATCAGGACTGTGTAGAGCTTATGTGTACCAAAGCACCTGAGACTATTCGCTGGGCAGAACAGATGGGATGTGTCTTCTCTCGTAAAGAAAATGGTGATATTGCCATAAGACCATTTGGAGGGCAGAGCAAACCCAGAGCCTGTTATGCAAAAGACAGAACCGGTCTTGCCCTCCTTCAGGCGATCTACGAGCAGGCATTTCGTGCAGGTGTAGAGATCTTCGATGAATGGTATGCTGCTGATCTGCTTTATGAAGATGGAAAGGTCTCTGGTGTTGCTGCATACGACATACGTAATTCACAACCGGCGATCTTCAATGCAAAAGTAACTATGTTCGCAACAGGTGGTCATGCCAGAGCCTACCGCTTTAACTCCAATGCCCATGCCAATACGGGGGATTCACTCTCTATCGTAGCACGTCACGGTCTTCCGCTGGAAGATATGGAATTCGTACAGTTTCACCCAAGCGGACTTGGAGGTTCAGGAGTACTCATCTCTGAAGCAGCCCGTGGAGAAGGTGGACGTCTGTTCAACTCCAAAGGTGAGCGTTTCATGGAAAAGTATGCACCCAATGCTATGGAGCTTGCATCACGTGATGTGGTAAGTCGTGCTATCATGGAAGAAGTGCGTCAGGGACGTGGTGTAGGAAAAGACGGACAGTCTGTCAATCTTGACCTGACACACCTTCCAAAAGAGATCATTCTCGAGAGACTGCCGGAGCTTAGAGAACTTGCCATTGCCTTCCAGGGGCAGGATATGCTCAAAGAGCCTATCCATATCTCTGCTACAGCACACTACTCAATGGGTGGGATCCCGACAAATATCAACTGTCAGGTAAGAAAAAATCCTGAAGAGTTGGTAGAAGGCTTTTATGCTGCGGGTGAATGTTCCTGTGTCTCTGTACATGGTGCAAACCGCCTTGGAGCAAACTCCGTACTTGAAGCCCTGCTCTTCGGTCGCCATGCCGGAGAAAATATGGTAAAAGCACTGGATGAAGGTATTACCCTTCGAAAAGCACAAGAGACAGATGCTGACAATATGCTGGAAGAAGTAAATAGACTCAAAACCTCTAACGGTATGGAAAGCGTCCCCGTACTCAGAGCAGAACTTCAGGCAGGAATGACGGCAGATGCAGGTGTCTTTAGAAGCAAAGAGTCTCTTGAAAGACAACTCAAACTCATAGACAAATTGCTTAAAAAGTTTAACAATATCCGTATTGATGACAAATCAAAAACATTTAACACAGACTTGCAGGAAGCCATTGAGCTTGGGCATATGCTTGAGTTCAGTAAATTTATTGTTGTAGGTGCACTTGAACGTGAAGAGAGCCGTGGCGGTCACTACAGAGAAGACTTCCCTACCAGAGATGATGAAAAGTTCCTGAAACATACCTATGCCTATATGGATAAAGATTTCAACATTACTACCGAATGGGGTGATGTTGTTCTTGGTAAGTTTGAACCAATGGAAAGAAAGTATTAGGAGAAGATGATGAGTACACATACTGAAAAAACTGTAGATGACTATAAAGCATTTGATACTGATGAGCTTGACACTTTTCAGCCTACACGTAAAGTTACATTAAAAACATTCAGATTCAATGCTGAAACAGACTATCTTCCTTATTACAAAAAGTATGAAATGGAAGTAGGGAAAGATGAACTTGTTCTCGACCTTCTCAATCGTATTAAATGGGAACACGACGGAAGCTTCTCTTACAGACGTTCATGCAGGCACGGTATCTGCGGTGCCTGCGGCATCAAAGTCAATGGTAAAGCCACCCTTGCATGTAAGCAGAATGCTATGGAGCTCATTAAACTTTTTGGTGATGAACTGCTCATTGAACCGCAAAGCAAAAAGCGTGCAGTAAAAGATATGATCATCGATAAAAAAGATTTTTGGGACAAACATGCAGCTGTAACACCCTATGTGGTAAGAGATGTACCTGCACGTCCAGAACATGAGACACAGATGAGTCCAAAGCAGGAGCATATGTTCCTTGATGCCGATCTCTGTATCCAATGTGGTGCCTGCCACTATTCATGTCCTGCTCTGGAAGCAAACCCTGAATACTTTGGTCCGGCAGCATTGACAGCGGCATACAGATTTTCTATTGACCCAAGAGATGAGTTCAGTAACGAAAGACTTAAAACAGTAGGAGAGATGGGACAAGGTGTCTGGGACTGTGTCAAATGTTTCGAATGTACAGAAGCCTGTCCAAAAGACATCAACCCTATGGAGAAGATCACAAAACTTCACAATATGCAGTTTGAGCGCGGTGTGGCTGTCAGCAATGTGGCTACACGTCACGCAGAAGGATTCCTCAGAGGTATGAAAAAATACGGTTATCTTGATGAAGCAGATATCGTAACCTACTCAGAGGGTTATTTGGGCATGTATAAACATCTCGGTGCAGCAATAAAAATGATGCGATCAGGCAAGATCCATTGGCATTCAGGTATTCCGTTCATTGACAGTGTCCCTAAGATAAAGAATCTGGATGAAGTCCAAAAACTGATTCAAATATCACAAACGAATAAGCTATAAGGAGAGAAGATGAGCACATTAAAATATGCACTATTTACAGGATGTACGGCAAAACAGTCTACACCCGAACTACTCTCGTCTACTCTTGCAGTAGCTGAGAAACTTGGCATTGAGATCACGATACTGGAAGAAGCAAGCTGCTGCGGTGCCAGTCATCTGCAGGACTTTGATGAGTTTTTGGCACATGTACTCAATGCACGTAATATTTGTTATGCGGAAAAGCTTGGTATGACGATGATCACTATTTGTAATACATGTCAGCTTAACTCTGCCATGACCAAACATGCACTCGATACTGACCCAGAACTAAAAGCACGTGTTAATGAAAAATTGGCAGAAGTTGGGCTTGAATATAAAGGAACAAGTGAAGTAAAACATTTCCTTTACTGTCTAATAGATGAATATGGTCTTGAAAACATTAAAAATCAGGTACAGGTGCCGCTTAGCCACCTGAACATTGCACCATTCTACGGATGTCACAACATTAGACCATCTGAGTTACACGGTACATCCAATGGCAATGAAAATCCATATGCCCCTACTTCACTTGATCAACTCATTGATGCACTTGAAGGACATCCTGTAGACTACGACCACAAAAACAAATGTTGTGGTTTCCATGTAGAACTTCAAGCTAACCATACTTCTGAGGTCTTGGCAGGAAATGCCATGGTAGATGCCATTGATAACAATGCTGACATCATGGTGACCCCTTGTCCTCTTTGTCACCTGAAAATGGATACCTATCAGGATGATGTAGGTAAAGTGATCGGCAGAGATATTGAATTACCGGTACTGCACATGCCTCAAATGGTTGCACTGGCACTTGGCTGCTCTGAAAAAGAGATAGGTCTGAACTTCCACGTACGTAAAGCTACACATCTTACTGCATAAGTTCTGAAACTGTAGGATCTCTTTGATCCTACACAGATACTTCCAATATTTTATTAAATGAGATAAAAAAACTCCTATTTAACTTTTTTTATGCTATAATTGTTCCATTCAAATTAAATAAAAGGATTTAAACATGCCAAAAATCAATAAATACGTAGACATATCAGAAGTAGAGAGAGAAGCAAAAAAAGACCTTATCGACAGACATTCACCTTTCATTCACTGTGCGGACACTGCTGTTGCAGGTGAGCCGTTTGAAGTAACAGTAAAAATGGGTAACGAATACACACACCCGGATGATTATGATCACTTCATTGAGTCCGTAACACTGTTTAACGGTGAAACAAAACTTGCTGAAGCTGTCTATGTTCCCGGTGCACTCGGAAACACTAAAGCACACAATACAACGACATTTACCATTATTCCAACAGGCAAGAAACTTAACCTTGTAGCACATGGTTACTGTACAAAACACGGTATCTGGGAAGGTACAGCTGTTGAAGTAACAGTTAACTAATCAAAGAAGAAGGGGTGAGAAAACCTCTACCTCTTAATAGAACCCTCTGAATGTCTAGATTATTCAGAGGATTCAATAATCTATTCCCTCTTCAGGAAGCCCCTGCTTCTCATAATCTAGCTTCTCTTTTTTACACCCTTGGGTTTTTGATTCACAATATTTGTTATAAGCTGTTTTTGCAAGTACCAGTAGCAGTACAAGAACAATAAAAATTAAAAATGATTTCTTCATACCCTAACTATAGCAAAATATTTTTAGATATAATAATACAATCAATATTTGGGGAGTCGTTTACATGGAAAACATCATCGCATTTATCATGCAGCATCAGATCGAGACAATATTGCTTGTTTTTGGCATTATTTTATTGGCATTTTTTATTACACACTGGCCGGAAGTAAAATTTTGGTGGCTTAACTTCACCTATAATTTTCCAATTTTCGGGAAAATATCAACTTTAGCAAAAGATATAGAAGGATTTGATGAAAATCACAAGTGGTTCTATTCGGAGGAGAGACTCTGTCGTGACTATTATAATTTTTACGAAAAAGTAGATAAGGACTCCGAGAGTTTTGATGAAGCCAAAGCCTATCTGCATGCCGCAGGTGAACTCGGACGCAAACCTACCCCTACATTTATCTGGATCATGATCTTTATTCTTGTCATTGTAGAGGCATTTGGATTTGCCTATGTTCTGGCAGGGTTCACCATTCCCGGTGCTTCTGAAGCCACGCAGCAGAAGGGTGCAGTAGGTGTAGCAGCAATGCTTGCCATTTTACTGGTATGGCTTACACACCTGACAGGACAGGAACTGCATAAAAATACACTTATCAAAAAAATACGCCGCTGGTATAAAAATGACAATGCTGGAGGAAGCAACTGGAGAGACCTTAAACCTGATGAACAACTCATTACTATAGACAATACTTTTAATGACGAGAAATCCCCCAACTATATTCGTATGCTCAACCGTCTGGATGTGAATGATAAAGTCAAAGCAACCTATATAAAAACGATCCTGACCCTCATATTTATCTTTGCTGTTGCCATTGGAGCGACCTATATCAGACATCAGGTACTTACACAGGAGATAGCCTCTTCACATGAGGCTGCTATGAATATCTTTAATGATGATGCCTCTCCGTTTGGCAGTACAGATGCATCTGGTGATGATGAGATCGGTGCGCTCTTTGGGGATGATGATACAAAAGGTGCAGAGGATGACCTGGCATCACTTTTTGGCGACGGTAACAAGGCTGCAACTTCAAACACCAAGAAACAGAGCAACGCATCTATAGAGGATGAGACCAACCAAAAAGGCGGTGATGCTACCTTTGTTATATTGGGTCTGCTCTTTGTATTTATTCAGATACTGGGGATTTTCTTTGGTATGCATTATGATTATGCGGGGCGTGAGTCCAAAGAGGCCTATGAGTGCCTCAGAGGATTTGCAACAAAAAAAGCTTTCCTTTCATTCTATGAAAAGGCTAAAACACATATTGCAAGGGTTGCACAAAAACAGCTTCAAAAACTACAGCATAAAATGAACATTATCAATGACAATTCAGGAACAGATGCGGAAACCACCGCTATTTTGAGGAACAATAAAGACAGAACGTTTAAACAATACCTTTCATTTGAGGATAAATAGATGAAGAAACTACTACTTCTACTCATGACATTAAGTGCCCTGCTCCTGGCAAGAAATGATGTGCCAAGCTGCTATGATGCACTGAAAATCGATGGACCCAAAGGTGCTGCAGAAAAAGAACTTTTCATATTGGTTGACCAAACGACACAACTTGATAAAAATATGATGATCTATACCTATAAAAACATGATGAAGTTCATGAAAAACAGCTACAGGGTGACTATTGCATCATTTTCAGCCAATGCCAACGGGAAATATACCGATGTAGCCTACTCGGGAAAGCTTGAGGCTCTGCTTCCAAACAGTGCAAAGCATGAGATCGCCAAGAAAAAACTGCGCAAATACCAGGGCTGTATGAACAGTCAGTACAGGTACGCAAAGAAAAAAGCGACCAAAGCTCTGGTACATGTCCTTAAAGGAGCCAATAAAAAACTTCCTCACTCTGACATCATTAAATCACTCAACGATATTGCAAAATATATTATCAAACCTTCACAGAGTCATGAAAAAGTAGTACTTTTGGTCTCTGATATGATGGAACACTCCTCCATTACCTCTTTTTACACCAAAGGAAAACTTAAAAAAGTAAATACGGACAAAGAGATGAAAAAAGTCAAAAAGAGCGGATATATGACAGATTTCGATGGTGCAAAAGTCTATGTGATCGGTGCAGGTATGGTAGGAAAAAACAGTTACAGAGATTCTAAAACACTTAAAGCGCTTACAAAGTTCTGGGAAGCGTATTTTGCTGCAAGCAATGCACAGTTGAAAGCTATAGGTACACCGATGCTGTTGGAGGATCTCAATTGAGCTTCCGGCAGCGTAAAGGAATTCTTGTATGACAAATAGATTTCTCTTCACATTTATTCTTCTCCTCTCTGCACTTTTCAACTCCTGTGGTTCCAACTCACATTCAGATGGAAGCTTGCAACTCTTTTCTTCACAGGAAAAACAGTTTGTACACACACTTTTTTTAACAGAATACCTCTGGTATGACAAAGTGGCATCAAACGTAGATTATACGTTGTTTACAGAACCACAGAAGATGATAGACGGACTTAGAGTAAATCCTCCTGACAGATGGAGCTTTTTTATGACTGCTCAGCAATATGAGGATTTTGCAAATCAAAAAACAGTTGGTTTCGGCTTTGGATTTACTGCTGATCTTCAGATCTTTCTCGTACGCATTGGCTCTCCTGCATATGGCAAACTACAACGTGGAGACAAGATCATTCAACTTAATGGAGAAGACGCAAGCAGTCCTCTTATTCAAGAGTCCAGTCAAAGAGTTAATAACGCGACTACTTTTACTGTACTTAGAAACGGTAATATGATAGATGTTACGATTACACCAAGGGAGTACAGTTTTAAAGTTTCTTTGGGAAAGATCATACTGCAAGGTAGTAAAAAAGTCGGATATCTTCGATATGACGCTTTTACAGAGAGTTCCGTAGCTGAATTTGAAACAATTTTTACCACCTTCCACAATCAACATATTGATGAACTTGTGATCGACCTACGGTATAATGGCGGAGGTTCTCTTGCTGCGACAAGCAGCCTTATGGACAATATTATCAGCAACCATCCCGGAGAAAGGCAGATGTACCTGGACTGGAATGCAAACTATAAAAGCAGAAATACAAAGTATACTTTTGAGGATGCAGACTTACAGGATGGTAATGAACTTACTATGCAGCGTGTTGTTTTTCTTGTAACAAAAAACTCCGCCTCAGCCAGTGAAGCACTCATTAATGCACTTAAACCCTATTTGGGTGAGGCAAATGTTATTACTATCGGGGAAGAGACACATGGGAAGCCTGTAGGTATGTCCGGTCGCACTTTTGGTAAAAACTACTATTTCCTCATCAACTTTTTTGTAAAAAACAATGTTGAAAAAACAACTTCTTTTGACGGTATACCTGTTACATGTAAAGCCAAAGACAATATGGATCATATCATGGGTGACACAAATGAAAGTATGCTTTCTACTGCACTCTATTACCTTCAAAACAGTAGCTGTCCATAAGATGCATAGGAGTATAATACTCCTATGAAAAACCTCAAAAATGCACTTCTGCTTAAACAGCTTTATCAACTCAAACAACTCGGTTTCAACTATACATCTGTATTTCCCTATAAAGAAGAAGAATCCAACCTTCTACTTCCTAATACACTTGAAAAACTGAAAAAGCAGGCATTGGAATGCCATCTGTGTGAACTGAGCAAAAGCCGTACGCATGTTGTGTTTGGAGAAGGTGATCCGCACGCAGCATTGATGTTTGTAGGAGAAGCACCGGGAAGTAGTGAAGACAGTATGGGTAAACCTTTTGTAGGACGTTCCGGAGAACTGTTGACAAAAATGATAGAGAATGTACTACATCTAAAAAGAGAGAATGTCTATATTGCAAATATAGTCAAATGCCGTCCACCAAATAATCGCACCCCTACCCCGATAGAAGCACATACCTGTCAGCCCTATCTGTTAAAGCAGATCGAACTTATTAAACCTAAACTCATTGTGGCTTTGGGAGCTACTGCATATCATTATTTAACAGAAGATGAAACACCTATTTCCAAGATCAGAGGCATCCTGCAGCAACAGGAGAATTACACTATTATACCAACATATCATCCCAGTTATCTATTAAGAAATCCTTCTGCAAAAAAAGAAGTTTTTGATGATCTGCTTAAAGTAGCGGTGCTGATGAAAAGCAAACTATAAAATTTTTTGATATAATTAATATATAACTCTATATTATTTAGAGTATAGAAGGAGTAGAAAGGAGTCTTGAATGTATCGTCATTTATATATATTTGTAATTCTAATGACTCTTGCTCCCTTTAGTGCCTTTGCTTCACCACAGATCACTTTGGAAGATAATATATCTTCCTATACCGATTTTAATGTAGAATATTTAAAAGAAGCTACGGAGCAGTCACTGGGAATAGAACAAATATCAAAAATACCATTTAGTAAAACGATCAATAATAAATTTGCATTCGGATATAAAAACAATCATTTCTGGTTCCATTTCTCTGTTTATAATAATTCAATTGAACCAAAAGATATGATAGTAGAATTTACGGAGCAATTTCACAAGATCACAGATATGTATATCATTGGCGACCCGATCATACATAAAAAAAATGGCTTGGCTGTACCTCTGAAAGAGCGTGAGATCAAAACATCAAACCCCGCTTTTTCATTACATTTATCTGCCTATGAACACAAAGAGATATATATCCATATACAGACTATTTATAGTCTTTTTGGTGCTATTCAGTTAAAAACATCTGAACAATTCTACCGTGACAACCAAAGCAGAACTGACGAATATATTTTCTATTTTGGTGCTATGCTGGGTATTGCACTCTATAATCTTTTTATATTCTTTTATTTACGCGCGAGAGTCTACCTCTACTATGTCGGATATGTCTTTGTATTTATACTTTGGACAGCGTTATATAAAGGTTTTTTACTCCCATATATCGACATAAAAGTATATAACCTGTTACAGGTAAGCATACCGATATTTTTTATCTTTCTGATACTCTTTACCCAAAGTATTTTAAAAACAAAAAAGCAGTTCCCAATAATACATAAAATACTAAACAGTTCTATTATTGTATCAGGTATCAGTCTTGTATGGATGCTGATCTCTATGCATACCGGATTTTTATTTATGAATCTCATTTCAACGATCATGATCCCCCTTTTACTGATACTGAGTTTTTGGGCAGCCTATAAAAATAAAACCGTTGCCAAGGTATATCTTATTGCACTTTCTATCTTTATCTTGGGTATGAGTATTATCAGTTTACTTGCTCTTGGGTTACTTCCCTACAGCATACTCCTTAGTAATGCACCTATTATTGCTTCTTCTTTTGAGATCATCCTCTTCTCATTTCTGCTTGCCTATCGTATCAATTTGCTAAGCCAAAAATCGTTTGCAGCCAAAAGAGCATTGGTCAAACAACAGAAAAGTGAACATAAACGTTTGTTTCATGAAGTTGCTGAAAAAACTGTTGCTTTAAATCGGGCAAATAGAAGACTTCAGGAAGAACTTGAAGCAAAAAAAGTGTTGGAAAAGAAATTAAAGTATCAGGCATCTACTGATCCCCTAACGGGTATCATGAACAGACGGGCCTTTATGGATATTTTTGATAAGGAAATGAAAAATGCGAGACTAAGGAAGATAAATCTCTCTTGTCTTATTATCGATATAGACCACTTTAAAAAAGTAAATGATTCCTATGGGCATCATATTGGAGACAAGGTCATACGTATCATTGCCGAGAAAATGGCTCAGCATACACGATCTATGGATAAGATCGGAAGAATAGGAGGAGAAGAGTTTGCCATACTCATGCCCAATACAGAAGCTAGAACAGCCTATCAAATAGCTGATCGGCTTAGGGGATATATCGAAAAAGATGAATTGACATTTGAAAATAAGACAATCAAAATTACTGTGAGTATAGGCTTGACTCACCGAAAAGATGGAGAAGCAGATACGCAAATTGTTCTACAACGGGCAGACAGTGCCCTTTATGAAGCCAAAAGAAATGGTCGTAATCGCGTCTGTTATCTTTAAGAGCACAATCAAATAATTGGTGCCTGTTAGAATTATGCCTCTCTTGCTTTACTGATGATCGCTTCTACAATAGAAGGATCCTCAAGCGTTGATATGTCCTGAGTAATCGCCTCGCCTTTGGCAATAGAACGTAAAATTCTTCTCATGATCTTACCCGAACGCGTTTTAGGAAGTCCCGGTACTTCTATAACATGATCCGCTTTAGCAATATTCCCGATCTCTTCAGCAAGTAACTGATTGATATGATTTTTGATATCTGCATTAATATGCCCCTCTTTTAGAACAACATAGACAAAAATGGATTCACCTTTAATAGGATGTGGTTTCCCGACTACAGCAACCTCTGCTACAGAAGGGTCATCTTTAACTGCTGCTTCTATCTCAGCTGTTCCCATACGGTGCCCGGAGACATTAATAACATCATCTACACGTCCTGTAATGGTAATGTATCCATCTTCATCCAGTACAGCACCATCACCGGAAAAGTAGACTGCTTTACCCTCTTTTACAGCATCACCAAAGTAGGATTTTTTATAACGCTCAGGGTCACCCCAGATCGTACGAATCATGCTTGGCCACGGTTTGGTGATACAAAGCAGTCCCGTTTCGCCAACCTCTTTGGGTGTACCGTCGGGGTCAAGGATCTCCGCCATGATTCCCGGCAGTGCAAATGTTGCACATCCCGGCTTAATAGGTGTAGCCCCCGGAAGCGGAGAGATCATATGTCCACCGGTTTCTGTCTGCCACCAGGTATCGACAATAGCACATTTGGAATTACCAACCACTTCATAATACCACATCCACGCAGGAGGATCAATAGGTTCACCCACGGTTCCCAGTACTTTCAAGCTGGACAGATCATATTTCTTAGGCTCATCTTCACCCATTTTGTGCAATACACGTATAGCTGTAGGTGCCGTGTAGAACTGTGTGACCTTATGATCCTGCACCATTTTCCAGGCACGTCCTGCATCAGGGTATGTTGGAACACCTTCAAACATCAGTGTAGTTGTACCTGCTGCAAGCGGTCCATAGACAATATACGTATGTCCTGTGATCCAACCAATATCAGCAGTACACCAGAAAACATCCTCACCTTTCACATCAAATACCCATTCCATGGTCATTTGTGCCCAAAGAATGTATCCTGCGCCACTATGCTGTACTCCTTTAGGTTTTCCTGTGGATCCGGAGGTATAGAGTAGAAAAAGTGGATCTTCACTGTCCATCTCTTCAAAAGGACAGACATCTGGCTGTGCAGTGATCAGTTCATTATAATTATGATCTCTACCATCTACCCAGTTGATCTCTTCATTGTTTCTTTTAACCACAAGTACACCTTCAACACTGCCAACTCCCTGTTCGAGTGCAGTATCAACCACTTGTTTAAGCATATAAGGCTTACCTTTTCTGTAGGCACCATCAGCTGTAATGACGATCTTCGCCTTGGCATCTTCAATACGGTCTTTCAATGCTTCAGCGGAAAATCCACCAAAGACGATAGAGTGGATCGCTCCTATTCTTGCGCAGGCGAGCATGGCATATGCTGCTTCAGGGATCATTGGCATATAGAGTACGACTCTGTCACCTTTTATAATACCAAACTCATTTTTAAGCAGGTTTGCCATCTTATTCACACGCCTGGAGAGTTGTGCATAGGTAATGTGCTCCACATCCCCTCTGTCCCCTTCAAAAAGAATGGCTGTTTTGTCTGCTTTGTCGGCAAGATGTCTGTCGATACACTGATTGGAGACATTGAGCTTACCGTTAGTAAACCATTTATAGAATGGTGCATTACTTTCATCAAGCACCTTATCATACGGTGTCAACCAATCTATCTTTTCATCAGCAAAGCCTTTCCAAAAACCTTCATAGTCTTCTATTGCCCTGTTTTGTAACTCCCAGTAAGCATCCATACTGGGGATAGCCGCATTTTTTGCGAACTCAGGATTTGGGTTAAAAATTTGTTTTTTATGACTCATTATGTTCCTTTGTAGATATATTAATTAAAATAAGTTTAACATATTTTAATAGAGAAAGAAAGAAAAAGAAAAAGAGTATTTTAAATGGGAGTATTTTAGTCCTATTTGTTACATCTTGCTAAACAATCTCAACCTTTTCCACCACATCAAGCCCAAACCCGGCAAGTCCTATAAATGCTGTCTCTTTATTGGTAGTAAGCAAATTGATATTTTTTATACCAAGGTCTTTAAGTATCTGTGCTCCTACACCAAATTCTTTGGCCTGTTCGTGGGAGATCACTTTTGTATCAAGAAAAATAAGTACTCCACCATTTTGTTTGAGGTAATCTATGGAGTTATTTAATGCATTGAAACGTTTATCATCCAGTACCAGATCTATATCTGTCCCAATATTATGAAACTTTACATTGGCAGTTTCATGTGCCTTGTAGAACTGTATGACCGTATGTGTTCTTTTCAAATGATCCTCATAAATGATCTTTTCTACTTTTATACCTCTAAGTTCACTCTCCTCTTCCGCAATGCGTTTCACCAGTTTTTCATTGGCTAAACGATATTCAACGATATCTGAAATATAGACAATAGGCATATCATGTTTTTTTGAGAAGCGTTCAAGATCATCCATACGTGCCATCTTCCCATCATCTTTGATGATCTCACAGATCACACCTGCAGGAGCAAGACCGGCAAGCTTACAGAGATCAACAGAACCTTCTGTATGTCCGGTACGCACCAGTACACCACCATCTTTTGCAATAAGCGGGAAAATATGTCCCGGACGTACAAAATCATCTGCTACGCTCAAAGGGTTTGCCAACTTAGAGATGCAATCATCTCTCTCAGCTGCGGAAATACCTGTTGTAGCGTTTGCAGAATCTATTGAAACAGTAAACGCAGTTTCATGATTGGAAACATTATTTGCCACCATGGGCATGAGGTCAAGTTTAGTAGCCGTCTCTTTGGTAATAGGTGTACAAATAAGCCCTCTTGCCTCCTTAGCCATAAAGTTTACCATATCAGGTGTAGAAAAAGTAGCTGCATACACAAGATCACCCTCATTTTCGCGGTCTTCATCATCCATCATAATGACCATTTTCCCTCTTTTGATCTCTTCTATGGCTTTTTCTACTCTTTGTATCGCTTCTGTTGACATGAACAATCCCTCAAATTTTATCTATATAATTGTATTATACCTTCTGTGACTTCAAAAATACAAATTTTTTATTTTTTTTAAAAAAGCTCTTGACAAGTAAGAATTTTGGTGATATAATGCCGTCCACATAAGCAATATGACTTATGAATGTTGGGGTATCGCCAAGCGGTAAGGCACTAGTTTTTGGTACTGGTATTCGGGGGTTCGAATCCCTCTACCCCATCCATTTTTAGATTTAAGTTTGAATATATTTATTCAAGCTATAATCGCACTCCAATAACTCTTCTGAGTTATAAATTCCTGTCGCGGGATAGAGCAGTTTGGTAGCTCGTCGGGCTCATAACCCGAAGGTCGGAAGTTCAAATCTTCCTCCCGCAACCAATTTTAAATAAAATCAAAAGATAACTGCAAAAAATCGCTAGATTCAAAACAATCTGATTCAACTTCAATAACATTATCATTTATATGATTATTTAAATCACTAATCAGCCTAGAAACATTCAAATTCCTATCTGAAACATTGATACCTTTCAACCTTTTAATTCTATCCTCAACCCAATATTTACGAAGTATATTAGGTTTACTACTCAATATTTCAGGCAAAGCACTATCACCAATCATTTAACACCCCCGATGCATATAAATTAACATTAACAAAATCTTCAGACAACAAACCTCTATTAACCATTTCATTATGCAAATAAACCCAGCGTTGAGGATTATCTACATCAAAATCAAAATTATAATAAGCATTAAACAAAGACTGATCACTTAAAGTAGGAGATTTATGTGAAAAATAATCACCAAACAAAAGATAATCATTAATAACAGAAAGACTAAATTCCAAATCAGAAGTAACTCCAGATTCAATAAAAAAATCGTCAACAGAACCAAAACTGAAAAAGGTACCATCATCATATGATCTTGAAATATAATAACTGTATTCTTTATGAGGTGTATATATCTCATAGCGATCAAGTATATTGAATGTAGGCGGTTTAAGATCAGCAAATATTGTAAAATTCAAAGAACGTAATCTAATTTTTTTAATATGAAACTCTTTGCTACCATAGGTAGAAATAATACAACCTGCATTAGAAAGTATAAAATAACCATTATCATGCGTGATCGTTCTACCCATTCCGTCATTAAATTTAAAATAATTATTCAACCTATCCATTTTCAAATTACCGTCTAACTTGATACTGGTAAGATAATACCAATCATCTTCAAGCAAAGAAGATTTATGATAAATATCCTGACTTACTAAAGTATGAGTAGATATAATCCTAGGTATTTTGTTATGAACATACCAAGCCTGAAGATAATCTATCTCATTACCCTCAATCAAGTTTCTAAATGATTTTAGAATGTATTTAAGAATATAAGCCGCTGCACTTCTGATCTGTGTTTGAAAACCAAACGTTTCATACATTTTTTTACCGTCTATATCACAAACATAATGACCGTTACGTCTATGCTTACCAGTAGTATTTTTATAAGTGATCTTCCTATGGTTACGAGGTGCAGGAAAGAAACGCATAAATTCCCTATAAAGCCTAGGTACATACTTGCACAGGAAGATACATAAGTATATGAAAATGAGGTACACCGTCCTTATGAGGTTCAGTAACTCTGATAGAGGTATAAATATGACCAGCTTTTTTAATGGCTCTCAATGTTTCACACTTATAAAATCTATGTAACTGATACCCAAGTATTTTATATATGTCCTTAGGAGTCAAAGTACTGTGTTTATCCATATAGTCCAAATAAAAACCATTACGTTTATTGTTTGGAATATGTTTCAAATATTTTTCACGCAGATCGTCAGTCCATTCTGAATAATCCCCCCGCATCATACGTCTAAAAAAACCATCAGCAGTAACTGTTAAAAAGACCGGTACCAGATCAAGCCCTAAAGAAGTAGATACAAAAGTATCAACTTTATTCAAAATACGAGGATAAAACCTCTCTGACAGATTCGCAGAGTAGGAAACATCAAGTAAAGTCTTAACTTTATTATCTTCACCTATAAAAGTTTGTGATTCCATATACTTTTTTTGTTTAGCGATCTTCCACTGAACATTTAATAAGTCTTGTTCAGTTAATCCGTATGTTTCCATGTTTGACATATTATTCCTCCACTATAGAAGCAGAAGCACAATCCAAACCACAAACAAAAACATAAAGAGGAAAATCGTAAAACTCTATAAAAATAGCCTCATTAAAATTACCACAAGTAATAAAATCAAAATCATTATCTTCAGCAAACTTCTCAAAAGACCAAAACTGTTCAATATCGAAAATAGAACCAGTATAATAAACTTGAGTAGGCATTTGTTCCTCTTGCATTAATTCCCTATAATCATTCATCTTAAAGTACCTCCACTAAAATATTTATATTTTGCATATCATTCTGAACCTTTTTCTTTTTAAAAAGTTCACCAATAAAAGGAAGATCACCTAAAATAGGTACACCGTCCTTTTGAATGATCTGCGAAGTTTTTTTAAGACCAGTAAGCAACACAGGCTTACCCTTATAAACCTTTAAAGAATTCTTATAAGATATTTTTTGAGTAACAGGAGTTTGATTATCAGGAGGAGTAAGCAACTCCTCAGAAATCAGATTAAGATCAAGATAAACCCAATTATCTTTTATTTTTGGAAGTATAGAAAGCTTAAATCCTACATCTCTGTATTTTAACTGATCCGTAGTTGTCTCTACATTCTCTTTTCTGGTAACTGAAGAAACCTTATAAGAGATATTCTTAACATAGTCAACATTCGCTTTAATACCATTGGTAACAAGCAGGGTAGGCTCTTGATTTATCTTTGCCAAACCCCTACCCTGCAAAGCAAACAAAGAGAAAGACAAAGAAGCACTATCTTTAATATTGAACCTTTGGGAATTACCACTTTTTAAAGCGGACAAAATACCGTCAATCTGTGAAGAAAAATCATAATTAAAAGCTCTTATATTTGAACCGTAAGAAAGAAGTTTTGATCGGTTCGTAGTAAAAAGAGTAATTCTAATAGTACGGCTTATGACTGTATTATCACAAGAAAGAAGCATACGTCTAATCTTTTGATGCATAGCCTTAGTAGAACGATAAGCAATCATATCAGATTGTTTAAGATAAGTAAATTTAATAGATTCTTTAAACTCATCTGTAAAAATAGACATCACCCTGACCACATCCTGATTAGTAATATTCTTGATCCGATAGGAATAATAATAAACCTTTTGATTATCAGGAATCACAGGAAGCTCAGGAACCGTAACAGGTTCCGTCACGTAATTATCTTTACGGATAATATAACCACTACCTTTAGGTTCAAAAAACATATTATTTTGATCTAATACAGATTGTAAAAACTCAAAAATATCACCCTTTTTAAGTTTCTTACTAAAATCAAAATCAACAATATAATCAGATTTGACCAAAGAACGATCAACAACTATTGATTTACCAATATCATCACTAGCTAATTTAACCAGATCAGAAAAAGAAATATCTTCCGCAGATGCAAAAGAAACCAAACTAAGGAATAAGATTAAAATCTTTATTTTCATAATTAACACTCCTACTTTGAAATAGCTCTAAGAATGAAGAACTTACTAAAAGATACACTTTTGAAAGCCCCAAAGATGACTTGACAATATCCTGCCTTATCAACTTTGAGCGAGTACCCTCTAATAAACTCTTTAAATCACGGATATTTACACGAACACCCTCTTTAACATTTGAACACATATTTTTAATACAGATCAAAGAAATATAATGTAAATCAGTCATATCAACAAACTGTTTATTTTTATGCAAAGAAACATGACTGGAAGAAGAACGGACATTATTATGTTTTACAGAAGAAACTGTTTTACTAACATGTTTTTTTTCAACAGAATCAGGAGTAAACAACTCTTTACGCACAAAGTAAAAAATACCAACAACCAAAATCAAACCTGCAAAAGAACCAATCAACCAAGGCAAAATAACGTTTTTAGTACGAACGCGATCACCACTTTGATAAAGATCAAAAATCTTTTTATCTTTTTTTAATTTAATCGTAGCGACTTCATTTGTTTTATAATAAGGAATTTTAATGTAATGTTTATATTTAAATTTAGTACCAAGAATACGAGAAGAAGGAATAGCATCCAAGAAATATTCAATATCTTTTAAATACGAGGAATGAACCTTATCATAATGTTGTGCAAGTAAAATAACATCCATACACAAATGACGATGATATGATTCCCACCATAAAAGAACAGGATCAGCAGGAGCAGATTTACCAGTTGTACGATCAATAGAAGGAAAATGATTTTGACATTCATCAATAATAAAAAGTGACGGTTTATATTTTGGTTCTGAATATATAGGACTGAAAGTATTCAAAAGATACTGAACAAACGAAGAGTAAGATTCTCTTTTTTTCTTTTTATCCAAATAAGACACATAATCAGAATTTAACTCAATAAAACCAATTTCAAGAAGATATTCAATAATAGGTTCGTCAATAACATTAGATGCAGAACCATCACCAAGCATTGCAATTTGATTATCATAAATCTCTTTACATTGAGAAACGATATTAAAAAGCCTATTAAAGTTCAAAGCTACAACATTATCATGAAACTTCAAACCATTAATATTGCATTCAACAGAAAAGTACTTATCTTTATTTTTAGAAAGATAATCTACAGCATAGAAACTTTTTCCTGATCCTGGTTTACCTGTTATTAGAATAAACATTAATTAATTACCCTAAAAACAGATTCCCTAACATAATTAGTAAGACCATAAATAAAAAGATGAATTTGAGCACCAGACCAAAGTAATAAAAGTCCAGTAGCAGCAACCAAAAAAGAACCAATAGCCTGATCCACACCCAAAGCATGAAGAAAATAATAAAGACAAGACATAACCTCACCACCACCAGTACCAGTACCAGAGCTTAAATAAGAATCAAGACTATGAACAGAATTAGTAACAACAGTCCAAAGACTAATAGCAAGATTGCCCAAAGTAACACCAAGACCAGCAATATATGCCATATAACCAAGATAATAAAAAAGCTTTGCAAAAAACTTCGCAGCTGCAACAAGATCAATAGTAGGTAATCCAAACATAATAACTTCCTTTTATTTTAAATACTGTTCTTTTGGTTCCGCAAAAGAAACAAAACGGTTAAAAGCTATCGTAAACATTAAGATAATCATCGAAATACCCCTGATAACCTAGTAATAACATCATGGTATGCCCAAATAGACAATTTAATAAGCAACACGGCAAAATAAAGATTGAGAATTAGCATTATAATAGGACGCAAAACAGGTATAAACATCTTAAGACCTTTAGAAAGATCAATATGCTTACCAAAAGCAGTAAAACCAAGAGAACAAGAACCAGAAAAATGAACACGAGGAGCTTTTAAAGTATTAACCATAACCAATAAATCACCAAAATTAGTTTTATATGAAGATATAGCAGACTCTGCGGCATCTTTCATTTTACTAAAACCAGCATCCAAATCTTTTCCTAAACCAGAAAAATCACGATTCAAAGAAGCATTAATATCTCTTAAAATATCATTCGTTTCATTCAGATCAAGAGAAACATTAACATCAATAGAAAGATTAGAATCTTTAGAAGAAACACCAATAGAAACACCACCAGTACCATTATTATCAGAATTACCAGATCCTCCAGGACCATTAGAAGAACCATTGCCACCAGAATTGTTTTTATCAGGAGGATTATAAAAAGGTACACACTTATTTTGATTAATAGACCAATACTGATCCGTAGGGCAAGTATGATCAGGATTAGTACTATTATCATCAGGATTATGAGAAATAGGAATACACCTACCATCTAAATATATTTCATTCTTAGGACATTTTGAAGGTTCCGCAGCATAATAACAACAAGTAAGAGAAGTTTTTGAATCACTTAAAAAAGAGTAAGGAACAGTAAAAATATCATTATTACCTGCATGGGATTTACATAAAGGATCAGTTATGCCCTGCTCACGTAAAGGCAAATCATTAACAGAAGCAGGACATGAAGGTTTTTGACAAGACTGAACATGTGTAACAGGATCATATAAGGGAATACCATAATCACAAACACATTCTAACCGTTCCGGATCAGTAGAAACATTATGCATACCTGAAGGACAAGTTTTAGGAGCACCCGAAGAATTAGGATCAATAACACAAATATCAGGATCAGCATCATCAGGCTTTTGACCAACTGGACAAGACTTGTAATATGTTTTAGCTTGACAACAGGCACCCTGTGTTTGAACATACCAAGAAGCAGGATCACCAGTATTAGTATATGCAGGAGTAGAAGTTTCCTCTCCACAAGTATTTACACTATAAACAGCATTCCAAACATGAGTTGAATCATTAGTAGGAGAAGGATCATTAATTTCAGGTTCAGTACAAACAAAACACTCATAATTGTTAGTTGTAGTAAAATAATGATATCTAAGAAATGTACCACTATCATTATATTGGGCTACAGAGCGATCAATATGTTCTGTAAAAGTAGAGCCAGCAGAGATAGACTGCAACTGACCATTACCACAAACACGTCTAACACCCTCTTGTAAAGTAGAACCAGTACCGGTCTCTTTTTCAGGATCAGAAGAAACTAAACGCATAGAAGAATCAATACAACAATCAGAAGCACGTACAAAAACACCAAAAAAAACAATGAAAAAACCAAAAACAATCAATCTAAACATAATTATTTACCAGTAAACAAACCGTATGCAGCAAAGATCGGAGCGATCATAACAGCCAGATACACATAAATAGAAAAAACAGCATTAAAAGTAATGTCAGTAGAAAAGTCCATAATAGTCATAGATAGCCCTTTTATTTAGATATTTTGATAGATAAAAAACCAATTAAAAACAAAAAAGTAAATCCCAAAACATGAGCAAGAACAGCCATAAGATAAGACCACTCACTCTGGGACAAACCCGTTATTTTTAAATCGTTCTTCAAATGACACTCACTATTTTTATATTCATAACCAGATATAAAATCAGTTATTTTTGTTTTAGTATTACAATGAGAAGAATCATCAGATCGTTTTGTATAACACCAACCTTTAGAATTTTGATTAGGTTCAAGATCATAAACACATTGATTAGAAGCTTTTGTATAAAGATAATCAGCAGATGCAAAAGAAAACAATGAAACAAACAAAAATACAAAACGCATCAAAGTTCCTTAACCAATAGACCAACAGCTTTATTTACACCAAAAACAAATGCAAAGAAAGTCAAAAAAGCACCAAACAAAATCATAAAATTTTCATAATTTATTGTAAACTCAAGCATAATCACCCTTTAAATATTCTCGGAGAAACTCCGAGATAAATCCAAGTAAACTGGAAATTTTAAATGCTAACGCACAAGACTGATAGCTTTTTTAATGCCATAAAAGACACCCAATGCAACAAGAACAGCACCAGCAATCGTTTCATAGTTTGTAGTATCAATTGTAGGAGCAGTTAAAGCAGCATTAGCTACACCAGTAGCAGCGAGTACACCAAGACCAAGAACTTTTGAAAACTTTTTCATAATGAAAACCCTTCTATACGATTTAAAAATTTTTAAGACTTCCAACGTATAAATAGAAATCTTTTGGCATAAAGCCATCAAAGCCAACCACTCTTATTTTAAAAAGAGGTTTTTGAGAGATTGGCTTCAATGGATCTACATCTACTTACTATTTTTAGACATCAAAGCCGCAGCATTTTCGTAAGATGTAACCGTGTAAGAATCTTTACCAGCATCACGTGGTAAAGTACCAGTAATAACAAGCGATTTTTTCTGTTTTTGCAGATCACGCAAAAATGCATTAAATTTTTTGAGTTCATTATCCTCACACGGGATCTTAAACTCAACAATCGTTTCTTTTTCGATCAAACCATATTTTTCATCATCTTCCTGACTCACATTGACTGATTTGAGTTTTACGCTACCACTATATTTATTACCGTTCATATCTCCTGATGGAGTTACCTTGATACTTCTAATGTGATCTACTGCATACTCTGTTCTAAATCCTGTTTCTATAAGTTGTGACATAATATAGCTCCTTAATAGCCTTTAAATTTTTGATAGCTCACTGAAAGCCTATACCTACTTGATCTGGAGCTATCGCAAACCAAGCAACCTTTACGGACAAAGGGTATAGGCTAAATATCAATCACCTACCTTAGAAGATTTTTGATCAGAAAATAAAACCGCCTGAATAGATTCACCCAACTTAATAGCTTCGCTAAGCATTTCAACATGTTTTTCACCTTTAGATTTAAGATCGTCAAAAAGAATGTCAATAGAATCTTTAGCAACCTGTGGTTTAACATGCACATATCTTTTGGTTATTGCAGTATCCTGATGTCCAAGAACATAAGAAACATATTCAAGAGATACATTCAATTCATTTAAAAGATATGTAGCAAGAATATGACGGATATTATGTAAACGTGTATAAGAAAGATCATTGGCATCAAGCAATCTTTTCCAAGGTTTACGCAGATCAGTAAATTTATTACCAGTATTAGGATTAACAAAAACATAACCAGTAACGAAAACAGTTCCCTGATCTTCAATAGCACAAGCATAAAGAACTTTTAAACGCTCAACCATTTCGGAAGTAAGTTCATAAGAGAGGAACTTTTTTGATTTATTATGTGTAGCGGGATAATAAACTATACCTTGATTAAGATCAAGATATTCCCATTCAAGGTTAAGAACCTCCCCCAAACGTCTACCGTGTAGCAAGAAAAAGAAAATATCCTTATAAATAGGCTCTTTGGCATTTTTCAATGCAAGTAAGTACCTTTTTTGTAATTCAGGTGAGATCGTAACATAGAATTTATTGTCATATTTTGGGAGTTCTACATCACGTGGATAGATAGTACCGCTATACCAATCATTCTTTTTTGCAAAAGTATAAAGAGAAGAGATGAACTTTAAAATATTGCTGACTGTTTTAGGCTTCAAGCCCGAAACGTGCAGAGTATCAGCGAATTTTTGGTAATCTATGAAATTGATAGCGTTGATATGTCTATAACCGAAAACAGGCTTAATATGCTTTTCATAAGCAGAAACATAAGACTGAACCGTTTTAGGAGCTAAGGTAAGCTCTTTAGTCGGCATGTAAGAAAGATATATGTCATTTATTGTCATTGATAGCTCCTAATGCACATATATTGTGCATATATTATGAAAATGTAACGTATATGAACTTAAGACAATATGAAAAACGCACAATTATTGTGCAAAAAGGTAAAATATGACAAGACAAGAACTTGCTGACCTTATAGGAGTAAGTAGAAATACACTAAACACATGGGAAAAAGAAAAACCTGAATTAGTAAGACTTATTAATCTAGGATTACAAACAGACGTGCAAATAAGTGAAACTAGAAAACTACTTAAAAAGCTTGAAGAGATAGAAAAAAAAGCATCAAGCGGTAAATTTGAACTAAAGTAAAAAAATGACAATATTATTTTTTATAACCATAATAATGAGTACAATTATATTAATAACTACAATTATATTAATTATATTAAATAAAGAAAATCAAAAAACAACATATAAAAAATCATTTCATAAACCATACAAAGAATATACATCATTTGAACAAAAAGAGAAAACACTCAATTCATGCCCAAGATGTAATATAGGTACACTAGTAATAAGAAAATCAAAAAAAACAAACACAAAATACACAACAAATACTTTTATAGGATGTAACAGATATCCAAAATGCAAATATACACAAAAAATAAAAAAAACAGAAGCAAATAAAGAACAAGAAACAACAAATAAAATTAAAAAATATTCTAAAGAATGGTCAGAAGCAAAGAAAAAAATAAATAATTCACACAAAATAAAAAAAACAAGTTACAAAGAAAAAATAATAAAAGGTGCAGAATATGAAGAATATGTAGCCAAAGTATACAGATCAAGAGGATATCATGTAACTGAATACGGTAAAAAAATGGGAAAAAAAGATCATGGTATTGATTTAATAGCAAAAAAAGAAAAACACCTAGTCCTAATACAATGCAAAAACTGGGAAGAAAATGGAAAATGGAAAATCACACATAAAGATATAAAAGTATTTCAATCAGAAGCAAGACTTTTTGTAGAAAATAAACCATTATTAAGAAATTGCCTATTAAATGCAAGATATACAATATCAGGAAATTTCATACATGAATCAGCAATTAAACACTTAGAAGAAATGCAAAAAATAGGAAAAAGAATAGATTACGAAATTATTGAAATGCCAAACTATTAAAACCCGAACAACTTTTGTTAAGTAGACAAGGGGAAGCACATTCGTGGTGCCGCTCCGCGTCACCGCCGAATGTGTTTCCCTCGACAACTTATTAAAATCAACAATATTTAAACCGCACCAGATAAGAGGACAGCCCTCACGCCTTATCAGTTGTGTGAACATTTTTCTATTCAGAAAAATCGTCCTAATAAAAAGCAATATAATTTGATTAACATAATGAGAGTTCTATAGAAAGAAAGAAAAAAAATACAATTAATGTAAGTAAAGACAGCAAAAAACCAATTCTTATGGCTCATAACCCGAAGGTCGGAAGTTCAAATCTTCCTCCCGCAACCAATTTAACCCCTATTATTTTCCTTTCTATCAAACAAAAATCAAAAATTAACATATCGGTAATACTACTACGAAATAATCATTCAGGCTATTTTAGCTTAATATATAGAATAGAGAGGAAAAAGAATGAAAACATATACAAAAGGAATAGCTGTAATAGTGCTATTGATCGGGCTCACGGGTTGTCAACCAGATAATTATGATGATAGAACATCAGGTATTATTACTGCAAAGACTTTAAGCTCATACATAAGCAATTGGAAAGCAAACAGACCAGAAGGTACAACAGGTCGTCTTATTATTGTACAGGCAGGGGCAACATCATCAGGAAAGTTTTTAAAACATGACGATAAAGACGTCGCAGTGTATGAAATACCCGCCGGTGGTGCTTGCGACCCATCATATAGACGTTTTGACGGAATGGCAAACATACCTGGTGCCTTATTGTCCGGGAAATATGTAGATGGTATGATCAGTACTTTCAACATGGATCCAACAAAAGACTTTATTGTATTTGCTGTAGGTAAAGGCTCAACTACAATGCGTGAAATAATTCGCTCATGGTGGGTACTCAAATACTGGGGTTGGGATGATAAGCGTATAGCTGTCCTCAATGGTTCAGTGGATTATGATTTTTCAAAATCAAGCGGATTGTCCAACTATCTGGTAGATCACGCAGATATGCCTCCAGTAAAACTTGGTGATGATGGAATGCCTGAAATGCATAATGGAAAGATGATACCTATAGCACCTTTTTATTCTATGAAAACGGTTCATAATCTTCAACCACATATACAGGTTTATATTGCTGAAATGATGAAACTTGCAGCAAAAGACAATAAAAAAGGCTACTTTATTGCAGATGCACGCGGAACTAAGGAATATAGAGCAGAAAAACCTTCACGATTCAGTGATGATTTACTCTGTGGACCAAATAAAAATGAAAAATGTCTTATGCCTTTACAGGGACATATAAGAGGTGCTGTGGATGTTCCTTATACAGATTTTATTATCATGGATGACCAAAAAGAAGATATAAATAATGATGGGAAAATTGACAGCAAAGATGCTTCATATAAATTCAGATCACCAGCAGTTTCAGAAAAAATCTTTCAGGAAAAAGGATACAAAGATGGTGATGAACTTATTACATATTGTCGTTCAGGTCGTAAAGCTACGGTTGTAAATCTTGTTGCGGATGTCTTAGGATATGCTCCAAGAATGTATGACGGTTCTTGGGTACAATGGGGTGAAATGGCAGGAGGAAGAACAGATGTTGATGGAAATGAGATCCTTCCAAAAGGAAGCTATTTAGATCTTGATAATCCTAAATACACTACTGTTATAAAACGTATGGAACCGGAATACACACAACCCAGTTCTATTTATGATATTGATTTAGATGCAAGAACATCTAATAAGATCATAGAAGAAGATAAAGCATATATGCAATAGGAGCATATGCGAGAGGAGCATAAACACTCCTCTCTTCAAATTCATCTTTTCAGTATCTGTATCATCCATACTCCACATACATTCCACACATTCTATCTATGATAAAAATATAAACTGTATTCTTTTAAGAATATATAAAAAAGGATCTCCCATGGTACATGTATTGATGGATCTACCGTTTGATAAGAGCGCAATGGAACCCTATATTTCCAAAGAAACAATGGAATATCATCACGGCAAACACCATGCCGGATATGTCAAGAAACTCAATACCTTGATAAAAAATACAACCTATGAAAAGATGTCTCTTGAAGAAATCATCATGACTGCAGACGGCGGAATATTTAACAACGCTGCTCAGGTTTATAATCATGACTTTTACTTTAACGGTCTAAGAAGCAGCAAAAGTGCTCCTTCTACCGCACTGGCAACACTAATTGAACTGGATTTCAGTACGATGGAGACTTTAAAAAAAGCGTTCCTTGAAGCTGCTTCGGGTCTTTTTGGATCAGGGTGGACATGGCTAAGTATAAACACACAGGGCAACTTGGAAATAGAGACATTCTCCAATGCAGGAAACCCTTTACTTTCAGGGCATACTCCCCTACTCACCTGTGATGTCTGGGAACATGCCTATTACATAGATTACAGAAATGCAAGAGCTGAGTATCTTGAAAAATGGTGGGCGCTGATCAACTGGGATTTCGTCTCAGAAAATCTGGCTGCCTATACCAACAAATAAGAGTATAATGCTGTAATATCCCCGATCACTATATCCGGAGTAATACCCGTTTCCAGATCAGATGTCTGAAATTTGCCTGTTCTTACCAGTGCAGCTTTCAGCCCTGCATCCTGTGCACCTTGAATGTCAGAGACGATATCATCCCCTATCATTAATACCTCTTCAGGCTTTAGTCCCATGGAAGCCACGGCAAGATGGAAAAAATCCCTGCTTGGCTTGCCTATGAGTTTTGCTTCTACACCTGCTGCAAATTCAAGTGCTGCAATGAATCCGCCTGCATCCATGGAGAGTGTACCATCAACCTCTTTAAAATACCTGTTCTTTGCAGCGGCAATAAGTGCTGCACCCTTTTGTAAGTGTTTGAAGGCTCCATTGAGTTTTGTATAGCTAAAATTGAGATGAGCATCCCCTATAACCACAAAATCGGGTTTCTCCGATTTGAGATCATTGAACCACGCATCTGCTTCATCTGTCAGAACTGTATAGACTGAACCCTTTTGAGAACTGATATACGCTTTTGTAGCATCCAAAGCTGTAAAAAGTTCTTCTGTCTTTACAGAAAAGCCCAGACGGTTTAACTTTTCGACCATTGCAAGGGGTGTCTTTCTGGTTGTATTGGTAAGAAAACGCATCGGATACTTCTTTTGCAGTACCGATATAGCATTCTCTGCACCCGGAATGACCTTTTCCCCTACATACAGCACCCCACCAATATCGAATAATAATCCTTTAATATTTTTCATGCAGAATCCTTTTTATGGTTTCATACCTCATTATACTATGAATTGAATAATGTAAAATAAGAGTCTTTTTATCTTATTTAAGAAAAAAACCTTGACCACTTAATCTATTTGTGCTATAAATAAGTATAGATAAGTATAACTATCTCCCATGAAGGAGCAAATATAATGGCAAATAAAGAACTAGACAATGTCGTATCTGGCGACTACAAACTCGGCTTTGAAGTTGATATTGAGACTGAGACCGTACCACCGGGACTGGATGAGGATACCATTCGTTTTATTTCCAAGAAGAAAGAAGAACCCCAATGGATGACAGAACTTCGTCTCAAGGCATTTGCCAAATGGCAGACAATGGAAGAACCCCACTGGGCACATTTGGAGTATGAACCTATAGACTACCAATCCATCTCCTACTTCTCTGCACCCAAAACAGCACCTGAAAGTCTGGATGAGGTTGATCCCAAAATACTTGAAGCCTATAAAAAACTGGGCATCCCTCTGGATGAACAGAAACAGCTTCAGGGCATTGCCGTAGATGCAGTCTTTGATTCTGTTTCGGTCAAAACCACCTATTCTGAAGAGCTTAACAAACACGGCATTATCTTCTGTTCCATTTCCGAAGCTATACAGGATCACCCTGAACTCATTAAGAAATATATGTTCTCGGTTGTGCCCATGAGTGACAACTATTTTGCAGCACTCAATTCCGCAGTCTTTACAGATGGTACCTTTGTTTACATCCCCAGGGGGGTACGCTGTCCCATGGAACTGAGTACTTACTTCAGGATCAATGCACTCAATACAGGGCAGTTCGAACGTACACTCATCGTAGCTGATGAAGGTGCTTACGTCTCATACAATGAAGGGTGTTCTGCTCCCACACGTGATGAGCACCAGCTTCATGCTGCCGTGGTCGAGCTCATTACCATGAAAGATGCAGAGATCAAATACTCTACGATACAGAACTGGTATCCCGGAGATGAGACGGGCAAGGGGGGGATCTACAACTTTGTTACCAAAAGAGGTCTCTGCAAGGGAGACAACTCCAAGATATCATGGACACAGGTGGAGACAGGTTCTGCCATTACATGGAAATACCCAAGCTGCATCCTCAAGGGAGACAACTCAGTTGGAGAATTCTACTCTGTAGCGGTTACCACTCTGGCACAACAGGCAGATACCGGTACCAAAATGATACATTTGGGCAAGAACACTACTTCTACCATCATTTCCAAAGGGATCTCTGCCATGAAAGGGCAGAACACATATAGAGGCTTGGTCAAAGTAGGTGCCCAGGCCGATGGTGCACGGAACTACTCCGAGTGTGACTCACTGCTCATTGGCGATCAGTGCGGTGCCCATACTTTCCCCTACCTGGAATCCAAAGATACCCAGGGGCAGATAGAGCATGAGGCAACCACTTCAAAGATCAGTGATGAGCAGCTTTTCTACCTGCGCCAACGTGGGATCAGAGAAGAAGATGCGGTCTCTATGATCGTACATGGTTTCTGTAAAGAGGTCTTCAGCCAACTCCCTATGGAGTATGCGGTGGAAGCAAAGGCATTATTAGAATTAACATTGGAAGGAAGCGTAGGATGAGTAAAGTGTTACAGATCAAAGATCTACATGCAAAAATTGGGAATAAAGAAATATTAAAGGGGTTGAGTCTTGACCTTGAAGCAGGAAAAGTACATGCGATCATGGGACCCAACGGTGCGGGAAAATCCACACTCTCAAAAGCTATTGTAGGACATTATGATGTAGAAGTGACTGAGGGGGACATCCTCTATAAAGGCAAAAGCATTAAAGAGATGGAGCCTGAAGAGCGGGCACTTGAAGGGATATTCCTCAGTTTTCAGAATCCTGTGGAGATACCGGGTGTCAACAATGCCTACTTCCTCAGAACCGCACTCAATGCAAAACGCAAACATGAGGGTAAAGAGGAACTCAATGCGGCGGAATTCCTCAGAGCCATGAAACAGCACCTTCAGGAACTTGGTATGAAGTCCGATATGATAAGCCGCTCACTCAATGAAGGCTTCTCCGGCGGAGAGAAAAAACGTAACGAGATCCTGCAGATGCTCATACTCGAACCGGACGTCATCATACTAGATGAGATCGATTCGGGCTTGGATATCGATGCACTCAGAGCGGTCTCTGAAGGTATCAACAAAATGAAGAATGGCAAACGTACTTTTCTTGTCATTACCCACTACTCCCGCATTTTGGATTATATCGAGCCTGACTATATCCATGTACTCAAAGAGGGACGTATCATTAAAACTGCAGGCGCTGAACTGGTTGCCAAACTTGAAGAAGAAGGATATGACGCTATAGAGGAAGCGCAATGAAGCCAAACAGATTAAAAGGCAAAAGCACACAGGAGCTTGCAGCACTTTTACATGTCAAAGGAAGAGACCAGCTGCTTGAGAAGTTCGTCTCACTGGGTCTACCTGACAAAAAGAGTGAGGAGTACCGCTATTTTGACATAGAAAAACTTCTGGATGCAGACTATAGAACACTCGACTACATCCCAAAATCTCTACAAGAAGGGAAGAAAATAGAGATCGTCGACGGTGTGGTCACTACTGCTCCCAAAGGACTGCGTATCTACTATGAACAGTGTGATGCGATGGATATGGATCATTTTGACCCACTCTATTATCTGGGTCACATCCTCAATCCCAATGTCATCAAAATAGAGATAGACGGAGATGCAGAGTTGGAGCTTGTACACCGTTTTACACAAAGCAATGCCCTTATTGCCTACCGTATCGTACTGTTGAACCAAAGTAACCGGCATGCCACACTCTATGAACGTTTTGAAGAGGATAATATAGCCGATACTCTGGTACTCTACGGGTATGATATGCATATTGCACAGGATTCAACGCTCAGAGTCGTGAAAACCCAACATATGCAAAAGCAGCGGTATGCCATGGTCGCTTCCCACAGGATCAATGTCTCCCAACGTGCCAATGCACTGCTTAAAAGCTTTGATCTTGGAGGTGACCTCGGTCTTCAGATGCTCAAGGTCAACTTGGAGAGCTATGCCCATGTGGAAGCTGGACATCTGCTCTATCTGAATCATGCATCAAGACGTGGTACGGTCTCCAAGATCATACATCAAGGAGAGCACTCTACCTCGCAGCAAGAGGCAAAAAATATTCTCGACGGCAATGCCAGAGGGATCTTCGATGCACTGATCAAGGTGGAACACTCTGCCAAGTACACCAAAGCACATCAGAACTCCAAAGCGATCCTCCTTCATGAAGATGCCTATATGGTGTCAAAACCCCAACTGGAGATCTACATCGATGAGCTGGAAGCAAGTCACGGTTCAACCACAGGACAGCTTGATGAAAAACAGCTCTTCTACCTTCGCTCCCGTGGCATCAGTTATGTAGAAGCCAGAAAGATGCTTGTCATCGCCTTTGCCAATACCCTCATAGAGACAGTGAAAGACAGCCGGCATCAGGAGCAGATAAGCGCGTTATTTGAAGAAGCATTTTACAGTGCACATAAGGAATTGTCATGAATATGGAAGAAACCGTAGCACACTATAAAGAAGATTTTGATCTCTTCCCTGATGCCAATGACAAAATAGAATACATCTTTGATCTGGGCAAAAAACATACCACCCTTGACGAAGCGGAAAAAAACGATGAGACCTTTGTAGAAGGGTGCGCCTCTGCTGCGTGGCTTACAGGCGAATGTAAAGATGGAAAGCTCATCTTGCGGGGTGAAGGGACTTCTGAAATGGCAAAAGGCATGCTAACGCTGCTGCTCGATATCTTCAGTAACCGTACCCCTGATGAAATACTGGCTTTCGATCCTGCCAAACTACATGAAATGGGAGTAGTGGAACTTCTTTCCCCTGTACGGCAACAGAGTCTGGAGGCTTTTTTGAAAAAAGTCTATACCTATGCACAAAAGTGCAGTGAAGAATTAAAAATTAAAAATTAAAAAGAGAGCAAGATGGATATTAACAATATTAAAGAGACGGATATTCCTACCACTGCAGAAGAGCTGAAAGCCTATGAAGAGAAATTCGGTAGTAGTACACAAATAGTAGGCGGTGTAGACAGCCGTTTCGATGTGACAGAAGAGAAATGCTTCAAACCTGAGAATGCCCAAGCCGATGAGGCGATGAAAGAGAAGGTCATAGAACAGCTTAAAAGCATTTACGATCCTGAACTTCCTGTAGATATTTACAATCTTGGACTCATCTATGAAGTAGACTGCTGGAAGAATCCTGTTACCAAGCTAAGTGACTGCAAGGTGACCATGACCCTTACCTCTGCAACCTGCTCAATGTCTGAAGTCATCGTTGATCTGGTCAGATCCATCCCTTCGCGCATGGATGGTCTGGAAGCTTTGGATGTGGAGCTGGTATTCGACCCTCCGTGGAGTCAGGAAAAAATGAGCGATGAAGCCAAACTTGCGATGGGATTGCTTTAGTAATTAGAATTGGTGTTTAAAAATCGTATTGTGCTCTTAGTTGGAAGACATTTGCATCTTTTGATTTTCCTGTCAATTCATCAGCATACGTATACTCAGCCATCAGACGTAAATTGGATTTCAAATACCAGTTTACGTCCAATGATAGGTCACGCTCCTTTCCGCCATTTTCATCTTTGTCACTTAGGTCAAGCTGTGTCACACGTAATGCTACTTCAACTGCGCCATATCCACCTTTATCAACAGGCTTAAGTGGCTTTACACGGGAAAATACGGCGGATTTTGCTTTGTATTTTCGGGACTCTCCGGTAAGAAACCAGCTCGCCTGTGCATACCATCCGCTAAAATTATAGGTAACGAATTGTTTTGCTATAGCATATGCAACATACTCTCCCTGAAAAGAAAATGCACCAGAAACAAGAGCGCTCTCCAAGCCTATACGCTTTGTATGGTCAACCTTTTTTACCTTTGTCTTGATGAAGGAGCCTTTATACAAACTCGACCCAATATCTGATGAGAGTTTTACCGAGTCCTTGTCGTGGGTTGTATAGGAGGCAGATAATCCCACATGATATATCTGATCTTTGGAAACAATCTTTGTATATGTTACCCGTCCGACCAGAGAGTTCTCTCCTTGTTTATGGTCTATTGCTTCATCAAGAGATTTGCCAAATCCTCCCAATGCATAGGTCACTACATTATTATCACTCTTTTGATACCCCTTGATTAGAAGACCTATCTTTCGAGAATTATAGAAGTCTGCTAAAGCACGTTCCATAAAGGTATTGTATTTTGAGCTTGTAAGTGCTTCCAATCCAAAAGGTTCTTTAATATTTCCAGCATAGATCATCCAGCCGGGAAATCCTGTATATTTGAGATACACATCTTTCCAGTCATTTTTGCCGGTAAAGCTATACTCCAACTCATAAGATAAATACTTTGTTATATCGCCTTTCAGGTAGACACGTGCTCGACGAATTTTACTATCATGATAGCTATGCCCACTATCATCTATCCATGCCGTATCAGCCACGATCTGTCCACCAGCTTCAATCTTACTTTCTCCTCTCTCAAACGTGGCAGCATGAGCATAAAGTATAAAAGAACATAAGATGATTACTATTTTCACTTTTTCTCCTTCATTGATGACGTGTTTGTATCAATTATACTGTAATTGGCTCCGTGTGTGGAAATACTTCCGTCATCATCGACGACCAAAATGCGACCGTCAGGAAGTGTCGCAAGACCCTCGGCATACCCAAGATTAGAGATATCCTTGATCTTTTTCACTTGATTTTTGTCCTTATTCCAAAACCATAGACTAAAACTCTCATTCTTTCGGCTGCCGACGCTTCCTCCAGAGATCCAATACCCTTGTTTCTTTTCATCCCAGCTCATGCCGCGAATCCCGTGTCCTTGCAGATCCAATAAAATGGGACCTTTCAAGTGAGGTTTTTCATGCTTATCAAAGACACCATTGGGGTTTGTAAGAGTCACGACAGGCGCTTTTCCGTCAATCAGAGGACTTCTAAACCCGATCAATAGTGTTTTGCTTTTTTTATCCCAAGTAAGTGCTTCAATATTTATCTGTTTCTTTCGTGAACCATACTTTAAATCAGCAAGTGCCTGCTTGAATTTCGGGTGCAATAACGAAAGTTTATCAAGAAGACCATGATAGAGTTTCAGAGTGTCTATTTTGCCGTTATGATAGTCAAAACGCACAATCTGTTCACGCGCTTTTTTACGTTTACGTGATTTGTTGGTACTGTGTGATGTGATCGCATAGATTCTGTCATGACCATCGTTCGTCACACCCTCAACATCCCGTACCTTTTTCTTAAGTATCTTTTTGATTTTTTTATCCATAACAGGTGTGCCAAGCTCACTCACAGTATTATCATTGTTTGCTTTTACCAGATGCATGGTATTTAAACTTTCATCTTCCATAAGCAAGACTTTACCATCCGTTAGCAAAGTAGCTCCCGATGGTTCAAATATCTTTTCAAACTGCTTAGGCGGTGCAAGTTCCTTTTCCATTTTAACCATAGAAAATACAACAAACACCGTACTGATCAGCAACCCCAATGCAAATGCCGCATACGCACGCCTAAGCCACTTATATTTTATGGCGATTTCAACACCCAAAATATAAAAATGTTTAATGAGATGTTCATAGATGTCTTCTTTATTTTTGAGGACTCCTTTAACATTTTGGACATATTCGTTTGGATCCATATTTGCCATATCTTGATAGTATAAAATACTATTGAACTCCTCAAGAGACCCTTTCTTTATCAACTGTTTTTTATATCTAGGGTGAATAGCCATCGCAGCCAGTGCTATGGAGATCAAAGCGGTGATGATGATTGAAATAAAAGGATATATCATATCAGGATTGCTTAGATACACACCCGAAGCTGTAACCATAACGGTCAATATAAATCCGTTAACCGAGATCAAAATACTCGCTTTTGAATCTGCCAAAGAGGTGAGATCCAGATTTGAACGCAAGGCATTTCGAAAGAAGGTCTCCGTCGTACGGGATTCTTTTTCTTTTTTTTTGATGCTTTTGACGCTCCTTTGCGTATCCATACTTTGGGTCAAAATTTCCTCCTTTTTCTAAATTTGAATTGCCATTCTATTACCTTTGTATTACCTTTGTATTAGTTACTGTTTGTTAAGAGTTAAGGGGAAATTCCCATCCCTCATAATTATCCGTTTTTATCTTCCAAGCACTTTCCTCAATTTCCCCAAAGACAGCGTATTGATCACATCTTCTTTCTCCAGCCATCCCCGTCTGGCTTGATAGACACCGTATTTCATATAGTGCAGAGAAGCTGCATTGTGTGCATCGGTCGATATGCTGAAACGTACACCTGCCTCTTTTGCTCTTTTGGCATAGATATCATTCAGATCAAGCCGTTTGGGCTGTGCGTTGATCTCCAGAAAGCACCCTCTCTCTTTCACACCTTCAAACAGTTGTTTCATATTGACCTTATAGGGTGCTCTTTCACCTATAAGCCTTCCCGTGGGATGCGCAAGAATGTTGAAACAGGGATTGTCCATGGCTTTGAGTATGCGTTTGGTCTGCATCTTTTGAGACAGGTTGAACTTGTCATGTACGGCACCTACCACCAGATCGAGCTCTTTAAGCACAGTGTTTGGCAGAGCCAAAGTACCATCTTCGAGAATATCTACTTCAATACTTTTAAGGATCGTAATACCTTTTAGTGTCTCATTGATCCTGTCTATCTCTTCCATTTGCTCTCTCAGTCTCTTTTCATCCATACCATGAACAATGGAGAGGTGTTTTGAATGATCTGTGATCGCGATATAACTGTGACCTATGGCTTTAGCAGCTTCTGCCATCTCAACAATGCTGTTTCTTCCGTCACTGTAGTGGGTGTGCATATGCAGATCACCTTTCATATCTTCAAGTGTGATCAGTTCAGGAAGTCTGCCTTCTCTGGCGGCTCTGTGTTCTCCCCTGCTCTCACGAAGTTCCGGCTCGATATAGCGAAGCCCTACCGTCTCATACATCTCCTCTTCTGTCGCTCCGGCTATTTTTTCATCACTTTTGAAAATACCGTATTCATTGACCTTCAATCCCATATCTCTTGCCATGATCCTTATGGCAATATTGTGCGATTTTGAGCCTGTAAAATAGTGTAAAGCAGCACCATAGCTCTCTTTGGCTACACATCTGAGATCGACCTGCATACTGTTTGCAAGGATCACAGTCGATCTTGTATCTCCTTTTGAAAGTACCTCTTTGATATCGGGGTATTGCACAAAATAGTCTATGAGGAGTGCAGGATGAGCGGATGTAGCAAGAATATCGAGATCACCCACCGTCTCTTTTCTTCGCCTGAAACTTCCTGCAACGATGACCTGCAAAGTCTCTTTGAAGTTTTTCAAATACGCTGTAAGCGCCTCCGCATAGGGTTCTGCAACAGAATACATGAAACGTATCCCCTCCTTTTTTGCCAGAAGCGTGCCTTTGAGTATCTTCTTTTCCAGTTTTTCACTGAAGCCTTTGAGTGCGCTTATCTGATGTTTTTCAGCAGCCTTTTTCAGCCCCTCAAGTGAAGATATATTTAATTCACGGTAAAGCACTTTGGCTCTTTTGGGACCGATCCCCTCCACTTTGAGAAGATCAAGAAGATGGGGAGAAAAAGTATGTTTAAGGTACTCAAGTTTGGCAAGCTTGCCAGTTTTGATGATCTCCTCGATCTTCAGAGCAATATGCTCACCAATGGTAGGGATCTGGGAGATATCCGCACCATCTTCCAGCATTTTTCTCAGGTCCGTACCCAGATTTTCTATGGTACGTGTAGCATTTCTGTAGGCTCTGGTCTTAAAGGGGTTCTCTCCCTTGATCTCTAAAAGATCAGCCAACTGATCAAAGATAGAAGCGATCTCTACATTGGATATGACCATCTTGTATTACCTTTCATTCTTTCTCTTTCCTAAAGTCAAATATCCATCCGTATCCAGACTGGTAGCCAGCATGACACTGTTAATCTCAATATGCTCGATCCAAGTACTGCTTTTTTGATTTTCATTTTCCAGCCAAAAATCTTCGATCAACTCACTTAAAAGCAGATATTTCTCAAGCTCTTCCAGTTGTGAGAGCAAAAAAGTATCATTGATAAAAGCATCTACATGTTTCTTAAGTAGTGAATGCATCTTCTTTACTCCGTGCAGGCCGATACTTAAACCAAGTTCACGAAATGCCAGCCTGTACTCTGCCGGGTACTTCAATGTGTCCGCACGAAGAAAGAGTGTTATGCCCTTTGAAGCATGTTTTAGGAGTTTGGAAAGCAGTTCGGAAAGTTCTTTTTTTTGTTCAAAGATGATCAATTGGGTTAAAAAAGCAGAATCACTCAAAAGTCCGCCGATCCCAAGCGGGTCATCCGTATCCCAATTGATGGATTGTGCCATTTGCGACAAGCCTGTTATCTCAATATCCAGTGAATTCTTATCATATTCTGAAGATGTACTGCTAAGTTCAAGATAGGTAATATAGCCATCCAGAGGATCATGCTGTCCCATCGACGAGACTAAAGGATAGCTAAGGTCAATACTCATTTTCCAAACCATACGTCTGGCTCCGGCAGGTGTTGCATAAGTAAATCTTTCATACGCTGTTTTGGCAAGTTCTATCGCCAAGCGACCGTACTTAGGGTCATCCGTGATGTCACCTACCCGATTCAAAGCATGCATCCATTTGGTCAGATAGTGGAAATACTGTCCATCCTGTTCCCACTCCAAACGTTCATCCTGAGGCTCATTCTTTTTCCGCTCATTTCGCTTTTTACCTATGCGCAGTCCTCCGATCGTAGGATGCAGCTCACCTTCTATATCACTCAAACCGCTGATCCATCCGGTACGGATATCATCCTGGCGGTGTTTCCCCAGTATATGGTGAACCTGGTCAACAAGCAGCAGCGCTTCTTCTTTATACTTTTCTTTACCTGTTCTCTTATAAAGTTCAAGATAATTACACACAGCAAAAGCATCTGTCCATAAATAGCGTACAGGAGAACAATTTTCTTTCTCTAAGCAGGTACGCTTGGAAAAATCACTCATTATTTTCTCGATCATAGCTATCTTTTTCATACTACACTCCTTAGGGGTGCTATTTATTATGATACACCTTTATTGCTTTTTATTTCCTATTTGCAGTAAAATAGAATAATAATAGCAGTCTACTTTTTATCATTTTAAGAAAATTTCATACAACCTCTATCTTTTTATCTTTATTCCTGCTATAATTTCGCACTTTTCTGCAAGAGAGTATCAAACTCCTTATTTGAGATACATAGCTATCTCCTCTATTTTCCACGACATTGACGTGTGACACAGTTTGGTATCAGCTGCATAAAACAGGGTTTTAAACCTCTTAATACCATTAGATGAACACCTAATACACAAGATGAATACAACGCCGACTATTTTAACACAAAGAACTACCTATGAAATTTACAGATTTTAACTTAAAACCAGAAATACAAGCTGCCGTTGATGAGGCAGGCTTTAAAGAACCAAGCCCCGTACAAAAAGATGCCATCCCCCTTGTTTTGGAAGGACATGACCTCATTGCACAGGCACAGACAGGTACAGGAAAGACAGCAGCATTCGGTCTGCCAATCATGAGTATGATGAAAGGTGACGGTTCTGTTGAAGGACTTGTCATTGTTCCTACACGTGAACTTGCCATGCAGGTAAGTGATGAACTTTTCCGTTTCGGTAAGAGTGCAGGACTTAAAACTGCCACAGTTTACGGCGGTACTGCATATGGTAAACAGATAGAGCGTATCAAACAGGCTTCCATTGTTGTAGCAACTCCTGGTCGTCTTCAAGACTTGCTTCAGAGCGGAAAGATCAAGATCAATCCTCACTTCATTGTCCTCGATGAAGCTGATGAGATGCTTGATATGGGATTTTTGGATGAGATCAAGAATATCTTTACCTTCCTTCCAAAAGAGCGCCAGACACTGATGTTCTCTGCTACCATGCCCAATGCCATCAGGAAATTGGCAGAGCAGATCCTTAAAAATCCTAAAACGGTTTCTATTACCAAATCAGAAACGACCAATACAAATATCACCCAGTTTTACTATGTGGTGCAGGAACGCGAACGTGATGACGCACTCGTAAGACTGATCGACTATAAAAATCCACAAAAATGTATCATTTTCTGTCGTATGAAAAAAGAGGTGGACAGACTTGTCGCCCACATGACGGCACAAGGGTTTAAAGTTTCAGGTCTTCACGGAGACATGGAGCAGAAACAAAGAGAAGTAACCATCAGAGCATTTAAACAAGGCGGCATAGATATTTTCATCGCTACCGATGTTGCTGCCCGGGGACTTGATGTCAACGATGTCACCCATGTATTCAACTACCATATTCCTTTTGACTCTGAATCTTATGTGCACCGTATCGGTCGTACAGGTCGTGGCGGGAAAAGCGGTGAAGCGATCACGTTGGTAAGCCCCAATGAGCTTAGAACCATCAAACGCATCGAAAAAGATGTAGGTACCAAGATGACCACACAGGTGATCCCTACACGTATGGAAGTACAGAACAACCGTAACGATGCACTTATTACCAAGATCGCCGAAACACAGATTACCGACAAAGCCATAGAACTTGTCAAAACACTGCAGCATGATCTTGACATTGTGACCATTGCCCACCTGTTGGCTTCTATGGTTCAAAATGAAATTTCAGTTAAAGGAAAAGATAATATCGGTCTTGGTCTTGAAGAGATAGAACTGCTTATAGAACGTGCCATGCAAAACCGTGGTGGCGGTGGAGGCGGTCGTAACCGTGGACGTGGTAATTACCGTGGCGGAAACAGACGTAGAAACAGCAATAGCGGAGGAGAGCGTAATGGAAGACACGGTCGCAACGGACGTAACAGCCGTAACGGTGGTGGACGCAGCTAAGGCTTGATCATCAGCTTTAGTTTTTCTGCCCTGCTCATCTTTTTCTTAATCTCATATTCTCGTTTTGAGGCAGAACTTCTATCGGGGTATGTTTCACAGTAAACCAGTTTGACGGGTCTTCTGACCCGTGTATATTTGGCACCTTTCTCAGAGCTGTTGTGTTCTTCAATACGACGTTCCAACTCTGTAGCAATACCCGTATAAAGTGTCTCATCAGCACACTGCACCATATAGACGTAGTAAATAATTTATCCTTAACTTAATAAGCTAACCCAAAAAGGGATTATTCTTTCTCCAGATCGTACATCTTAAAATAGTCACGTGTCGTTGCTTGAGTGATGAACAACTTATCTGAATACTTTGTGAATTTTGCATAACATTTCATGGTTTTTAATCCATGGAAAGTATAGGAGTAAAGTGTCACTGTTGACTGCTTTAAACCTATTTTTTCATAATCAGATATCTTAATATAGTACTCACCCATCATTCTGAGAATTTTGTAATAGCTTTCATTTTTGAAAGTATAACATTTTTCATGAAGGAATCGACCTTTTCTACACTCTTCTTTCTTTTGACGTAAGAGTCTGTTTTCATTCAGTTGATTCCATATTCTTTGTTTCTCAGATAAAAGATTTTTTTCATCTACTTTTAAATTTAGGGTTCCCATATTCAGCTCCTATGTTATTTCAACGATATAACCAAATTTATCAAAAGAGTATTACCTGAATGTTACCACTTGTCATTGGAAATTTCCATATTTTAAAAATAACCTATGTTCCAGAAAAATTTAGCTAGAATATCTTTTATAAATTTACTCTTCACAGTAAATCCAAAACTCATTTGTTTAAGGAAACCCCAATATGTCAAACTCATGCAAAAAAGCTTACATCACAACACCGATCTATTATGTAAATGATATCGCCCACATCGGCCATGCCTATACAACGATTATTGCAGATACCATTGCACGATATTCACGAATGTCAGGGCTGGATACATTCTTTCTTACCGGAACCGATGAACATGGTCAGAAAATAGAGGAATCAGCAAAGATAAGAGGCAAAAGTGCCCAGGAGTATGCAGATGAGATCTCTGCAACTTTTAAAGACCTTTGGGATGACTTCGGTATCTCTTACGATAAATTCATCAGAACAACCGATGCGGAACATATCATAGGGGTACAAAAAGCCTTTGGTGTCATGTATGATAATGGGGATATATACAAAGATGTCTACAAAGGTCACTACTGTATCTCCTGTGAGACTTTTTTCCCTGTATCACAGCTTGTAGATGATGAGTTCTGTCCTGAGTGTGGGAAAAGCACAACGATTGTAGAAGAAGAGAGCTACTTTTTCAGGCTTTCTGCCTATGAGGACAAACTTCTTGCATGGTACAACGAAAACCCAAACTGTATTTTGCCAAAAAACAAAAGAAATGAAGTGATCCGTTTTGTTGAAGGCGGTCTGGAAGATCTTTCCATTACACGTACAAGTTTTGACTGGGGTGTCAAACTTCCGGAAAATCTGGGTGATCCAAAACATGTCATGTATGTATGGCTTGATGCATTGATGAACTATGTTACTGCTCTTGGTTACGGTACAGATGAAGCAAACATGGATTTCTGGCCGGCACGTGTACACCTCATAGGAAAAGATATCTTACGTTTTCATGCCATCTACTGGCCTGCATTCCTTATGAGCCTTGATCTGCCGATGCCCAAGCATATTGCGGCACACGGCTGGTGGACACGTGACGGTGAGAAGATGAGTAAATCCAAAGGAAACGTGGTCAACCCAAGAGAAGTAGCCGATGCTTACGGACTGGATAACTTCCGTTATTTTATGCTGCGTGAAGTACCCTTTGGAGGAGACGGTGATTTTTCCCAAAAAGCACTCATTGACCGTATCAATTCTGACCTTGGAAATGACCTTGGCAACCTGCTTAACCGTCTTATCGGTATGAGTGGTAAATATTTTGAAGGTAAAGTTGATTCTTCGAATGCGGCAAAGTATTATCAGGCAGAACTTGACGAGGTACAAGCTTCACTGGACAAACTCGAACCGCTTCTGTTTGATATGCAGATCCACAAGTACCTTGAAGAGCTTTGGAGACCACTTACTGTAGCAAATAAAGCCATAGACAAATACCAGCCCTGGACACTTATGAAAGAAGGCAAAGAGGAAGAAGCCATGGCACTTAACGGACTCATAGCTGCTATATTGGCAAAGGTATCCGTCATGCTCTACCCTGTGATGCCTGAGATCTGTACAAAAATTTCCGAAGCACTTGCTTTCACCATAGACAATGCAAGCTGGAATGCACTCATTAAAGAAAAAAAACTTCTTGATACCTTTACTATAGAGAAGATCCCACCTCTTTTCCCTCGTATTGAAGAGCCTCTGCTTGAACAGGCAGAACCAGAAGATACGAACCTTTCAACAGGCTCAGTGAAAAGTGATAAAGATACAAAGGCAACAGTAGCTGAACCTGCCAAAAGCAAGGAAGAAGGGATCGCCCTTATCGGCATAGACCAGTTCTTCCAGACTTCTCTTAAAGTAGGTACGGTTATAAAAGCAGAAGAGGTTCCTAAAAGCAAGAAACTTCTACTATTACAGGTAGATATAGGCGAAGCACAGCCGAGACAGATTGTGGCAGGGATCAAAGAGTGGTATTCCGCCAATGAGATGCTTGGGACTCAGGTGTGTGTTGTTGCCAACCTTAAACCGGCTAAACTTATGGGTCTTACGAGTGAGGGAATGCTCCTTGCTGCCAAAGATGAGAACGGTCTTTGTATGATCCGTCCCGAAAAGCCAAAAACAGCCGGAACACCGATCAGCTGATGAAAATAGAAGATATTTTGAACCTCACAGAGGGAACACTCACAAATACACCTAAAGTACAGGCCATAGAAGCTGCTACAGTCTACCCTTCCAAAGTAGATCATGGTGACCTCTTCTTCTCTTCTAATCAGGAAGAGATAGACAAAGCACTGCAAAATGGTGCCTATGCCATTGTCTATGACGATGAAAATATTGTCAAAAAAGATGATGAGATCGCATGGATCAAGGTAAGCGATATTCAACTTGCCGCCTTTAAACTCATCCGTTATATCATTATTAAAAAAGAGGCAAGTTTCTACTTGCTCTCTGAGCATGAAATGACCTTTTTAAAAATGATACTCACACATAAGACCAATATCGCTTTTATAGCCGATGACTGGCGCAAAGCATTTGAGCAGATACTTAATTCTAATGATGCTCTTTTTGTAGGGACAGACAAATCACTTTTGGAACTCATCAAACCTGATGTTCCAAAACTAAACAGAGAAGTAGACGGTTACGCAGTCTCAGATACACTTTTTAGAACAACCTTTAAAGTAGATGGATTTGTTTATCAGGAAAAAGAGTTGATTCCTTTTCATTTGGAATATCTGCTTAGAGTCGTTGATTTTTGTAATAAAGAAGATCTTCCTTATGATCTTGACCGTATCAAATACACAAAACATTTTATGCCGGTATTTATTGACCTAAAACTCAAAAGTACCCGACCAAGCAATTCTGACAGGGTTGCCATCTTTACAGATAACCTTTTAGACATTACCAAAGCAAGAGAATATGTGATGCGAAGTAATATGTGGGTAAAAAGTATTGTCCTTACACCACCCAAGACCAAAGTACCCGGTATTGACCACCCACATTGGTTTGAGAGTGAGGAGCAAGTAAGGGAAATACTTAAAAGTATTCACTTTAACTATGCATTTATCTATAATGCAGACAGAAGTATTTTAAATACGATACAGGAAGAGTATAGTCTCTTCTAGCTTCGATAGGCTCACAGCTACCGCTTTAGCTTCGACAGACTCAGAGCTACTGCCTAAGTTCCTGATCACGTTGAAAGACTACCATATTTTTCCCATTATCCCCTACAAAATCACACTTATACATTTCAGCTAATATTTTAAAGGTTTGTGGTCTGAAAAAGACGATGTGTGTCGGATCCTGATGGTAATACCACTTTTTAAAAACCTCTGCATTATTAGGATGAAACTGTGTCTGAAGTGCAAGATAGCCACCAGGAACAAGTCTTGACAGAAGTCCTTCGAATACTATTTTTGGATCATGCAGATGTTCAAAAACCTCTGTTGAAACAATAAGTTCATATTTTTTACTATTATTTGATATATCAGGATGGTACAGAGGATCATAAACATTACATTCTACTCCATTTTCCTTCAGCATCATTGCCAAAAGTTTACTTCTTCCACAGCCGAAATCCAAGGCTGTTTTTGGTCTGCCGACCAAAGGCAGCACAAAATCCAGAAAACGTTGGAAGTAAGCTCTGTAACCTTCATTTTCTTCACTGTTTTCATGCAGATCATAACGCTCTTTTTGTACCTCTATGCTTTGATAGTACTCTGAAGATTTGAAGATGTACTCACAACCTTTGCAATGGTAGTAGATAATACCTGTTTTTTCATGGAGAAATGAGTCTGTAGATCTATTGCAGATATGGCACTTCAATACGATACTCCTTTAGGGCACTTCTAATAAGTGTTATGTTACTATTTAACTCATTAATATTTGGCGTTTGAAGGAATAAGATACACTATGAAAAGAAGAGATTTCATTACCACTACGGCACTAGGTGCCTCTGCATTGGCATTTGGCGGATGTCACAGAGCTGAAGATAAAACAGAAGCCAACTCGTTCAACATTAACAGAGGGAAAAAAGTCACCCTTAAACTGGCCACCTCTTGGCCCGCCCATTTTCCCATTATGGGAACAGGGGTCGATACATTTGCCAAACGCTGTAGTGAGCTTAGCGGTGGTACACTGGAGATCAAAATATTTGCCAAGAATATCCTTGTGCCTGCCCTGCAGGTCTTTGATGCAGCTAGTGCTGCCCAGATAGATGCTTTTCACTCAGGAGTTTACTACTGGAAAGGTAAAAACAGTGCCTTTAGTATTTTTGGCGGTATGCCCTTGGGGCTTACAAGCGAAGAGATGATCACATGGTTCAAGTTTGCCGGAGGGTATGACCTTTGGCGTGAAATGTATGGAAAATACAATCTCTACCCTCTTATAGGCGGTACAACCGGTCCACAAATGGGTGGATGGTTCAAAAAAGAGATCAACTCTTTAGCTGATCTTAAGGGACTGAAGATGCGTATCCCCGGTCTGGGTGGAGAGGTGATGAAAAAACTGGGTGCCAACCCTGTTCTGCTTCCTGCCGGAGAGATCTACACCGCATTGGAACGCGGTACTATTGATGCTACCGAATGGGTAGGTCCTGCACTTGACAGTATGATGGGCTTTGCCAAAGCAGCCCCATACTACTATGAAGGCTGGCATGAACCGGGTTCCATTTTAGAGCTCACCTTCAACAAAGCACGCTGGGAGAGACTCAGCTCTGAACATCAAGCCATTATCACAGCAGCCAGTGAGGAGATGACTTCCAATATGCTTCAGGAGTTTCGTTACAAAAATGCTGTGGCACTGCAAAAACTTCCTAAAACGGTACAGATCAAAACATTTCCTGATGAAATGATGCGTGCTGCAAAAAAAGCACTTGCAGAGATATTGGCAGATGAAAGTGCCAAAAGCAGTGATTTCAAACGTGTACTGGAGAGCTATGAAGCATTTGTCAAACTCAACCAACCCTGGGATGACATCGCAAGAAAACATATTTTAGAAATACGAGGATAACACAATGAAATATTTTATAATAGCTATGCTTGCCGTAGCTGCTCTGGTCTACTTTCTTTTCTCTGCCTTTTTTACGGATATACAGATCAATAAATATGACAATATTCAAGCGGTTCAAGAGCAAAAAGCTATTCAAAAAGGCTGGATTCCCGCTATTTTGCCTGAATCTGCTTATGAGATAGCCGAAACTCATGATATTGACAAGAATGAACTTTTCGGGAGTTTCAGATACAAAGAGAAAGATGAAGCCTCTTTTCTAAAATACCTTCAGGCTGTCGGTGATGAAAAAAAGACCATGTACTGGAAAGACTTTCTCTTTAGAGTAGACAAAAAGAAAAATTTTGTGAAATACAGAAACAGAACACTAACGCAATAAATAGGCAAACTTTCTTACCCACTCTCCCCATGCGGCAGAGCCTTCCACCTCGATGTTGTTCTGCTGCATATCTTTGACCAGCATAATGGCAAACTCTCCGGGAAGTTGTAGCGAAAAGTACAGTACATTTTCAACTGCTTCTTCACTTGCATTCTCCAAAAGAGCATTGACCAACCCGATAGCAAGTGCCATCATCACTTTACTGTCATCTTCTTCGACTATTGTGAGTGTACCGTTCAGTATACTGTTTAAATCAGGAATCTCTTTCATTACTTTTTTAAAGCTGATGTAGCCTACCGCTGCTTCACGCCCCACCGCCCCGCTGATACTGTCTAAAAGCAAGTCATCATCAATACCAGACTTAATGATACTGTCCACATACTCCCATGACCTTGGGGTAGCAAAAGATTTTTCATTGGAGGTAGCATCAAAGGTAAAAAGCATCGATTTGTCATAAGCCAGATAGGCAATAATACTGCTCTGCAACCCTGCATGAAATGCCCAGACTTTCCAGTCTGCAAAATCCACCTCCATCTCAAAATGCACAAAACGGTTGGCAAGCGGCGGTGGCATTTTGTAGACCACCCCTCTGTCATTTTCACGGTTACCTGCAGCCACTATACTCCACCCCGCAGGCAGTTCATACTCCCCTACTTTACGGTCAAGTATGAGTTGATAGGCTGAAGCCTGCACGGCTGGGGGTGCAGTATTTATCTCATCTAGGAACAAGATGCCTTTAGAGTCTGGCTCTGAAGGCAAAAAGCTAGGCTTTGCCCACACACCCTCGTTTGTTTCTGCATTAAAAAACGGGATACCTTTTAGGTCAGTCGGATCAAGCAGAGACAAACGCAAGTCCAAGAACTCCAACTCCTGCTCTTTTGCGATCTGCTTTACAATAGAGGACTTTCCAATACCGGGTGCTCCCCAAATAAATACAGGAAGTTTTTGTACAATGAGCCTATTTACAACTTTGGTTATGTCTGATGCTTTCATAAGAGTCCTAGTTTTTGTGTAATGCTTTCTACAAATGTTTTGTTAGTAGTGAGTTCATTGCGTAAGCGAGTATCTATCTTTAAAATATTGAGTATTTCCAACGGTACAGAAGCGTTTGATGCTATGCCTTTGGTAATTTCAAATTCATCTCTTTCATAGAGTGCTGTCAATATCTCTACAGGTGTAGCTGTATTGTAAGCCAGTCCAATGAGAATATCTTTTACATCACTATAATTTTCATAAAGTTCTCTCAGCAATGCTACAGGTGTCGCACTGTTTATCGCCAGGTATTGATAGGTCTCTTCGATATTTCGTCTATAGATACGCTCTAGACTTTTTGCATCCAAGGTATCATTTCCTGCCATATTTACCAGCAGTGCACTGTTTTTGGATTGTAACAGTCTCTCTACTACCTCTTGATCTATAGTCCTGTTGTCACCAAGAGAGCCAAACAATGTTTCATCTATGCACCTCTTTTCTATCTGTGCATACCTCTGTATAGTGATGGGTTGGTACCAGAGTAACAGCTGTATAACTGTATCACTTTTATACAACAAAGAGCTAAAGAGTACTTCGTCTAACTGCGGATTGGAAGCCAAAGACTGATTAATCTCCTCTTCGTCTCTTTGTGCATACTTTTGCAGTACGCTTAAAGGTGTAGTGCTGTTGGCAGCTAGATACCTGTCTACCCCTGCATCTCTTAGACGCATCAAACGCTCTCTGGTCTCTTTGTCAACATGGGGATTGGTTGCAATGGACTCTCTTAGGGTGATTTTCTGTTTGCCTTTTTGCAAAAAGGTAATGTTGGGAAATTTTATAAGTACTTCCAGCAGTCTTGGGTCTGTAGCTTCTCGTGCTAAGCGTTTGAGTGTAAGTGAGGAGTAGAGCAGGTCCTCCTCATTGGGCTTGATCTTAATGTACCTTCGCAAAGTATACATAATGACATCCCTGTCCTCTCTATTGTCCTCATCCTCTTCATGCCATGCGTACATCCCCAAAAGTTTTACAAAAAGTGAATCACTTATATGGGTATTGCCCAAAAGTCTGAAGATACGCTCCTGATCATTCCCAAGCTTTACACCCATAAGCAGTTCGTCATCATTGATACTCTCAGAGAGAAGCTTTTCAAAATCAAGAAGTTTAAAAAGAGGGATACCGTCATCATACGCTGCACAGGAGATATCTTCTTCCACAGGATTTAAGGTATGATGCTCTACTACCCCTACAACACCCTCTTCGTAGTCGGCTGTCATCGCTATATCATACTTTTTTAAAAAACGTGCAATCTCTTTGACTGTAAAGATACCTTCACGCCCAAGAAAAAGTATTTTCTTGCCTTGTGATGATTCTAGTAATTCGGGGAATGTCAATTTTTCTGTAATCATGCTTTAGTATAGCATAGAGGATTTTAAATCGGAGTTAATCAGTCTTATTTATTCCTCTATATACTGCCCACTATCAATAAATACAAAACTTTCTGTGATGCAATATTTCTAAAAGGGAAGACGGTTCTTTTTAAAAAAACTGCAAATATATTGAAAAGTTTTGGATGTTACATACTGGCACCTCTAAAAACCTTAAAAAACTTTAGCTAAAATAGTCCTTATTATATTCTAAGGAAAAAGTATGCAAATTGTCGGTCAGGTCATCAAGGGTACGGTTGTTGTTGTCGATATTTATGGGAAAGAGCAAACTTTAGGTAAAGGGCAAACTATTGTTCTGGGAGATACCATTAAAGCCAAGAGTGAAGATGCCTATGTTCTCTTCGATACCAATCCTGATCCTGTACTCATCTCAAAATCTGATGCTATAGAAGTAGATGAAGATTTCCTGGACTACCTTGCAGCTCAAGCCAAAAA
>JALXCZ010000029.1 GCA_026990595.1 Sulfurovum sp.
CACCATCAACATCGACAATGACCAGAGTGAAACCGTAGGGCATGATGAGTCTTTCAGTGTAGGTAATGACAGAACAAAAAGCATAGGACATGATGAAAGTACTGATGTAGGAAACAACAGAACAGAGTCTGTAGGTAAAGATGAGCGTATAAGCATTGGACATGACCAAAAACTAGATGTAGGACATGACCAGGAGATACACATCGCTAACTCTCAGTCTACCAAAGTAGACAAAGACCAAGTACTTTATGTAGGGAACCAGAGACTTGAAACAACCTATGCGAACTATACGCTTAAGACCAAAGGGCATTTTAGTCATACGGTGAATGGGAAACTTGACGTTAAAGCCGGAACGCACATCAAAGAGATCACCAAGCTTAAAGAGATGCACGGCAGTGACAGAGTAGTCTTTAAGTCTAAAGGTGGGACTATCATTATAGATGGCGGTGGGATAACGCTTAAGGGGAATGTGACTATCAAAGGGAATGTGGCAATCTCTGGTGGGAGTCCTGACTCTGTGGTTAAGTGGGATGCTGTAGTCAATAAGGGTGACAAAATTTGTCTAAAGTGTCTGCTTGATGATGTGATGAAAGGATAAAGATGATAGAACAACTATACAAGACAATAGACCCAAAAAAAATAGCGTATGAAGAGTATACCTTTCAAAGCTATGCCGTCATAGAAGGCGCTAAAGTACCGATGCTCTATAGTGATCTTGAGGAGGGGATTTTAGCGTATGATATACTCTTTCGTGAAGAAGCACTCAGAGAGAAACTGCAAACAAGAGGTCCCTTTTTTGTGCAGCTGGACTTTGAGAGTGAAGACGCAAAAGAAGAGAGTATGCAGCTTCTTGAGCAGTGCTACGGTAAAAACGCAATGCTTCTGTTTGCAACCCCTTTGCACTTTGCCGAAGCACTGGAGAGGATGCGGGAGATATTTTACCTCAAGGATGAGGCGGGTGAAGTGGAAGGGATTATACGATTTTATGAGCCTGATATTTTTAGAGAATTGATGTATGAGAGCTATAAAGAAATCCATTCTCTCTTTAACAATATCTACTGCTACTGGTGTGAAGAGAAAAAGCCGCAAACTGTAGTAGAATACCGCTACACCCCTAAAGGGATCGGCTACAGAAAAACAGATTTAACTGACAAGGAAACCTCATGAAACACCCTCTGCGTTATTTGGCAGCTATTGCGGTACTGATTGGACTCTATATTGTTGCAGTCGTGCTGCCCGATGCCAAAGCCTACGAAAAAGAGATGAAACAGAAAAACATAGACTACTATGAGTCCCGCTACGTTGACCCTGAGGAGTGGGCACAAGGCAGGGTCTGCGACAAGCTGCTTTGGAAGTGTCTGCCTGAGAGTAACGACACCAAACGGTGGCAGAAGCCTCTTGAAAATGGGCTGGATAGTTTTGAGCTGACTAAAGAGGTATTGGAAAAGGAAAAAGCCATCATTCAAAGATGGAGAGATGAAGAAGATGGAAAAGTAAAGGAGCAAAGTATGAAACTATCACAACTAAGCGAAGGCTTTTACGATAGAGTAGAGGCGAAGAAATTTCTTTCAAAAATGGAACAAAGACTCGCCAAAGAGTTCCCCGGATTCTGGAGAGATGTAGAGCTTGAGGTACGCTTTCGCTGGATACAGCGGGCGATGAATAAGGCGAAGAGGTTTGGCAGTGATCCTAAACAAAATAATGTTATAGTTGAACTCTGCGCCCGTATCGGACTGGACTTCGATAAAGATCCGAAATGGGATGCTATAGTCAAGTTTATCACCAGTGATCCAAGAAATATAGAAACTCATATGAGCATAGCCTGTGATTATATTGACTGGACTGTATTTGGTAAACCTGTAGGCTATAGCGGTGTACCTATCACCGACTGGTCAATGCGAAGAGCCATAGGCAAACTCCCTTACCCTAAAAAACCCTACCCCAAACTCCATGCACAAAGGAGCAGATAATGGCGTGTAAAAGCTGTAGATATGGTGTCTTTTTTGACGGAACAGGCAACTCGTTGGGCATTGACGGCGATGCCAAGAGTAACGTAGCAAAGCTCTATGAACTCTACCTTACCGGAGAGGTGCAGGATAACTTCTTTGTGGGGAAACACTATGAGGTGGGCATAGGTACCTACATGAGCAAAGCGCAATACGAGCTCTACCCCATACAACGCAAGATCGACAAAGGCTATGGTGGTGGAGGTGCCAAGCGCATCTACAAAGCAATCGATGTGGCGTGTGCTTTTTTTGATGCTCATCCTTTTGGTGATAAAAAGGAACAATTTAAGGTACGCACCATCGACGTTTTTGGCTTCAGCCGCGGTGCGGCAGAGGCACGGGACTTTGTGAATACGTTTTATTCTGATAAGGTTAAAAGACTCCAACAATACCAAGACATTCGCTTCAACTTCATCGGTATCTTCGATACCGTAGCCAGCTTCGGGGAGGCAGGCAACAATATCAACATGAAGCCTGCCAGCAGTGATTTCGCTCAGGATGTCAGTGAAGCTGACGGACTGGGAGATGAACACACAGGAAGCAAGCAGATCAAAAAAAAGAGGATCTTTGCCACACAGCATGAAGCCGATGCCTTCGCTGCCAAAAAAAGAGAAGCGGGTTGGGAGATACTCTACAATGCAAAGGGCACGGTAGTGTATGCCCAACAAGAAGAGATACTCTATACCCCTTACAACTTCGATCTCAAACAAGGTGCAAACGCTTCAGCCAAACATATCATACACTTCATCGCTCACGATGAGAAGCGATACAACTTCCCTCTTACCAATATTGCAAGTTCAGGTGGATTTGAATGCAAGATGATGGGTGTACACTCCGATGTAGGCGGCGGATACCCCAAGCAGATGACACAAGCGCTCTCCTTTAGGGTTGATTACAAAAATATTCAAGCCAGAGCCAAAGCCAGAGCACAAGGATGGCAGGAAGGAGAAGTCTCTTACTTTTACGGTACGCCTACAAGCATTAAGATGACAAAAAACAAAGTAGTGAGCAATGCACTCTCTGTAGTCTATCTACATCTGATGACACTGCTGGCAGCAAAGTATGATGTTCATTTTAAAGCACCTTCAGAGAGTATAGCCGCTGAACTTATGCCTTATTTTGAAGAAAGTAAAAAAAATATTCTCAATGCATATGCCTATGCAAACACACCACAAGGTGCTTTGATCAAAAAAGAGTATGTTCACTACTCCGCAGTAGATATTGCCGATATAGATACATTCAATGATGGAGATACTAAAAAGCTTGACATGCTTACAGAGGATTCTCCTGATCTTATGGGTGGTAATGACATACGTTATACCGATAAGATATCAGGGAAAAGAGTAGATGCCAGAGAACATCCCGCTTTCCCAAGAGAGAGACTTGTCACCAAACGAGAGATTTTTAACAATGATCCCAATGGGGCTATTTTGCCTGTGTAGATGCCTAGAAGTTTGTAAATTTTAGGAAACCTCTAATTTCCACTCGTTCCATTGCTGTGGAACGAAAAAACCTTATAAAACCTAAGGCTTATAGTAAAGATGAAATGAGGATGAGAATGTTTAGGGTACTTTTAATAATAGCAAATTTTATTCCCTGCTATTATTCCCAACTACCAACGCACTCAACACCCCAATCAAAGAAGCAATAAAAACGATGGTATATCCTGTAGGTAAATCCATAGTGTAAGAGAGTATCATCGAGACAATAATAAGTACAGAACCCATCACCCATGAAAAAGCCAAGGGTCTAAACTTGCTTTGCATTAAGGCTAAAAAAGCAGGGACGATGAGCAGTACAAAGACTACCAGTACCCCTGCGAGTTGTACAGATGAGGTCACCGTGAGTGCCAAGAGACTAAAAAAGAGAAGCTCCTTGGCTACGCCTGTAAGTTTATGATAAAAAAGAAAAAACACAGTTGCTACAAAACCATAGAGTATTAAAGGCTCCCACAAATCAGAAGTCGTGGTAAAGAGAATGTCAGTAGCTTGTAGTTTGTTAAAGAGTTCTGTACCCTGAGTGGTGTTGGAGAGCAGCACGATAATACCACTCGCACCCAAGGCGTAGAGCATACCGATAAAAGCTTCTATATGTTTAACCCTGTAGCTTGCCAAGGTGATGAGTCCTGCCCCGATGAAGGCAAAGACAAAGGTGAGGGCAAAGCTGTATTTTCCATCAAAAAAGAGTAGACTCATTGCCACGCCTATGGCAGCGAACTGTCCTATGGCAAGGTCTGTAAATATGACCCCTCGTTTGATGATTTCCAATCCAAAAATGGCATGGATAAACACCAACAAAATCGCCAAGATAAAAGCAGGGTAGAGCAGTACAATTAGTGACATAATCTCTCTCTAATGGTAGTGTAGAATGACTCTAAACTTTTTGTACCACTGACACTGCCTACATCATGAGGTAAAACAACTACTTTTGCATCAGTTTTTCCTGCGATGAAACGTGCTGTTTTTTTCTCGTGGTAAGGGTCTTGTAGTATGGTGGTAATATGCTCTTTTCTCATCTGTTGTATCAGCTCTAGCGTATGCTTAGAACTAGGAGCAATGCCTGGAAGTGGCTCTATGTTGGCTACAGACTTGATGCCATAACGTTTGAGTAGGTAGTTGTAAAGTTCGTGGTACTGGATGACCTTTTTACCTTTACAGCTTTTCATCCCTGCATCAAAGGTATGTAGAAACTGCTTCCATTTTTGAGTAAAGGCTTTGAGATTATCTTGGTATTCTTTTTGGTGACTGGCATCGAGTGCACTCAGTTTTTTAGCGATACGCTTCGCCATAGGCAACACATTGTGTGGGTCAGTGTCAAAGTGTGGATTTCCCTCTGGGTGTATGTCTCCCATAGAACGTGAGACAGATTTGGGTACATCTATGAGGTGGATGGCACGGCTGATGTCTAAAAAACCTTGTGAGCCTATGCGTACTTTGGGGTTATTGGCACTTTTAAGTAGGGGTGGAAGCCAACCTATCTCCAGTCCTGCACCATTGGCTACGAGTAATTGGGCACGTGCGATGGCAGGAATGAGCGAGGGTTTGGGTATGACAAAGTGTGGGTCACGCTTGGGTGAAGCAAGGACTTTCACATGTACATTGTCTCCTCCTATGGCTTGTACGATTTTCCCTAGGTAAGGGTAAGATGCCACAACGTTGAGTTTGGCAAAAGTGAGTGTGGAGAGTAGGGTAAGTAATAGTAATAATCTTTTCATGTTCTGCTCCTAAAATGCATGTGCGCCATGTGCGCCTGCTTCGATGGTAACTCCCAAAAGAATCTCTGAAGTGTTTTTACGTTCATCATTGATGCCAAATACTTTGGATCTGTCATAGGTATATTGCAGTCTGAATTTGGTAAATTCAAAAGGTTTGTACTCTAGCATAGCAGTATATTTATCCAAATCATCTGGCTGTGCATCTAGATTTTTGTAGAGGTCATCATAGCGTACCCCTGCTGCCCAGTTCTGGTCGTATTGGTAGATAAGTTGGGTGTAGAAACCTGCCTGCTTGAGCGTTTCGGTACTCGTTTCTTTGTTTCTGTAAAGTAACTCAGATTGCCACATAAGAGTGCTGTACCCCTCCAGTGCTGTTTTAAGTGTAAAGTCTACACCATAGATGTCAGTATTGCCACCTTCATTGTTTTTACCATGAAGTATGGACGCTCCTGCAAGTGCTGTCGTGTCATCACTAAGGTCAAAACTGCTTTTGAGGTAACCAATGTAAAGGTTATTTGTCTCCGTATCTCCAAAGCTAATGTCGTTGTTGCCCTGTAAGGCTTCAAAGCCTGCCATAAGGTAGGTATCTTCTGTAGGTAGAACCCACTGAAGCTGTACGCCTGCATCGTTGATGCCTTCTGTACCAAGTAACCCTTCAAATACAAGTGGTTGAGAGGTAAAGTGCCAAGAGTGTTGGTGCTTGGCATTGATGCGTCCAAAGTTACTTCTAAATTTACCTACTTTGGCACGTAATCCATACGGCATGCTTCTACTGGTAAGGTAGGCTTCCTCTATCTCAAATGCATCGGCTTTAAGGTGAAAAATAGCATCGGCATCAAACCATGGTCCTACGGTTGAATGTAATGCCAACTCAGCATAGTTTAGGTTAAATCCTCTGTTTTTGTTAAACGGTATCTCTGCCTCTTCATTAGCATCATAGCTGCTGAACCCTGGGATGTAATAGCTCTCATAGGTACTGTTGTCTACATTTCTAGAGACCATTGAACCATCTAAAATCAGTGCAATATCTGGCAAAAATGATTTTTGGTCAAATGTTTTTGCTGTCTGTACAGTAGGCTGTTCCTCTTGTTGTGTTTGGGCTACAGCAATCTGTTTTTTAGCCTCGCGTATTTTTTTGGCTTGGCTTTTTGTTATTCTTGACTGTCTAGCTTGTTTTTTTTCCAGTTGTACTACACGTTTTTGTAATGCCTGTGTTGTTTTCATCTGTTGGGCTAAAAGCGATTTTAACTCGTCTAGTTCACTTTGTGCAGAAAGCATTGTTGATGCACAGAGTGAGAGAATTATGAGTTTTTTTGTCATTATTTTTCCTCTTAATGTATAAAATATATTGATATGAGTATGGTGTGTGATATTTTAGTTATGAAAATAAAAGAGGTGGAGCTTGTGCGTAAAAACCTTTTGGAATTGGGCTGACATAACTTAAGTATAAAAAGTTTAGAGGTAATTCATAGTTGGAGAGTACAATAGCAACCAATGGCTCAGCTACAACATCTCCCCCATGCATAGAGTTTGAAAGCAGACAGATTTTACAGTCTGTGTGTACCCCTGTCACATCTTTATGGATATGCGTGGCACTTGCAAATGCACCCAGAATATAAAAAAGAAGAAGCAGACGAGTGATCATTTTATGATGTTTCATGCCTCCTCCTTTTTAGTGGCATTATACTCTATTGGGTTTAAAAATGATAATTAGCAAATACCCTCAAATGTTTGGCTGTGTCTTCTCCCACGTTTTTACCATCTAAATCAGAGCAGATCATATGCATTTCAATCTGTTTGTTTATCTGATAACTAATGTCCAAATCTGTTTCAGTGGCTTTTTGACTGTTTTCATTTTTTAAAATGGCTTTACTAAGCCCTAGTGTTAAACCATCTATCCCTATGCTATTGGCATCCCACTCTACACCAAACCATGTCTGACTCCCATTGCTGCCTGCATTGTCTATGATAAGGTATTCAGAATTAGAGAAAAATGGTCCACCCCCAAAGCCAGAAGTGACAGCATTTCCATCTGCTTTGTTGTAGGCTGCACCAACCGTGAGTCCAGTAGCTTCATGACTTATGCTTGTATTGATCCCATAGACTGAAGCATCTTTCTCTTCCAGATAGGTTTGTTTGGCATATTGTACGCCTAGCCCATACCCCATACCATAAAATGAACCTTCATAGCTTGCCTCAAGGTATGCAATACTATCTATCTCTGCATCCTTTAGGCGATAGTACCATGCATTAAGATTAAAATGTTTGATACCTTCATAAGTGACTCCTAACACTTGCATGTTGTTTGTACCATTGACACGGGTAAATTGGTCTACTACTTCTGCATCTACTCCAGCCATCTTTTGTATCTGTCCTAAGAACAGTGTAGTATCAGGAATGTCTCTATTTTCTAAAATATAAGCTTCAAAAGTATTGGGTACCATACCTATGTCATCTACCTGTGCAAAGGGTGTTTCTATCTCTTGTCGACCTAACTTCAGTGTGGTTTTACCTAGCACTGTTTTTAAGTAAGCTTCTCCAAGTATGGTGTATGAGTGTGCAACCTCTCCCCTAAAAGGAACAAGACCCTGATTGTCTGCAGAGTCAAAGCTGTTGGAAGTATAGAAACTAGCTCCCATGCTTATACTAGAAATAGGAGCTGTCTCAATGTGTAACTTCCCTCCCAATGCACCATGATTAAATGTATCATTATCTTTTAGATTGTGTATTTCGTATCCTGCTCTCACATAACCATCCACTGTGGCATTCTGAAACGCATTAGTTATTGTATTGGCATTAATTACAATAGTCATTATCATTAAAATTGTTATACTTTGTACTGTTTTATTCATTTTATTTCCCTTGTTTATTGTGTAGGGTGGTAATGCCTACCCTACGGTTAAATTTTTTCTACTTCAATCTTTTCTGCCTCATCTCTACGTAGTGCAATGAGGGTAGCGCCTACTTCTATCTCCATGGTCTGTTTGGCAAGAGAACATCCTTTTACCAGGAGTTCCTCTCCACGCATTACCCCAAAAGAGTTAAGTCTGTCTTTGAGTGCTTTGTTGGCATGGATCTTTAAGATCTCTGCCTTATCACCTTTTGTCAGTTCTGTTAATTTCATCTATTTATCCTCCTATTAACCTGAATTCGATGGAATACTATATCCACAAAAGCCTAAAAAGAGGTAAGATTTTCAAAATCTAATTCGTAGGACTAGCTGTAGCTAATTCAAGAATTTTATTTGGGAAAGATTGCCTCTTTTTAGGGTTCCCTTTGGGTTTTACGAGGTTTCCCATATGCTTAGACAAATTTTTTTGAATTAACTAGTTAGTCCTGTAAAAATCTGTCGTTGCCTATGAAAAACCTCGTAAAATTGTGGATATAGTATTCCGTTGAACTCAGGTTATTATCATTAATGTAACTCTGTAAGCCAGGAAACTTAGTATCCAAGCACTGGCAGTGGTCATCACAAAAAGATAGACCAGATATTTCCATCCACCTGCTTCTCTTGCAAAGACTGCTGATGCTGCAAAGCATGGCAGGTAGATCATAACAAAGACAATGAAGGCAACGGCTGATGCCAACGGTATCTGTGCACGAATCTGAGCGAGCAGACTGTTACTCTCCTGATCTACCTGATCACCAAGGGAGTAAAGCACACCAAGGGTTGAGACGACTACTTCTTTGGCTGCCAGTCCTGCTTCGAGTGCTACAGACATTTTCCAGTCAAAACCAAGTGGTGCAAAGAATGGCTCACTGGCATGACCGATCTTTCCAAGGTAGCTCTGTTCAAGCAGTTTTGCCTGAAGTTCATTGTCCAGTGCTGCCTGTACTTTTTTGTTTTGGGTCTGTTCTATTTTGGTCTGGTAAGTCTGTTCAATTGTTTCATTTTTAGGATAATTGCTCGCAAACCATACCATTACAGAAGCTGCTAAAATGAATGTACCGGCTTTGTTCAGGTAACTTTTTGCCTGACCATATACAGTATGCCAGATGAGTTTGAGTGAAGGCATACGGTATTTTGGCATTTCCATCACAAAAGGTTCATCATCTCCTTTAAAGACAAATGTTTTCAGTGCCTTTGCCATAAAAAGACCAAGCATGGCACCTGAAATATAGATAAGAAAGAGAATATTCCCTGCCTTCTCTTGTCCAAAAAAAGCACCTGCAAAGAGTACATAAATAGGCAGTCTGGCACCACAGCTCATGAATCCGATGATGAACAGGGTTATGAGTCTGTCTTTTTCATTTTTAAGTGTACGTGCAGCCATGTATGCCGGTACGGAACATCCAAATCCGGTAACTAAGGGGATAAAACTTTTCCCATGCAAGCCAAATTTATGAAAAAATCCGTCAAGTAAAAATGCCACACGGCTCATATACCCTGTAGTCTCCAGTAAGGCAATACCCAAAAAGAGTATGATAATGTTCGGTAAAAACATGATCACTGCACCCACACCGCCTATGATACCGTCAGCTATTAAAGAGGCAAGTTCTCCATCTCCAAGCAGGGTACGTACTTCATCGGCCAGCCAGGTAAATCCTGCATCAATCCAGTCCATAGGTACATTACCAAGGGTAAAAGTCAGTTGGAAAAGTCCCCACATAAGAAAAAGGAAGAGGGGGATACCCAAGATTTTATTAATCATGAGATTATCAATTTTTTGTGTAAGATTCTTTGCCCGCATACTTTTAACTGACATGACCTCCATCTTTGCACCTTTGGCAAAGGCAAAATGTTCATCGGCAAAGATTTCACTCAAATCTTTGGTGTTATAATGAAGATAAATATGCTCCAGTGCTTCTCTTATAATTGGAAGTAATTCAATCCAGATAGGCTCATCATGCATTTTTTTATACACATCTTCATCTTCCTGCAAAAGCTTCACGGCAAGATGGCGGTAGGGAAGAGATGTTTTGTATTTTTTCTCTTTCATAAAGCTAACAATACGTGCGATCTCTTCTTCTATAGGATCAGAATAAATGACTTTAGAAGTAGTCTGTTGTTTTTCAAAAACTTCAACAATGGCATGCTTAAGCTCCTCTATACCCTCTTTGGTATTGGCAGAAGTTTTAATACACGGGACACCTAAAATAGCAGAGAGTTGCTTTTCATCTATCTCTATACCTTCTTTAGATGCTTCATCACTCATATTAAGGGCTACAACTACTTTTTTACCAGTTTCAAGAAGTTGGGTTGTAAAGAGGAGATTACGTTGTAGATTGGTTGAGTCTACGACATTTACGATGATATCATACTCATCACTTTGCAGGAAACTTTTAGTCACTTTTTCTTCAATGGTATATTCGGTAAGTGAATAGGCACCGGGAAGATCAATGATATGCACTTCGTAATCTTTACAGGCTACTTCATCACAAATATTGAAAATGACTTCAGTTTTATCTACGGTAACTCCGGAGAAATTTCCTACTTTGAGTTTGGCATTGGAGATGGCATTTATTAGAGAGGATTTTCCTACATTGGGCTGACCTGCCAGTGCAACTATAATTGGTTTCATGGATTAACTATCCTTATATTTATAAAGTAAATTGAAAACTATTATCATTTAGTTTTTCTAGAGGTAATTTACTCTTTTGATGCTTAAGTAAAGTTAAAATGAGAGTTATTATCAATAAAAAGTTTTATTTTGAAGATAATACTTTAAAAAAAGAGAGAAAAGAGAAAAAGTATTTCCCAAACACTCCCCAAAAAGGAGAGTGATGTATTCAAAAGTTTGGGAGATTACACGTTTGTATTAAAATTTGTAAGTTGCAAATACTTCAAGTGCATTTACATCATCAGCATGAGATACATTTGGCTTAGTATTTGTATATACAGTACCAACATTAATACAGTCAGTTACATCATAACCTAAGATGAGGTCAGTTTCGTTACCGTTATCGTAATCAGCATATGATAATTCTGCACTGAGTCCGGCAAATTTTGTTGAAGCACCGATTTTGAAAGCATCTAGGTCTTCTCCATTCCATGAATGAGAAACAAATGTATTCCAAGAACTTGTATAAAGCGAATCAACACCTACATAACCTGTTTGATTATCTTGGATTCTGTTGTATGCTGCATAAAGATCAAAGTTTGCAACGCTACCGGAAACCTTTACCCCGTATGCGGTAGAAGAATCAGCAGTATTATAGTCAGTATTTGCATATTGTGCTTCTACTTTTGCAATACCAAAGTTATAACCACCATCTACATATACTTGTGTATAGTAGTCAACATTTCCTGCTGCAGCACCTGAATCTACATTGTAGTACCAAAGGTTTCCACTGATCGTTTTATTGTCATATGCTGCACCAAATGCATAGTTGTTCTCATCTACAATTCCTGGAGTTTTATCACTGTTAAGATTTACCCAAGTATTACCAGAGTTGTTTGGTCTCCATGTCCTTAAATATGTACCTACCAATGTAAGGTTTTCGATTGAGTTGTTAGCAATCGTATATGCTTCAAATGCACCTGGAGCCAATAACCAGTCAAAACCACCTACCATAGGAGAGGAAAGAAGTTGACGACCTAAGATTAAAGTAGTATCACCAAATTTTGCAGTAATGTTCGCAACATTAATGAAAGCACCTGTTTGAGAATTTTCCATATATCCACTATTTCCACGCCCCTCATCATCCAATAAGTTAGCATATCCTACTGCAGAAAAGTTTGCTGTGATACCGTCAAACAGTTTGTGGGATACATCAAATGTTACAGCTGTACCAAGTTGAGAATTTTCTTTTGAAAATATATCATTTGGTGTAGTATCTGTTGTATAATAGTATGCAACTGCTTTAGAGTTGATTGTTGTGTCACTGTTACAAGCTTCTGCTTTAATAGCCGGAGTTTCTACTACTGGCTCAACAGGAGCTATGTCCCCACCTGCAAATGCAGCACTTACAGCCAATGCTGCAACTAGGCTAAGTTTTGTAAATTTCATTTTTTTTCCTTGTTTTAAATTGGATAGGGAAATATACCATAAGTTAACAAAGGGTAAATGAAATAGAATGATTAATTTTTAGGCAATTAAGTGTATAAGGTACTATTTTGGAAGAAATCCCTTACATATTCATATCCTGAATAGAGTGTAAGTAATACAGCGGTCCATAAAAGAAATTCAGCTCCAGGCCATTCCATCAGTAAAAAACCGATGGCAATCATCTGTACAACTGTTTTTACTTTACCCATCCATGATGCAGCAATGTCAAGTCCCTGACTTACAGCAGAAACACGGAGTCCAGTTATGAAAAGTTCACGGGTAAGGATGAGAAAGATCGCCCATGCTGAAGCACGATCAAGTAGCATAAGCCCCAAAAATCCTGCAAGAGTCAACATTTTGTCAGCTAGAGGATCAAGGATCTTTCCCAGAGTGGTGACCTGGTCAAATGTACGCGCGATGTATCCGTCAAAGAAATCTGTTGCACTTGCTACTACGAAGATAAATGCAGCCATGTAGTCAAGCCAGGTATAATGTATACCGCTTAAAAGCAAACTGTCACGATTCACCAGCAAGAAAAACATTACCGGTGCAAGTAAGAGACGAATAAAAGCTAAAATATTTGGGATATTAAACAAAATGAAATATCCTCTTACAATTTCTTACTGAAAACAGCCATTACTTTTTTATATTTTCCAACATTGATCTTTTTGGCAATATAAACTTTTTTCAAAGATCTTGGGTAAAGAGATTCAATAACAATATAATATGTTCCTGCAGGTACACCAAAGAAATTAAAATTCTTATTTAAGTCCAGTGTTGTGCTATTAAGGTAACTTACTGCAGTAGGTGTAAGATTTTGTCCTTTATTCTTTAAATAATAGTTAGTGTACCAATGATTTATTTTTGCACCAACGGGCAATAGGTAAACCTTTTTTTGGGCTAAGTCTATTTCTTGTCCTGTGTGATCAAGATATATAACATGTCCGTGAAGTTCAGAAGTACCAAATTTTTGATAGGTTTTATTGATTCTTTTAAAACGAAGAGGCTGAGAGAAAGAAGGATTATAGACTGTGATGGTTTCAGTTTCAGTCTTCTTCTTTTGTAATGCTTGAAGTCGTTTTTGTTTTAAGCTTTCAGCCTCTTTACGGTTTTTCTCTTCCATTTTCTTTTTTAATGCTTCAGCTTCCTGAAGTTTTTTTGCTTCCAATAAATTTGCAGCTTCCAATTCTTTACGCTTTTTTAGCTCACGTTGCTCTTTTTCCAAAGCCAGTTGTTTCTCTAATACTTTTGCCTCAGCCTCTTTCTTTTTTGCTTTTAATGCCTCTATTTCTTTTTGTTTTTGTAGACGTGATTCTTCAACCCTCTTCTCTTCTAATGCTTTTACCCTTTGGGTTTGGAGTGTTTGTTGCTCTTTTTCTTTTAAAGCTTTTGCATCCTGAAGTTCTTTGGCTTTCTGTGCTGCTTTTCTCTGTTTTTCCCTCATGCGTGCAAGTTTGGCTCTTTGCGCTTGTCTCTGGGCATATTTTTGTCTTTGTTTTTTTACTCTTTTTTTCTTGAGTTCTTTCTTTACAGCCGCTTTCATTTTGGAAAGTTCATCATTCGTACTTTTGGTCGTGTCTCGTATATCACTGCTCATTTGTGCTGTGATCGTGTGGGTAGCAGGGGTTGAAGTAAGTACATAACCTCTTTCCGCACAACCGGAAAATAAAAAGAGTGTTGCCAGAAGAAGAAAAAGTCTGTTCTTTAACATAGTTGAATCCTTGAAAATGAATTTATAATAATTTTAATTAGAACCTTGCATATTAAGGTTCTATATGAATACCATGATCCCAATGATCAAAATAAAAATACCGGTTATTGTGTTTTTTGTAGAATTTTTTAAAGCGTTCTCTTTGTTTCCATCTTCAATTGCTCTTACTTTACCGGTTGCCCTTTGAAGATTTTTTGTTTTTGTGTTGGAGGAAGCAGTATCTTTAAAAATCTCTTTTTGTATATGTGTCGGTATGATACTTTGAGCTCTTTCTGCACATCCGGTGAATGTTAAAGTTGAGATAAACAGTAAAATAAGCAATATTTGTTTTGTCATGATTTCCCCATTGCATATTGTGTAAAATAATTATAACTTTAACGTAATATTGGTAAAAGAGAGATTTGTTCTTTAGATATTAAGCTTATACAGTATACAATAACCTAAAATTTGTTATGTGGACTAGGGGAATAAAATGAAAAAAGTAGTAAGTACAGTAGCGTTGTTGGCAATAGCAGGTAATCTTTTAATGGCTGGTGGGGATATCGCTCCGGTTGAGCCAAAAGTAACTATACCTGTTAAAGAGACAGTTGTTGTAGACAATGTAAAGTATGATGGTTTCTATGCAGGTGGTGCTTTAAGTTATTTAAGAATGAATGAAAATGGTATTTCAAGCGGTTATGCACTTACGATACTGGCAGGTTACTATTTCAACAAATATTTTGGTATAGAAGGTAGATATACACGCACAATAGGCGATGTGGATGTAGATAACGGACCGACTACCGTTTCTCAAAGTGATGTACTTAGCAATGTGGGTATCTATTTGAAACCAATGTATAATGTTACGACAGGATTTTCTATCTATGCTCTCGCAGGATACGGTAAGTCAAACTATGAGAACAGTGCAAAAAATATTGATGCAAGTGAAAGTGGTGTACAGTGGGGACTTGGTGCCAAATATGAACTAGCAGGCGGTTTAGGTTTCTTTGTTGATTATCTAAATATGTATAGTGATGACAATTATGACGGTATTGTAGCAGAAGATATACTCTTTAATGCAATGACTGTCGGTGCAACCTATACATTTTAAAACTACTTGACACATTCTGAAGAATGTGTCAAAATTAACTCTTAACTCTTAACTCTTAACTCTTAACTCTTAACTCTTAACTCTTAACTCTTAACTCTTAACGAAAAGTAGTCCCACCGTCTACTACCAGCGTTTGACCTGTGATCCAAGATGCTTCTGGTGTACAGAGGAAATATACTGAACCTGCAAGATCTTCCGGACTACCCATTCTGTTTACTGCTGAACGTTTGATGGTTTCAGCTTTTACCTCTTCATAGTTTGTAAAAGCTTTTAGTGCATCTGTATCAATAGGACCACCTGAGACGGCATTAACCCGAATACCCATCTCTCCCAGTTCAACAGCAGCATAACGGCTCATAGCTTCAACAGCTGCTTTGTTCGTACCGTGACCTGCATAGTTTTCTATGTAGATGAGATTACCTGTTGAAGAGAGGGTAACAATGGCACCGCCACCCACTTTTTCCATACGTACAGCAGCTTCCTGTGAACCACGTACAAAGGCACCAACGGTTGCAGTAAAGATATTTTGAAGTCCTTTGGTCGGACGAAGTTTCATAAACTTGCCGTATCCTCCTACGACAGGACGACCATAGATCATCGCATTGGAAACAAAGAAATCTACTCTATCAAAATCTTCATCGATGGCTTGGAAAAGCGGTTTAAATTCATCTAGTTCTAAAATATTCAATGGGTAAGCTTTGGCTTTAATTCCATATTTGCTTTCCAGATCTGCTGCAATATTATTGGCTGCTTCTTTGTTGCTGTTATAGGTAAATGCAACATTTACACCGTTTTGTGCAAATTTCTCGGCAACAGCTTTTCCGATCCCTTTAGTAGCACCTGTAATTACAAGTGTTTTACCTTTCATTTCTGACATCTTAAGCTCCTACAACTTTATATTTTTTCATCACTTCTTCTATTTTTTTCATATTCCCACTGTTAGGTGCTACCAATGGCAGTCTGTATTCCAATGTACCTATAAGACCGGCAATATACATGGCAGCTTTGATCGGAATAGGATTGCTCTCACAGAACATGACTTTATTAATAGCAAAAAGATCATCGTTGATGGCTTTTGCTGTTTTAAAATCACCTTTCAGTGCGGCATGTGCTAAATTAGCTTTCATATCTGGTAGAAGGTTGGATGTCACTGAAGTGATTCCTTTCCCCCCACTTGCCAAAATGGGAAAGTCAATAGCATCATCCCCTGAAAAAACGTAAAGATCAGGCACTTTGGCCAAAAGTTCGACAGTTCTTTCTATAGAGCCTGTTGCCTCTTTGATACCCATGATGTTTTCTACATCATCAAAAAGTCTTTTGACAGTGTCAGGTAAGATGTCAACCCCAGTACGTCCAGGTACATTGTAAAGCATAAAAGGTACCTTCACCGCTGATGCTATGGCTTTATAATGCTGGTAAAGACCTTCCTGGCTAGGTTTGTTGTAGTAGGGGCTTACAGAGAATAGAGCATCTACACCACATGCTTCTGCATGCTTGGCGATGTCTATGGCTTCATGTGTGGCGTTTGAGCCAGCACCTGCCAGTACTTTTGTGTTTGTACCTTTACAAACCTCTACAGCAATTTCTATACATCTTTTATGCTCATCATGGCTCAGTGTTGCGGACTCTCCGGTAGTCCCTACAGGACAGACAGCATCGATACCATTGTCTATCTGTCTTTGGATGAGTGTGGCAAAGGTTGCCTCATCTAAAGTACCGTTTTTAAACGGAGTGATCAGTGCAGTAGTAGCACCTGTAATGTAATTATTCATTCTAAGTTTCCTAATTTAGTTACTTTTTTTCAAGATCACAGTGGTTGAAAAATTGTGATCAAAATACTTTTTAGCCACACGGCTAATATCTTTGAGTGTAATTTTATCTAATTTCTCTTCATATTCAAGTAAAGGCTGAATATTTCCTTTTGCAAAATAGTCTCCATAAAGTCCTGCAACAGAGCTTGAACTCTCTAAAGAGTAAATAAATTCTGCTTTAGTATTGATCTTTACCTTGTCAAGTTCAGCTTGTGTTACGTCACCGTTTTTAATTTTTTCCAATTCTAAAAGAATCTCTTTTTCGACATTTTCCGGTGTAACTCCAGGAGCACAAAGTGCCATAATAAGAAAAACACCGGGATCTTTCATTTCCATATTATATCCGTATATCTGGTTTACAAGATGTTTTTCATGTATGAGTGTTTTCTCAAAACGGCTGCTTTTCCCACTGCTTAAAATATGACTTATTGCAGAAAGTACCACCTGATCATCATCTTCAAAATTTGGGATAGAGTAGGTCATTGCAATGGTATCGACTTTATTGCTTTCTTTGTGCAAGATGGCACGTTTACTACCGTCTACTTTAGGTTCTACTGCATGTACTTTTGGTATTTTATGTTCATTTTTTATGGTTCCAAAATATTTTTCAGCCTCCTTGAAAACAAGTTGGGGATCAATATCTCCTGCAACTACCAGAACAGCATTGTTTGGTTGGTAATAGGTATGGTAAAATTTTCTAATATCTTCAATCTTCCAACTTTGGATATCTTCCATAAAACCAATAGGAAGCCAATGGTAAGGATGGTAAGTGAAGTGTGTATTGAATATCCTGAAGTAAAGATATCCCATAGGATTGTTGTCTGTTCTAAGCCTTCTCTCTTCCGCGACAACATTACGCTCTTTTTGGAACTCTACCTCTGTCAGTTTGAGATTATGCATGAGTTCTGCAAAGAGATCAAAAGTCATACTTAGGTTTTTGCTGGCTGTTTTAATGAAATAGTGTGTTTTATCAAAACCGGTTGCAGCATTATTGACACCGCCCTTACTTTTGACGATCACATCAAATTCACCTTCTTTAAGCTTTTTGGTCGATTTAAAACTGAGGTGTTCAAGCATGTGTGCCATACCGCTTTTACCCATAACTTCATTTCTACTGCCTACTTTGTAGTAGATATCTGTAGTAATGACTCCGGAGTCATTATCCATAGGAATAACAACAATTTGTAATCCGTTCTCTAATGTTTTCGTAAAATGTTCTGGTAGTGAATTTGCCATTAATGTTCCTGTTAATAGTAAGCATGAAATTAAAATATTTTTCAACACTTCTTTCCTTTTATTCTTGGGTCAATAGTATCGACCATTTATTTATATACAGATACCTGGTGGTACTTTACTATTTCCAATCTGCTCCGATAGCTTCCGAAATATGAGTGTAACCATCTTTCTTTAATAATACAATAATCCCTTCGTTAATCTCTTTAATAAGTGTAGGACCCTTGTAGACCAGCATAGAGTAAACTTGCACCAGTGAGGCACCGGCTTTAATGCGTCTGTAAGCCTCTTCTGCTGAATCTATACCACCGACTGAGATAAGTATGGTCTTGCCATAAAGTGCCTTACCTATGGCTTCAAAAAGCCGATAAGACTTTTCTGTAAGCAGCGCACCGCTGATACCGCCAAAATCTTTTTTGCGAGGACTGTCTGTCAGCGAATAGTCAATGGTTGTGTTGGTAGCGATGATCCCTGCTGCTCCTGCATTTACTGCTGTATGACAAAGATCAATGGCATCCTGTATTTCCATGTCAGGAGCGATCTTAAGAAAAACAGGTTGATCCGTAATACGCTTTGCCAATGCGAAGATCGCTTTGATAAAATGTTCATTTTGCAGATCTCTAAGACCCGGAGTATTAGGGGAAGAGATGTTGATGACAATGTAATCCCCGTAGTTTTTAAATGCTTTAAAGAGTGTTTCGTAATCATTTAGTGCTTCATTTTCAGGCGTTATTTTGTTTTTACCGATATTGATACCGACAGGGTAGTCAAAAAAGTAAAGTCTCTTGAGTTGTTGAAGCATGTAGTGGCTTCCCTTATTGTTAAAGCCCATGGCATTTTGGATAGAGTTGTCTTCAATGAGTCTAAAAAGTCTGGGTTTTACATTACCTGGTTGTGGTTTGGGTGTTACTGTGCCTATTTCTGTAAATCCAAAACCAAGTGCAGGCATGGCAATGATATACTGCCCATTCTTGTCAAAGCCTGCACCAAGTCCAACAGGGTTTTTGAAAGTACGACAAAAAAAGCTTTGTTCAAGAACAGGGTCTTCTACAAAATAGTGTTTGGTTAAATATTTTTGTAAAGGTGGACAGTAGGAAACGGCTTTTAACCCTAATCCAGCCAGGGTATGTGCTGTTTCAGGGTCAAGTTTAAAAAGTAATTTTTTGAGGGTTTGGTAAGAAAAAAAAGACACGATAATCTCCGTAATAAATTACAAAGATTATAGCTAAAAGTCAATAAAAGTAGTGTAAGGCGAGTGTTCCGCCCTGGATATTATCCAAGGTGTCAAATTCTTCAACTTTATAGTAATGGTAACTGAGATCAGCATCTATTTTGTCTGTTGCATAGATGATAAGTCCCAAATCCCCTCCATAAAAATATCCGCGGGTATCTGTCAAACTGCTGTCTTCATATTTTACAGTTCCCAAACTAAAGCCTAAGTAGGGTCTTACTTTAGGAGTTCCGAACATTTCATCCATGAGTATTTTATCGATCTCCAGAGCAAAACTTTTGTAGCTGCTGTTTCCAAAATAGCTAAACATAGTACGCCAGTCAACGGTTTGTTTACCATATCTTATTCCTAAAGTTGTTTCATTATTGCTGTGTGCAATATCAATACTCTGCGTAGAGACAGTAACACCTAAAAAAGGAAACTCTTCGGTCTCTTGGGCAAAGAGAGAGCTAAAAAGAAGTGAAAAGAGAACAAGTATTCTCGACATGGGGTATCTCCAAAATAAAATAAATAATGTAACCCGGCTGACTTAAGTAAGTCCCGTGGCTTTCTGTCCCATCTTTACAAATGGTTTAGCAATATAAACAGTATCATATCTTTATTTGTGTTAAGAAAATCTTACTGTGTTATTATAATTTTTTTGCTAATTGCCTATATGTCCCACACTCCTGTAATAGAGAATAATGGGTGCCCTGACAGATGATCTCTCCTTCTTTAAAGACCAATATCGTATCGGCGTCTTTAATCGTACTAAGTCTATGGGCAACAGTGAATGTGATCATTTCTGATTTAAGTGCATGTAGGGCTTTCTGTATGAGTGCTTCACTTTTGTTATCAAGCGCAGACGTGGCTTCGTCAAGTATGAGTATATCAGGATTTTTGTAGAGTGCACGTGCCAAGGCTATACGTTGTCTCTGCCCTCCAGAAAGGTTGTCTCCACTTTCAGATAAGACAGTATGGATACCATTATCCAATTTTTCAATAAACTCCATAGCATAGGCTTTTTCTAGTGCTTGTTGTACACGATTTTCATCTATCTCTTTAGCATAAGCAACATTGGCTGCGATGGTGTCGTTAAAAATGTAAATACGCTGCGTTACATATGCTATTTTTTTGTGAAGTGAAGGCAGTGTAAAACTTCTATAATTTTGATCATTGATAAGGATATCGCCACTACTAGGGTCATAAAAACGTACGAGTAGATTGACCAATGAACTTTTACCTGCCCCTGAGTCACCTACCAATGCGACGGATTCACCTTTTTTAACTTCAAGCTGAATATTTTTCAGTGCAGGTGTGTCACCATAATATAAGGAAATATTGTCAAGTGTTATACTTTCAATGGTGTTTTGAAGTTCTTTTTCTCCAGAAACTATCTCCGGTTTTGTGTTTAATAGTTCATGCATACGTGTATTGGCGGTGATGGCATCTTGTGCTTTGTTATAAAGAGAGGAGAGACGCTTGATAGGGGTATAGAGCATAAAAAGTGCTGTAGCAAAGGCAAAGAATGCACCTACTGTCATATGCTCATCAATGACTTCTTTCCCTCCAATATAGATAACCATACCGATGGCCACAGCACCCAGTATTTCCATAATAGGTGAGGTCAGGGCATTGGTTTTGATCTGTTTCATAATGAATTTAAAGACATTTTGGTTTTCTGCTTCAAAACGTTTTTGCTCATAGATTTGTGAAGAATTGGATTTAATCACTTCAATGTTAGATAAAATTTCTCCCAGTCTTGTAGTCATGTCAGCAGTACTTTCTTGTGAAAGTTTGGAATATTTACGCATTTTCTTTGCCAGAAGTGTCAATGGGAAAATAGCCAATGGCATGATAATAAGAAAATAAAAAGAGAGCTTTGGACTTTCATAAATAACGTAGCCTGTGAGGGCAAGTACAGTGAGGGTTTCTCGTATGAGATCAGGAATGATATTTGCTACAACAACTTGTATACGTGTAATGTCATTGGTGACACGAGAGAGGATCTCCCCTGTATGGATAGTTTTAAAAAAGTCCATATCCATGTAGGTTAAATGTGAGACAAGTCTGTCACGTAGTTTTCGGACAACATCCTGACCTATGTATGATGTGTAATAAGTTTGTATATAGCCACCTATACCTTTAAGGGCAAAAACACCAACCAAAAGAAAAGGCATAAGTGTTAACATTTGTGTATCTTTGTTTATAAAAACATCATCAAGTACAGGTTTAATAAGCTGTGCTGTACCTGCCGTACCTACAGCAACAGCTATCATTCCTAGGATTGCAAAGAAGAACTGTTTTTTGTAACCGATGAGGTAAGGCAGATACTGTTTTAAGAGGTTTTTCATGATCAGATCTTTTCCCAGACAGTACCGTCTGCAGTATCCATAAGGGAGATTCCCATTGCTATAAGTTCATCACGTATGGTATCAGAACGTATAAAATCTTTTGTTTTTTTAGCTTCAATACGTTCAGCCACCAATACTTCTATTTTTTCTTTTAGTGCATCGTCTACACCGATTTGAAAGTAAGAGAAAGGCTCTTTACCTCCAAAGCCCAAAAGTGTTTCCATGAATTCTATATTTGCAATGGTCTCTTTTTTTAAACTTTTATCTTTGGGATTTGCATCTAAGGTATCATTGGTGTTTGCTATCATCTCGTCTATAACAGCAAGAGCCGTAGAGATATTGAGATCATCGCTCATTGCATCAAGGAGTACCTGTTTAAAATTTTTATTGACCATTGAGCCTTTCCCAGGACTGACACGCTTTTTAAGCCTATAGAGTTTATCCAGTCTTTTTTTCGCTGTAAGCAGATCCTCTTCGTTGAAGTTAAAGTCATTTCTGTAGTGTACAGAGTTGAGGTAGTAGCGCAGTACTTCCCCGTCATAGACTTTGAGTGCATCTTTGAGAAAGAAACTGTTTCCCAAAGATTTACTCATCTTCTCTCCGTCTATCTGTACAAAACCGTTATGCATCCAGTATTTGGCAAGTTCATGCCCTGTGGCACAACGACTCTGTGCTGCTTCATTTTCATGATGTGGAAAGAGCAGGTCTGCCCCGCCTCCGTGGATGTCTATACTGTACTCCTCTGTCCCTTTGAAGTATTTTTCTATCATGGCGGAACACTCTATATGCCAGCCGGGACGACCTTTGCTGAAAGGGGTATTAAAGCAGATATCCTCTTCGCCTTTACATGCTTTCCAGAGAGCAAAATCTTTAGGATTTCTTTTTTCAGAAATATGTTCCACACGACTTTGTGTCTCTTCATCGTCAGCTACACGGTGTGAGATCTCTCCATAATGCGTATCTTTAGATGTGTCAAAATAGACATCCCCGTTGTTGACTATATAGGCACAATCTTTATCTATGAGCTTCTGTATCATTGACTCAATCGCCTGAAGTGATTCTGTAGCTTTTGGTTCTATATCGGCACGCTGTACACCCAAAGCCTGCATCTCATCAAGATAGCGTTCTATGTAAAAAGAGGTGATTTCCTCCATGCTTTTGCCGGTAGCTTCTACTTTTTTGATGATCTTGTCATCAATATCGGTAAAGTTCTTTGCCATGGTGACTTTATAACCCAGTGCCTTGAGTATACGAGAGAGCAGGTCAAAAGCCAATGAACTACGTGCATGACCTAAGTGTGCATCATCATAGACAGTAGGCCCACAGACATAAATGCTTGCTTCTCCTGCATGAATAGGTTCAAAAGGAACTTTTGTTTTTCTGACAGAATCATAGAGTTGCATAGTATAGATAAACCTTTGATCATTAATAATGCTGTGATTATAGCTAAAGTTTGGTTAGGCTTGTTGTTTGACAATTTTTTGACATTTTTTATGTATCATATGTTTTTTATAAGCCAAACTTATCGTGAGGTAAGGACGGAAAGCCACGGGACTCTTGGTATTGAGTCAGCCGGGTTGCATTATGTAGATACATATCAACACGGAGTCAAAGTATGAATAATCCTCTTATTATTATAAATACGATCACAGGGGAAAAGATATTTAAAAGTCTGCCGGTGAATGAAGAAGTATTTTTTGACGGTGGTGTGATGATCACAGAAACAGATATCAACGGTATTATTACCTATGCAAACCGTAAATTCAGAGAGATGACCGGTTTTTCAAAGAGAGAGCTTATTGGCTCTCCACATAGTATCAATCGTCATCCTGATATGCCTAAAGGTGCATTTAGAGGGATGTGGAGGACGATCACAGACAAGAAAATATGGAGTGGATATATAAAGAATATGCGAAAAGACGGTAAATTTTACTGGGTGCAGGTATTTATTCAGCCTAAAGTAGATGAAGATAATACAATCATAGGATATGCGGCTACCAGAAAAATAGCTACTCCAGAAGCAGTAAAAGAGATAGAGGAAATATATAATGAACTTCAGGGCGATGAACATATAGAACATAAGTTCTTCATGAGCGGAGAGGTCATCTACGGTGAAGAGATAGCAAGCCGTAGTTAGACTGTTCTATATTGCAGTTAGCAATATGTTGTTGACATACGTTTGCTATTTTTGTATTATGTATAAATTAAAGTCATTGATCATTTATAAAATAACAAATCATAAAGTCTTTTTTAATCTTAAAAAATAGTTGGATTAACTTTTGGATTACATAAAATAGGAAAACCATGATGAACAATCCTCTTATCATAGAAAATACAATTACAGGTGAAAAAATATTTAAAAGTCAGCCGGTTGATGAAGAGGTGATTTTTGACGGTGGTGTAATGATCACTGAAACAGATACTCGAGGGATCATCACTTATGCAAATCGTAAATTCAGAGAAATGACAGGATTTAGTAAAGAAGAGCTTATCGGTTCTCCACATAGTATTAATCGTCATCCTGATATGCCTAAAGGTGCATTTAGGGGTATGTGGAAAATCATATCATCTAAAAAAAAGTGGCGTGGTTATGTAAAAAATATGAGAAAAGACGGTAAATTCTACTGGGTACTTGTCTATATTCAACCAAAACTTGATGAAAATGATAAGATTGTAGGTTTTATAGCAGGCAGAAAAATAGCTTATCCTGAATCTATTGAAGAAGCAAGTGCATTATATGCGAAACTTCATGGCGATGAGCATATAGATGATAAGATTTTCACAGATGACAGTTATGACAGTTACTTGAAAACAGGGAAATGATTTTTATCTTATATGTTGAATAAAGAATGCATTGAGAGACGATAGTAAAATAGCAAATAAAAACAATCCAACTACAAAATAGACCGATCTTCTTGATTTTATAATCTCTAAAAATCTATCAAACCCTACCTCTTTTACAGTCAGACCAAAGAGTACCCAACCTCCGATACTTCCGGCAAGTGCCAATCCTGAAGCTCCCATGAACTGCATGAGTATAAGTGATGCACTTACAGATGTAATAAGTGCATAGACTGCTATTTTAGCTGCTTTTTTATGACGATGTGAGGCATAAAGAAAGAGTGAGAAGAGTTTTGCCAGTCCAAAAGGCAGAAGCCCTACCATGTACATTTGAAGTACATTTACAGTCTCAATCGTTTGTAACTGAGTGAATTTTCCTCTCTCAAAGAGCAGCCACACAATGGGCTCAGCCAGTAAAATACCGCCTATCATGGCACCCCCAAGTAAAAAAGCAAGCAGCCAAAAAGCTTTGTCGAGGTTTGCATAGGCACTTTTTTCGTCATTATTTTTCAGAGACTTTGAGACGGAAGGAAACAGTACTGTAGCTGTAGCAATGGCAATGATGGCAAGTGGAAGTTGAAATACACGGTTGGCATAAAAGAGGTAGGAGACAGACCCTGTCATAAGAAAGGTAGCCAGTATAGTGTCTATAAAAGCAGAGATCTGCGGTGTGGAATTTCCAATGATACCGGGAAGGAAAAGAGACTGAAAATGTTTTTTCTCTTCTTTGACATCTTTGTGTTTTCTGTATTTCCATCCTCCTATAAGTAGTTTATGCAAGTTGAATCTGTTTAGCGTAATGAGATGGGCGACAATTTGCAACCCACCCCCTATGAGTACCGCAAAACTCAATGCATAGGCAACTGTTTTTGGATCTTCTTTCATGTAAAGCCACAGTGCTGTGATCATGGAGATATTCAGTAAAGCCGTAGACATGGCGGTGGTAGCAAAATGCTCTTTGTATTGTAGCAGTGTAGCTAAAAAAGTAACAATAAAAATGAGGTCAAGATACCAAAAATTGATAGCGGTAAGCGGTGCTGTATCAGCAATAAGATCTTTCCCCCATCCCCATGCCAAAAGTTTGGTAATGGGTTCGGGAAAGAAGGTGATGAACAGGGAGAATGCCATTAAGAAAAGCAGGAATCTCAGGAATATGGCTGTGGCAAAAACACCTTTATGTCTACTGGCTATAAAAGAGGGCATAAAGGCCTGCGTAAAGGCACCTTCTGCAAAGATACGGCGAAAAAGATTTGGAAGTTTAAAGGCAACAAAGAACATGTCTGACCAGACTGAAGCTCCCAGTGCAGATGCCATGAGAACATCACGCCCCAAACCGGTTACTCGTGAAAATAAAATACCAAAGCTGTTGGTAAAGATAGATTTTAATCGCATAATGCTCTTTGATTTTAAATTGAAAGCTATTGTATCCAAATGTTGATTTAAAAGAAAAATATGACAATTTGACATATTTTTAGTTTTTTCCAAAAAGAGTTGATATACTTCACCTATCAATACATAAAGGTCTGTCATGATAGTAGGAATAGAAGGTGTAGTAGAAAGACGTGATCCAACATTTGTGCATCTTAATGTTCATGGGATCATCTACGAAGTCCATGTCTCCATCAATACATCCAATGCTATACAGGAGAAAAGCGTTAAACTCTATGTCACGCAGGTCATCCGTGAAGATGCTGATCTGTTGTTCGGGTTTATGGATACCAATGAGAAAAAGATGTTTGACACGGTACTTAAGATAAACGGGGTAGGTCCCAAAGTGGGGCTGGCTATCTGTTCTACTTTTACCCCGAGCACCTTTGCCAAAGTGGTTGCTTCCAAAGATGTGAGTATGCTTAAACGAGTTCCCGGTATAGGCCCTAAGGCTGCCAGCCGCATCTTGGTGGAATTGGCAGACTTTATTGTGGATGGAAATGAAGAGAGTGGAGTTTCCGGAGCTTTAGGTGAAGCGGTCATGGCACTGGAAAGTCTAGGCTTTAAAAAAGATGCCATCCGTAAAGCACTTTCAGGATGTTCCGGAGATACGAGTACACTTGTCAAAGAGGGGTTAAAGAAACTGCAGAGACTATAGCTATTACCAAAATTTATACCCAATTTTAAAATTTAATGAATCATGCAAGTCCTCATCTATTTCTCTATTATATGAGAGCGTTGCAAACCAGTCTTTGTTTATTTTATAGTAGAGGGTACTACCTAAACTTCTAGTAACATGTTCATTGGTAAATTTACTTTCAGAGAGTCCAAATGTGAGATTGGCATAAAATTTATTTGTAAAAAAGTATCCTGCTCCAATATAGAAATTATTGGTGTCTCGTAGTGGGGTAATGACTTTTTCATCTTGTACAAAGGTATGACTAAGTCCAGTAAAAACAGAAAGTGAATGGGTAGGATAATAACTTAATGAAGAGTAAAGTGTATAATCTGTTTTATTTCCGGTAAAGTCATAAGTAGGGAACTTTATCCCCATGCCCAAACCAAGTTTTAGTTTTTTTGTGAGCTTGATTCGTTTTCTAATTTTAAATGTGGTATCTAAAATACCACTGTTTGTATTGTGTGAATAGTAGCCGCTTCTTAGAGAGTAACTCCAGTTGTTATGATAATAACTGAGTTGTACCGTACCGGTATCTTGTTGTTTTCTTCCTACCAAGTCTTCGTTGGTACTAAAGCCATACCCTAGTGTGAGTGTCATACTGTCGTATTCGGTTTCATTAGGGAGTGTTAGTATCGTTGTTGTGCATCCTTGGGCATTGACTTGATTTAAGAAAGGAGTGTGCGGACATTGGTCGAGACTATCGGGTACTCCATCAAAATCTTCATCATTGATACCTTGGGCATAACTTAGTGTACTTGCTAATAGTCCTAGAGCCAATAGTTTTTTAGTCATCATTATGCTCCTCTTCATGTCTATCTTCTGTCTCATTCTCAACATGCTCCTGTGTTTGTGTTTCGATATTGTCCTCTGTTTCATTACTGGTTTCATTCTCTACACTATTGTCAGTTTCATTGGAAGTTTCGTTTTCAACATTGTTTTCGGTCTCATTGGAGGTTTCATTCTCTATATTATTTTCTGTCTGATTGGTAGTGCTCTCTTGTGCATCATTGTCTTTGATCCTCTCTAATGTATCATTATGATGTTTGGAATATCTACGTGGTTTATGTCGAGTGATTTCTCTAAGTGCAGCATTCGCATGTTTACTACTATTGATCGATCTTAGTTTCGTTAGTGCCTCTATTCGCTCTGTCTCTTTCATTTGTACTATTTCACGTTTAAAAGCATTCATTAATTTAAAGCGTTCTGATACAGAAGCCTTTTGTATAGCTTCTATCTGGGAATCTACATCAGAGATAATGGGCAGTGACAATGCAATGCATAACACCCATGGAAGAAAAAAATATTTCATCTGTTCTCCTCCGGGAGGTTTTTAAAATCAAGTATGACCTCTGTCCCCTGATTTAACTTGCTTTTTATATGTAGGATAATATTGAGTTCATTTGTCAGCTTTTGGACAATATGCAATCCCAAACCTATGCCTCTGTCCTGTTCTTTATAATAACGATCCAATACTTTTTGGATCTCTTTGATCCCTTTACCGGTATCTTGTATGACCAGTCTGTTTTGAGCAATAGTGAGCTTCACTTCTCCGTTGGGTTTATTATATTTTGCAGCATTGCTTAGTAGATTATCGAGTATACGGGTAAGTAGTTCTTCATTGCTCCATTTAAGAAGATCATGCTTTTTGTAATACACAAAAGAGATCTTTGGGTAGATGTTCTGTATGAATTCCAAACGTTTTTTTGCCAATAGTGCTATATCTATATGACTGTTTTGTGAAGGAGAGTGATGCAGGAAACTTTTTAGATTATTCTGCAACAAAAGAATAGTATTGATACTCTTTGAGACCTTGTTAATGAAAGGATCTTCTCCTTTTTCTTTTTTGAACATATTGATATTGAGTAACATTGCAGTAATGGGTGTATTAAAATCATGCAGGATATCTTTAATGAATTCATCGTTGATACGTAATGCTTTTCGAATAGGTTTAAGACTATAGAGGGTAAAGAAGAAAGCAATTCCCATGAGTAAGAAAGTTGCAACAATGAACTTAATCCAGAGAATATTTCGTATATGGGTCATATCTTTATGTAGTGCTTTTTTAGGATAGGAGATCCTGATCAGATACTTTTGGGATTTTGGAATAGTAAAAAAACTATATAAACCGCTGTTTTCATACAGTCTGTTCAGCTTATGGTTGTCTTTGGGTGCAAAATTGAACTGAAATTGGTCACATTTCATCGTATAGCTGCATAATTGCATGGTTTTATGTATATTTTGCTTATACTCTTTGATCTCTGTATGATTAAGTTCCCCAAAAAGCAAAACAAGCAACACTTCCAACAGTGAAAAAAATACAAGAAAATTTTTGAGCAGAGACTCTTTTTCATAACTTTTCAAGAATATATCCTCTGCCTCTGATATTTTTAATCGTGATACCAAGTCTTTGTTTTATTTTGGTTAATGCCACGCGAAGGGCTGTATCTGAAATATGGTCAAGACATTCATAGAGTTCTTCTTTATTTACGATTTTGCCTTGATGAAGAAGGAGTTTCTCAAAAATCTTAAACTGCACATTTCCAATATCAATGATCTCCCCACTCAATCGTAGAATTCTTGCATATGAATCATAGTTTATATTGCCATAATGTATTGATCTCTTCTTGAATTTCGCATCAATACGAATCAGTAATTCTTCTGGAGAAAAAGGTTTTTTGATGTAGTCAACAGCACCCAGATCAAACCCTTTTGCCATAGAGTTCATATCAGTAAGTGCAGTAATAAATATAACAGGTGTTCGGTCTTCAGCATTTCTGAGTGACCCCAACAAAGACAGACCACTCCCTTCCGGCAGATTAATATCAAAAAGATAAAGATCATATTTTTGGGAAAAAGTAAGTTCTTCAGCCTCTTCAATATTTAGGGCTGTATCTACACCATAGCCTTCACGAGAGAGAAACAGTTGTAGTGTTTCACTTAGTATTTGGTCATCTTCTAAGAGCAGGAGTTTCATTTTATACCTTTTGTGGGTGCATTTATTTTAACATAAAAATTGACTTTTGGTTGTGAAGGATTGTATCAAAGAGAGTGTTAAGGGAGTGTTATTTGAAATGTGGATGGGAGAAAAAGGGAGAGAGACTCTCCCTCCCCGCGAAGCAAACAGGAATTTCTCTTTTATGGGTTTGGTCCGTTATGACAGTCATAACATGAGACCTGATGATCTTTTTGCAGGGTTTTGTTTCCATGTTCAACACTGAGTGTACGTGTTGTGAACATTTCAGAAAGTGCAGAACCTCTGTAGTTTTGTCCATGACAAACTTTACATTGTGCAGCATTTCTTTCTGCAACATGTTTATGACCGCTGACCCAAGACTGTCCAACAGGGTGCATACCGTGTGGTCCGCCTGTAGTAGTGTTTGGTACAGAACTGTGACATGAGGCACATTCACCGATAGTTCCTGTATGTCCTTGAATACCTTCACTTAAAATATTGTCCGCATTGTGTGCAGGGTAGATGGCATGTGTTGCACCGTGACAAGCTTCACACTGTAACTTACCATGACCGGTACTAAATCTATATAGACTGACACCTGTCATTGGTGTATTGGTGTTGGTAGCAAATTTTGTATCTACCACATGTCTGAGTGTATTGGTCGCTGGATCAATTGCTGATGTTTCACGCATACCATCATGGTGACATGCTTGACAGTTTGGCTCACTTAGCCAACCTTTTCTATTGGCATCTCCTACATTGCTCATATGACCATGACAACTTTGACATTGCATTGTGTTCTGTCCGTTTGCATCTTTAGAATCTCCCATAGCACCTCTAAGACATTTAGTTGCTGCCCCTGGGTGACAAGCATAACATGCACCTCTATTGGTACTGTCATTCATTGCTAAGTTGGTATATGGATCGATAACTTTAGCATGGTAACTATGTATAGCTGTAGTAAAGGCTTTAATATTATCTACACCTGTACCTGGTAATGCATTGGAGCTGTGACATGCTGAACATAAGATAGGCGTACCTGCTCTTGCACTTGCTTCAAGTCCTGCTGCATCATAAGTGTAGCCTTTTTTATTGAGTGATGCCATATGATCTTTGACTGCATTTGGCATACGTTCATCATGCAGACGTAGTACGTTCAGCTTGAAGTCTTTTTCTGGGTCTGTGTCAGCAACCCATCCTGCATTTGGTTTTGCTTTTGGTGACAGTGAATTGGTTGCGTGACAACGCTTACAATCCATCTCATCACTAATAGGCAGTACCACTTTAGCTGTAGCAAGTACATTTCCTGCAGTGTCTTTTGCTGTGACTTTGACCAGTGGATAGTAGTTTTTACTTCCGTCATCATTATAAGGTGTAAGTGGTAAGCCTTCTGCTTTCCACCACTTCTCTTGTGTATCAAATAACATACTTTGAGGTATGGTACTTGGTGTTTTCTTACCCGTCAAACCTACGTCAGGCTGTAAATTTGAATTTGGAAAAAGTTTATTACTAAAGTCCCAGAAGTTGGTTTTATCTGCACTTGACGTGTTGATTTTACCATCAGTTCCTGTGGTAGATTCATAGGTCAATGTTACACCGCTAGTGACTAAACCACCATTTTTATCTTTGAGTTGTGCATGGAGATTATTGTAAGGAGGAAGTACTGAGAATACAGAGAAGTCATTTCCATCCATACAGTGCATTCCTAGGTCATTCCATGCTGTGAGTATATATCCGTTGGATGTAGTTGTTCCACCACCAGTTGTTCCACCACCTGTTGAAGTGTTGGTATCGGTAGTTCCTCCATCATCATGGTCATCATCATGACTACTATCATTTTGAGTATCATTGTTTGAATCCATAATATCTGGTGTACCATTATGATTGCTGTCATCTTGGATGTCAGGTGTTCCATTATTATTGGTGTCTTCATACGCTGTAGGTGTACCGTTGTGATTTGGATCTTCATAGACATCTACGGTACCATTTTGATTGCTATCGTATGTAGTGTCAGGGGTCGTTGTTTCAGTTGCTCCTTGAGGAATATCTATCACCATAGGTGTATCTTTGACATGGTCACTATTGTTATCGTCCATAGCAGTTGGGTCTTGTGGAAGATCTACATATCCTAAATCAACGATATCACCTGTCATCTGGATACGTGTAGATTCATTACCTGATGCATCTTGGAATGCTAACATAGTAATGGTTCTTTGTGCAGGATTGTCTTCATTCATTGTCATCACAATATAACAACTACTGTCTTTTTTCACATCCAGTTCAAAAGGATGACGGTTGGTATCGTTATTATTTGATTTGGTTGTGTAATATTTTCCGTTATCACAGAAAGCCTCGATTTTGGTTCCCGGTACTGTACCTATAAGCTTTGTTGTCTGTGTGGTAGTTGTTGTTGCAGCAGTTGTTCCGCCACCTCCACCACCACAGGCAACAAGTAAAGGTATAGCTGACAAACTAAGTAGTATGGATCTTTTTTTCATGTGCGCTCCTTTTTCATGTGCATTCAAAATTATAGGATACATGGTATTACTGTTGTGTTAGGGAAGTGTTAGGGGAGTGTTAATTGAAAAATAGTTTAGGATTCTTTTTGCAATACTCTTTTGGCAGTAACCAATTTCTTTGCATAATATCCGTGGTCAATAGGGGAGATAATGATCCCTTTTTTCCTGGAGGCAGCATGAATGAACTTTCCACCCCCTATGTAGATACCCACATGGGTGACAGGAATACCGCGTGACTTGTCGGTAAGAAAAAAGAGAAGATCGCCTTTTTGAAGGTTGTTTTTCTCAACTGGGGTTCCTTTTTTAGACTGTGCCCATGCTGTGCGGGGAAGATGGATATTATGTTTGTTATAAAGGTATTGCACATATCCGGAACAGTCAAATCCTTGTGGTGTAGTACCGCCCCAGACATATTTTCCGCCTTTGAAAACTTTAGCATCTTTGAGTAGTTGTTTTCTGTCTGCTTTTGAAAGGTGATAGATTTTTCCTGCTTTTTTTGCAGCTGCTTTGGCTTTGGCAATACGCTTGGCTCTTTGTCTTGCAGCTTCTGCCATACGGGCAAGGTTTTCTGCACGATGCAGTTCATTATAGATGGCCTGGAGTGAATATTCTGTGGCTTTTTGGTTCAAGTAGGCATTTTGGGTATGTGCAATCTGCTTACTGTGGAATACTTTGCCTTTTTTATCGGTAATAGTAAAGAGATTCCCGTATGCAAAGGATAAAACAGTAGTTATAATGATCACTTTTTTGAACATGATCCCCTCATCCATATTTTTTACTATTATAACATAAAAAAACAGAAGGGTTTATAAAGTTTTTCTAATGATGTGTTCCGCAGAAGTTTGCATCGCAGCCGTGTACTTTCCCGGAGAATTTTGAATTATTTACCAAGAATTTTTCTAAACGTTTTTTATGCTGTTTGAAAAGAGAAGACTTTAGGCTGCTAAGTCCCTTGGGCTTGTTCTTATGAATCTTCTCAAGTTTACCTTCTGTTTCAAAATAGAATTCCCAATCATCGTCATCAACCTGTTTTGCCATGTAAAAAGGTGTACCATGGCAAGATTTACAGAGTTTTGTAAGTATTCGAAACGCTCTTGTGTCGTAATTCTCCGCAGCAGGGGAGAAAGTCATGAATGTAGAGAGTAGAAAAAAAATAATAATCAGAAGTTTCATAGATACACCTTTTTTATATGTATTCTAATCGTTTACATGTGTAATTTATGTGTAGCTTTAGCTATAATTCCATTATGCATAATGAGATAATTATTATAGGAGGAGGGGCAAGTGCTTTAATGCTGGCCTCTTTGCTTCCAAAAAACAGTGCAACTGTCATAGAACATAATGCAGAACCCGGAGCTAAAATACTTATTTCCGGTGGAGGAAAGTGCAATATAACGAATGTAGTTATGGGCAGTGAATACTATGTGGGTAAAAGTACTTTTGTGCAGAGTGCTCTGGATCTTTTTGATGAGAAAGCACTTTTAAAATGGTTACAGTCCCGTCAACTTAGACCTGTACTTAAAAAGAACCATCAATATTTTTGTTCACAGAGTGCCAAAGAGCTTTTGGATGTTTTTTTGAAAGAAGGTAAAAAACAGAAGATGTTTTTAGGCGAAAATGTTACTAATGTAAGTAAGCGGGGTGCCTTTTTCAGTGTTAGGACAGACAAACGGACGTTAAATGCCAAATATGTGGTGGTTGCCTCCGGTGGGCTTAGTTTCCCTAAACTTGGAGCAAGCCCCATTGGCTATGAAATAGCAGCATCTTTTGGACATAAGATTAAAAGAACAGCACCTGCTTTGGTAGGATTTACAGTACAAAAAGAGCAGTTCTTTTTTAAAGCGCTTTCTGGTGTTTCTACAGAAGTGGAGATCAAAGTAGCAGATCAGTACTGTAAAGGTTCCTTACTCTTTACCCATAAAGGTATTAGCGGTCCGGCTATTCTGGATGCCTCCCTATATTGGGAAAAAGGAAAAATAGAGGTAGATTTTCTGCCGAATTTTGCATGGGAGAGTATTCAAAAGAGTAAAAAACAACTCTCTTCACTCTTACCTATGCCTAAACGTGTTACTAAGGCATTTTTGGTACAATTGAATCTGGACGATAAACAAGGGGTTAAAATAACACAGGAAGAACTGTGCTTATTACAAACATTGAATCATTACAGTTTTGCACCCGCAGGTACATTTGGCTATGCCAAAGCAGAAGTGACCAAAGGCGGGATTTGTACCAATGAAGTGCATGCAGACTCAATGATGAGTAAAAAAACAGAGGGACTCTATTTTACAGGTGAAGTACTGGATGTAACAGGGCGTTTGGGAGGATATAACTTTCAATGGGCATTTTCAAGTGCTTATGCATGTGCGAACAGTATAAAAAAGTATCTGTAAGGTAAAATTGACATTTTTTGACAAGTTAGTGTTGTATTATTGTGTTGAATTAAGGGATACTCTGAAAAAAGGAAGATGATGAGATTAAAGGTTTTATGGAGTGTCGTACTGGCAGTACTTCTAAGCGGTTGTGTGGGAACACCGGACAATGAAGGCTGGAGATACGGTCAGAAAAATGAATTCTTAAAAATACTTGAGACAGATAAATATGCCTCGATCTGCGATAAGCAGAGACTTTATGAAAAGGTTAAACAGAGCAGAAATTCCAAACTGATGACCAAAATGCTTGTAGCCTATGCAAATAACCTTGCCAACGGCTGTATAGACCTTAAAAGTTTTAAAGCATCCCAACGTGAGAAAAAAGCAAAAGATATAGATACGTATTATGAGACTTATATGCAGAAGGTCAAGAAATCAGATATTGTCATGAAGCTCAAAGCCGGACAGTCTATCGATATGATACTTAAGCCGTATGTGCCTCAAACACCACAGTTTTCCAAACTTATTCATACATATAAAGTTTTGAAAAAAGATGGTAATGTCTCTGCTGAGACATTGCATAAGGTACGTCTTAATATTGAGAGAACAAAACTCATGAAACCGGAAATGGGTACAAATTATGCACTTATTAATGTCCCAGAGTTTAAAGTACGACTTATAGAAAGCGGTAAAACAACGCTTAAATTTCCTGTGATCGTGGGTAAGCCAAACATGCAGACACCTATTTTTTCAGAACGATTGAAGTATGTTGAGATCAACCCACAATGGAATGTGCCTGACTCCATTATGAGAAGATCGTATGTTGCAAAGATCAAAAGAAATCCGGGATGGGTAGCGGCAAAGGGGATGGAACTGCATAAAGAATCCTACGATCTTCGTTCACCAAAAGTAAATCCTGCTTCTGTAGACTGGTCCAAATACCCTAAGGATGGCAAGGGTTATATCCCATACAAACTTGTCCAAGTACCATCTGTTAAAAATGGTCTGGGAAGAGTGAAGTTCATTTTTCCTAACTCACATGCTGTCTATATGCATGATACGCAGGGAAAATCTCTTTTTAAGAGAAAAATAAGATGTTTCAGTCATGGGTGTATTAGACTTAGTAAGCCGGTTGCACTGTTAAATCATGTGACGACACACTACAGTAACAAGGATCTTCCTACGGTCAAAAACTGGTATGATTCTCTAAAAACAAGACATCTTATCCTCAATAAAAAGTTGCAGGTACATACAGCCTATTATACAGCCTATGTTGACGAATCGGGTCATTTGGAACTTTTTCCTGATGTTTATGGATTTGACAGATCACAAAGACTCAAGATCCAATAGTTAGTGTGGTAATAAAGTGCCATTATGTTAAAATACTTCAATTTTAATACAATGGTACAGCATGGCATCAAAAGAGATAACCTATAAAAAACACTCCTTCCGACTCGCTTATGAACTGGTCAACCCTGCACAGAAAAAAGTACTTCTTGTGCTGCATGGCTGGGGAAGCAATAAAGAAATAATGAAACAGGCATTTGCTAAGCTCTTACCGGAATATAAACATATTTACCTTGATATGCCGGGATTTGGTAAATCAACCAACGATATGATACTTACTACCAAAGACTATGCAGAGATTGTAAAACTTTTTTTAAAAATACTTGATGTTACACCCACTATTGCGATGGGACACTCTTTTGGCGGTAAAGTCTCTACACTGCTTCATACACCGTGCCTGGTGCTTCTTTCAAGTGCCGGTGTAGTGACAGAAAAACCGTGGTCGATCAAACTTAAGATCGCTACAGTGAAGTTTTTAAAACCGCTTGGTATAACATTTATCCGTGATATGTTCAAGAGTAAAGATGTGGAAAATATGAGCCATGAGATGTATGAGACGTTTAAAAATGTGGTAGATGAGGATTTTGAAGCCTCTTTTGCCCAAAGTAAAAGCAAGACCATGTGTTTCTGGGGCAAAGAAGATACTGCCACACCGCTTTACACCGGAGAGAAGATAGCCGGACTCATCAAGGACTCAGTATTCTATCCGTTGGATGGAGATCATTTTTTCTTTTTGAAACATGCAAATTTTATTGCACAAACCATTTCTGAACACTGTAAGGATCAAGACTAATGCTACAAATATTCAATGCACTTTTTTATGGACTTTTTATTTTGGCTATGGGTTACTATGCCATTACAAACCTGCAGTGGTACAGCTACAAACTTGAACGTGTCATCCTTCACCACACCAAAACCTGGTGGCACTTTGCTTACTTCCTCGTCCCGTTTGCTCTGTATGAGTTGGTAAATTATGCTACTGACAACCGTTACGGATTTGTTGTGGTACTCATCTATTTGGCAGCACTGTTTCAATGGTACAGAGGACTGGACAAACCGTTGGTCTGGACAGGAAGGGTCAAACGTTTCTTTGCTGCCATGCTTCTGTTTGCCATTTTTATTGCTGTTGCCTTCAAACACTTTGCTGTCATTCTTCCTATCTTTTTGGCCTACTTTATCTCTCTTTTCATTGAGAAGATGCTCTTTAACGGTTTCAAGGTCAAAGCACAGAAGAAGATAGAAGCTATGGAGAACCTTACGGTTGTAGGTGTGACAGCAAGTTACGGTAAAACAAGTATTAAGAACTATATAGAACATCTGCTCAAAGCCAAGTATAAAACCTATGCAACCCCGCGATCGGTCAATACACTGGGTGGCGTGATGAAAGATGTCAATGATGAACTGCCTGAAGATACGGAAGTCTATGTGGTAGAGATGGGGGCAAGAGGAGAAGGAGACATCGCTGAGATCACTACATTTGTTAATCCTCACTATGTGGTGGTAGGGAAGATCGGTCCTGCACATATTGAGTACTTTAAAACTATGGAGAACATTCGCAATACCAAAATGGAGATACTCCAAACATCAAGATTAAAACAGGCATGGATACATGAGAGTGCCATGGTCAAGCCTGAGTCCAATGTACATACTTTCGGAACAAAAGAGAATTTGGATATCCGCTCAGGTCTGCCTGCACCGGAATTTACTATAGAAGATGTAGAGGCTACACTGGATGCTACAAGCTTTACGCTGAATGGTGTACGCTACTCTGCAAGTATTTTGGGTGCCTTTAATGCCATGAACCTGGCAGCTGCCGTACTGGTAGCCAAAGAGCTTGGACTCAGTGATGAAGAGATACAAAAACAGCTTTCTACACTCAAGCCGGTAGACCATAGACTCCAGCGTATTGATGCAGGTGGCAAAGTAATATTGGATGACTCTTTTAACGGAAACATAGATGGAATGATGGCTTCATTTGATCTGGCTTCTACCTACAAGGGCAGAAAAGTAGTCATCACTCCGGGGCTTGTTGAGGTAGATGATGCACTGAATGTGCAAGTAGCCAAACGTGCCAATGAAGTATTTGATGTGGTAGTAGTCACGGGTGATTTAAACTATACTATCTTTAAAGAGCATGTTGATGCAGATAAATTGGTGAAGTTGGCAACTAAAGGTGAGATGGAGAGTATGCTTGTGGAGCAGACGAGAGTAGGAGATTTAATACTCTTTGCGAATGATGCACCTAGTTTTGTATAAATTTCTTTCATTCTTTTTTTTCTTTGTTGATGCAACAAAGAAAGAAAACGGACCCAAAAAAAGAAAATGCAACCACTGTCGCGACTGCAAATTTTCTTGACAGGCTAATTTTTATTCTTTCCCCATTCTCTTAAAAAAGAGTTCATGATTTTGGCTTTTGATAGTGATGCCTTCTACACCGTATTTTGTATCTTCTGTTATATTGAAGCCCTCTTCAAGTGTTTCGTGTAGACGTTTGCTTACCCAGTTCTCAAGAGGCTCTCTGCATGCCATTCTGGTTGCCATAAGCATAGGAACGGTGATGTTTGTATCACTGTTTTTATGCAAAGCTCCGCCTATGCGGTTACAGCTGTCAAAACCGCTGAGTTTCATCTTCTCTATATCAAAATCCAAAATGGCTCTGGCTTTGCGTACCTCCATGCTGTCCATGACACGCAGGTGCCAGACACCGTTAAGTTTCTCCAAAGGCATACTTTTGATCTCTGCCGATATGGAAGATGTCAATAAAGTTATCAATGCAGTGATGATAACAGTTCTTTTAATAAACATTAAAAAGCTTCCTTGTAAATCTATTTTTGGTATTATATTGAGAATCAATCAATGGAGTATAAATGAGATCCATTTTACTGTTTTTTTTACTGTTTTCCACACTCTTTAGTAACGAGATCAAACTAACACCCAAACAAGCCAACTTCCTTGCCAAAAAAGTATGGCAAAACGAGGGTGCAGGCAAAGACAAGTATCTTATTTGGTGGAACGAAGGAGAGGACTTTGCAAGTCTGGGCATAGGGCATTTCATCTGGTTTCCCAAAGACCATACCGAACGCTTTAGAGAAGTGTTTCCTATGGTGGTAGCGTTTATGCAAAAAAAAGGTGTAGTGTTACCCTCATGGCTCACCCCTGAAACAGACTTTCCTTGGCAGAGTAAAATAGCATTTTTTGCAGCTAAAAAAGCCAAAACAAAACAGTATATGGAACTTTTTTCTTTTCTTAAAAAAACTTTTGGCTACCAAGCAGAATTTATGGTACAAAGGCTCAGTCAGGCATTGCCTCAAATACTAGAGAGTATAGATGATAAGAGGAAAAGAGAGATCATCCAAAGACGTTTTTATGAAGTGATGCACAATAAAGACGGCTCAGTAAACGAAAGAGGGCTTTATGTGCTACTTGACTATACGAATTTCAAAGGTGAGGGAACACTTAAAAGTGAACGCTACAAAGGGCAGGGATGGGGGCTCTTGCAAGTCCTTTGGAATATGGATGACAAAGAGCCTAACAGACTCAGAGCTTTTGCAGAATCTGCAAACCGAATACTCAGTAAACGCATTAAAAATTCACCTCCAAAACGTGGAGAAGAACGTTGGCGTAAAGGGTGGAACAAACGTTTAGAAACATACTGGAGAGAAAATGCAAAATAGAGAGTTTTCTTACTATTTGGATCGGATAAGTAAATATGCAGGTTATTTTGCCGCTGTTTTGGTTGTGGTACTTTCATTTTTGGTAGCCTATGATGCAGCGATGCGTTATTTGTTCTCGGCAGGTTCTATTGCCTTACAGGAAATGGAGTGGCATCTGTTTGACATTATTTTTCTGCTTGGGCTTAGCTATGCACTTAAACATGACAAACACGTAAGAGTGGACATTTTCTTTGAGCGTTATTCACCCAGTACAAAAGCGATCATTCAAATACTCTCTATGTTGTTGTTGGTCATTCCTTTTTCACTACTTTTCCTAAATGATGCATTTGACATGACTTACCAGAGTTATTTGCAGCATGAAGTTTCTTCCGATCCGGGAGGATTGACACACCGCTGGCTTATCAAGGCGATGCTGATAGTGGCTTTTGTACTGCTGCTGCTTCAGTCTGTGAGTGAAGTACTCAAAGCATACCATCGCTTGGAAAACAAAACTATACTTTGGAAAACCCTTGGTGTGGTCGTACTTTTTGGTGGAGTGGTCTACTTTGCCTGGTTTGAACGTATGGCATTTTGGTTTGATCCTGTGTTTCTTATGTTTGCTATGGCTTTGGTGTTACTCATGGCTGGATTTCAGGTAGCCTTTGTCTTTGCAGCTGTGGCACTCTTCTTTGCGCTTATATCCGATGAAGTAGGGCTTGAGGTGTTGGAGATGCTGCCGTACCGAACGTATGGGATTATGGGCAATGTCACGCTCATGGCAGTACCGCTTTTCATTTTCATGGGGCTTGTTTTAGAGAAGTCCAAAATGGCGGAGAATCTGCTTAGCTCCATGGGAAAACTTTTTGGTTCAGTACGTGGCGGTCTGGCTATCTCTGTGGTACTGGTAGGGGCGATACTGGCAGCAAGTACAGGCATCGTCGGGGCTTCAGTGGTGATGATGAGTCTTATTGCTCTGCCGCTAATGCTCAAACACAACTACTCTCCTGCGCTGGCTTCAGGGAGTATAGCAGCTTCGGGGACATTGGGACAGCTTATACCTCCATCCATCGTACTCATTGTGCTGGGTGATCAGATGCACCTGAGTGTGGGTGATCTTTTCCGTGCAGCGGTAGTACCGGGATTGTTGTTGATCATCCTTTATATTGTGTATATTCTACTCATCTCTTTTTTCAACAAAGAGGTTGCTCCTGCCATCATTTCCAATGAACCGTATGGTAAGGTTGTCAAGAATGCTGTGAAAGCCATCATTCCGCCACTTCTACTTATAGGAGCAGTGCTAGGTTCCATCTTTGCAGGGATCGCCTCTCCTACGGAATCTGCGGCTATCGGTGTGTTGGGGGCAATGGGCTTGGCTCTGTTCAACAAAGCTTTTAACTTTGAGCTTGTACGCTACGCAGCTATAGAGACTGTCAAACTCACTGCAATGATATTTATGATATTGATAGGGGCAACGGCATTCTCACTTGTGTTCAACGAACTGGGTGGTGGAGATATGGCACTGCAGTTCTTTACCGGAGATGTAGGGAGTAAATGGACATTCGTTTTGGTTGCCATGCTTGTCATCTTTCTGCTGGGCTTTTTCATAGACTTCATAGAGATAGCTTTTGTAGTTGTCCCTATTTTGGTACCCATCGTTGCAAGCTTCCACATAGACCCCATCTGGTTTGCCATACTCATCGCCATGAACCTGCAGGCAAGCTTCCTCACCCCACCGTTTGGCTTTGCCCTGTTCTATCTTAAGGGTGCAGCGGGAGATAAGGTGAGTACAGGAGATATCTACAGAGGAGTAGTACCGTTTATCGGATTGCAGGTGTTGGCACTGTTGATTATTGTCTTGTTTCCTGATTTGATTTATTTGTTTGGGGAGTGATTAGCTTGATTCATTATTTCCATTAATAATATCTTTGGGCATATTTTCTGTTAATATGCTGAATAAGTTAGTGGTTGATTCTTGTGCAAATCTTGAAGCTGGCTTAATGATTTCAATGATTGTATTTTCTCGTTACCACGTTGCACGTGGTAATGCATACTTCAAATTTGATTATACAGTAAACTTTACTTACGTAGGGTGTTGTACCATGACAACACCAATGATTTGAACTTTTATCAATCTCAGATTTTTTGGTGTTGTGAGGGCACAACACCCTACATATTTAAATCTTTTTAGTCCTTGCTGCGAGAGTATGATTGTTGTTATACTCCCTTATGTGGTGCGATGGTAATCGCATCTTACAGAAATTTTAACTCGTAACGAAGCTCCAGCTTCGTTATGCAATATCGGTATCTGATTTATGTATAGACCCAATATACCGATAAAAAGTATCACAGCTGGAGCTGTGATACTAGCTAAAACTATGTATTCATCTTCCCAACAGCACAAGAGACAAAACTCTTTGCCGTAGTCGTAAAACCCTCTACAGTAGACAAATCTTCATCACTTATAGGGTAGCCTAGGCTTTTGAGGGCTTGGCGTAGGGCAGGGACTTGTGACTCTTCTATCTCTAGAGTGATTTGTCTTGGTTCTACTTCAAGGTTGACTTCTACTTCTCCAAACTCCTCTAAAAGTTTGGTTTTAAGGGTGTTGGCACAGCCTCCACACTTTACATTTACGACTTCAAATGTCTGTTTCATATTTGTCCTTTAGCTAAAAAGTCTGGAAAAGAAAGAGCCTTTTCCTGCCAGTTTGTCAATAAGATTAAAGTAATAGCTCTCATCTTTAAGCCCAAGTTCCGGATACTTTAATTTTTCATTCGGCATGACTACAATAGTGAAAGGGACAGATTCTATTTTAAAGGCTGAAGCAAGTTTAGGGTTATGACTTACATCACATTTTACTACAGGTATACCATTTTCCTCTCCATACTTTTCCAATCGTTCATCTATGAGTTTTGTCAACATTTGACAAGGTCCGCAGGTAGGGGAGTAGAAGTCTATAAAGACGGGCTTTTCATTGTTTTTAATGATATTTTCATAGTTTTTATCTGTAAGTTCCATGAGAGTAGTGTAACAATATTATGTTAAAATAGTGCTATGAAAGATACAATAAATATACATTTTAAACAAAGCACCATAGATGATCTTTTGGGATTTTCCGAGATCTTGAAAAAAGATATCAATACCATGATAGAAGAGGCGCTGGAGCAGTATTTCGAGAATGAGCAGAAGAAGCTCATAGAAAAAGGTATAGAAGAGGATGCCTCTATGACAAACTTGGATTATGATGAGTTTTGGGATGGATTGGATATCGGTTAAATGGAGTACCTTCAAGCAGAACTTTCTCAGTGTTTAAACCAAGAGATATGTTCTATAGATTTTTTTTCTCAAGGTCAGATTGGCGATATATACAAAGTAAATACTGCCAATAATACATATATACTCAAAACTTCACAACCCTCAGACAGGCTTCAAATAGAAGCAGAGATGCTTATAGATATTAAAAAATATAAAATAGGAGTGCCTGAAGTGCATGCTTCTTCAGAAACATATTTGCTGATGGATCTGATCGAAGAACAGAGTATCGGTACAGAGGCAGAAGCATTGGCAGCAGCCAGAGTTTTGACAGATCTTCACTCTGTAACCAATGAGAGCCGTATGTATGGTTACTATTATGATACGACTATTGCCTCTTTTGTGCAAAAGAATGAACAGACACAGTACAACTGGGGACTTTTTCTGGGACAGATGCGTATTATGCCTATGGCTCAGGTATGTTATGACAAAGGACAGATAAGCCACGAGACGGTAAGCCGGTTAGAAAGAGTGTGCCGTGACCTTTATAAGCGTATAGATATGAGCAAGATCACACCTTCGCTTTTGCATGGAGACCTGTGGAGAGGCGACATACTATTTAATATGAATGGTGCAACCCTTATAGACCCTGCACTCTATTTTGGAGACAGAGAGATGGAGTTGGCATTTATTGTCATGTTCCATACCTTTGGGAAAAGCTTCTTTGATGCATATAACGAAGTACATCCTTTAAGTAACGATTTTTATGAGACAAAGGTACCGCTTTATCAGATCTATCCGATACTGGTACATACAGCACTTTACGGCAGTACATACAGAGGAGAGTTGGAACAGGTATTAAAAAGGTTGCAGATATGAGTAGTAAATGGCATATAAAAAACATATTCAAAGAGATCATCATTGGAGGAATACTTTTATTTATATTAAGTAATATAATAAGTTATATCCGTAAACCTGAACTTGACAGCATATCGCTGCCAAAGATAGAAGCAGTGCTTTTGGACGGTAGCAGTTACAGAGTCAAAAAGGGCAGACCGTTGGTGATACACTTCTGGGCTACATGGTGTCCTACCTGTAAACTTGAAGCCGCCAATATACAATCGGTATCGGAAAAATATGAAGTATTGACTGTTGCTGTCAGCTCAGGAGAGAACCCCAAGGTAGAAGCGTATATGAAAGAGAGAGGATTGACATTTAAAGTCTTAAATGACAGTGACGGCAGATGGGCAGCGCAGTTCAAAGTCAACGCTTTCCCCACTACATTTATATATGACAGTAAAGGCAAGTTGAAATTTACAGAAGTCGGATACACGACAACCGCAGGGTTGTTCGCACGACTGAAGATGATGGACTAAAGGTGCCCTAAACTACTTTACTCATATCCAAATGAACAGTAACGATATTCTCTTTGACTTCCAAGCTCTTTGCTATGTCAAGTTGTTGACAGAGTTTCTCGACAATATGCAAGCCGATACCCAGACCCCGTTCATTCTCTTTGTAGAAACGTTCAAAAGCCTTGGTGGGGTTCTTGATCCCGTCATAAGAACTGTTTGCTATTGAGAGTGTTGTTCCCTGCATAGAAATCTTGATGAAACCGTCTGAAGTATTGTATTTACAGGCATTGCTCAGCAGGTTGTAAATGATCCTTGCAAAAGCGTTAGGGTCACTTTTGATGATACTGCTTTGAATGTTGACTTCCCAGTTCAGGTAGTCATACATGGGAGCAAAAAAATCAACCTGTTCCTGTACAATCTCCTTAAGATCGAATTTTTCTCGTTCAAATATTGCCTCTTTGAGGTATGCATCAAGATTGTTCTGCAGCATAGAGATAGTTTGAGCACTCTTGCCGATATTCTCTACTTCTTCATTGTCTGCATCCATCATCTTGAGATTGACAAGTATGGATGTAAGAGGTGTGTTAAGGTCATGAATGATGTCTTTGATGAACATCTCCAGAAGCTGCAGACTTTTTCGCAGTGGACTGAGTACATAAAAAGAGAAGAGTACTGAGATAAAAACAGCAATAAAAGAGAGTAGAAGAAACTGTCTTAATAGTGATATTTTTGTTCTATGAAGCAGTTTATAGTATTTGTTAAGCGGATAGAATACTTTTACTGCATCTTTTCTACTCTCCGGGAGAGGGACTAAAATATATATATTTTTTTGATCATGATAGAGTTCATAAAAGGTTTTTGTGCTTTTTTTTAAGGAAACTACATCAATGTCAAACCGGTCATCATCAAAAAAAAGACTATAGTTTTTCATCTCCAAAACAAGCTCTCTGTCAATATGCACTTTTTCAACTTTATAGTAAAAATAGAAAATAGAGACAAGAAAAATTTCGATCACAAGAAAGAAGAGGGTAAAACTCTTAAGCAGGGACTCTCTTTCAGATAATTTGATAACCGACTCCTCTCACATTGTTAATTTGAAGATCGAACTTTTTTTTGAGTTTGGAGATGTGTACCCTGAGTGTAAGGTCAGAAGGTTTGTCCAAAAGGGACATCAAATCATTCTTATTGACAGGATCGGGATAATGTTTAATGAGTGAAAGCAAAATACTCTTTTGTACTTTTCCTAAAGAGATAGATGATCCGTTATAGGAAATTTCCTCTTTTGTCATATCGATTTCAAAATTTTTGAATTGAAGTGCTTTTTGCAAAGTAGATGTTTTTGCTCTGATACGAATAAGAAGTTCTTCAGGATCAAAAGGTTTTTTCATATAGTCATCTGCGCCAGCAATAAAGCTTTGTGTTACAGAAGTGACATCCCTCAGTGCACTGATGATAATGGCAGGTGTATGATCGTCTGCATCTCTGAGTGCCTTAAGCAGGTCTATACCGTTAAGTAGAGGGACATTGATATCTAAAAGATAGAGATCATATCGGTTATCATAGCTCAGGTCTATGGCCTCTTCTCCATTTTTTGCCCAGTCAAGTTCATGACCATGGCTGCTCAGATACTTGATGAGTGTTTTGGAGAGACTAGGGTCATCTTCAAGAAGAAGAAGTTTACTCAAAACTTTACTCCAATGTTAAAAGAGAATAGGTGGTCATAGTCTGAAGAGTGGTTCAATGTACGTGCATAGTTGCATGAAATATAGAAATCATGCGGTAAAGTATAGTAGTTGAACCATGAGAGTGCTTTGTAGGATCTTATATTGGCATAAGGTGATTGTGCATAATTATAGGAGAGGGCACTGTACCATTTTTCAGTGAATGCATACCCTGTTCCTATGGAAAATGAGTGAAAATTCTCATAGTCGGTTGTGTCGCTGTTGCCACTGAATGTATAGCTGTAGTAGAGAAATATATTCTGTTTTGGGCTGATGAAGTAATCAAAATTTGTAGAAATGAAATAATCATTGTCCCTATCGATAGCATCATCATCCATAAAAGCAAACTTGGTTCCTACAGAGATTTTGGTATTTAATTTGTTTGTTTGAAAGAGGTATCCGGCTGTTAAATAAAGGTCATCTTCTGTGTCAATGAGTGTGTTAATGTTGGTTGCATTGTAATTGGTACTTGAAAGAGAAAAGTCCCATTTTTTGTAGTTGTAATTCAAAAAGAGATTAAGGATATTTGTTTTATTGGAAAAAGAGTTAAAGCTGATATCTTCACCTATTTGAAATGTAAACTTTTTTGTACCGGTTGTATCATAGGGACATCCGTTCTCATCAACGATCTTATCAAAAGGGGTATTGATACACAGATCATGTGCATCATCAACACCATCAATATCTTGATCATTCACTGCAAAAAGTGATGTTGTGAGTATCAATAAAAAGTAGGGTATAGGTAAAAACTTCATCTGTATCTCCGTTTATGTTTTATGAAAGGGTGTATTTATTTGATTTGGGATCGAAGTTGGAACCGATGTTGGAATTGGAACTGATGTCGGTACCGGAACCGATATAGGCACTGAAATAGGAACAGATGTTGGGGTTGATGTCGGAATTGAACTTGGAACTGTTGTCGGTGTGGAAGCTGGTGTTGGCTGTTGTGCCGTTCCCTGATGGTGACTGACCTGTTCTGTAGATGTATGCTGTGTAGGCTGAATGGTATGACCACCTAAAGAATGCTGAAGGTCAAGCATGATCTTTCTTCGGATCTCAATGTTCATATTCCGCAGTCTGATCTTCAGTCTGTTGATAGAAATTCGTCTGTTCATAGGGTTGCTTTTGATCTCTTTGACAAGTTCTTCTATGGTTTGTTCATCTTTATTTTGTTTGGTTTTCTTCTCTTTTGCATAGACTGTATTCGTTAACAAAGAAAAAAACAGAAGTAATATAGAGAGATATTTCATAACCTATCCTTATTTATATGATAATATAGTACTGATTTTAATTAAAAGTTTGCTTTGAACCCAAATCTCTTGTTAAAATATAAATTTTCTATTTCGAGATTTGGGTTGAAACTTGAAAATAAAAACTAAAAGTATCTATAGTGAGATGATAGTTAAGAAGTATTACTTTGTTGTTAAAGCAGGAAAGAAGATACTTGAAAGAGTGTCGTTTTTCAGACACTCTTTAAGTTAAATATTAAAACTGATATCTTAGGTACACTCTTACGTCCTGTGCTTTATCTACAATGTATTTTGCCATAGGTGAGTTTTTTGCATCCTCTATCTTCATGGCTGCACCGGTCGTACTTCCAAAGAAACCTTGACTTCCAGTATAATCATAATCCATATATGTATAGCGTGCCTGGAAGCTTAATCCATCCATGATCTCTTTTGTATAGTAGGCTTCATAGGCATTACCTCTTACAGCAAGTTTCGATCCTGCAACTGTATCTTCCGCATAGGTAAATGATCTCCAGTATTTGCTGCCATGATTGTACTCAAGTCCAAATCTTCCACCAAGCAATGCTGTTTGTGCACCAAACCAGTAGCTTGTACCTGTCTCTTTGTCAGGGCTTCCCAGCATTGTTTGGTTATTGTTAGGATCTGTTTGACTCACAGCAAATGAGGCAAAGAATTTTGTATTGTTAAAGTTTTTGGCATTATACGTCATCATAAAATCCGCAAGATCCATGTTTCCAACAGTGTCAAATCCCTGATTCGGGTTCTGTGGATCTTTAAGGTCGATCAGATTGGTTACATGCATGGCTTGAAGTTCTGCATGTAGTGCTTCGTCTGAATAGAAGACAAAATTCACATCAAACATATTGATATTTTTTCCCCAGTCAATATCTGGAGTAGGTGAAAGTGAAGGAGAGACATAGCTGGCTCCTCTACCTGCGGCAAATTTAACTTTCATTCCTGAAACACCTGTAATTTTGGAAAGATTGAAAGCAAGATGACCTCCGTCAAATTCAGCAGAGACAATATGTCCAAGAGGAGAGTTGGCTTTGGTGTCATCTCTCCAGCTTATGAGTTGATTGTAAGAAGTAGAGCGTCTTCCTACCCCAAAACTCCAGGGAAGTTTCCCGTCCAAAAGTGTATCACGATAGTTGATATAGGCATTTTTTACTCTAAATCTATCGTCTGTATTGGTCGTTGAAGCAAGCCAGTCAAATCCGTCAAAAGGTGCTTTACCTCCTGGATAGTAGATAAATCCTTGTCCAAAAACTTTGTTGAATGCCAGTTTGGTGTTGAAATCTATATGTTCATTTGGTTTATAACTGAAATTCAGCCAAAGTCTGTTTGTCAGCAGTGCATCATTTTTTGCAGTAGAACCATCTGCAAGGTCATAATGAAGATTGTCAACAGCAAAACGGTAGTCACCACTGATCTTTAATTTCCCGTAAGGAGAGTTGTTTTCTATTTGTGCTACAGGAGCAACATATTTTTCTTTGTGTGATGTTACTTTTTTATTCTTGGCAACCTGAAGTTCAAGTTGTTCTATACGTTTGAGTAGCTGTGCATTACTTGGTGTAGCTGCGTATAACGATGAGGTTGCAACAAATGCCGCAATACTTAATCCAATTTTTTTCATATTCTTTTTCCTTTGATATAAACTTCTTTGAGCATTAAATGCATCAAATATCATAAATAGATGCTATCTATCATATTTGATGCATTTTAAAATAATTATAAGTTATAATTTTTTTAAGGGAATGCTATATGAAAAGTATTACCAAAATGTTAATTTTAAATATAAAGCTGAATTTTTAATTTCTCAAAATCTAAGTAAAGTACAGTACTATTAGAGTCTAAAAAGGAATTATTTATAAGCAGATTATGAAGTAGGGGAATCTTGAATAATATTTTTTTGAGGTTCCCTTTAAATCATATGAAATATTTTCATATGTTTATTTACACTTTTCTATTCATATATAATTCACATTACTTTCTTATAATACAGAATATCTTACGTATGATAAGGGAAAAAATGATGAAAGGCCAGGGTAGATAAAGATGACTCCAACCCTTTTACTACTTGAAGATGATCTGCAGCTAAGCGATACGGTAAAACACTTTCTTGAACTGAAAGGGTACGAAGTCTATTGTGCATATGATGGTCTGCAGGCACAGGATATAGTCTATGAAAAACATATTGATCTTATGCTTTTGGATGTGAAAGTTCCATATATCAACGGTTTTGAGTTTTTAAAGAGTGTCCGCAGTGAAGGTAAAGAGATACCGGCGATATTCATTACTTCTCTGCATAGTACAGAAGATGTAGAACAGGGATTTGCATCGGGATGTGATGACTATATCCGAAAACCCTTTGCTTTAAAAGAGTTGCTTGTCAGGGTGGAGTCTCTGCTGAAACGTACTTTTGGTACACATGATGATAAAATAGAGTTAAAGGAAGGGCTTGTTTTTGATACGAAAGAACTGCTTTTAATACAGGATGAACAAAAAGTATCTCTGAAAACAAAAGAGCTGAAACTATTGGCACTTTTTTTGCAGCATAGTAATGAACTTTTGGAATATGAAAAGATATTTGAAGCCTTGTGGGAATATGGTGAAGAACCAAGTCCGGGTTCACTTCGAACCTATATTAAAACACTTCGTGCAGCCATAGGCAAAGAGAAGATAGAGACGATCAAAAATATAGGATATCGTTTTGTTAAGTAGTGAGAAAAGAAGTCTCATCCGGTTTTTACTGATCTATCTGACTTCTACCTTCTTGCTTTTTTCTTTAGCTTCCTGGATATTTTACAGCTCTGCTAAACATCACTTGCTTGACCAACAAAGAGAAACATTGAAATATGAAGCAGAACATATCAAGTCACAGTTAAGAGTACTGCACAGATCAGATGCTAAAATACTGTACTATCCTAAAAGTAAGCATATACAATCTGCTATCTATGATCTCGACAAAGCCTATATATTCGGTACTTTTAAGACAAAGCATACCCTTAATGACCATAAAGATGAAAATGTTCTTTATCATATTGTAAAAATAGAACCCTACTATCTGGGCGCAGCATACCTTCTTGTATCCAAAGAAATAGATTTTAAACCTATTGAAGATTTACAAAAGAATATACTTTTTTTTATGTTCGCAGCTGGGATCTTTTTCTCTATATTGGGATATTTCCTTGGAAGACTGTTTGTGGCACCGATGCGTGACTCCATTGAACAGATGAATCATTTTATTCAAGATACAACTCATGAACTCAATACGCCTATTAGTACTATACTAACCAATATTGAGATGATAGAGACTTTTGGGAAACATGAAGAGAGTAGAAAAGAACTGAAACGTATAGAAATAGCATCTAAAACACTCAGCCGTATTTATGATGATCTGACCTATTTGAACCTGAATCATCATTATCACCGTAAGATCATTACACTCAATATGAGTGATCTTCTTAAAGAACGTATCATTTATTTCTCAGCAATGGCTGAAGCAAAAGGCTTGAAAGTCACGATAGATATTGAGCCGGATGTTATTTTTAAAATGGATAAAAATGATGCCGTGCGTTTGATAGATAATATTATCTCCAATGCGATCAAATATAATAAACCCAAAGGTATACTCTATATCAAACTTACCAAGGATGCTTTTATTGTAAAAGATGAAGGTATAGGTATTAGAGCAAAGGATCTTACTACTATCCTACAGCGTTTTAAGCGGGCAAATAAAAGTGAAGGCGGGTTTGGAATAGGACTTGATATCGTTGATCAGGTAGTACAGAATTATGGATTTGATCTACGGATAAAATCTCAGGAAGGTAAAGGTACGGAGGTAATGGTCAAATGGTAAAAATAGTTTTTATTTTAAGCTTTATGAGTCTATGGGTATGTGCAGAAGAGTTGGATGTACAAGAACAGTCTGTTGAGCAGAATTGTTTGCATTGTCATCAACAACAGCAGATACCCAGCAACTTGATCTACAAACGTTACTTGATGAAGTACAGTACTGATAAGCGTATGGAAAAGGCGATATTTTCCTATTTAAAACATCCTGACAAAGTCCACTCCATTATGCCTTCTGCATTTTTTTCAAAATTTCCTATGAAAAAATCTACAACAATGGATGACAGGCGTTTATATAAATATATTGAAAATTATTTAAAGATCTTTGATATCAAGAAAAAACTGGTTTTAGAGAAGTAGTTCACATTGGGTTTATATATAAAAGATATCCTATCGACATAAAATGATAGGAGTATCTTTATGAGACAACTTTTCTTACTATGGTTCATCACGGTATCTGTATATTCAGATACTCTGAATGGACTTATAGCATATGCTACAAAGCACAGTACAGTCATAAAACAAAACCAAGCACAACTCACACTCTCGGAACTAAAACGTAAAGAGAGTCAGGCACAAAATTTTGGTGAACTCAATGTAGTTGGAGACTATACTCACTACAATATAGAACGTACTCTTGCACCACTTGTACCTAGCTCTATTGCTGGTGGTTCACCTATAACAACGAGTAAAGATATCTACTCTGCTGGGCTTAAATATACAGTACCTCTTTTTACAGGGTTTGCACAGACAAGACAAATTGAGATAGATTATATTGCTGAACAGATGAGTCAAGCAAGTGTGAAGCTTACTAAAGAGCAGTTGGCATATAATATTCGTTCACTCTATCTCTCTATTTTGGCACAACAAGAGATACGTAATGCCCAACACATCTATGCAAAAGCACTTCAAAAACTGAGTAAGCAGATTGCCTATGAGGTGAAGGTGGGTAAAAAAGCTAAAATAGACTTACTTAAGGCACGATCAGATGAACAAGCTGCACGTACACAAGAAAATATACTCTCTTCAAATATAGAGACAACCAAAGCTTCACTCTCTGCATTGGTAGGGAAACGTGTAAAAAAACTACGTCCAATAAAAATCAAAGTGAAAAAACCGCACTACTCTGTAAGTAGACTGTATGCAAAAACTATACATCTGGCTAAAGTTGAAGTAGAAAATATGGCACTTAAAAAAGCAGATAAAATGATAGCAAAGAGTAAAGCTTCTACGTTACCACAGGTGAACCTTGCTGCATATGCAGGTAAAAACTATGGAGAAGACATAGCCACAAATAATTGGGATAACGAAACCCTCTGGCAAGTAGGAGTAAATGTGAGTTACAATCTTGTGGACTTTGGCAAAAGAGATATCGCTACACAAAAAGCAAAGATAGCCAAAATGCAAGCAGGATTTAAAAAAGATCAGACCCTGCTAGACTTAAAAAAACTACTCACACAAGGTGTTGAAAAAGTTAAACAGAGTTATGCAGAGTATTTAGGCAAGAGTGCCCAATACAGACTGAGTAAAAAAGCACAAAATATTGAACAGGTACGTTATAACAATGATGCAAGTACCTTAAATGATTTACTCTTGGCAAAAGGGAAGACATGGTTGGCACAGGCAAAAGTAATAGAGAGTAAATATAACTATCAAAAGAGTAAGTTTTATATAGATTATCTATTGGAAAGAGGAGTAAATGAATGAAAAATAAAAAAATGATTATCACGGTACTTGTGGTATTGGCTGTTGTTGTTTTAGGTATAAAAGGAAAAGGTTTACTTGAAAAGCGAAAAGAAGAAGTAGTCAATGAAGCACTACCCAGTACAGTACAAGTGAGTATAGAAGTTGTGAAAGCAAAGCAGGGTACATTGAGAAACTCAGTCTCTTTTTTAGCACAGGTGCTTTCAGATAAAAGCATCAAACTTTCTACCAAGTTGGCAGGGTATGTTGAAAAAGTTATGGTAGAAGAAGCACAAAACGTGAAGAAGGGAGATATTCTTGTTATGATTGATACAGTTGAACTAAAGTCAAACATTGAAGCCCTTGAATCAACGTTTCAGGCGCAAAAAAATGATGTACAACTGGCACAAAGTATCTATGCACGTAATCAAAAACTATATGAAGTAGGAGGACTCTCAAAAGAGAAACTCGATATTTCAAAAGTGACACTTGAGACGAAACAATCTATGTTAGAGAGTAGCAAACAAAAAATCGCACAACTAAAACATCAATTGAGTTATTTGAAAATAGTAGCACCTTTTGATGGTGTAGTAGATGCAGTACTACTTCATGAAGGAGACTTGGCAGCCACAGGTAAGCCTATCATAGCTATGAGTAATGGAGAAAAAAAACTGCTCTTTTCTTATGCTCCAAGCAAAAAGAACAGTATTGCTAAAGACCAAATGGTACTTTTTAATGATGAAAAAATTGGACATGTCAAATCTATTTATCCAACCTCTAAAAATGGTCTTATTTCAGCAGAAGTAAGCCTTTCAGAAGCACTTTCTTATCCTGTAGGGACGAATATCAATATTGATGTCCTTACAGAAGAAGAACAGGGGTGTCTATTACCTTCAGACACTTTAGTACATAAAAAAGAGGGTACTTTTATTATGGTACACAGTAATGGTAGTTTCAAATCCATGAAAGTAAATGTTGGGATTGAAAATAATAATGAAATCATTGTGACACCTTGTC
>JALXCZ010000030.1 GCA_026990595.1 Sulfurovum sp.
GTAAATTCATCCCTATGCCAAAAGGGGATACCATTATTATGCCTGAATCCAAACTGCTTCTGATCGGTACAGGTGACGGTATACGCCATGCAAAAAAGATCATCCGTAAAAAGACAAAACCTGAAGAACTTAAATTTGTTTAATGCCTCAGTTTTCGGAAAGTAAAGACTTTAGTCTCAAAAAATACAAGAGGTGGGACGAAAGTCTGCACTTCCACATAATGCTACAAAAAAGGTTATTTATATGTTAAACTATACTATTAAACCATTAGAAAATGGGCTGGAAAATGTGCAAGGATTTTTTTGTGGAGCAACCAATGTAGGTATGCGTCCAGATAAAAGAGAGGGAGATATAGCGTTCATACGCTCCAAAGTACCCTGTGACATCTCAGCGGTCTTTACATCAAATACCTTTCAGGCTGCACCCATTAAACATTTTCAGAAATATCCCAAGGATTTTAAAACAGACTTTATACTCATCAATGCCAAAAATGCCAATGCCATGACAGGCAAGAAGGGTATTGAAGATATTGAAACTATTTTTGATACACTCTCTTCCAAAATGGAGGTGCATAACCCTGTCATGTCCTCCACTGGAGTGATCGGGTACCGTCTACCGCTTGAGAAGATCATTTCAGCTTTTGACAAGTTGGATTTCAATGCCAAGAATTCAGACCACGCTGCACGTGCCATTATGACCACAGACAGCTTTAAAAAAGAGTTGGCATACAAAGTGCAACTGCAAAATGGTGAAAGTTTCAACATTGCTGCCATCTGCAAAGGTGCAGGGATGATAAACCCTGCCATGGCAACCATGCTCTGTTTTATTATCACTGATGCAGATATACCAAAATCCGATATGGATACCCTGCTCCCAAATGCAGCAGAACAGTCATTTAACCGTATCAGTGTAGATGGAGATACCTCTACCAATGATACAGTGATGCTGTTTGCCAATCAACAAAGTGATGCATATGACAAACATGCTTTCAAAGAAGTGCTTGAGAAGATCATGTTTGAACTTGCCATGATGATACTGCGTGACGGCGAAGGGGCAAGCAAATTGGTTGCTTTTGAGGTAAGGGGAGCAAAAAACATAGAGGATGCAAAAAAAGCTTCTACGGCACTCAGCAACTCACTACTTGTTAAAACAGCTCTTTTTGGTGAAGACCCGAATTGGGGACGTATTGCTTCTACCATAGGGGCAAGCGGTATAGCCTGTAACGAAAGCAAACTCACTATCTATTATGATGATCTACTTATCTATTCTGATGCATTTAGAGAATTAGACAAAGCACGTGAAGAACAAGCATATAAGATCATGAAACAGGAGAGTTACAAAGTAACATGTGATGTTGGTTTAGGGGATGCTGCCTATACTTCCTATGGTTGTGATCTCAGTTATGAATATGTAAAGATCAATGCGGAATATAGAACTTGACACTTTTGACTTTTTTTGACTTTTTTAATATATACTACCATTTAAATTTAATTTCAAAGGGGAGATAATGATCTCAAAAAATATCAAAAGAAGAGTTACTATACTGCTTGGTATAGCTGTATTAAGTTTTATTATAAACGGTTGTGGTGGCGGAGGAGGAAGTTCTTCTCCTCAAGCAAGTGCACCTACTGAAAAAGAACAGGCTCCCATTACACAACAAAACAGTAAAACTGTTTCCACTGTTGCAACAGATTCCATTAAGTTAGGTTTTGGTGCACAAAGAACTTCCGGTGGAGGACTCTTTAAGATCACAGGAGAAACACAAACTGATACTGCTGCTTTAAACTTAATACGAAATACCATTAGACTGGATAAGCGGGTTGAAGGATATTGCGAAAAAGGTTTTATTGATGTTACCAATGCCTCATCTACAAGCGGAACCGTTACATTCAGCAACTGTCAGACAAATAATATGATCTATGACGGTACAGTAATAGTTTCTACTAACAGCAGCCAGACCTCTTTTTCCGCAACTTACAGTGATTTTAAAATTACAGATCTTACAGATAATGCCTATGTCTATTTTGAAAGTATGAAACTTTCCTTTAAAAAAGATGACTACAGAATCACTGAACTTACAGTTGCAATGGACGGATATGCAGAAGATAACGGAGAAAGAATTGATTACAGAAACTATAACTTTAATATGAACCTTTCAACAACTGATATGATGCGTATCACAGTAAACGGATACATTAAAACAAAATGTTTAGATGGCTGGATCGGTATCAAAACAGACCGTACTATTATTACATCAAACAATGATGCTTGTCCAATAGCAGGAAAGATCATGGTTGACGGACAAGATTCTTCATTGGAAATGACTTTCAACAGTGATCATAGTATCGATGTTACAGTAGCTGGAGAAACAACCCATTATACTGACTGTAGTGAGCTTGGATCTGCCTGTAATTGATTGTCTGTCTTATGCTTTGTCAGATACATTATTGACAAAGCATATTTTCAATATTCTCTAACCCCAAAATAGTTACAATAAGATATATCAAAATGAGGAATTAACATGTTACACGAATATAGAGACGATATCCATGAACTTAAACAAAAAGATGCACACTTTGCAAGAATTTTTGAAAAGCATAATGAACTTGACCAAAAAATAGAGCATGCAGAATCAGGTGATGTTCCTATGACCGATATGGAACTTGAAACCCTAAAAAAAGAGAAGCTTCTTTTAAAAGATGAAGCCTACAAAATGATCATGGATCATAGAAAATCCAAAGCATAATCATGACGTGAGCTTCGGCTCACAACACTCTCTCCTCTTAACACAAAATATCCTATACTTACACAAAAAAGAGACAATAAATATGGCAGCATTCAATACAATTACCAATATTCCTCAGGCCCTTTTAGATACACTGCAAACACTTGATTTTACCACTATGACTGCAATACAGGAAAAAGCAATCAATCCTATACTGGAGAACAAAGATATCTTAGCACAATCCAAAACAGGGTCAGGAAAAACATTGGCCTTTGGTCTACCCTGTATAATGCGAACTGATACGAACAACTATAGACCTCAATCTATTATTATTACCCCTACCAGAGAATTAGCAGATCAAATTGCTACCCAACTCAGAAAGGTTGCTTCTTATAAAGCCAATCTCAAAATACTTACACTTTATGGCGGTGTGCCTCTCAGAGCACAGGCAGATTCATTGGCAAAAGGAGCACATATACTCATAGGTACACCTGGGCGGATACAAGATCATTTGGCAAAAGAAACATTAACACTCGAAAGTATTAAAACCCTCATACTGGATGAAGCTGACCGCATGCTGGATATGGGTTTTTATGACGAAATAGTCAAAATTGCCTCCAACATGCCAAGAGCTAAGCAAACACTCCTCTTTTCTGCAACATTCCCGGAAAAGATAGAAAAACTCTCCATTGCACTCCTCAAACAGCCACTCACCATTAAAGTAGATACGATCCAGGAAACTACAAAGATAGATGAAATTCTTTATGAAACAACAGATAAATTTAAAACACTTAGTGCACTCATAGGTTCATACAAACCTGAATCACTACTTATCTTCTGCAATACAAAAGCTGAAGTGATCTCACTCACTGACAGACTCTATAAACAGGGTCATTCTGTAATTGACTTGCATGGCGATCTGGATCAAAGAGAACGTAATGAGTCTGTAATCGTATTTTCCAACGGTTCCAAGCGTATTATGGTAGCCACTGATGTAGCCTCACGTGGACTTGACATTAAAGACATCTCGCTTGTTATAAACCATGACCTCCCTTTTGATGCAGAAGTCTATACCCACCGCATAGGACGAACAGGACGTGCCGATGCTGTAGGCATAGCACTCTCCCTTTTTTCACCCAAGGACAGCGATAAATGTGCTTACATACTTCAAAAGGCTAAAAAAGCTGAACCAAAAGAGTTACGGGTAGATGCAAAGTTTAAAATGGTAAGTGACTATGATACACTTTGCCTTAACGGCGGCAAAAAAACAAAGCTGCGCAAAGGTGATATTTTAGGTACCCTTTGCAAAGAAATAGGCATCGATAATCACTACATCGGGAAAATTGATATTACCGATACAAAATCCTATATAGCACTGCATCATACAGTGATAGATAAAGTATTTAAGGCTTTGAAAAAAGTAAAGATCAAAAAGAAGAAGTATATAGCATGGATATTGGACTAATCCTCCAGTATCTCTTTTCGTCTTCTGTTCCTGACTACATAAAAGATCGTGATTAATATTACACTAATCAGAGCGATCACTGTTGCTGATCGGAGATATTCAGAGATAAGTGCTTCATTAGAGCCCAGAAGATAGCCTAAAGCTACCAAAACGATCACCCAGATACCTGCACCTAATGCTGAATATAGAGAGAATTTTACTATATTCATACGTGCCAGACCTGCCGGAAGTGAGATAAGTTGACGGATACCGGGGATGAGTCTTCCATTAAATGTAGAGAGTTCTCCATGCTTAAAAAAGAAAGTCTCCAGTTTATCCAAAGTCTCCTTTTTAATAAAAAAATACCTACCATATTTCAAAATAAATTTTCTTCCAAAATGCATCGCCAGATAGTAGTTAAAAAGTGCTCCAGCCACTGAACCTATGATACCTACAATGACAACTATATAAAGATTCATCTCACCTTTAAATGCAAGATAACCTGCAGGAACCATAATAATTTCACTGGGAAAAGGGAAAAAAGTACTTTCGAGGAACATAAGAAAAAAGATACCCAAATAGCCCATCGAACCAATGGTATTTAAAAGATATTGGGCTATTTCGTGTATCATGAATTATATTTGATTCTAAACTTATTCGCTAAAAGCACCGACTGCAGTCAATTTTTTATAACGCAGATCAAGCATCTCATCTATTGAAAGCTCTTGTAGTGCTTTAACACTCTCCAAGAAATATGTTTTTAACACTTCTGCAGCTGTCACCTTATCCCGATGGGCACCGATCAGGGGCTCATCCAGTACATCATCAATAAGTTTATGTTCTAAAAGATCATTAGGTGTGATCTTAAGGGCTTTGGTTGCAGTCTCCACTTTGGATGGGTCATTCCATAAGATCGCAGAACACCCTTCCGGAGAGATCACTGCAAAAATAGAATAACGCATCATTGCCAGCTTATCTGATACACCGATAGCAAGTGCACCACCGGAACCACCTTCGCCGATGACCACTGAAACCATAGGTACTTTGACAGATGAAAATTCAAAAAGGTTTTTGGCAATAGCTTCACTTTGCCCTCTCTCCTCTGCACCAAGCCCTGGATAAGCACCCGGAGTGTCAATGAGCATCAATACAGGAATATCAAATTTCTCTGCCATTCTTACTGCTCGCAGAGCCTTTCTATAGCCTTCAGGATTAGGCATACCAAAATTTCTTTTGATCTTATTTTTAACCCCGCGCCCCTTCTGTTCACCGATCACCATGGTTTTTTGACCATCGATCCAACCAATATAACAAAGAATAGCAGGATCATCACGAAATGCTCTGTCCCCGTGAATCTCATAGGCATCATCCAAAAGTAGTTTAATATAGTCCAATGCATAAGGTCTGTCAGGATGACGTGCAAGTTGAAGTTTTTGGTAATCACTCAATGATCCAAAGGTCTTTGCAACCTCTTTTTCCAACTCTTTTTGATACTTTTCAACCGCTTCTAAATTGGCAATGGCATGGGCAGATACGATCTCTTCCTGTATCTTCTCAATTTTACTCTCAAAGTCTAAATAGGTTGCCATTTTGAATCCTTATATTTTCTTAAAGATGACCACACCGTTTGTTCCGCCAAAACCAAATGAATTACTCATTGCAATATTGATATTTGCTTTCCTTGCCCCCTCAGTCACATAATCAAGGTCACAGTTTTCATCAGGTGTTGTATAGTTGATAGTTGGGGGGATCACACCGTCCCTCATTGACATAAGCGAAATGACTGCTTCAATAGCACCAGCAGCACCAAGACAGTGTCCTATCTGACCTTTTGTAGAACTCACAGGAGGACAGTTCTCTTTTCCTCCAAGCAACTCTTTAATTGCAGCTGTTTCATTTTTGTCATTCACCGGTGTAGAAGTACCATGTGCATTGATGTAATCTATCTTGGGTTCACCAGCCATCTGGTAAGCACCTTTCATAGCACGAAGCGGTCCATCCATGGTCGGCGTGGTAATATGGTTTGCATCACCGCTCTCACCGAATCCAATAACCTCACCATAAATTGTAGCACCGCGTGCAACAGCATCTTCATAGCTTTCAAGTACCAATGCTCCTGCCCCTTCGCCCATGACAAAACCGTCACGATCTGCATCAAATGGTCTGGAAGCTGTTTTAGGATCATCATTTCTCGTAGAGAGTGCTTTCATAGCTGCAAAACCACCTACACCAACAGGACAGATAGCAGACTCTGCACCCACAACCAACATCTTGTCAGCAGTGCCTACCATAATGGATTTAGCTGCTTCTCCTATGGCATGTGTTCCCGCTGCACAGGCAGTGACAGAAGCAAGATTCGGCCCTCTGAGTTTTTGATAAATAGAAACAAATCCACCAAGCATATTGACCAGTGAAGAAGGGATGAAAAAAGGAGAAATTCTTCTTGGCCCTCTGTTTTCACATACAACAGAGTTTTTTTCAATATTCGGTAATCCGCCGATCCCTGATGCGGAAGCCACACCAAATCTGTCTCTATCCACATCTTCAGGAAGTTTTGCATCTTCTATCGCTTCCGCTGCAGCTTTGAGTCCAAGTTGAATGAATCTGTCTGCTTTTTTTGTCTCTTTAGCATCCATGACCGTAAGGGGATCAAAATCCATGATCTCACCTGCGATCTTTGCAGATTGCTTTTCAACATCAAATGACTCTATCACTTTGATACCGCATTTTCCCTCCAATATAGCAGAAAATGCACTCTCTTTTTCAAGTCCTAAAGAATTGATCATCCCTAAACCTGTCACTACTACTCTTTTCACTGCTTCTCCTATGTCTGCTTAAATAAGATATATATAAATATTTCGAAAAATAGTTAGATAACTCTTATTCCCCCGAAGGGAAATAAATTCAATTTATACGTTTTCGATAAATTTGATCGCGTCAGCTACCGTTGCAATAGCTTCTGCCTGGTCATCAGGAATTTCGATATCGAATTTCTCTTCAAGTGCCATTACCAACTCAACAACATCAAGACTGTCCGCCCCAAGATCTTCTACGAATTTAGACTCTTCTTTTACCTCATCCGGGCTCACATTTAGTTGTTCAACAACTACTTCTTTTACATCATCAAATAATGCCATTGATTACTCCTTAAGTTTGTTAAAAATACGCACAAGTATAACAAAAAAATGATAATAAAGCCTATAATTTTATATGAAATACCTGTTTGTGCTGTAATAAATCAAATTTTAGTGTAGAAAAAGTGAAAAAGTATTGACTTTCTCACCTTAGCTACGGCTAGGGTTTCAAAAGAGTGCCTAACCTAGACAAAAGCTAGAGATGTTGTGAACGTCTAGGTTATTCAGAGGGTTCAATTATTTGCCCAGAAGCTTTTTCTTGATGAAAGGGTCATGCAGGTTTTTACCTTGAAGCATCATTATTTTCATCTTATCATAATTGATAAGTCCCTCTTTTTTTACTTCTACTGCTGCAAATCCATACCCCATAGGGTCATGAGCAATACGTGAATACCATGCTTTTTTTGCATCTATCCATTGATGGGTATCGAGTGTTTGTGTGACTATTTTTACAACAGGAACTTTATGATTTTCAAGCCAAAGCACTACACAGCCGATATCATCAAAAAAATAAGTATCTCCATTTTCTGTAATGATCTGTGCAGCATACTCTAATTTCTCAACATCCATATTACATTCAGAACATTGATACTCTTTGGGTTTTATTGGCACGATTTGATGTGTTGTGTTTCCTTTATAGACATACCGGGCTCCCTCTTCACTTCCTAATGAGAGAAAAAGTATAACAATAATAGCTACGACTATCACAAGTGTTAAAAGATTAATGATTATTTTTTTCACAGGAAAACTCCATTTTTTAGATAATAGACTATGACATAACTTCCGCAAAGTATAACAAACAGACTGAGCAATAGTAACGAAATTCTCTTTAGAGCTTTGGTTTGTTGGTGAAACACAAACTGCATCAGTGCATTATCAATGGTGAAGAAAATACCAAAAAGTAAAAGACCCCAAACTGCATAACCTATATAATAGTAGTGATCCTGCAACATACAAAAAGGACATTTATGTGTGGGGAGTTCATAAATATACGTACCAAAGAAATAGACCACAGCATAATATGCCACGACACCAAAAAGTAGACTTGCACCGATACTAAGCATTGCCATATTGGAGAGTGTTGCTAAAACAACCAAAGCAAACAGCAGATAAAACAGTATCAAAAGTTTGGGAATATCCAAACCAAAAGGCAATCCGTTTGCCCCTGCTGTCTGTCCAAAGATAACAGAACAGCAACTAACCGGTTTAGTGGTTTCAATATGGGTAAAATAGAGAATATCCAAAAGAAACTCTGCACTCAACAAGAGAAAAATAAGCAGAAAGAACCATGCTTTCAGTTTCATATAGGGGTAACGCTTTGCTTTGAGGTCTAGCCCGTTGATGTTCAGCCAGAGTCCACTTAAAAAGAGGATCACAATTTTAAGTGCCAACAAAGGATTACCATAGGCATTTGCCTTGATGACACCGGCCCCACACATTGCACCGGGAACAAGATCGGAAAGAGCATCAATGGTATAGACAAAATAGGGCAGTAGTATCATCTTCAGTACCATAGCAAAAAAGATAATGGTCATCACTAGATAGGAGCGATTTTCAAGGTTAAACTGTTCTGTAGTAAAGTGATCAAAGTTCCACTTTTTGAGTAATCCAAGTGTGACAAGAAATGCAACAAAAAGCAGTATATAAAGTACTGTCTCGGAAAGCAGATAAACAATGACTGCATTGTTTAGGAGTATCTCATTCATTCTCGCTGCTCGCTGTTCACTATCTCACCATCTTCCATAGATAATACTTTGCTTACAAAAGAGAGTCCTTCAAACAGAGGATCATGTGTAGCAACAATGACTGTTTTTCCCATAGCGTGCAAGGATTGGAGTATCTCTATGAATTTCAGTGAATTGGCTCTGTCCAGATTGGCAGTAGGTTCATCACAGAGAATAAGTTCAGGCTCATGAACAAGTGCTCTGGCAATGGCACAACGCTGTTTTTCTCCACCTGAAAGTGCTTTGACTTCTTGTGATGCTTTGTGTGAAATAGCTGCAAGTTTCATGCTTTTCTCTGCCATAACAGTGATGGTCTGCATGTCTAATCCAGAATTGATCAAGGGAACAATGACATTCTCTTCTACACTGAGTGATTCTAAAAGATTAAAGTGTTGAAAAATAACACCAATCGTTTTAGCACGGTAGGCAGAAGCATGCAGATCAGGTAATTTAGAAATAAGTTCACCCTCTACAACAATCTTTCCTGAGCTTGGTTTATCAAGCCCGGCAATCAGTGAAAGAAGTGTTGATTTTCCACTTCCACTTACCCCACTTAAAATAGCTACCTCACCCTTGTTTATATGCATATCAATAGACTTCAATGCTTCAAACGCCTGAGATGTTCCCTCATTATAAATTTTGCTAACACTGTTTAATTCAACCATCATAACATCGCCTCTTTAGGTGGTGTCACTGCTATCTTCCATGCTGGTATGAGTACTGCTGCCAGAAAAGGCACGGCATAAAAAAGAAAAATAGAACCAAGGATACCAAATTTTATCACAGGTACAAAAGTAACATGATTTGCAAGATTGGCACTTCCAAGGAAAATATGATTAAGCAGTGGTGCATCAAGCATAAACACATAGAGGTATGCCAAGACTACCCCCAATGTGAAACTTACCAGAACGATTACCAAATTTTCATAAAATTTTAATTTCAGAATATCTTTAATGCTCCATCCTACCGCACGTAAAATACCTATCTCTTTTCGTTCTGTAGAATAGACCATAGAGTAACGCTGATAAAGAATGAGCATAAATGTCACAATACTTACAAGATAAAGGATCAAAAAAAGTCCTCCTTTATAGTTGTAAAGATTTTCATACGCTTTTTTCACTGCTTTTTTATCGACTACCCTCACATCATAGAACATGAGATGCAGTTTGGTAATAATATTGTCCCACTCTGCATCGTTGGGAACATTAAATGTAATATCTGTTACCTCACTCTCTTTCATACCAAAAATCTCTCGTGCAAGCTCTATAGGCATAACAATCATATCATTATCTATGAGTGAAGCTTGATGAGGAAGTGTTTGGACGATATGCACTTTTTTAAATGTTCCCTTGGGTGTTTTAAATGTAAAATTCTTTTTAAAATAATGTGCCTCAAGAAAATGCTTTACTCCGTTACCTACAAGCATACTGTCTTGGGACAAGAAATTTTTTAAATCTATATTTTTCACCAAAGCTTGCAATGCCTGAGCATTTTGTTCATCAAAAAAATCAATACCAACCACTAAAAAACTCTTTTGGCGTGGTGTGAAAAAATAGCGTCCATAGACTCTGGAGGCTACGTGGGTGACACCATTGACCTCAAGTATTTTATCAATCCATGCTACGGGTGTGTTGGCAGGTTTTCCTGCCTGTATGCGAGTCACCGTAAAATCTCCCTGCTTGTCTAATGTAGAGAGCAGAGAATCTTGCAATGAAGAAGAGAGAAAAAGTACACTGCTTAAAAGAAAAATAATAATGACAGAGATGAGTACTGCACCCATATGTTTACTTTTTTGTTTAAACAGCAGGAGCGTTAAAAAGTGTAAGAAAGCACTATTTTTCATAGACAAAATCCATTCTGTTTATTGGCTGCATCTGAGGATATGCAGGGTTTGAAGCTGTTTCATAAAAAAGTATTCTTGGTTCATAATAAGCTACGCTCAAGGAAGGTATAGAAAACTGTGTTAAAGCGGTTATCTTCTGATTTGCTTCTTGCAATACTTCTCTGTCATAACTAAGATAATGTCCTGCCATAAAAATAACAGACAATACCAGTAGCATTACCAGTGCAAAAAAAGGCTTGATCATTTACTGTTCTATCCCGTCTAATGCCATAACCATAGCATCGGTAATTTCATTAAATCTTACGATCTTTTTACCATGATGTTCAGTCATGAATGTCTGGGCACTTTTTTTATCCTTAAAGGCTATAAGTTCATGTCCCATCGGTCCAAATACATCTGCATCCAACACATAAAATGCTTCTTTTGCAGGGATCTCATCTATGGTGTAGTAGTCACTGACGATCATCTTGGAAATATGACTGCGGTCATAGGGAAAATCTCCATCAAAGATATAGTATTTCATCATATCTTTTACACCGTCAAAATAGTACACTTTTCCATCATGTTTCATCATTGCAGCCCATTTTGGATATTTGGAAACGAACATACCGCATACTGGACATTTTGCATCATCAGGAACTACTAAATGCTGACTGTTCTCTTTAATGCTTCCCTGCTGTAGATAATAGGCTACTGCTTCCAGTTTGTCAGGAGAGAGATGTTTACAAGATCCGGAAGAACGGATCTTTTTTTCAATTGTTTCAATATCACCTGTAACATGAGGAAGCTTACTTTGCTCACACATCACCTTGACAATACGTTCCCCTTTTTGTGCAAGTTTCATTGCTTTGATAGCATTACTCTCATCTGCAAAAAGAGATACCAGACTCCATAATGCTATAAAAATAATTTTTACCATGTTCATTTCCCTTGTGGGGTGTTGTCACGCGACAACACCATCAATATATAATTTTGTATCTCTTTGAATTATCAGTGTTGTAAGGGTACAAATATTAAAATGCAGTGCAAGCAAAGCACTAAATGCTGAGTCATACAACACTCTATGCACATTATCTGTTTTTCAGATACAATCCAACAGCCTGTAATTGTTTGCCGTTCAACCCCTTACAAAGTTCATTACTTACAATGAATGCTTTTGCTTCAGCAGTAGAAGCAAACTTCTTATCGGTTTTCTGACACATTTTAGCATACATCATTTTCCCTTTTTGAGCCATCATTGCCTGTTTTTTAGCAATCATCTGACTGTCTTTGGCAAACTCTGCTTTGGCTGCTTTAAGTGCTCCATTAAAGTCTGTCACCTTACCACCGTTTGCTTTGGCAAAAGCTTCTGCATCTACTTTTTTTGCAAACGCATATTTACTAACAGCTGACATTGTCCCTTTTTTACGACTTCCCACTACGTATATTGCTTTCTCTACTGGGATGAACTTCAGTGTTGTTACATCTACCACTTTCATTTCTGTAAGCTTGGTACCTTTTTGCAGATCTTCTGCCAAACAGTGAAGAGAACAATACTGCTTCACTTTACCATTAATAGTAGCTGCATGATTTGTTTTATAAAACATTGGAAGTGTCATACCACACTCAGGACAAAAGGCTTTTGCTTTTCCATCTTGCAGGAGTGTCGCTTTTTCTTTAGAAACAGACTGGAACATTTTCATCATTTTCTTAGGCATAGCAGATACCTTCATCGCTCCCCCACATTTTCCGGGTGCACACTTCATTTCAGCGTGTGAAAAACTTACCATAGTCCCCAATACCAACACAGCCAATAACAGTTTTTTCATTTTGTATCCTTATATTTTTAATAATTTATCATAATACATTAGTGTTAAATTAGTGTTAAGGAATCCTCTAATAAAGTCTATGTATCTCTTCAAGCATATTATCTACAGTAATATCATCCCCATGGGACTCTAAAAAATCAGTCAAATATTTTTCAGAGGCTTCCATACCTCCCTCTTTCTCTACTTCAACCAGTTTTTTATAAATAGGATCAAGTACATTAGTCACATGTTTGGAGATCTTTTTTCTTGAAGCTTTGTAACCTGTGGCATGACCATTCTCATCTTTAATGACTTCAAAATCTGTAAACACCCAATAGTATCTTCCGTCTTTTGCCAGATTTTTAACAGCTGCAACAAAATTATGTCCGTTTTCTATACGATTCCAAAGTATTTTAAAGAGTATTTTAGGCATATCCGGATGGCGGACAATGCTATGTGGTTGCCCGATCAGTTCCTCTTTGGTATATCTGGAAATTTCTGCAAAATAGTCATTGACATAGGTAATAATCCCCTTAAGATCGGTATCACTCTCTATATACACATTGTTTTTGAGTTCAATCTCTTCATTCATAGGTTCTGGTCTTTTCATTTTTTTTCCTTTTACATATCTAGGTAACGTAATAAACCTGCTGTAATTTTAGAATATGGCAACAGTTTGGTACCACCATGCTTCATCATAAACAGCTTTGCATTAGTCTCAGACACAAACGGAATGAGGTCATCTCCATGAGGCCCTACAACTCTACTTCCAAACACATAAAGCGCTTGTTTGGCATCTGCTTTCTCTCCGGTGAGATAATCTTTTATATAGATCTTATCAATAGGTGCTTCAAGAAGATTTCGTTTAAGAAAATAGTCCTGATGTAGATAGACCTGCATCATAGATTTTACTGAAATAAATTCTGCTTTATGTCCATTCTTAAGCAAGGCATTGGTATGCCATTTTGGATACTTACTTAAAGGGATATCAAACATAGGATCAAGCTTTTGTTGCAATTGTGTGATCTTTCCTGTAAAAGGTTGGACAGGTTGCACAGGTTTTGCCTTAAAAGGCTTTGGTGTTTCTGCCATTAGCAGAGCACCAAAAGTAATTAATACGATAAATTTTTTCATCATTTTTCCTTATAAAAGATCTTTTTTTCTAAAGGCAATATAGCCTATATAAGAGAGTAATAATCCTATCACAATAGGGTAAACAAAGGCATAGACGATCAACCATGTTGAACCTAGTGTATCAAGAAGATAGTAAGCAACCGGACCAATCACTGTCAACTCAGGGTCAAACAATGAAATTGCTCCGATGCGGAATACCTCTATGGGGTTGAGCATTGCCAGCGTGATCACAACGTCATCACTTACTCTATTTTGCAGCATCAAGCCCATAAGTGCAATATCGATAAATGCCAACAAAACAATCCAGACAACAAATGAAGCCCCTAATGCAATATCAGTTGATTTAAGTATAGTGGAAAGGAAAAATGCCAATCCTAAAAAGACAAAACTTAGAGAAAAAAGGAGTGCTGAGTAAAGAAATATCATCTTCCATGGAAGTACACCACCTTTAAGCATACCAAATACTACCCCCAGTATCAATGCTAAAAATACTGGTAGAAAAACAGTAGAAAAACGCCCAAGCATTTTCCCCCAGTAGTAGTCTTTCAAAGAGACAGGAAAAGAGAGCATATACTCTAAGACATTACTCTCTCTGTCTCCCGAGATAGATTTTACTGTGGTAATCAATATAAAAATAGGCAAGATAATAATCGTTACCTGTATAAAGATAAGTAGTGTACGGCTAAGCCCCGTAAATCCCATTACCACAGAGTCTGAAACACCGGTAATAAAAAAGAGTGCCATTAAACCACCAAAGACTACAGAATACACATAAAACCATTTTGAACGTAAAGACTCCTTGACATCCAAATATGCAATCAATAAAAGATTTTTCATTAATACGCCTTCACTTTTGTTGAATTTTCTTTCTCTATCTCTACTATTTTTTTAGCTACATAAGGGTAATCAAATACCTTATTCCCTTTGGGAAGTGTTGCATCAGAATAGGCTGCAAAACCATAGGCCATAGGCGTAATGGCATCATTTACATATTTTGCTTTTCTAGCATCCATCCATACACCTGTTTTGGCATCGGTGATCCAAATAATCGCCTGATCTGCCCAAGGAATTTTCTCTTCTTTTAACCACAGTACTGCACAGCCAAGATCATCAAATTTATAATCTTTTCCTGTTTTTGGGTCAATAATCTGTACTGCAAATTTACGCTCACTGATTGCCATTTTGCAGCGTTCACACATATCCCTGTCCCAGTGCATCTTCTCTACACCACCAATAGGTTTTTTTTCACATCCCGAAAATCCAAAGAGAAGGAGAAGCGTTAAAAAAAGAAAACTAAATCTTTTCATCTTCAACTACCTTTCCCAAATCCATATAGATTTGTCGATTAACCAGACCTTCTATCTCATCTAAACGGTGGGTAATAAAAAGCGTAGAACATGAAGGATCTATCTCTGTAAGTAACTCATAGAACTTCTCTCTGCCTTTAGGATCAAGGTTTGCTGTGGGCTCATCGAAAATAAGCAAATTACTTTTTTTAGACAGGGCAATAGCAATAAGAAGTTTCTGTTTCATACCGCCTGAAAGTTTAAAGAATGGTTTATTTAACTGATTTTTCAAATCCAAATCCATTCTCTCTGATTCTAAAAATATTTTTTCTCTGGAAATAGCAGAGCTTTTCTCTACAAAAGAAAGCAACTCTTCGATACTCAGCTTTACAGGAGGAGGCAATTGGGGAATAAAACTGATATGTTTCAGCACATCTACCCTGTTTTTTATGGGATCCGCTCCATTTACCCGAATCTCTCCACTGTCTATGTGGTAAAATCCAAGTAAAGCACGTACAATAGTCGTCTTCCCTGCACCATTTGGACCCATCATCGCAATGCGATCACCCTGATTAATCATTAAATTTACATTGTCAAGTACTTTAGTACCCATAAAACTTTTAGTTACATCTTTTGCAACAGCTAACATCTATACCAAATCCTTCAATCTAAATTCATAGTTATATGCATCTGTATGACACACATCAAAACATCTACCACACATGGTGCAGTCTCCATTAACAACCAACTGTGTCTCTATCCCTTTTTCTGCACGTTCTTTATCATGTTTAGGTTTAATAAATTCAAGTACATGGTCTTCAAAACAAGCATTTAGACAGGCACCACAGTGGTCACATTTGTTCATATCCCATTTTACTTTTGTCATACTGACCCAGCCTAGCATATTGTAGGTAGTTCCTACAGGACAGACATATTTACACCATGCTCTTCTGGAGTAGAATATCTCTATACCAAGCACGACAAAAACCCAAATAAATGCCAAACTCCACCCATATGTAATAGCTCTGCTTAAATACCCAATAGGGTTTATCACTTCAAAGACAAGATAGCTGTCTATAGCCGCGGCAACAAGGAAAATAATCCAAAAAACAAAACGTATATTAGGATTAAACTTATGTTCTTTGATGATCTTTCTACGTATAAGTATCTGGTGGATACGTTCTCCTATTTCACTGAGAAAACCATAAGGGCAAACCCAGGAACAATAAGCTTTCCCGCCTACAAGAAAATAAAAAACGATCAGCGTTACACTTCCGATGATCACATTAATGTGAAAATGATGTTCCGCTGCGAAGATCTCAAGTGCCGTAAAAGGATCAATCAGATGGAAGCCGAAAAGTCGTGAACCGTTCAATGTCCCTTCAAGCATCTGTATATCAATATGGAATGAAAGAAAAAAGAGCAAATTGATAATAAAAATACTCAACCATCTCCATGCTCTTATCGTAAGTCTGAACTTACCCTCTTTGGTTTTGTAGTACAGTGTGCTTAACAAAGAGGCATTCACAATCTCCTTGATGCTGCTGTTATATCTATCCATCTCTTATCCTTTCAGCTTACTGCTGTTGATACGCTTTAAGTTTCTGCTCAAACGATCCTATCTCATCAGAAAGTGCTTTTAACTGCTCCTCATCCATTTTACTGAGCAATCCATACATAACATAATTTTTTCTCTTTCCAGATTTAAAATCAGTCAATGCCTGATGTATTTCTCCCGCACTTTTACCAATAAGTTTAGGACCAATAATTCCTCCACCGTTGACGCCGTGACAAGAAGCACACTTTTGTTTATAGAGTGGACTTACCTTGAAAGCTGCCATATTTCCTGCTTTACTTTTCAGTGCACTGAGTTTGTCATCAAGCTCTTTTTTCTTTTTCGCCTGCTCTTTTTCTACCTCTTCGTTTGATGCTGTCTCTATTTTCTGCTGTGTTTCCGTCACATCGTTACCCAAATTTACTTTTACCTGTGACTTGGCAATGACTTTATTAATCTCATCAATTTTATGTACTTCACTGTCTGATTTATAGACTATAAATGCCGCTCCTACCGCTAAAAGTGTTGCTATTGCCGCTAGTATATGTTTCATTATCGTTTACTCCTCATCTCTTTAATTTGTCTGTTAAATCTCTCAATCTCTTTGGCGATCGCCTTAAGTCTTTTTTCATCAATACGATTCACTAACTGCTTCATAAGAGGATTTTTTCTCTTACCTGTTTTAAATTCTTGAATCTGATTAAAAATAAAGGTAGCATTTTTATCTAAAAGTGCAGGACCTACCACACCGTTGGCATAGTCGTCATGACATGCTGAACATAGTAGACGATAGTCAGGACTCAGTTGCTGGATCATAAGAGTAATCTGTATACGTTCATAGGGCGATCTAATATCCCTATACGCATCCAACTTCGTTCTTACTTTGGAGGTGTCGGCATTGTATTGACCCACTTCTTTATCTTTCTCTTTATTATATGAGTAATAGAACTGTCCGCTGTTCTCTTTACTTTTTGTCTCTTTTTTCAATGCCTTCACAGCATCTTCTGTTACAACAATCCCACTGGAATTTGCTACTTCGTTTGTCTGTGTTTTTGTTTTTTCATTGCTACAACCACTTAACACTAAGAGGGCTGTACCTAACGAAAAGATCATGGATCTTCTAAACATGGTTTGTTCCTTTTTTCTTTTCATACACATCGGCATAAGTTGCATATGGCAGGATTTGTAATACTTTGGTAGGGCAGAGCTCTACACAGGCACCACAGCCAACACAGGCATCTCGTATCTCAGGGAAAAGTCCACCACTTTTATCAACCATACCAATAGCTTTACTCGGATCAGGGGTAAATGGACAAAGGTCAGCACAAAGATTACAACTTTTACCTTCATGCGTATTCAACTTCTGTAAAAGTGTCTTTTGTAATCTTACTTTTTCCGTGTCGTTGTCATATATCTCTACTTTTCTGTTCACACGTTCTGATTCAGAGATCACAGCCGTATGATCATAGATCCTGCCGATCATCTCTTTGGTTACTTTTTTACCCTCCAAGGCAAGACAGGCACTCTCATTGACAACGATCGCCATACCCATATGTACTTTTTCTATAACATTTGATTCATGATCAAGTGCTCCTGTAGGACAGGCAAGCACACAAGGAAAAGCTTCACAAAGGTAGCATCCACGTGCCAACGGATCAATATATGCTGTTCCTACACCTGCTTTACCGTCTATATCTTCCAGCTTAATAGAATCATACGGGCACACTTGTAGACACTGTCCACACTTAATACACATAGTAAGAAATCTATCTTCCTCTACAGCACCGGGAGGACGCAGTCGGTTTTCGCCCCGTTTGAAATCTTTGGCTGCCCATATACCGCCTGCAGCAGCAAGACCCAATACACCGAGCCCTGCTGCCTGCCTCATAAACTGCCGTCTTTTTTTCTCTTGCATTACACCTCTCCTTCATACATTTTAGGATGTTTATCACTTAAAAGCAGTACCGGCTCAGAAAACGGTGCCAGCTTTGCCAAAAAATTCAATATAGAGATCACAGGCGAGCCGTAAAAGAATTTTATGTTGGGATTAAGTAACCATACTTTGTCTGCATAGGCAAAATAATTATATGGTCCATCACCTATCCCATCATTGTTTTTATCAAACCCCTCATAATCATCCCAGTAATTTCCGTCAAATTTATTTTCTGTCACCTTGGTATTGTAGGAATCATTGATCACATTTTCTATATTGCCTTTAAAAATATTATTGACAAATCGGTTATGCAGACTCAAAGAGTGAAAATGTATTCCTTCACTGTTATAGATGATCTTGTTGTTCTCTATCACATTGACCGTATCAGGTTCATAAGGCGAACGGTCAATAAACAGCCCTCTGGCACAATAGATGATCGTATTATTCTTCAGTACAAAATTACTGGCATCTTTCATCCCTATACCCAATCCTGTGGTTCCCAGAGAATTCTCTATCAAATTCCCCGTGGCAGTTGTATCTTGGGAATACATAAAAAAAATCCCTACAGAATTATGTTTATATATATTGTTTTTAACAATATTTTTACCTGTATACATAAAATGCAAAGAGTATCTTCCATATTCACCCAAATTTTTCTCTATCAGATTCCCATGTGAATACCACACCACAAAATCACGTGATTTGTAAAGATGATTACTGCTTAAATGATTGTCATTACTATACCATAGACGTACACCATCTCCTCTAAGACCCAGGTCAAAAGGTTTGGATTCAATATAATTTCCAATGATCTCCGATCTGCTTACCTGAGCCATATCGATACCAAAAAGACAATCTAAAATTTTACAATGTTTCACTGTGCACTGCTCTACTTTTTTCAATGCTACTCCTGCATCTACACGCTCATGCTCTGCACCACTGTGTCTGATAGTTACATTCTCAACTGTTACACGCGAAGCTGTAATGGTAATTACCGTCCCTTTACCATCACCTTCGATGATCGCTTTTTGATCTTTCCCATCAATGATCAATGGTTTGTCTATCACAATATTACCGTGGTAAACCCCTGCCGGCAACTCCAAACGTGAACCCGCCTTTGCATGATCAATAGCCTCTTGCAGTACATTGTTTGCACTGAGCAAACTTGACAGTAATAAGAGAGAGACTGTGATCATTTTTACCATTTTAGGCTACCTGCTCACTTTTTTGATATTTGCGTTTTGCCGCTAATGCTAAAATACTTAAAATACTGATCGCTACCAAAAGCCAAAAACCAATACTGGGATAAGAGTGTGTGGTAAACTGTGCCACTTTTCCGTCTCCAAATACCGTGGGGGTGAACGGCTTTATCTTAAACGCTCCCCATGCATGCATATGATGTCCGAACCAATAGAGCCAATAGGAGTAAAATCCTATAAAGATCAAAGGCAATGAGATAGGAATCAACATCAGCAAATTCCATATTCGACCGTCATAAATAAGGAACATTGCAAAGATCCATGCCACAAAGATCAAAGCATAGGGTGCCAGCATACGAAGGTATGGTGCACCTCTCTCCATAGGATCCATCCCAATGTAGTGATTGATGGTATTCATCTCATGCACGTCTCCACTAAATCCATCAAAATGGTAAAAGACGGGAATTCCTTCAGGGAATGCATCTTTAGGGTAATTAGGCGCCTCAAGTGAAACGTACCAAATCGGTGCTGTTACCACATTCAACTCCATATCATCTGCAAGCATTTTAGCCAAATCATTTGCATCTTCTTTGGGAATGTTCGGAGAAACATATTTTCCTTTTTGAAAGAAATCCCATGCTTTTATGGTAAGGGGTGATATTTTCTCCGCTTTCCCCTGTCGTCCCATTTCTACGACATTATGTGTCAGTACCGCAGGTACAACAAACCAATAAAGCAGTATACCCAGCGCCAGCAGTGCAAATATTTTTGATTTTGCAAGTGAACTCATTTTTTATCCTTTCTTCATACATAGTGTAAAAAACGCTTTACGTTCTTTAAACTATCCATACCATAACTTCTTTATTTTACAGCAAACCCTTTAGTATAACCTTGATAGGCATCAATTTAAATTATATTTCAAAAAAATAAGATGAAGTTATAATAAAGATACAGGGGAGATCGACTTCCCTTGTATCTTTAGTGTTTCTAGAAGAGGTTTGCGTTTTCGTCGATCCATTTTAGATATTCAATAATATCGTCTGTTTGCTCTTTTGTCATACCCTGGTTAGGCATACGAAGGTTGAAGTAGTTGATCATAGACTTGATATAGTCATCATCATACATTTTTTCAGGATGCATGATCCACTGTTCTGCCCACTTCTCACCATTTTCATGTCTCTGAAGTACACCTGTCAAGTCTGGACCGGAACTTACTTTTCCGATAACGTGACATCCGTTACATCCACCCTCTTTATAGGCTGCTTCACCACGTTTTGCTGCCTCGCTCATAGGCTTAGCTACCTTTTTAACCAAGAGATCTCTTGCTCTGATACCAACATCTGCGGTCTTAACCATATACTGCCAGATCATGTTTTCAAAGAGAATTGCCTTATTCAGATCTCCAGCTTTTACAGCCTCATCTGATTTTGCTTTTTGTGCAGCAATCTTACCATACTGATCAAGTGCATCTTCCACCAATGCTTTAATCGTTGGATACTTTTCATAATGGTTCTCTTTAAGGAACTTCACAACACTCTGGATGACTTTATCTGTGGCAGCATTCACTGCAACAGTCTGGTCATACTCTTTTTTAAGCTGTTCTGGACTCATTGATGCCATTTTAAGTTTTTTCGCTGCTGTATACTTCTTGTTAGGGTCTTTAACCAACAGGTAACCCATCATTTCCAAGTGTAGTGCAGAACAGAACTCTGTACAGTAGTAAGGGAATACACCTTCTCTGTCAGCTTTAAATGTCAAGGCAACTGTTTTACCAGGCTCGAGTGAAGCATGTACATTATATTGATCCACAGTAAATCCGTGTGTCTCATCTTCGGCTCTTTCAAGGTTAGTCAAATAGAAAGTGACTGTATCGCCTTTATTTACAGTAACGTGTTCCGGGTTAATATGTGATCTAACCATTGTTCCGTAAACATATACATGGTTACCCTTACGAACGATCTTCTCTTGACCACCAAGTGTTTTACCTCTATGAATTTTACCGGTAAACGGATTGGTTCCCATTTTGTATCTTACTTCATGCTTGATCTTGTCTGCACGGATCGCTACTGCCTGGTGAGGTTCACCTAGAGGGATCGGCATATCATAAAGCAGTTGCATTTTCTTACCGCGAATATCGATCAACTGGTGGTTTTGCGGGTGTAACGGCCCGATCTCGTTAAATCTGTCAATTGCAAGCTTGTTCAATGCAATGATGTAATCTCCCTGAGGGTCTTCCGTTTTACCTTCCATACCGCAAAGGTGACCAATGTTGTAGTTAACATTTTGTCTGTCTTCTACTTTACAGGTATGGTAGTTCCATTTTACCACTTGGGAATCTACATAAAGTGACGTATAGATTTCACCTTTATCTTTCCAGTTTTTACCAAACTGGTTATGTAATGGTCCAAGTCCCAACTCTGCTTGACAAGACATAGTTTTTTTCAGATCGAGAATAGGAATACCATACGGGTCTTTCCCTACATACTCTTTATTTTTGATTGCACTTTGAATTTTTGCAAAGTCATATACCGTTGCATGCGTATCAAGCTTACCACAAACGACAATATTTTTACCGTCTGGTGATACATCAACACCGTGTGGTGACTTTGGCTCAGGAATAAGGAAGAGACAATCATTTTTCACTGCTACATCCATTGGTATAACACGTGCACCATTGATGATCTTCACATTCTTGTCATCTTTGGCAAGTTCAGCCAGCTTTTTCCAGTTGTAAACATGTAAAAAGTCCGTATCGTTTCTTGAACATCCTGCCTCAAATGGCGGAAGTCCTTTTTCGATACCCCCTGTATACATCTCTGAGTTGAATGAGTTGGTGAATCCCCAACCATAACTCGCCTCTTTACCGGCATCGGAAAGATCCTGCATATATGGAGGCATTTCAATTACAAATGATTTTTTCGGTTCAATTTTCCCTATTTCGTGATTAAACTTCCAAACCATTACTCCACCACGATAAGTTTCTTTATATTCATCCATTGGATGATAGTTATTATCAAGTGGTGCAGCATACTGACATGCTTCAAGAATATACTCAGAATTTGGCGTAAAGAATGCTCCACCATGATCAGATTTGAATACCGGATTCACCACGATCTGCTTGGTTACCATATCGTTTAGGTCAATGACTGCAATTCTCGGGTTGGCTTTATCGTTAATGACCAGCCATTTACCATCATATCTACCATTGGTTTCAGATATACCTGGATGGTGTGTGTCACCCCAGGTGATCGATTTACCGCGAATGTTACCTTCTGCAAGTATCTTCTTGGTATCATCATCATACCCCCACCCTTGCCAAGGCTCCGGTGTAAAGACACCGATATATTTAAGTATTCTCATAGACGGTACACCATAGACCATCATCTGTCCAGACTGTCCGCCCGAACTGAATACCAGATATTTATCACGTCCACCACTTGGTGTATAGGTTTTAGCAGCTGCCAACAGGTCAGTCTGTGTTAAACCACGCTCCTTCATCACTTTGTCCAAAGCACTTGCACCAAAAAGTGTCGAGACACTTAATGCAGAACCAAGAACAAGAGATGCAAATTTACTGAGTTTGTAATTCATTTTTCCTCCTTCAATTACGATATAAACAGATCCAAACTTCTTTGGATCAACGCTTATTTGTCCAATAGTTATAAGAAATATTATAACTATCATCAAAACACTCTTCATTATAACTAATCATAATGTTCAATATAATTGATTCAGATCAACTATTTAACACTAATTTAACAATTATAAAAGAAAAAAATGTCAAAACTTGTCAAAATAGGGGAAATTAGTTTTTTATGTTCTTTTTTAAGTCTAAAAATATAGTAGTGCCACTGTTTTTCTGTGATTGTATTTGAATATCAATATTCTCCTCGTCACAATAGGCTTTTACCAAAGCAAGTCCTATGCCCTCACCCTCTTTTTTACTGTCTCCCTGATAGTAACGTTCATAGACACGAAGCAGTTGTGTCTCATCCATACCTATTCCTCTATCGGTAATAGTAAGCAGATCATTCTGTAAGCTAATAGTTACAGGAGAATTTTTAGGAGAATATTTCATGGCATTCATCAGTAGATTATCTATCATTTTCTCAAACCCGATCTTATCTGCTTTAAGTAGACATTCTTCCATCTTTAGATCAAAACGGTTCCTTCCGAATGCTTCCAGTACCTCTATACGTTCATGTAACAATTTTTTCAAAGAAAAGAGCTCTTTCTCTACAGGATGTATCTCTTTTTTAATACTGTAAACCAACTCTTTATAGAGTCTTTCAAGCCTTAATGAAGAAGATTCTATGCGCGCTAAGCGTTGCAGATTTTTTTCATCCTGCAAGCGTTTTTTCAGCATACTGCTGTTGGCCCGTATAGTTGAAAGAGGAATGTTGAGTTCATGCAGTATTTCAGAGCTGAGTTGAGAAAGGCTCTCATCAAGCTGAACCTTGGGAGCAAGCAGATGCGTAGAGATCACATACCCCCAGCCCGCAGCCAAAAGAAGCACCATAAACCCTGCTATGAGAAAATTACTCTCCGTAAATCCTTCATTTTCCAAAAACCAGTACAAAAAACTCAAAAGCATTGCCACACTGGTGAAGTAGCCCAATGCAGCTAACAATGTCTTTTTTTTCATGACACCCACTTGTATCCTATACCTCGAACATTGACAATATTGTCAGGAAAATATTTTTTAAGCTGTGTAACATAGACCCTGAGCGATCCGTCACTGGCATGCTGCCCTGCCGCCCAAAGTCTGTTTTTAATGATCTCAGAGCTCACTACTTCACCTTTTGCTTCCACAAGCAGTACCAGTAATTCTACTGCTTTTTGTGTCACTTCCAGTGCTTCATCTTGCAAATAAAGTGTTTTTGCAACTATATCCAGAACATATGCACCTATGTTTACTCTATCTTTTCTTGCTTGTCGACGTAATAACGCTCCAATTCGAAGTAAAAGTTCATCAAGGTCAATAGGCTTTTTCATGTAATCATCCGCCCCTGTCTCAAAACCTTGTGTCAGAGAAGCTTTATCTTCTCTGGATGTTAAGAAAATCGTAGGGGTCACATCACCACTCTCTCGAAGTTTTTTCAGTAGGTCAAATCCATTCTCATAAGGAAGGTTCACGTCAAACAGATAAAGATCATAGGGGTGTTTATAGCTAAGATCAAGTGCAGAATAAGGATCCAATACAGTATCAACTTCAAACCCCTCTTCCTCTAAAAAATCCTGAAGGGTTTCATTAAAAAGCTTGTCATCTTCGAGCAGGAGTATTTTTATAGACATATTTTTCCAATTCGTAGGGGTAAATTCCATATTGACCCATGATACCAATAAGGGTAGATATGGAATCTGCCCCCTACACATTTACATCAACATCCCACCATTTACTTTCAATGTTTCACCTGTAATATATGAAGAGTAATCTGAAAGTAAAAATGCTACAGCATCTGCCACTTCATCAGGCTTTCCAAACCTTCCCATAGGGATCTTTACTGTAAATGCATCTTTTACCTCATCTTTAAGTACCTCTGTCATCTCTGTAGCAATAAACCCGGGAGTAATGGTATTGTAACGTATACCGGAGGTTGCTGCCTCTATAGCAAATGATTTTGTCATTGCGATCGTGCCGCCTTTAGAAGCAGCATAGTTCGTCTGTCCTGCATTACCTGTCTCACCTACGATAGAAGCAATATTTACTACCGAACCAAAACGTTTTTTTCGCATTACCTTAAGCGCTTCTCTGCACCCTATGAATGTTGATTTTAAATTCGCATTGATCACATCCATGAACTGCTCTGTTTTCATACGCATCGCCAAACCATCCTTGGTAATACCTGCATTGTTCACAAGATAAGAGAGCTCACCGTCACATACAATGATCTCTTTGATACCCGCTATAAAAGCTTCTTCATCACTTACATCAAATCCGATCACTTCAGCTTTGCCACCCGTTGCCTCGATCGCCTCTTTGACGGCATTTGCCTCTGCTTCACCTGAACGAAAGTTCACCCATACCTTCAATCCCATAGCTGCCAATCCCTTGGCGATCTGTGCACCGATTCCCCTACTTGCACCTGTAACCAAAACATTATTACCTGTAAATTTCATCTTTACCCTTTAAAATATTTGGAGATATTGTAACACGTGAGAGATTAGAGCTAACACTCAAACAACTTATTCTTAATATCCTCAAAGATTTTATAATCATCCGGACTGATCTTATCAGAATAGATCATATGATTCAGCTGTTCCAAAAGATGAAATTTGGAGAGCCTGTCTTCACAAAGTGCCTGGTTAATAATAGCAACATGGTCGTCAAGATTATATTCTTTATTCATCATGGTATGAAGAAACTCTTTTGCTTCCTTTTCCGAACACTCAAAATTCTCTCCCATTATCTCACAAAAAAGCGGTGCTTCTTTCTCCACATCTCTATGGTCAACTTTAATGATATGAGCCAAAAGCGTGCCAACAGATTCTTTGATCTTTTTTTCCATAATTCTATCCTCCTCTAAAAAGGTTTAATTTTTATATTACTATGAAAAAGAGATTTAGTCAAATTATACGAGTGGTTCATCCATCTCTTCAGGGATTTCAACTCCCATCAACTTCAATACGGTAGGGGCAATATTATTCAATCCATAGCCTTCTTTGACCTTTTTTACACCCTCTGCTAGGACAAAACACCATACTTCACCTACTGTATGGTTGGTCAACACATGCCCCTGGGCATCACACATCTCTTCACAGTTTCCGTGATCTGAAGTCAATACTATATTGTACCTCTGCTCTTTTGCTTTTTCTATGATGAGACCCAATTCTTTGTCAACAGCACTCACTGCTTTACATGCTGCATCATAATTACCCGTATGCCCTACCATATCACCATTGGCAAAATTCACTACGATGAAATCATATGCCTCATCCATTGCCGTTCTTACTGCCTTACCTACCTGAGGCGCAGACATTTCAGGCTTCATATCATACGTCTTGACATCCGGACTTGGGATAAGCACACGACTCTCACCGATCATCGGCTCTTCTATCCCACCGTTAAAGAAAAATGTCACATGAGCATACTTCTCTGTTTCGGCCGTATGCAGTTGTCTTAATTTTGCCCTGGCGATCACCTCTGCCAGCGTATTTTTCGGTGCGACTTTAGGGAAAAGCACCGGGTAGGGGAAACTGGCATCATACTGTGTCATAGTAGCAATATGCAGGGGAATATAGGTTCGCTCAAACACGGAGAAATCTTTGTCACCCAAAGCGGTTGTGATCTCCCTGACCCTGTCTGAACGGAAATTCGTCATGATCACGGCATCCCCTTCCTTCATGCCGTCATACCCTTCAAATGCAACAGGTTCTATAAACTCATCTGTCTCATTCTTTGCATAACTCTCTTCTACATACGTTTTAGGATCCAAGGTTGTCGAAGGTTTGGCTTCTGCAATAGCCCTGTATCCCTTTTCTACTCTCTCCCAGCGATTGTCCCTGTCCATCGTGTAAAAACGTCCACCGATCGTTGCAATGCACACAGCTTCATCTGTGATCGCTTCTATCTGTTCTATGTAGGTTTTTGCAGAGGTCGGGCTGACATCTCTTCCATCTGTAATGAGATGTAAAAAGACTTTTTTTCCTCTGGCTTTTGCCAACTTTGCAAGCCCTATAGTATGTTCTATATGAGAATGCACCCCACCGTCACTAAGCAGTCCAACAAGATGTACCCGCCCACTTTTTGCCAAGGTATCATTTAAAACCCTGTTTGTTCCCATACTTCCATCTTTCAAAGCCAGCGATATCTTCACCAGATCCTGATACAGAATACGTCCGCTTCCTATGGTCATATGCCCTACTTCGGAGTTTCCCATCTGTCCTTCAGGTAATCCGACACTAAGTCCATGCGTAGCGATAAGTGCTTTGGGTGCAGTTTTCAAAAGTGTGTCATAGGTAGGCTTTTCGGCACCTTCAAAAGCATTACAGCTACCTTGAGGTTTATATCCTATACCGTCAGTAATGATTAAAATTGTTTTTTGCATATCCATATTTTTTTTCTTTTTCCTAATATTTATTGAAATAATAGTAAAATAAACTTGCTTAAACATAAAGGAAAAAGAATCTATGTTGTATCAACTCTCCCAATTTTTAGATATTAATCTATTTGGATATATCTCTGTACGCGCAGGGTTTTCCTTTTTTATTGCATTTATATTCACCCTGCTGATCATGCCGAAATATCTGGCATGGGCGATCTCAAAAAAAGCCAATCAACCTATCAGCAAATATGTTCCTGCTCATGAAGGGAAGCGTCATACTCCTACTATGGGAGGTGCTGTCTTTTTGGTAAGTACCATGATTGCTGCGCTACTGACTGTTGATCTTTCCAACATCTATATCTGGGGAGGGCTCATCACCCTGCTTGGTTTCGGACTTGTCGGATTTCAGGATGATCTGGGGAAGATCATCTCGGGAGACAATCTTGAAGGGCTGACTCCCCGCGGCAAGATGGGACTTCTAGCTGTTATTGCAGCTATTGTTGCAGGACTTCTGCTTTATGCCGGTTTCCCTACAGAATTCTATGTCCCTTTCCTTAAAACACCGCTCTTTGATATGGGTTACTTTGCTGTTCCTTTCTGGGTACTCGTCTTTTTGGCTACTACCAATGCTGTAAACCTCACAGACGGACTTGATGGACTGGCAACCGTTCCCTCAGTTATAGCCCTTTTCTCTTTAGGTGCCATCATCTATGTAACAGGGCATGCTATTTTCAGCCAGTATCTTCTTGTCCCCAATATTAAAGGAGTAGGTGAAATGACGGTACTGGCTACAGCACTGGCAGGAGGGTTGCTTGGCTTCCTCTGGTACAACTGCTATCCTGCAGAAGTCTTCATGGGTGATACAGGAAGCCTTGCCATCGGCGGTTTTCTGGCATACCTTGCTATTTTGGGTAAAAGTGAAGTCCTTCTTATTCTCATAGGAATCATTTTTGTCATTGAGACCGTCTCGGTTATTTTGCAGGTAGGAAGTTTTAAACTCCGTGAAAAACGCATCTTCCGTATGGCACCCATCCACCACCACTACGAACTCAAAGGCTGGGCAGAGAATAAGATCATCGTACGTTTCTGGATGATCGCCTTTATAGCAAATATACTAGCCTTAATCAGCTTTAAATTCAGATAAATGTAGGGTGTTGTGCCCTCACAACACCCCTTTTAAATTATTGTGTTGTGAGAACACAGCACATTGCAAAGGATTCATATGAACAAACCCACATTATTCGGATATGGATTAACAACAAAGGCGATCGCCAAAAAACTCGGAGGCGGCTGCACTTTTTTTGATGACAGATGTGAAAAAACCTATACGGATGAAAACAATAATACCATCAAACCTTCCAGTGAATTTAACCCTGATGAAAGTACTCTTGAAATCACAACACCAAGCCTGCCACCGAAACACACTCTTATTCAAAAAGCAAAAAATCTTTTAAGTGAATATGACTACTTTTTAGGCAGTGTGTTGTGCCCTCACAACACCAAAAATATAATACACCATACGCAATCGGTGTTGTCCTCTGACAACACCCTACAAAAAAAACCATTTACAGTTTGGATCTCCGGAACCAACGGTAAAACCACCACTACCCAGATGCTCACACACCTTCTTGAAAAAAGAGGGGCTGTAAACGGAGGGAACATTGGTACACCTTTGGCTGACTTAGATGAAAATGCACCTATCTGGGTACTGGAAACAAGTTCCTTTACCTTGCATCATACCCATAGTGCTTCACCGAATATCTATCTTTTATTGCCTATTACACCCGATCATCTGGACTGGCACGGTACACCAGAACAGTATGAAGCAGACAAGCTTAAACCACTTCTTACTATGAAGGAAGGAGAACTGGCACTCGTACCCAAAGGCTTGAACCTTCCCAAAACCCATGCCTATGTAGTAGAGTATGACAACAATGATTTTTTATGTGATTATTTTAAGATGGATGCATCAAAGCTCAACTACAAAGGTGCTTTTTTGCAGGATGCCCTGCTCTCTCTTGCTATTACAAAAGTACTTTTCGATGAGACAGACTATGCGCTGCTCAATACCTTTCAAAGAGATGCCCATAGGCAGGAAGAGTTCAGCGATGCCAAAGGTCGCCTCTGGGTCAATGACTCCAAAGCGACCAATCTGGATGCTACGATCCAGGCTATAAAAGGCTATGCCCACAGACATATTCATCTCATTCTCGGAGGTGATGATAAAGGGGTGGATCTTACACCGCTTTTTAAGGAAATGAAAGGGCTCCTCCTTACACTATATACTATAGGAGCAAATAACGACAAGCTTTTACAACTTGCCAAAATCTACAAGATAGAGGCTGTAGAAGCAAAAAACATAGAAACTGCTGTCAAGCAGATAGATGCCGCTCTCTCTTTAAAAAGTGTGGGTTTACTCTCCCCGGCAGCTGCCAGTTTTGACCAGTTCAACTCCTACAAACATAGAGGAGAGACTTTTATAGACTTGGTAAAAAGCCTGTAAATAATAATTTTTTGCAAAAAATCATACAAAAATTTTTAATTTTTAATTTTTAATTGTTAATTCTTAAGCTTTAGCCGTTATAATTCTATCCACTAAAACAGATAATTTGTTTTAAGTCACGGCTCCATAGCTCAGTTGGTAGAGCAAAGGATTGAAAATCCTTGTGTCGGCGGTTCGATTCCGTCTGGCGCCACCATTCTTTACAACTTTATATAAAAATCCGGAAAATCCCTTAAATAGTTAACAAAAAATTTAAAACTTTGTTTACTTTTCTTAAAAAATACTCTTTTTTTACACTAAAAACACTGTTTTATGTTATTTAATATAAATTTAAGTATCCCCTAAATACCGTATTTTCGGGCTGTCTGGCTCAATTTATTAATATTTCGTTAACTTTTCGTTTATTTTATTGACTTTTAGTAAATTTATGTGTTATAATTCTTTTGTATTCAAAAAAATCAAGGAGATTACAATGAAAAAAACATTATTACTTTCAGTAGTAGCGTCAACAATGATTATGGCTGGTGGAGATATTGCTCCAGTTGAGCCAGTAGTAGAGACTCCAGTAGTTGCAGAAGCATCTGGTTGGGATTTCTCAGGACAAGCGGTAGTATATTACCAAACAAGAGACAATGCTGTAAACGATCTTTTTGATCAAGAAGCTTCAGCAGCAGATGCTGGTCTTCAGTTAAGAGCAGTAAACAAAGATGTATTTGCAGGTATTGGTGCAGGATTTGAAGTAAACGGACTTTCTACACTTAACCTTGAGAACTCTGTAGTTTCTAACGTACCACAAGGTGTTGGTAAACCAGGTGATATTGATGATATGACTGATGGTGGTTGGATTTCTCAAGCATACCTAACTTACGGATTTGGTAACACAAGCTTTAAACTAGGTCGTCAAGAACTTCCAAAAGCTCTTTCTCCATTTGCTTTCTCTGAAGGTTGGAATGTATTTAAAAATACTTTTGATGCAGCCTTGGTTGTAAATACAGACCTTCCTGATACTACAATTGTATACGCATATGTATATGGTGGTAACCACAATGGTTTTGGTGCAGGAAACGACCTTTCTGACTTCAATAAATTTAATGATCATGATGGTATACATATGCTAACTGTTCAAAACAAATCTATTGAAGGTTTGACATTGACAGGTTCTTACTACTATGCTCCTAATCTTGATCAGGCAAATGGTAATGATGCACACATTCTATGGGGTGATGCAAAATATGCTATCTCTGATTATGCGGTTGCTCTTCAAGGCGGATATATCTTCGGTGATGCTGTAGATAACCATGAAACAACTTCATTCGGTGCAAAAGTAGGTGGAAACTTCGGTATGTTCGATGCTTCATTGGCTTACTCTTATGTAGGTGACGAAGATATGGCAGCAACTGTTACAAACTTCGGTGGTGTAAAAACTCCACTTTATACACAAATGATCCTTAACCAAGGTGTCATCGAAAATGACTCTCAGTACATTAAAGTAGCTGCAGGCGCTAAAGCACTTGGTGGTAAATTTGGTGTTGCATATGGTCAAAGACTTGCTGCAGACAATAATACACTTGATGATCACAATCCATATGAGTTAGATGTGACTTATAAAACTAAAGTATTCAACGACTCTACAACACTATTCGCTGGTTATGTCTTAACAGATGCTGACGATAATGCTGTAAACAACGGTGATTCTCAAAATATGATCCGTGTATGGGGTAGATATAACTTCTAAGAATTCTCTTAAAAGTTTTCTCAAACACTTTAGAGTCCAGACTTCGGTCTGGCTCTAGCTTCTTTTCTTTTTACAATCATTTTACATTTTTTCAACATACTCACCTATAAACTCTTTCTTAATTTATGTTATAATATTACCGCACTAAGTAAATACATAAAGGGAACCTATGCAACTTACCATTGATGTAGATAAACACTTTATAGAAAATCTCAAAAAAGAATTTCACACAACAAACATTAAAGATGCCCTATCGCAACTGCTTGATTTCTATAAACAAAAAAATAAAAATCTGGACAGAGAAATAGAAAACAGAATAGATGCATATAAAAATGGCTCCTTGGAAGTTAATACATTTCATGATGGTCTGAATGAAATAAGAGAAAATATATTAAAACAAAAATGATTTTAATAAAATCTGTAAGATTCAAAGAAGAACTCCAATCTATAGTACTCTTTATCGCTCATGATAACCCAAATAGAGCTTTAGATTTTTTTGATACTCTTATCTCTAAAATAGAGAATATTCCACTCAATCCCTATAGTCACAGAAAAAGAGACGCATCAAAAGATATTTATACCAGAGAATTAATATTTAAAGGCTATACCATACCTTACTATATTGATACAGAAAAAAATAAAATAATCATACTTGGTATTTTTAACCAAAATGAATGGGAAAACTAAAAACTATGCAAAAAAAATTACACCTTGTCAGCCTCGGCTGCACCAAAAACCTTGTTGACTCCGAAGTGATGCTCGGACGCCTTAAAGCGTATGAGATCACCGATGACAACACACAGGCCGATGTAATCATCGTCAATACCTGCGGGTTCATTGATGCCGCCAAAGAGGAGAGTATCAACACGGTACTTAACCTGCATGAAGAACGTAAAAAGAACTCTGTTCTGGTGATGGCAGGGTGTCTGTCCGAGCGATATAAAGAAGATCTTCAAAAAGAACTTCCTGAAATCGACATCTTTACAGGCGTGGGCGATTATGAGAAGATTGATGCTCTCATCGCCTCTAAACAGAGTACCTTTTCGCCTGAAGTCTACCTCGCAACTGAAACAAGCGGCAGAGTCATTACAGGTTCAAACTACCATGCCTATATCAAGATTGCAGAAGGGTGCAACCAGAGCTGCTCTTTCTGTGCGATTCCAAGCTTTAAGGGAAAACTGCATTCACGTTCTCTTTCTTCCATTGTCAAAGAAGTAGATATGTTGGTCAAGGAGGGTTTTTATGACTTCTCTTTCATCTCTCAGGACAGTTCAAGCTATGGAAGAGATATGGGACTTCAGGATGGCTTGATCGACCTCATTAAAGCTATAGAAGCTATAGAGGGTGTCAAAAGTGCCAGAATCTTGTACCTTTACCCCAGTACGACCACATTTGCACTCATCGATACCATTGCGGACTCAAACATTTTCCAAACCTACTATGATATGCCCATCCAGCACATCGATGATACCGTGCTTAAAACCATGAAACGCGGCTTTGGAGAAGCAAAAACCATTGAGCTGCTTGAACATATGAAAAGCAAACCCAATGCCTTTTTACGTACCTCTGTCATTGCAGGACATCCCGGAGAATCAGAGGAGAGTTTTGAAAAACTCTGCTCTTTCATGGAAGAGTTCGGCTTTGACCGTTTCAATACTTTCCACTACTCCAACGAAGAGACCACCACTGCTTACGAAATGGAGCAGATCTCCCAGGAGATCATTAACCAAAGAGCAGACATATTAGGAGCTATAGCCGATAAGAGTACACAAAAGTCTTTAGAAAATATGCTAGGCAAAACAGTTACATTGGTAATAGACGGCGAAAGTGATGAACACGAATACCTACTAAGTGCCAGACCACTAAACTGGGCAGTTGATATAGATGGAGAGATACTTGTAAATGATACTTCAGACTTACCTGTAGAATATGGTAAGATATATGAAGCAAAAATTACAGAGCTAGTAGGCACCCAACTTTTAGCAACCCTACTAAAACAATGCATGCGATAGCACATCCATCAATCACGCTTGCGTGCCCTGTCTCTCCGAACGACCTTGAAAGCAAAGCGATTCGAGAGGAGAGACGATTTTTTGCTTCGTTTTTTCTAAAAAAATGAAGAGAGAAACAACGCCTCAATTGAAGAGAAAGGGAATCTTGCTAAACATAAATACAGCCCATTTAAAAAATAAAAAAAACCTATTAGCATTCTCAGCAGGAGTAGACTCCTCAGCACTCTTCTTCCTACTTATAGAAAACAACATCAAATTCGACATCGCCATTGTTGACTATGGCATCAGAGAAGAGAGTAAAAAAGAAGTAGCACATGCCAAAGCACTGGCAAAAGAACATGAACTCTTTTGTCATACCATTCAAGCACCTAAGTTTGATACGCACTTTGAAAGCAAAGCACGAAAGTTCCGTTATGAGTTCTTTGAATCACTCATCAAAGAACATACTTATGATACACTGATCACCGCACATCAGTTCAATGACCAGCTCGAATGGTTTCTCATGCGCCTGACCAAAGGGGCGGGAGTTTCTGAACTTATAGGGCTGGAACCTGTCACGCAAAGAGAAGGTTATATCTTGATACGCCCGCTTCTTGAATACAGCAAAGATGAACTGCTTGATTATCTGAAAGAGAACGATCACCCCTATTTCATCGATGAAAGCAACAGTGATGAAAAGTATGAGAGGAACAAGTTCAGACAACAATTCTCTGACCCTCTTATAAAGGCATATAAAGAAGGAATCAGACGCAGTTTTGAGTACCTGAGAAAAGACAAAAAGGAACTTGAGAAAGGTTTTGAACTTATTCATACTGAAAAAAAATTGCGTATTATCAAATTGTACAATCCAAAAACAAAAACAAAAGCGACAGACATCGCACTCAAAAATTCAGGATACCTCCTCTCAGCATCTCAACGTAAAGAGATAGAAAATGAGAATAGCCTTGTCATAGGTGGAGAGTGGGCAGTGGAATTAGAAAATGATCTGCTTTATATTGCACCCTATGTCACTGCCGATATGCCAAAACCGTTTAAAGAGCAATGCAGAATAAAAAAAATTCCCTCGAAAATCAGACCCTACCTATTTAAAGAGAATATAGATATTTTGTAGGTCGGGGTACCCTTACCCAGACAGTACAAACCCCATAAACCAATAAAGCTTTTTCTTTATGCATATTATTGTCGGGGTGGGGCATCCCGACCTACAGCAATTCCTCGTTGCTCACTCCTCACTAACTAGAGGGTGCGCTTTCATATACTCCTGCATCTTCTTCGCACTCCCAAGCTTGGTATAGACCTGTGTGGTTGCCATAGTTGCATGTCCCAAAAGTTCGCTTACATCCGCAATGCGTGCCCCGTTGTTAAGCAGGTGGGTAGCAAACGAGTGACGTAACTGGTGGGGGGTGACCTTGATGCCTGAAGCTTTAAAGAGTTTCGTGATCTTGTAACGTAGCTGTGCAGCATTCATCGGGCTGTTGCCTTTCTCAAACAGATACTTTTTAGGCATATACTGCTTTTTATAAAGCGTGATCAAACTTTGCAACTCTTCTAAAAGCGGCAATTCCCGTACTTTGTTCCCTTTACCATGGATCTGGACCCATTCTTCTTTAATATCTGTAAGTTTCAGTCCACTTAACTCAGAGATACGCAGACCTAACCCATAGAGCACTGAAATAAGCAATTTTTCCTCTAAATTTGCCTTGTCTAGTACTTCTACTATGTAAGCCTCCTCTATAGGCTTAGGGAGGCTCTGGGGCACTTTAATCGATTCATCTGCTATCAGTTTGACCGGCATTAGACACTGATCTTCCAAATACTTTACAAAAGAGCGTACTGCAGAGAGTTTTTTAACAATCGTCTTTTTACTGTTTTTGACAATAGCAAAGCGAAAAGGAGTAATATCCAACACCCACTCTCCCTCTTCTTTATAGAAGTTGCTCACTTCTACCATCTGACGCAAGGCAACTTCATAGGTTTCAACCGTAGCTTCGGAATATCCACGTACGTCAAAAAGATACTCAAGAAAATCTTCACTATATCTTTCTAATTCCTCACTCCTCACTCCTCACTCCTCACTCAATAGTGTGTTCCAGCATCTTTTCCAGCAGGTATGCTCGAGCCTCATCAAGTGCCATGCCTTCAAGAGAAATACTCTGTATATAAAAATCCACTTTTGTAAAAGGTTTGGGGATGACAAATCTGTCCCAACTCTTTAACTGCCAATAATCCTCAGCTTTAAAGTTCATGATGAAAATAGGAAGCTTGCTCTTCAGTGCGATGCCTATGGCTCCGTCACTCATAGAGTGTCTTGGCCCCTTGGGTCCGTCAGGGGTGATAAGTACTTCTTCTCCACGTTTAATACTTTTAAAAGCTTGCATCAACACTTGTTTTGCCCCCTTTCGGGAAGAACCTCTAAGCGGTCTAATATGTAATAAATTTAGTGTACCAGCAATGAGAGAACCGTCAAAATGAGAAGAAATGATCGCTGAAGCAGGATGTTTTTTATGAATTTTCCTATATGCTTGTGGACTCATGAAAAGTTCACCGTGCCAACAGACACAGACATGCTGTGCTTCGTCTATAGGTGTAATAAAATGAAATTTTCTGGACGTAGTAAACCAGACGATACGCATGAACACATAAACGATGGGCGGAACAACCCTCTGTGCTATTTGCTGTAAAAAGTGCTTCATTCTTTACCTAAACAAGCACACCGTCGAGTGCTCCTCTGGAAGTTTTAATGATCTTCACATCCAAGATCTTTCCAAGCAATTCTTCACTTCCTTTAACAAACACCAGTTTCCCGTCATCAGAACGTCCGGAGATCCTTCCTTCTGATTTGAGTTCATCAAAATAGACCGAATGTATTTTCCCCAACTGGGCATCCATGATCTCATCAAGTATTTGGGTATGTCGTGCCTGCAGTCTTGTCAGACGTTCTCCCGAGAGGGCATTGTCGATTTGGTTTTTAAATTCGGCTGCTTCCGTATGCGGGCGTGCAGAATATTTAAAAGAGAACATTTGTTCAAAACGTACCTTTTCAAGAACATCCATCGTATCTTCAAAATCTGCATCACTCTCACCGGGGAAACCGACAATGACATCAGTAGAGATGGTTGCTTCAGGACAAAGCGTACGTATTTTTTCACAACGGTTTAAAAAATTCTCTTTGGTATACCCACGTTTCATTGCTTTTAGCAGTGAGGTGGAGCCGCTTTGCAGCGGCACATGTATCTGCTTGCATATTTTAGGGTTGGAAGCAAATTCCTGAATGAATGCATCATCCATATGCAAAGGATGCGGAGATTGAAACCTGATACGCTCCAATCCCTCAATGGCTGAGACTTTACGCAAAAGCTGCGTAAAATCACACTGCTCTTCCAAGGATCCAAAACGTCTTCCGTAGTTATTTACATTCTGCCCAAGGAGCATCACCTCTTTGGCACCGGAAACGACTGCTTTTGTAATTTCCTGTACTAAAAGATCACTGGGAATGGAAATCTCTTCACCCCGTGTAGTGGGAACAATACAAAAGGTACAGGATTTGTCACATCCCATAGAGATGTTGACCATGGCTTTAAAAGGGTTGCTTCTGTAGTCACCAAAAGAGTACATACTTTCATCAAAATCCGTATCTACTTCAACTGCATGTTTCCTGTCAACCACTTCTGTGATCTTGGAGACATTCCTGGCACCCAGTACAAAATCAACCGAAGGAGCTCTTTTAATGATATCTTTTCCCAAATGACTTGCGGTACATCCGCAGACACCTATCTTCGCACCCTCTTTTTTATATTTGTTAAATACGCCTATCTCAGAAAAAAGTTTTGCTACAGGCTTCTCCCGTACAGAGCAGGTATTGATAATGATAAGATCGGCTTCGGAAAGTTCTTGGGTAAGTTCGTAAGGTTCTTTTTGGTTCAACTCTGCGATCATATGCTCGCTGTCGCGAACATTCATCGCGCAACCGAGTGTTTCTATAAATAATTTTTTAGGCAATTAATTCTCTTTGCTTTAGGCAATAATATGTACTTCATAGATATATTCATTATCATCCAATCCATACTTCACTTCGCGCATGTAAACAGAATAGCCCTTTTCTTCAAAATGTTCAATAAGTTCTTTCAACTCTTTATGTGAGTTATCCTTATCAAAATAAAATATAGATCTGTTTGCTAGTTCATCTTCCAATTTTTTCAACTCTATTGTTTTTGGCTTCGCTTTAAGTGTTGTTCTAGCAAGTTTTAGTTTCATCTATATTCCTTTGATTTCTATTCAATAATTGATCTGATTATACTTTATTTTCAGTAAAGGTTTGATTAGCTATAATGCTAATCTTCAAAAACACCACCTCATAGATGTACTTAATACTGTTTTGTTACCTCTTGTAGCGGGTATGATTGAATTTTTATCAAAAAGATTTATTAAGGGAAAAATAGATGGAAAAAATATTAGACATTATAGAAGCTATTGCACATGAAAAAAACATCTCTAAAGAGCATGCGTTGGATGCTTTCAAAGAAGCTTTGATCAATACGGCAAAAAAACTTACAACATTTACAAGCAATTTTGAAGTACTGATCGACAACGATACAAAAACATATTCTGTCAATAAAGTGATCACTGTTGTTGCTGATAATGATGAACAGCTTTTTGTTGAAGTAGGCAAAGAGGATCATAAAGAGAAAATACCTTCCGATGCATTCATACCTCTTTCTGAAGCAAAAGAGTTTGACGATTCACTTGAGCTCGGTGACCAACTTAAAGAAGAATTTGTGCTTGAAGATCATGGACGTACCGCTTCTGCAAACCTCTTTAGGGAGCTTGAATACCATATCCAAAGACGAATAGAACAGGATCTTTTTGAAAAATACAGAGAAAAAGTAGGTTCTGTTATGTTGGGTACTGTTAATCGTGTAGATGCTGATGACAATACCCATGTAGAGATCGGCGAGCTTAAAGGTATTTTAACGCTTAGAAACCGTATCAAAGGGGAGAAATTTAAACGTGGTGACACTATTAGAGCACTACTGCGTTATGTCAGTGTTGATCCACAATACGGTCTTTTTCTTGAACTTACGCGCACTTCTCCTAAATTTCTTGAAGCACTGATGGCAAATGAAGTACCTGAAATTGAAGATGGTGTCGTTGAAATTATCGGTGCTGCAAGGATCCCCGGTGAAAGAGCAAAAATTGCCCTTAAGACAGAGCAAATGAATGTTGATCCTATCGGTGCAGCCGTCGGTGTAAAAGGTGTACGTATCAATGCTGTAAGCCAAGAGCTTAACGGTGAAAATATCGACTGTATCGAGTACTCACCTATCCCTGAAGTTTTCATTACCAGAGCACTAAGCCCTGCGATCACACAAAGTATTAAAGTAGATGCGGAGGAGAAAAAAGCAGTCATTAACATTACCGGTGACCAAAAAGCGAAAGCTATTGGTAGAAGCGGTATCAATATCCGCCTTGCATCTATGCTGACAGGTTACACCATAGAACTTAATGAAGTAGAAGGTGTGACAGAAAGACAAACTGAAACTTCAGAAAGTGGAGAAATGGAGAAAACAAAAGATACAACTGCATTGGCTGATCTGTTTAAATAACATACAGGTCGGGATGGTAGCAACTCGACCTTACAGTATCATCTGAGAAAAACTCTCTGCATTCAGTGATGCACTCCCCACTAAAACCCCATCTACCCCGGCGATACTCGCAATTTCCTTAATATTGGCAGGTTTAGCAGAGCCGCCATAAAGTAATGGTTTACTATTGATAACTTTTTTAAGAGCACGATGCGTAGTAGATATCTCCTCAACTGTAGCACTTCTTCCTGTACCTATCGCCCAAATAGGCTCATATGCCACAATAAGATTTTCATAATGAATATCTATCCCATTAAACTGTGCTAAAAGATATTTCATCACCGCTTCAAAACCTTTTTCACGAATCTCTAAAGGTTCACCGATGCAGTAGATGATCTCAAATCCCTGCTCTTGAAAAAAAGCAAATTTGACTGCTACTTTTTCCTGTGTCTCTGCCATATATTCACGTCTTTCACTATGACCGATAAGGATGGTTTTTATATCAAACTCATCTAACTGCTCCAAGCCTATCTCACCGGTATATGCACCATTATATGCCGGATAGGCATTTTGCACACCTATCGTGAAATCACCCTTATACCTATCCAATGCTGTGGAAGGAGGGAAAATATATACCTTATCATCAGGCTTTTTTACAGATAATTTTTCATTTAATGCTTTTATATACGCATATGTACTTTTTCTGGTATGGTTTGTTTTAAAGTTGGCGGCATATATCATTTTATATCCTTTCAGAAGCTGCTATTTTTCCAATGCTTCAAGACCAGGGAGCTTGATACCTTCAATCAATTTCAGACTCGCACCTCCACCTGTACTGACAAATGTCATCTCATCCACGTCTCCTGCTCTTTGGGCAACATCAGCAGTATCTCCACCGCCTACAATAGTCGTTGCATGCGTCTCGGCAATATGGTGTGACATCATGATGCTTCCTTTGGAAAATTTGTCCATTTCATACACACCCATAGGACCGTTCCAGATGATCGTCTGTGCATCATTAAGGACTTCTCGGAAAAGTCTTGAACTTGCAGGTCCCGTGTCAAGTCCCATCCAATCTTTAGGGATCTCTTGTGACGGAAGATATTTCACTGCCGTATTTTCAGAAAATTCCGGTGCAACAACAAAATCAACAGGCAGATAGAACTTCACCCCCAGATCATGCGCTTTTTCCATAATATCTCTTGCTTCATCTATAAGATCATCTTCAACCAGAGATTTACCTATTTCATAACCTTGGGCTTTGAGGAATGTAAATGCCATACCTCCGCCGATGATCACTTTGTCTACTTTATTGAGAAGATTTGTCAATGCCTGTAATTTTCCTGAGACTTTGGAACCCCCAACTACAGCAATAAACGGTCTAATAGGGTTTTCAAGTACTTTTCCAAAAAAGTTCACCTCTTTGCTCATCAGAAAACCTGCTGCTTTATGCTCTTTATCGAACTGTTCAGCTATAGCATAGATCGAGGCATGCTTTCTGTGGCATGCCCCAAATGCATCATTGACATAGATATCGGCAAAAGAAGCCAATTCTTTTGCAAAAGCTTCATCATTGCTTGTCTCTCCTGCTTCAAAACGCAAATTCTCCAGTAAAAGTACATCTCCCGCTTGCATTTTTGCTGCCTTTGCCTTTGCATCAGGTCCAACCACATCTTCTGCCATAAAAAGGTTATTTTTGATCTTTAAAAGTGTTTGAAGTCTTTTGGCAACAGGTTTTAAAGAGTACTTTTCTTCATATTTTCCAGGCTCCGGTCTTTCATAATGTGATGCAAGAATGACCTTGCAGTCCCTGTCGATACAATAACGGATCGTAGGCAATGCCGCACGGATACGTCTGTCATCAGTAATATTACCAAACTCATCTTTAGGAACATTAAAGTCACATCTTATAAATACTCTTTTACCGTCAATATCAATATCTTTGAGTGTTTTCATTTTTACTGCTATCCCCTACTGTTTTTTACTGACAAAAACTGCCATATCTACCAAACGACAGGAGTAACCCCACTCATTGTCATACCAGGAAAGTACTTTTACCATATTCCCCCCGATCACCTGAATAGTATCTAACGGAACTACTGTACTCTGCTCTTCACCTACGAAATCCTGAGAAACCCTATATTCTTCATCTACACCTAAAATACCTTTATGTGAGCCTTCACTCGCACGTTTGAATGCTGCTTTTACTTCATCAAGTGTGGTATCTTTAACCAGCGTGACTGTAAGGTCTACCATAGAAACATCCGGTGTCGGTACCCTGATCGCCTGGCCATTGAGTTTGCCTTCAAGTGAAGGCATTACTTTTGAAATAGCTTTTGCTGCACCTGTAGTTGTCGGTACAAGGTTAACTGCTCCTGAACGCCCTTTTCTCGGATCTTTTTTATGCTTTGCATCCAGGATAGGCTGAGATGCGGTATAAGAGTGGATCGTGGTCATCAGTCCTTTTTCTATACCGAAATTCTCATCAAGTACTTTGGCTATCGGTGCTAAACCATTAGTGGTGCAACTGGCATTGGAGACCACTGCTTCACCTGCATATTCGCCCTCATTTGCCCCAAGAACAAAGGTGGCTGTGTCATCTTTAGCAGGGGCAGAAAATACAACTTTTTTAATACCGTTTTCAAGGTAAGGCTGTACACTCTCCTTGGTTAAGAATGCTCCTGTACACTCCAAAACGATCTCTGCTCCAGCAGAAGCAAAATCTATCTTATCCAGATCACGTTCAGCAAATTTTTTGGCTTTTTCGTTACCAATGTGCAAATAGCCGTTCACAACACTTACATCATTTCGTTTTCCATGTACCGAGTCATACTTAAGGTTATATTCAAGCATCTCATCCGATCCGCTCGCATTTACTGCCACAAGTTCAATGTCATCTCTATCTGCAATGATACGTGCCACACATCTGCCGATTCTTCCAAGTCCGTTGATCGCTACTTTTACAGCCATAGTTTGCCCTTAGTCATATTATGTTAGAATTGCATAATTTTACAGTAAATGAGGTTAGCATTTGGTTAATCAGTCCAAGCCTACAGCAGCAATCTTCGGCGGAAGTTTTGACCCTCCACACAGAGGACATCAAAACATTGTTGAAATAGCTATAAAGAATTTGGATATTGACACACTGCTTATTGTACCGGCCTACTTAAACCCTTTTAAAACATCTTCACTGGCAGATGCAAAACAACGCCTAAAGTGGTGTCACACTCTTTTCGATGACATTCCTGATGTTATGGTGGATGATTATGAGATAAAAGAGGGCAAAAGTACAACAACTTCACAATCTGTAAAATATTTCAACAGAGTATTTGATGTCAAATATCTCATTATAGGTTCTGACAATCTGTCAACATTGACAAAATGGCATGAATTCAAGTGGCTCAACAGTCATATTGTTTGGGTGATCGTCACCAGAAAAGGTCACCCCGTCAAAACCAATATGCTTAGAGCGTGGAAAATATTGGAGCTTGATGTTCCGGTAACTTCAACCGATATACGAGAATTAAAAGATCTGACCTATGTTGACAAAAAAATAAAAAAATCTGTAAAGAAAACAGTTAAAGGACAACCATCAATGACCACTGAAGAGAGAATTGAGAGTATTGTAAAAATACTTGATGAGAAAAAAGCTGAAGAGATAGAAGTATTTAATCTGGATGATGCAGACTACATTGCCGACCGTGTCGTCATAGCAAATTCACTGAACTTAAAACATACACAGGCACTTTTTGATCATCTTAAAGAGGGATTAAAACCACAGGGAGAGATATTTCTTCATTCAGATGTAAGTGATGAGTGGATCGTTGCTGATCTTGGAGATATACTTATCCATATTATGATACCTGAATATAGACAGCGATATTCACTGGAAACATTTTTAAGTGAGCTTGTTGAAAATCAACAGAAAAACAAAGAAGCAAAAAACCTCTAACCCAGGATCCCATGCCTGGATCCGTCGAGAAACTCTAAAAGTAAAAAAAGTCCTATCGTTACTATGGGAGAGAAAATGATCCACCAGAAATACTTCTCTTTCATTAGATAGTACATCAATCCACCCCATGCCAATATGAGTAAAATAATATGTGCCATGAAAAGTGGAATAATGGGTCGTGTCACATTCCCTACTACAGCCAGTGAGATGATCATCCCGAATGTTGCTAAAGCAATAAAGAGTTTTTTGATATTTTTATTTCTGCTATATTGAAAGAAAATAATTCCAAAAGTAGCAAGTATCGCTAAAATCATAAGTGCTTTCACAGAACTACCCCTAATTTCTAATTTCTAATTTCTAATTTCTAATTTCTAATTTTATCACAGTCTGTCTACAACTTCAATTCCAAGTATATCAAGCCCTTGCTTAATAGTTTTGGCTGTTAGGTCAGCTAGTTGCAGACGGCTCATTTTTGTCTTTTCATCCACACCCTCTTTCAAAATAGGGTTATGCTCGTAAAAACGCATAAAGAGTGTTGCCAAATCATAAAGATAGGCTGTGATCTGGTTTGGTGTAGCATTGTCAGCTGCACTCTCCAGCATATCTTCAAAACGCAGAAGCATTACGCTCAGGCGATGTTCCAATGCATCACCTATGACAATATCTCCCTTGATCTCTCCATTGAACTTTCTAAAAATACTCTGTATTCTTGCATAGGCATACTGCATATAGAGTGATGTATTACCATCAAATGAGAGCATCTTATCCCAATTAAAAATATAGTTCGATTCACGGTTGATGGCAAGATCAGCATATTTGACTGCACCGATCCCGATGATCTTCGCAAGTGCTTCTACCTCTTCTTTACTGTAGCCCTCTTTGTCTTTTATGGCACCTTTTGCCTTGACAACAGCTTCATCTAGCAAGTCAATAAGCTTTACAGTACCTCCATCACGTGTTTTGAATGGTTTACCGTTTTTATCCATCATCGTACCAAATGCAATATGCTCCAACTTGACATCTTCAGGTACAAAACCGGACTCTTTTGCCACTTTAAATACCTGTTTAAAATGTCCTCCCTGTCTTGCGTCGACTACGTAAGCAATACGTTTTGCCTCCAATACATTAGCTCTATAACGAAGTGCTGCAAGGTCGGTAGTCGCATAGAGGTAACCGCCGTCACCTTTTTGAACGATTACAGGGATCTCTTCACCTTCAAGAAAAATACATTGTGCGCCATCACTTTTGGTAAGCATGTTTTTTTCAAGCAGTTCTTCTATGACTTCCGGAAGATCTTTGTTGTAAAAGCTTTCTGCCTTAACATCATCCCGTGTCAACTTGACACAAAGTTTGTCATAGACATCTTCACAGTGTCTTAATGAAATATCGATAAATTTCTGCCAAAGTTTCAGACAGTGTTCATCCCCGCTTTGTATCTTGACAACATACTCTCTGGCTTTATCTGCAAAAGCCTCATCGGCATCAAAACGTTCTTTGGCATCTTTATAGAACTGTTCCAGATCTTTCAGGCTTCCAGAACCGTCTTCATCTGTCTCTTCGAGATAAGCGATCAACATACCAAACTGTGTGCCCCAGTCACCAATATGGTTTTGGCGTATCACCTCATCTCCTAAAAACGTAAGAAGATTTGCCAATGTATCGCCGATGATCGTTGAACGCAAATGTCCCACATGCATTTGTTTTGCCATATTAGGTCCGGAGTAATCTACGACTACTTTAATAGGATTCTCTCTCTTGCTTACACCTAATCTTTCATCATGCAATGCTGATTGCACTTGCTGAGCTATCCACAAAGGGTTGATCCAGAGATTAAGAAACCCAGGTCCTGCGATCTGGGCCTTGACAACTATACCTGAGAAATCAAGATTCTCCATGATCATCTCTGCAATCTGACGCGGATTTTTACCTAAACGCTTTGCCAATGCCATGGCTCCGTTGAACTGATAGTCACCAAATTCCGGTTTCGTTGCTTCAGTAACAGACATAGGTTCATGCTCTATACCGGCTTTTACAAAAGCATTCTTAATAACATCATTGATTTGTGATTTTAATTTCATAGATTTTCCGTAATATTTTTCTCGTTCCCATGCTCTGTGTGGGACTGCATATACAGTATTTGTGAGTAGGAGGGAGTCTTTAGCATTTACAGCTTAAATATCTATTCCCGTCGAAGATGACAGGAACATATTTTGAAAACTAAGCGTCTTCACTCTTTTTGGCTTCGACCTTTGTTTCCGTTTCTTCTTTTGAAGCGATCTCTTTGGTCTCTTCTTCTGTTTCTTCTTCTTTCATGGCACCTTTGAACTCTTTTATCCCTTTTCCCATACCTTTGGCAAGTTCAGGGATCTTCTTAGCTCCAAAAAGTAATACAACGATCGCTAATACGATCAATAGTTCCGGCATACTTGGCATACCCATAATTCATCCTTTACTTACATCCCAAACGGATATAATTTTAAAATTTTAATAATTATACTTAAAAATGTTTAACCCAACCTAACCCAGCCACGTTTGAATAAATTTCTCTTCCTCTTCTTTGCTTTGTTTGAGTCTTGCAGCTTTAGCTACGATCACAAATTCTCTAGCTGAAACTTCTACAGTATCATTAATGATCGTAAAATCATATTCTCCCAACGCGTTTATCTCATTTTTGGCATTTTCAATGCGATTGACGATCACGGATTCATCATCTGTGCGTCTTGCACGCAGCCTTTGCTCCAACTCTTTTAACGTAGGCGGTGTAATGAATGCTGACGTGGTAATATCGTTCATTTTGGCACGTACAAGCCTGTGCCCCTGTACATCAATGTCAAAGATGACCAGTTTACCCTCATTCAGTGCCTCTCTTACAGGTTTGAGAGAGGTACCGTAATAATTACCGTGTACTTCAGCATACTCCAAAAAATTTCCTGCTTTTATATCCTCTTCAAAACTCTCTTTGGTCACAAAAAAATAATCTACACCGTTTTGCTCTCCTACTCGTGGTGCACGTGTGGTTGTTGAAATAGAAAAATAGTATTCCCCTATCTCTGAGGAAGCGGCATTGATAATAGTACTTTTACCTGCACCGCTTGGACCTGAAAGTACTAAAATAGCTCCTTTATGTCTGCTCTGCATCTACTTTTTGCCCTTAAAATCAATTTTAATGGTCACCTCTGCACCTTTGAGAAGCTTTTTTATCTTCTTGACCTTCATACCTTCTACAGCTGAGAGAAGCGCTTTTTCAAAATTAAAGGTCTCTTCTTTATTTTTTTTAGACTTGTTTTTCTTTTTCTTTTTGGGAGCTTTGCTACTGAGTGCTTCTACATACTCCTCTTCTGAAACGATTTCCAGACCGTCTGCTTCAAGCTGCTGCTTGATCATTTCTACCTTGCGAGCCTCTATCTCCTCTTCATCGAGTGCTTCCACACTCGGCACTTCATCCTCTTCTTCCATCTCCAAAAGCGCTTTGATCTTCTCTATCTCACTACTGTCCAGTACATTAGTATCATTCACTCTCTCAATATCATCTACATGCTCTTGGGCTGTTTCCTTTTCGGAAGCAAGAGGAAAAATAGAAGGTACATCCACTGCTTTCTCCACACTCTCACGCTCATCCATACCTTTGAGTACCGCACGTATCTGAGAAGGCAAGAAAGGCTTTTTGATCACCTCATCAAAAAATTCTGATATCTCTTCATTTGCCTCAGTACCGGACAAAAAGACTTTTTTACGTATCATAAGGTTCTCAAGCACTCTTTTTGTATCTTCATTATAAGATCTGTCATCCACAAAAACAATGGCATATCTGTCAAGTGTCACATCATTCACACTTTTCACCTCTTCAAAAACAGTATCTTCTTCACGCATACAAAGAGAAATAAGCCGAGAGACCACAGGGTTGGAATTTATGAGTAAAATATTCATGGCAGAATGCTCCAAAAAGTAATAATACGATTATAGTATAGATTTGGTTAGGGGTTGTTTTTACATAAAAATCTCTTTTTCTTGATCATATTCAGATTTTGCGTCTTCTTTGCGAGGTATACATCAGGTACATTGAGTAAAAATGAATGAAAATAATAAGTGCTTCTCTTTAGTCAAGTGCAATTTTTACGTGCTTTGAGTGAGGCATACATCAAGTATGTCGATCGAAAACGTGTAAAAGTGTGATTGAATAAAAAAAAGTGGTACACTCTACAGGATTCGAACCTGTGACCTTCGGTACCGCAAACCGATGCTCTATCCAGCTGAGCTAAGAGTGCACTGTTTTGTAGATGCGATATTTGGTGAGCGAATTGTATCGAAAAAACCTTTATTTTTCAAGTAGTTTCATTGAGCCGAAAAGCTCCAAGGCTTTTTCGTTGCGGATAAAGCTGTGGTTATAGGGATGTTCTATCTCTATAGATTCAAATATTTCAAGGGAAAACTGTTTTTTAAGTGCTTTGGCATGGGTACCGAACAAGATGAGTTTTGGTGTATCCTTTTGCAGTTGTTCCAAAAGTGTCTGCATAAAAGGTTTCCATGCTTTGATATGTCTGGATGAACTCTTTTTATCGGTAAATATGAGTGCTGTATTAAGAAGCAGGACACCATTCTTTTCAAAATTTAAACGCAATGCCTCTATGGAGTCAATAAGCGGTGTTTTGTCTACTTGAGCAATGCCCTCCTGGGAAAGGTCTTCTTTAAGATCGCCTCTTGCCACAAGAGCCATTTTGACAAAGTTACGCAGACTGGTAGCACGGTTGACCTCCTTGCTTAGTCCTGTAGCTGAAAAAAGTCTCTGTACCTTTTCATCAATAAAGGCATATCCTCCTGCACTATCAGGACGCGGATAGGGGTCTTGTCCAAAAAGAATATATTTTACTTTTTGTCTGGGGAGTGTTTTAAATGCATTCAGATAACTCTCTTTTGATGGGAAATAGCCGTTATCTTCTTCCAAAAAGGCACGATATGTATGATCCAAGCTCTCATACGCCTTTGAAAGTACTGCCTTCCAACTGTTATGAGGCACTTTTCTGCTCTTTTTTAATTTTGTCAAATTTAATGATAAGTTCTATTTTATTAAGAGGAATACCAAGTTTTTCAGAAATACTCTCTCTGCTCTCTCCTGCTTCAACCAATCCCATTACCTCTTCCTGTGACGAGAGGTTCTCTATAACATCTTTAACGCTCACGCGTGAAGCTTCAAGATTGGAGATGGTGGTATCTTTAATCGCCAGTACTTCTTTGAGTATTTTGATCTGATCTGCCAGTTTTCTGTTATTGTTATACAGATAAAGCAAAATAACCGCCAAAATAAAAACCAGTACCAAAATAATAGTGTATTCCATCTAACTCACCTCTATAATAATTAAAAACAAAAAGACAAAGCCAAGATATCCGTTAACCGTAAAAAAAGCTCTGTCTATTTTTGTAAAGTCTTTGTTGACAAGGTAGTGTTCATACCCCAACATCCCTGCTGCAAATACCACAGCAATCCATGCCCATATTCCCAAATCTGCACTAGCAACAAACAAGGTCCAAAACCCTACAGCCAACAGATGAAACACTCTGGCAATATACATTGTCTTGAGTGCACCAAAACGTGAAGGGACAGAGTGAAGGTTATGTGCCTGGTCAAATGCTATATCCTGCAAAGAATAAAGCAGATCAAACCCTGCTACCCAAAACATGACCCCTATGGCAAGATAGACAGACCAGGCAGTGATCTCTCCGCTAACTGCCACAACCCCGGCTATGGGAGCCAGACCAAGACTAATGCCCAATATTAGATGTGCCGCAGCAGAGAAACGTTTAAAAAGCGTATAGGCACCCAAGACCATAAGGATAGGCACTGCCAATTTAAACGCCAAATCATTGACAAAATAGGCAACTACTATGAATAGCATTGCATTGACAACGATGAACCCAAGCATCTGTACATCACTTACTCTACCATCTACTGAGGGTCTTCCTTTTGTACGGGGGTTAAGTTTGTCAATATCTCTGTCAAGATAGCGGTTGACACCCATGGCAAAGTTACGTGCACTTACAGCTGCCAAGGTACCAAGAAACAAAAGTTTCCAGCCAAACCAGCCTGAACCACTGTTCAAATAGGAAGCTACCAACATTGCTATAAAGATGAACGGCAATGAAAATACTGAATGTTTAAACATTACAAGCTCAGCGAAGTCATTCAACTTCTCAATAAAACCTTTTTTCTTTAACTGCTCACTGCTCACTGCTCACTGCTCACTTTCTATGGATGCGGAATTTTAAGTTTAGAGTTCATAGACCATGCAATAATAACTACCAAAAGGGTGATCACTGCTACAGAAGTAATAATACTATTACTAAAAAGCAGATAGAGAACCCACAATAAAATAGCGCCAAGGGGTGTAGGTACACCTTCAAAATACTTGGCAACTTCTCCTGCATCTACTTTGAGGTTAAACTCTATCAGTCTTCTCAGACCTGCAATAATATAGGCAATGAACACCAAACCAACGATCAACTCTTCCATACTGCTTGTCATACCGCTTTTAAGTGCATAAAAGAGTAGAAAAGGAGGCATCACAACAAAGGAAAGAAAGTCGGCAAAACTGTCCAGCTGTATACCGTACTCAGTAGAAAGATTATATTTACGTGCCAGTTTTCCATCAATAATATCACAGGCACCTGCCATCCATGCCAGAATAATGGCTGTAAAAAAATCACCTTTTACGATGAAGTAGATCGCCACTACACCCAATGCTACATTTAAGTATGTTACTAAATTTGCTATATTAAAACGGTTATGCTTGTCAAATAAATTCATATCGTATTTTACACTCTTCGTACTTAACCCTTAACACTTAGCAGTAACTTGTTATGATTGCACTATGGAAGAGATCAAACAATTGGCACTTATCGGTTCTACAGCATCAGGGAAAAGTTCCCTTGCAATAAAAACTGCTCAACAGATAAATGCACATATACTCTCGTTGGATTCACTCTCTATTTACAAAGAGATTGATATTGTTTCAGCAAAGCCGACAATAGGAGAGAGAGATGGGATAGTACACTTTGGAATAGATGTCATTTCTCCGAATGAATCGTTTGATGTGACTACATTCATTGCACTCTATCTTGATGTCTATCGAAAGTGTCAAAAAGAGCACAAGAATCTCGTCATTGTCGGAGGTACGAGTTTTTATCTTAAAATGCTTTTAGAGGGGGTCAGCACACTACCGACTATCAGTAAAGAAACACAAAAAAAGACAAAAGCACATTTGTTTGACCTCCAAGAAACCTACCAATGGCTCTATGGTCTTGATCCCCTCTATATGTCGAATATAGAGAGCAGTGATATGTACCGCATAGAGAAAGTACTAAATATCTATTTGGAGACAGGGAAAACAGCAACAGAATATTTTAAAATTTATCCTCCCAAGCCCATAATCTCTACTCCTCTTCCTATTTATCAGATAGAGTGGCAAAGAGATCTTTTACGTCAGCGTATCGCACAACGTACCAAAATCATGCTCAAGTATGGATTGATAGATGAAATCTGTATGCTGGAAAAAAAATATACACGAGCACCAAACTGCATGAAAGCTATAGGGATCAAAGAGACTTTGGCATATCTCGACGGTATCTACTCCAAAGAGATAATGACAGAGAAGATCACTACCAATACCGCACGTCTTGCTAAAAGACAAAGAACATTTAATAACTCTCAGTTTAACAATGTTATAAAAGGAAGTGTAGAAACATTGGAGAAACTATTACTTAAGTAGGCAACAGTCACCTGCTGCCTTTATTTTAGTATCCGCTTGCGCTGATCATATAGTAAAGATAAGAGACGAGTGGCTGCACATAGAATATTGCTCCTATAGTCGCTACTGTTGCTAAACCAATGACTGCCATCAGCGGCTTGGAAAGGTTATAGTAAACCGTATCTACATCTTTTACAGGATCTTTTAGGAACATATAAACGATCAACTTCAAATAGTAATATGCTGCAATCGCTGAGTTAAGACCCATAACAATCGCCAACCAAATATACCCTGAATTCACCGCTGCCTGCATTACATAAATTTTACCCCAAAATACTGAGAATGGAGGAACACCTGCTAGAGAGAGCATAAAGAGTCCCATGATCACTGCACCTATAGGCATGATATGGATGAATCCTGCGATAGTATCCTTAAAAGTTCGCAATTTCAAACTCCTTCAATTTATTAAGCTACACTTTGCAGCAACTCTTCACGCTTAACCATCACCAGTTCCAGCTTTTGTGGTTGAATATAGCTTCTTTCTACCTCCCATTCCTCAGTATATTCCATCAGATAAGATGTCAGCAGTCGCAGATAAGCATCTCTA
>JALXCZ010000031.1 GCA_026990595.1 Sulfurovum sp.
TTCTATTGAAAATATTGGTATTATCCTTATAGCTTTTGGTATGGGGATGATTTTTGATTCTTTAGGGCTTAAAATCTTAAGCACCTTTTCCTTTATTGCCGCACTCTTTCATATGTTTAACCACATGAGTTTCAAATCACTGCTTTTTATGGGAGCAGGAGCTGTTTTACATCAAACCCGTACCAAAAATATGGAGAAATACGGTGGGCTTATTAAAGCGATGCCAGTAACGGCACTTACTTTTTTAATTGCAGCTATCTCTATTTCTGCACTACCTCCAAGTAACGGATTTTTAAGTGAATGGATGATATTCCAATCTATGCTGAGTTCTTCACATATAGACAACATTTCACTTAAACTTGCTATTCCTTTTGCTATCTTTGCACTTGCTATGACAGGAGGATTGGCGATTGCCTGTTTTGTAAAAGCCTATGGTATCACCTTTTTGGGATTGCACAGAAGTGCCAATGCAAAACATGCCCATGAAGTTAATTTTCTTATGAAAAGTGGTATGATCTTAATGACATTGGTGCTACTTTCTCTCATGCTCTTTACGCCTTTTTATATGCAGTGGTTTGATAAAGTTTTTGTAGGACTTGGACGAGCTTCTATTTATGAGAAAATTTTCCCTGAAGGGATTTGGCATATGCATTCTGTTGGTATCAATGGAGGGATCGTCTCTCCTCTTATTTTACTTTTTTCTCTTTTTGGTGTGACTGCATTGATGATGTTTGGCTATAAAATATTTGGTATAAAAACAAGAATACACAATACCTGGGCCTGTGGATATAAGACATCACAAAAAACACAATATACGGCAACAGGGTTTGCAGGACCCATACGAAGATTTTTCAATTGGCTTTATAAACCTGATGAACTCTTTGAAAAACAGACTATTGCAGGACACGAGAGTAAATTTAGTATCTCGCACTATGAAGTACATGTTAAGCCTCTTTTTGAAAAAGTCTTTTATGAAAGTGTGGCAAAGGGTGTAAATACTATGAGTTACTGGGTCTATCGTTTGGCACATTTTGAACAGTCACGTTATGCTGCGATGATATTTAATATGATGCTTGTTGTACTTTTTAGTTATAGGATTTTTTCTCATGACTTTTCTTGGGCAACCTTCGTTTTGGAATTTTTCGTTATGATGATTTCTGTGAAAGTTTTAATTATTGGAGATAAAAAATGATTATATACCTACTTAGTATTTTTATGCTGGTTCTCATAGCACCACTCTTGCTTTCCTATATTAAGGCTATGAAAATGGTACTTCTTTTCAAGCGACCTGTCTCTATTTTACAAGGCTATAGAGATTTCTCAAAACTCATGCATAAAGAGACAATACTTTCAGAAGAGACAAGTGCCATTACAATATATGCTCCTTTTTTGGTGCTCTCTCCACTCATCATTGTAATGTTCTTTTTACCGCCTTTGGTACAGGGGAGTTACTATGTGAGTTTTGTAGATGCTTTTACAATTACGGGACTTATCTCACTCTCTACCTTCTTTCTTATGCTCTTGGGGCTTGACAGTGCCAGTGCCTTTGGTGGCATGGGAAGTTCACGTGAAGCTTTTATCTCTGCTTTGGTAGAACCAGCGATGATTTTGACTATCTTTTCGGTTTCGTTAATGGCTGGGAATTTGGGTGTAGGACAGGCTGGTGTTAATTTGGCAGAGCATTTCCCGAAAGAGCATATGGCAAGTTTTTTATTTGCAGGGATTAGCTTTTTCATATTGCTAGTCGCTGAAAATGGACGTATCCCTATAGACAATCCAGAAACACACTTGGAGCTTACCATGGTACATGAGGCGATGACACTTGACCTTACCGGTATCTATCTTGCTATAATCGAGGCAGCAGCATCGATTAAGTTTGTTATCTTTGCCTCTCTTTTTGCCTCTCTTTTTATGCCTTTCGGCTTGGAATTTTCCGCATTAGTTGCCTTTTTGATTTTCATTGTAAAACTCTTTTTTATTGCAAGTATCGTTGCTTTATTAGAAGTTAATACTGCAAAACTTCGTCTTTTTAAAATACCAAATTTATTGGGACTTGCCATAGTATTTGCCTTTTTATCTTTAATTACATTTTATGTTTTAGGAGCGTGATAGATGGTTGATTTTCTTATTGGACTTTTTTTGGCTTCACTGATCGTTGCTTTGTTTACAACAAGACTCTTTAGACTGCTTTTATGGTATTCTATGAACTCTCTGATGTTAGGGATTTTGGCACTGAGTATAGGAAATTCCATTGATGATAAAGCGATGATTATTACAGGTATTATGACAATTGTCATCAAAGCAATAGGTATCCCTTTTGTACTTAAAAATCTTTCTCAGAAATTTCATTTTGTACGTCAGATAATACCGGAAATAAAAGTACAATATGCCATTATGCTTGTGCCTGCTATTTTGGTGTTTACCTTTTATCTTTCCGAACCCATTACCCATATGATACATACCAATGCCAACTACGTCGCAATAAGTATCTCTTCTTTGTTCCTCTCTCTTCTGCTTATGATGGAGCATAAAAATGTTGCACCGAAGATTGTTGGATTTTTAAGTATGGAAAATGCCTTGTTCTTACTTGGTATTACAGCTACGAATGGTATGCCGATGCTAGTTGAACTTGGAATATTCTTTGATCTTTTGATGGCGATTGTCGTTATTAACTTGCTATTTCATAAAGAGGAGCTCAAAGTATGAATTTAACTCTTTTGCTACTTCCTGCAATTATTATGTTTATTGTAAGTTTTTTAAAAAATGAGAAAGTAAAATATCTACTTGCCTTTACATCATTTGTCATTTTAGTACCAATTATAGAGCTTTTTTTAGTACCAAAACCTTACAATGTCTTTGGTAGTTATCTTATTGCCGATAAACTTGACACTTATGTACTTTTGGTCTCATCTATTGTCGGTATCGGGGTTACACTGGCACTTTTAACCCTTGACAAACACGTAAAAGTTTCCCCAAAAGCATACAGAAAATTTTACAGATTTTTTGCTATATTTTGGATTGGACTTATCTTCTCCATTCTTTCAAACCATATGGGTATTTATTGGATCGGGCTTGAACTTGCAACCCTATCTACTGTGTATATGATTAAAACAAACTACACGCCTGCTGCTCATAAAGAGGCATGGAACTATATGATAGTGGGTGCTATTGCTGTTTCGCTCATTCTTTTTGGTGTTATTCTGATGTATGCCAGTGCCAAACCTATTCTGGGTGAAGAAGCGATGCAATTTGATTTACTTTTGGCACATGCTAAAGAGATACCTTCTCCATTTTTGTTTGAAATGGGCTTTGCTATTTCAACCATAGGAATGTTTGTTAAAATGGGATTTTTCCCTATGAACTTGTGGCTTGCAAATATTGAGAGAGCTTCTTTTTACCCTGTGGCAGCACTCTTTAGTGGTATTTTGGAATCTGCAGTAGTCGTAGGATTTTTTAGATTTTCAAAAATTGCTATGGAAGTCAACTATAATCATCTTTTTATCTTTGTTTTTGTCTATACTATTTTAACGATTTTTATTGTCTCGTTTCTCATTTTTCGAGCGAAAGACTTTATGCGTCTTTTCTCTCTCTCAGGAGTAGAACATATGGCGCTTATTGTTATCTTCTGGGTCAGTGGTGCTCCTTTTGCCGCGTTGCTTCACTTTGGTGCACATGCTTTTTTAAAACCGGCACTCTTTCTCTCAACAGGTGTTTTGGAATCAAGAGGTAAATACCGTATTGCAGGTGCATTGAGAGGGTATAAAGGAAAAAGAGGACAACTCTTTTGGATTTTGGTCTCTCTTTTTTTATTAGCGATTATTTCTCTACCGCCAAGTCCTATGTTCTTTAGTGAACTTTACGGTTTTGGAGCGATGATAAGTACAGCAAAAGAGAGTGACCATATGCTTGCTATGATAGGTGCAATTTTATTCCTGCTTGCATTACTTTCAATTATTTTTTATCGTTTTGTGTCCATATATCAGTCGATGAAGTATGAAGGTAAAGTGGAAGAAAAAACAGTTTATGCAAGTGAACTTTTTGCTCTTGTTATTTTTGCTGTTTCATTGATGGCATTGCTGTTGCCTGCATCATTGTCATATTTAAAATCGATAGCTTAGGAGAGAGGCATGGCAAAAAAACGAGAATCGTGGATGAGTGCTGAAGAACTTGCTGATCGTGCAGCATTAGGAGAATTTCATCCTAAAAATATGGATTCTTTTTATAGTTGGGATAATAATATTTTAGTTTTAAATATACTTGGTACACCCAATGCCAAAAGAGATGTTATTGGCAAACCCAAAGGAAATCAACTCCAAATCAGTGTTACTGCAAACCCCATACGTGGAAATGCGACTGGCTATATGGTAAGATGGTTGGCAAAAGAGTTTGATGTTAAACTAGATAATATAGAAGTGGTTTTTGGACGTGCAAATGTCAATAAACAGTTAAGAATTACAGAACCTAAAAAACTTTTAAATGTCATTGTCAAGGCAGAGGAGAAGCAAAAATGAGACTTATAGCACGGTATGCCAAAGAACTTTCCAATCATTTTGAAATCATTACTGTATATGAAGATGAAACACAAAAGGAGCTTGTCTCCAAGGAAGATCCCGTCATTAAAACTTTGGCAAAAAAATATCCTGCAGCTATTTGGTTCGAGCGAAAAATGCATGATGATTTTGGTATTATCATTGAAGATGCTTTTGACAAACGTCCATTGGTACATCAGGAGCGTTTTCCAAGAGGAGTCTATCCATTAAGAAAAATTTTTACTCAGACACAGCTTGAAGAAGCAGAATATCTTCCTTATAAATACGAAGCTATCAATGGAGATGGTGTTTTTCAGGTAGCGGTTGGACCTATTCATGCGGGTATTATTGAACCTGGACATTTTCAATTTTCCCAAGCAGGTGAAGATATGCTACACCTTGAAGTACGGCATTTTTACAAAAACCGTGCTATTGAAAAGATGCTTGAAGGTAAAACATTGGCAGAAGCAAAACCCATCATAGAGCGTATTAGTGGTAACGAGAGTATTGCTTATCAGATCTGCTACAGAGACATTTTACTTCAGTCAAGCAAACAGGAACTTCCTGTTGCTTTAAAAAAATACCATGCTTTTCTACTTGAACTTGAACGTATAATCCATCATCTTACAGATTTGGGCTTTATCCCAAATGATGCAGGTTTTGGAGCGGCACTTGCCTATGGATCAAAACTTGCTGAAGAGGCAAGACGTAAAATGAAAGCACTTACGGGGCATCGTTTTGGTTTTGGAAGTATAGATTTTGAAGGTAAAGCAATAGATGTTGATGCTACGAAAAAATATTTGGAAAAACTTACAGAAGATGTAGCATTTTTTGAAGATTGGATTATGGATGTTCCTTCACTCTGGGATAGATTTGATACTACAGGTGTATTAAGTCAACAAAAAGCTATCAAATATAATACTGTAGGTGTTGTTGCTCGGGCATCAGGTCTCTCTCTTGACAGACGTTGCCAAGCATTTTATTTTGAAAATGGTTTTGAACTTGCAAATGAAGTGAATGGAGATGTTGGAACACGTTTTAAAATTCGTCTGAAAGAAGTAAAAAACTCTATTCAACTGATGTTGAACTTTTTGGAAGAAGAGGAGAGCTATTTGGAATTGCAAACTACCACAGATGGAGAATATCAAGCTTTTGTTGAGAGTTCCATAGGTGAGTTATTTATGGCGATTGATATTAAAGAGGGTGTCATAGAACGTTTTTTTGTGCGAGATCCTAGTTTTATGAATTGGCAGGCAGTACATATTATGATGAAAAAAGATATTATTGCTGATTTCCCACTCATTAATAAAAGTTGTGATTTAAGTTATGCAGGAAATGATTTATGATTAAATTTTGGAATAAAAGAATAAAAGAGGGTATTTCAACAGAAAATCCAGAGATTGATAAAGAACTCCAATTGATTCGTAAAGAGATGAAAAATCTTGTAAGTAAAAAATTTGCAGGCTCTCTAGCGATTCGTATGGTAGACAGTGGCAGTTGCAATGCCTGTGAAGCTGAGTGTAATGCACTCTCCAACCCTTACTACGATTTGGAGAGACTGGGTATCTACTTTGTAGCAAGCCCCAGACATGCAGATGTAATGCTGCTTAGTGGCGTGATGACGTTTAATATGACCCCACATGTGCTGGATGCGTATAAACAGATACCTGAACCTAAATGGGTCATTACATTGGGGGGTTGCCCTGTGATGGAAGCACCGTTTGAGCAGACTTTTGCCATCAAGGCTCCAGCAGAAGAACATCTTCCTATTACTTATCATATTCCAGGCTGTCCGCCTGAACCGATTGAGATCATTAAAGGATTGTTGGCGTTTTTGAAAAAGATATAGAATCCTCTGAATGCCTAGGTTTATCCAGAGGGTTCTATTATTAGAAGTGCCTTTTAGTCTTTTTTGGGACGTTTACGTTGTTTGAGTATCTCGCGTTTAATATGTAGTCTGTCTTTAAGACGGTTTATTTTGTTCATTTCGTTGTCTTCCAGACTGGTACTGATGTTTTCTACCTCTTCACCGATCTTCACTGAAAGCATTTCCGATTTTTTCATTGCAAGGATCTGAGAAGAAAAGATACTTCTGTGTCCTGAAAGCAAAAAGCTGATGACTGCTGCTATTGCAGCATAATGAGCAATGTCGATTCCAAAAAGTTCGACTGCCATGATAGTTGAAGCTATAGGTGTATTGGTTGTTGCAGAAAGTACACTTACAAAGCCTAATGCCGAGAAGAGTACAAGATGTTCAGGAGATACAATGCTTCCAAAGGCATGCCCACTGGTAGCACCAATGTAAAAGATAGGGGTGATGATCCCACCACTTCCTCCTGCACCCAGCGAGAGAGAGGTAAAAAGTGTTTTAAGAATAAAAGTGTACCAGTGCACATCAACGGCATAGAGTGGATCTGGGGTGATAGTATTGTGAATGGTTTCCAATCCAAGTCCAATATACTCTTCTCCAAATATCAATGTCAGAATAACGATCAGTGTGCCTCCTATGAATGCTTTCATATAGGTATTTAGTTTGATCTTTTTAATGATCTTTTCAGTAGATGAGACAGCTGTAATAACAATATCAGAAACAATGCCAAAAAAAACTGCGGCAAGAACGACTTTGAGGATTAACGTCATATCCAGTGAAATGTTTTGATAAAAGTGAAGGTTGTAGTAGGTGTATTGAATACCTAAAAGTTGTGCTGTGGTAAAAGCTGCAAATCCGGCGATGAAGGAGGGCAGAAGGACATCATATAGGATCACACCAATAATGAGAACTTCTACCCCAAAGATCGCACCGGCGACCGGGGTACCGAAAACGGTGGCAAATCCTGCGCTGATACCGCAGATCACAAGCTTTTTACGATCCTGTTTACTAAATTTAAAAAGATCAGAGAGTGCAGAAGCAACACCTGCACCGATCTGTGCTCCAGGACCCTCTTTACCGACTGAGGCTCCTGCAAAAATACTGAGGACTGTCGCTAATAGTTTTACAGGGATGACAGAGATATCTATTTTCCCGTCAGATTTATGTACGGCAGAGATTACTTTTTCCGTACCATGTCCCTCGGCAGAGGGAGCAAAGGTTTTTACCAGCCAAACCGTAAGTACAAGGGCAAATGGTAAAATGTAATAGTAGTGAAAAGGCAGCAGTGAACGAGAATCTTCTGAATATTCCAAAATGTTTAAAAAAAGTGTGACAACTGCACCAATGATAACACCTACCACTGAGGAGAGAAATACCCATTTGGCGACACTGAAAAAAATGGCGGTCTGTTCTGTAAAGTGTTTACGAATCATAGTAACTGTCCGTGGATGAGATAGTTTTAGTATAGAGCTTTTTTACTTAAACAGCAGATGTAATGGAGAGAAATAATAATATTTTTTAGTGATTTACCATAAAAACCTTTTTGTGCTAAAAGAAAATTCTGTTTGTGCTAAAAAATGATTGCATTTATCTAATGATTCTTATATACTGAACTTATAATTATTAAGGAGAGAACATGAAAAAGCTATTTCATCCTGTAACCATTACCTTGTTGGTACTATGCATACTTATTGTGCTTCCTTTGCTCCTTAAACGTCCTGAACCAATACTTACTGATGCACAGCTTAGAGAACAGGCACTTTCAACAACAATGAAACCCGTACCCAAAACCTATGAAGCACTACTCAAAGTTGTTGATAACCCTGAAAACCCCTTAAGTAAAGAGAAGATCGCTTTGGGTAAAACACTTTTTTTTGACACACGGCTTTCACGTGACAAGAGCATAAGCTGTGCATCTTGCCATAATCTTGAAGAGGGAGGAGATGACAATCTGCCTACCGCCATAGGTTTTCATGGAGGAGCCAATCCTTTTCATTTAAACTCTCCTACCGTGCTCAATGCTGCATTGGTAAAAACCCAGTTTTGGAACGGACGTGCCAAAGATGTGGAGGAACAGGCAGGGGGTCCTGTACAGGCACCTTTTGAAATGAATATGACACCCAAAGAGATAGAGAAAAGACTTAATGCAGACAGAAAACTTACAGAGCAGTTCAAACAGATATTTGGCACAGAAAAAATCACCTTTGAGAATGTGCGTAAAGCCATTGGTGCGTATGAGCGGACACTCTTGACAAGGGGAGCCTATGATAGATTTCTGGAGGGTGATGACAATGCCATCAGTGCAGCAGCCAAACGTGGTATGACTCTTTTTCTTACACGTGGATGTAAGGGGTGTCATGGGGGCATGAGTGTAGGAGGGCAAAGTATGCAGAAGTTTCCTCTGCGTCGTTATCTTTCAGAATATATCGGTCTATGGTTTGAGCCAAACATTAGACTCAAAGAGAGTCCATTTCCTTTTGTCAATGTGGGAGGCTTTTTAGGGAAAGATGATGCACAGATTTTTCGAGTTCCCATCTTGAGAAATGTAACCAAAACAGCCCCTTATTTTCATAATGGCTCTGTAGACAAGATAGAAGAGGTTGTACGCATCATGAGTAAATATCAGGTAGGTGAAGAGTTTAACAAAGAGCAGATAGCTGATGTGGTGGAATTTTTGAAAACACTTGAAGGAGAATTGGTAGCGTATTGATGTAGGGTGTTGTACCCTTACAACACCAATGATATGCATACAAAATAAATTTTAATCACAATTCATATTCACGATGTTGTCATGGGACAACACCCTACAAGATTTAAATCTCTACCCTCTTCTTAGTCAAGACCTTAAACTCAGTCACATGTTCATCGGTAATACCTAGCTTTTTTGCAGCCTTTGGATTGACCAGATAGTACCCAAACTCTATAACTACGGTATCTCCTTTTTCCAAAGGTATATCATAGGCAACTTTACGTATCTCATGCGCTTTGATGAGCGTGTTTTTGAGTTCACTGTCTGCGACCCATGGCATGGCAGGTTTGCCATTTTTACCAATGATACGCATAAAGTTCTTGGACTCAAGGTGTGTGTTTTTGTCTTCTTTTTCTATGCTTACACGAAGTTGGCTGAGTCTAAGTGGTTGGGCAAAAAGGGTATGGTTTGCTTTGTTTTCTATGCTGACTTCAAACCCCTTGGTTGTTTGATGGAGTGAGAGTTTAATATGTTTGGAAAGAAGTGAAATGTTCATAGTATGAATAGAAATACCGTGAAATGCATGTGTCTTTGTATTTTTAAGATTGACAAACGAGCCCTGTATTTTTGGCATATGACAGGAGATGCAGGTCTCTTTTGAGTCATCGTTCTTAATTTGCATATCACAGACCGAAAAGTTTTTACCATTTTGTTTATGGTCATGACACCCCAAACACATATTTCCGTTATAGAAATTTTTATTGCTGTAGTCTATATCGTGGTAGGGGGAGCCTGAAGTTTTGGTCATAAGTCCAAAATAAGAACTTTTTTCTTCAAAAGTTATTTTTTCTCCTTTTCTAGTTTTGTCAGCAGAGAAGAAATATTTTTTCTTCTGTGTAAATTTGTTTTTGTTAATTTTTGTATGTTTCTCTATGCTTTCAATGGTGTGACAGGCTTGACAGGAGATAGGTTCATTTTCCTGAATGGCATTTTTAGAGAGTTTTGTTTTTCCTGAAATCAAATCATGATCAGATGGAGTATGACACTTGGCACACTTGTAATTGTTTTTTGCCTTGTCTGGATGTTTGTCCCATACTGCTTTGTGGACAGGATCTTTAAATATAGATGATTTGGCATGCATAGAGTGTTGGTATTCCGAAAAAATAATAGGGTGACATTTTTTACATGTAATATTTTCCAGGGTTGCATAGCTTTGTATAGTTGCAGTAATGATAAGAAAGAGCGTAAGCCATAATTTCATGAGAGTAGTCCTTATTTAAATGGAGATAGATTCACATTGTATTTAAATAGGAGTAATTTACTCTTGATTTAAATCAATCATCGTATAGCTTAAATAGTTTAAATGATTAATTATTAATCAATAATCACCTAAAGCAATTATATGCAGTATTAGTTTGATTAATAATTAATCAATATAGTGGATAAAAACTTGATTTATATCAATTCTTTCCTATAAGAGTATATTATAATACACATTACTAAAAATACAAGAAGGAGAGAAAAATGACATTTTCAAACTCAGCTGAGTTATTGTCTTTTCACTGGGTAGCGTATTCAATCTATGCTGCAATGATCATTTCCGTTGTAGCATGGTTTGGATATAACCTAACCAGAAAAGAGGCGAAATCGGTTTTTAGAATACCGTTTTATTGGTATATGGCATTTTTGGTTGCAGGTGGTGTGGGACACCATATTTTTACATATAATACGATTCCATGGGTTTCCCAGGACATAGACAGACATAATATTAAAGCAGATGCAACGTATGAATTTGAAATAGAAAACCATAAGTGGATCGGTTTACCTGAAAAGGTCGTGGTTCAGTGTGGTCAGACCATCAAGTTTGATGTGCATAGTAGAGACCTTGTTTACGGGTTTGGTCTTTTTAGACAGGATGGCTCTATGGTAATGCAAATGCAGGTAAACCCGGGAACAGATGTCAATGGGATTTTGGATTCAAACGATATTCTTTGGACTTTTAACCATAATGGCTCCTTTGATCTGACATCAACAGAATATTCCGGACCGGATCAATATACAGAAGATGGAAAAGATCTGATGTTGGTAAAAAATCTTGTTCAAGTGGTTGGTTGTAATAAAGGAGGCGAAAAATGAGTTTTATCAAAAATCTTAAAGAGGGAACAAATTTTGACCATACAAGTCTGAATGCACTGCAAAAAGTAACACTTCGTTCAGTAGTTATGGCATTTCTTTTCTATGGGCTGGTTGCACTTGAAGGAATGATCATGAGAATGGTGGAAGTAGGGCGAGTACCGCTTAATCCTCTTCCGGGGCAGTTTTTTCATCCAGAACACTTTTTTTCCATTATGACTGTGCATCCGATTGTCGGTATCTTTGGTTCTACATACCAGCTTGTTTTCGGAGCTTTCATGTTTTTGGTACCCTATCTGACAAAAAAGCCTCTTTATAGCATTAAGCTTGCCAATATTGTTTGGATTCTGATCACTTTAGGAACAGCATTGGCATGGATTGCAGCATTCGTATGGCAATATGCACCGCTTTATACACTTTATTGGCCGCTTCCTGCAGATACACATCAGTTCAAAGTGATCGGAGGGATTGTATTTATTATCGGTGTTGCATTGATTATGGTGGGTACCTTAGGGTTTATTTACAATATTTATGCCACTATTTTTGCCCGTGTTGGTATACATAAAAATAAAACGACCAAAGAACTTCTGATCTCAGGTTTTGGTATTGATGGTATGCTCAATTTGATCAACAAGCTACGTGGGAAGCAACCATATAGTAAAGAACCAGCATTGGCTCTACCTGTTGTGGCAATTTTTCGTGGTACTGTTGATACTTTTCTTGACGCACTTGTAATCCTTGGCGCAGGTATTCTGATCTTGATTTATCTGGTTTTTGATGCAGGAGGTCATGCACTTGATGTTACTGCAATTGATGCACTACTCTATAAAAACTTTTTCTGGTGGGGGCTTGATCTCGTTGCTGACGGTCTGGTACTTATTTATGTAGCAGGTTCTTGGTATTTGCTTGCAATGCTGATCACCGGGCAGAAGCTTTTTATGGAAAATGTGGCAAGAGCAGCCTTGATGCTTGAACTACTTGTTTCATGGATGGTCTGGTCCCACCACCTTTTGGGTGACCAGGGACAGCCGGAAATGATGAAACTGATCTCTGGTGAAATGGTAACCGCATTTGAACTACTGACACAGGGATTGGCACTCTTTATTACATTGGTTACACTCTGGAAAGCAAGACCGCTTAAAATGACTATGGAACTCAAATATTTACTTGGGGGTATGGTTGGTTTCGGTCTCGCTGTTCCTGCTGCAATTATTCAGGCAGATATGGGGATGAATAGAGTCTTGCACAATACCCAGTGGATTATTGGTGCCCATGTGCATATTGCATTGATCGTTGGGCTTTATATGACACTGTACAGTGCTGTGTATGTATTATGGCCGTTGGTAACCAATAATACTAAGCTTTATTCACATAAACTTTCCAATGCGCACTTCTGGCTTCATCTTATAGGAGGTATTGGAATGGGTGCTTTCATGGGAATGGCAGGGCTTGATGGAATGTTAAGACGTCACCTTTATGTGGATGGACAGTTCAACCCAGATATGGTTTTTGCAGCTATTTTTGGTTCTATGCTGCTACTTGCCTGGGCACTCTTTTTGTACAATATTATTATGAGTGTTGGGCTTCGAGGGTTGATAGGTATCTTCTTGCCTGCAAAAGATGCGACAGCCTCTTATGGTATAGAAGAAGAACTTGAGCCGGCAGATGATCCTGCTTTTGCGAACAATTAAGGCAAGAAATTACAGTAGAATAGCTCTGCTGTAAGGACAAGGGAAAAACCAGTTGATACATTTAGATAGAGTAGCACATGAGATAAAAACTGTAGGACTTTATGACCTTGTTTTACAGGATATTCAGAAAATTCTCGGTAAAACAAGGGTCAATGAAGAGGAGATTCTAAAAATTCTCACTACTCATCCTCAGTTGCTTCAGGACTATATGCAAACTAATGTAGAATATAATTTAAGCAATATTCACCTCAGAGATATAGAGACAAATGATTTAAAAGATGAGTGTCAAAAAATGGCAAAGAAAATCAATGTCAATCTGAAACAGCTCAGAGCTCTGGAAAAATATACACTCGATTTTGAACAGAGTGCTACACTTGTGATCATCTTCTCCATTGAGTTTTTTGTACTTTTCTCTGTACAGTACTTTATTGTCTTACTAAACCTTAAAGAATGGCAAGGATTGATTTACAGTTTGTTTGCTTCTTCTATAGCTGTGGCTTATTGGTATGGTAAGAAAGAGCAGAAAAAATATGCTACTAACAATGCTATTTATGAGAAAATGTATGGTGAAACGTTGGAAATGATCAAAAACCTGGAAGAGAAAAGGTGTATCAAAAAATTGGACCTTATTATCGAAAGATGTGAGGAACATGTCTAAACCTATTAAGATCAGCTATCTATGGAATCGTGAGAATATAGAGAAACTTTTTAACTCTTCCTATAAATATCAGTTTAACCACTCAGCTAAACGATATATAGGATGGCTCTTTATTGCTATTTTGCAGTTTGCTGTAGTTGCGGCACTTAAAAAAGGATCTATTGCACTTTTGCTTTTTGCTTCCATTGTTCTTTTATATTGGTATTACGTTAAAAAGATCATTGCCAAAAAAAGAGCAATCAGATCATTTGAACACTCTTCTTTTAAAGATAAGACCATACATATAGAAGTAAGCAATGAAGGGTTTGAGATTAAAGGGAATGAAGGTAAAACAATGTGGCATTGGGAAGAAATAGATGGTGTACTCGCTTTGGGGGATGACATAATGCTCTATAAGGCTCCCTATTTTCACTATATTCCTGCTCAAGGTTTTACATCATTGGAAGAGAAGAGCCGATTTAAAACATTGGCAAAACAGCATCATAAGCTTTTAGGATAGTCAAGATGGAGTATTTTTACATTATACTGGTTATTATTTTTGTAGTGGCATTGCTTGTAGTAGGGTTCGTTATGGATGAAGAGCATAACGAATAGGATTTTTCTTGTTCCAAATCAACTTCCCAAAAACAAAATATTGTTATCATCATTCAATCAAACTAGGAACTCCTGAAGGATGAGAACAATGAAACAAATATTAGTCACTTTTTTTATCATCTTGACATTTATATCTGCAATAGAAGCAGAAAGTGGTAAAAAAGTTTTTGAAACCTATTGTTGGGGATGTCATCACCAAACAGCTGTTGCCTTTGGTCCTCCTTTTGCTGAAATAGCTTCCAAAAGAACAGCTGAAGAGATACAGGGGATGATTGCTGATCCGGAAGGTGTTTCCAAAGTGTTTGGGTATAGGCGTAATGCGATGCCGGCATTTAAGCTTAAATCTGAAGAACTTAAAGCGATCACTGCTTATATTCTTTCCTTCAAGCCTACTGATACAAAAGAGAGCAACAGCAGTAAAGAAAATAATAAAACAATTGTGAAAGAACCCTATCCTAATATCGCAGCCAACAAGGAGAGCAAATAATGTTCAGACTGTCTAACTTACTGAAGTCGGTAACCGAAGAAAAACCTGCAAGGGTACTTGATGGAAGTATCGCTATTTGGAATTTTACCAATCGTTGTAATCTGAGCTGTCTCCACTGCTATTCCAAGGCAGATTTGGATGCTGTGGATACTTTAACTACCGAAGATATTATGGAGACGTTGCCAAAGCTCAAAGCAAACGGTGTGAAATTTCTCATTTTTTCGGGCGGAGAACCTTTGACTCGAAAAGATCTTTTTGATATTGCTGCACGCTGTAAGGAGTTGGGGATCGTTACGTATCTTTCTACCAATGGGCTTTATGTTAAGCAGAGCAATGCAGAAAAAATTCTTGATACCTTTGACTATATTGGTATAAGTATTGATGGCAGTCCTGATGTGCATGATGCCTTTAGAGGGCTCAAAGGCTCGTTTGTCGAGTCCATGAAAGCAGTTGACCTGTTGAACAGCTTTGGAAAGACCAAGGTAGGTATACGATTTACCATTACTAAAGATACCTATGAAGATTTACAGTTTATTTTTGAATTAGCAGAGAAACACAATATTCCAAAAGTGTATATTTCACATTTGGTTTATTCTGGAAGAGGGCTCGAAAATCTTGAAATGGATTTAAGTAAAGAACAGCGTATCACGGCTGTAAATTATATTTTAGATAAAGCTTTTGAATACCATGAAAATGATAGAGATATTGAGATAGTCACGGGGAATATGGAGATGGATGCCATCTTATTTTATGATAGATTTATCCAAAAATATCCTCAACATGCGGATGAGATGAAAAAACGCCTTATAGATTGGGGTGGAAACTCAGCAGGTAGAAAATTGCTCAATATTGACAGTGAAGGGTTTGTGAAGCCTGATCCATTTTTCCCTGTAAAGATAGGTAATATCTTAAATCAGGACTTTTCTGACATATGGACAAATAAACCTACGGAGTTATTACAAAAATTACGTATTCATCCGCGAGAGCTTGGAGGAAAATGTGCAGAATGTAACTATTTGAATATCTGTAATGGAGGTTCACGATCTCGTGCCTATGCTATATACGGTGATATGTGGGCAGAAGATCCTTCATGCTATTTGACAGAAGATAAAACAAAAGGAAAGCTATAGATGGGCAAAGTGTATTTAACAGGAGCAGGACCAGGAGATATAGAACTTCTTACAGTCAAAGCACTGCGTGTAATAAAAGAAGCAGATGTAATCATCTATGACAGGTTGGCTAATCCTGATATTTTACAAGAAGCAAAAAATGGATGTGAATTTGTCTATGTGGGGAAAGAAGATTCGCATCATACGCTTCCCCAGGAAGAGATCAATGAAGCCATTTATCAGGCAGCACTAAAATATGAAGTGGTAGTTAGACTTAAAGGAGGAGATCCTTTTGTCTTTGGACGTGGAGGAGAAGAGGGAATCTATTTAAGAGAGCGTGATATAAAGTTTGAGTTTATTCCAGGTATTACCTCTGCTATTGCTGTACCTGAATATGCAGGTATTCCTGTGACACATCGTGGTATTACAGTCTCTTTTAGAGTAGTAACAGGACATGAGTCAAGCAACAAAGACCACTCACAAATTCCCTGGGA
>JALXCZ010000032.1 GCA_026990595.1 Sulfurovum sp.
AGCATTATTTACCTCCCAATTGTTTTTTTAAAAGACAAGGGATACATATATCACTACCTTTATTGACTCTAAGGTTTGCCGCTTTCGCACCCCCACCAGAGCCACCAGTAATACTCACATTCCCTTTGATAGTCACATTCCCCTTAAGCGTTATCCCACCGCCATCTATAATGATAGTCCCACCTTTAGACTTAAAGACTACTCTGTCACTGCCGTGCATCTCATGCAGTTTGGTGATCTCTTTAATGTGTGTCCCTGCTTTAACATCCAACTTCCCATTCACCGTATGACTAAAATGCCCTCCGGTCTTAAGCGTATAGTTCGCATAGGTTGTTTCAAGTCTCTGGTTCCCTACATAAAGTACTTTATCTTTGTCTACTCTGGTAGACTGAGAGTTAACAATGTGTATCTCTTGGTCATGTCCTACATCTAGTTTTTGGTCATGTCCTATGCTTATACGCTCATCTTTGCCTACAGACTCTGTTCTGTTGTTTCCTACATCGGTACTCTCATCATGTCCTATGCTTTTTGTTCTGTCATTGCCTACAGAGAAAGACTCATCATGTCCTACTGTTTCACTCTGGTCATGGTCTATGTTAATGGCAGAGTCATGCAGGGCATGAAGCTTGTAGTCTTTTTGTGCTCTGATGTGTACGAGTTCTTCTTTTTGTTTGTCTTCAAAGAGCAGGAGGTTATACTCAGCATTGCTTCCTGGCATAGACTGTGTCTTAATATATGACTGTGTCTTTTGAGAAGGTAGGTCTTTAGGGATATGGTTGTTTCCGTTGTAGAGACTTCCTATGGCTACTGGTCTATCTGGGTCACCGTTAAGGAAGTTAACAATCACTTCTGTGTTGACTCTAGGGATAAACTGGCTTCCCCAACCGTCACCTGCGCTAAAGTTGGTAAAGCGTATATAACAGCTGGTAGGATAGTTGGGGTCAAAGTGAAAGATAACTCGTATACGTCCAAAGCTGTCTACATCAATGGTATTGGGTGTAGACTCTGTGTCTTTACTTCCACTAGATACTATGGCTGTCACTGAAGAGGGAATGAGTGGTTTAGTAATGTTGTAGTGAGGGATGAACACCGTCTCTTTAGGAGTAGCTTCAAAGTCTACTTCAAAGAGATACGCTTGTACCTTGTGTTCTTCTTGTACATACTCTTCCAAGGCATTGGGGAAGAACCCTTTAAGACGTACCTGTGTGAGTACTACCTCTGTACGTACCACACGTTGGGTATCAAAGAGTGTACCACCATACCCTGTTTCTGTATAGAGACTAAGCGTGTGTCCCTCTACACGTTCTGTATCAGCGTATTGTTTGAGTGCGGTTTGTTTGACATCGTTTTGCAGGTCTTTGGGTCTGGCAGCTTCTAAACGGTCTCTATGGGTCATCACTTCTAAGTCATGTCTGAGTTGTGCAGAGTGGGTATTGTCTTTAAGACTTTGTGAGAGCGGGGTAGCACCTGTGGTAGTAAGGTACTCTTTGGAAGGGGCTCTAAAGTCATAGTAGTCTTCTTTTGCATGTGTAGGTGCAAAGGTTTTACTTTCAGTAAAGCTGCAGCGTAACTCTGTTGGGAGTTTGGTGTAGCTCTCTGTGATCTGTGCCAGACGTACTTTATAGGGTGTTGCATCACTCTGCATCCACAGACTTACTCCTTCTTGTTCACAGAGCATTTGTATGAATTCAAGGTCGCTCTGTTTGTACATTGTGGTGTACTCTCTCTCAATAAACGTATGCGGAGCAATGTTGGTACCAAAGTCTATATGTAACAAAGCCTTATAGCGTCCAAGGATCTCTTGGATAATAGCATACGCACTTTTCTCTTGAAAGATCTCATACCGTTGGTTGAGACCAAGGTAAAAGAGAGGATGGACAACGGTGAGGGTATAGAGGTATTTATCGGCTACTTTATTGGCTTCTTTGGCTTGGTAGATTTTACCGTAAATCTCTCTTTTTTTAGCAAAGTCTTTTTCATCTTGGAGCAGGAGTTTAACATCGGTATCTACCAGGTCAGCAACTTCTAGTTTGACAGGGCTTACGAAGGAGAGTTCATAGACATAGGGTTTGCCTAGGGTGTTTGTGCCGTTTAGGGTGTAGATGGCGTAATTTCCATCGGAAATATGAGGGTTCTTTTTTGCATTAAGGAGGGTGAGACGGGCTTTGACTTTTTGTAGCTGGGTCGGGTTCATGGGTTCCCTTTAAAATGGTTTGGTTTTTTGTTTTATTTTAGCGTAATAGGTTTAAATTTAAGTGTATTTTAGAGATACTCTACTCAAAATACTCTGTAATGATCTGAGGGAAGAGTTTCATCGTTTTTCTTGCCTTGTCTATCTTGGCTTGAAAAATTTCAGAAGATGCCGGAAAATTCTGTATAAATTCATCATAAATAACTATTTTGTCTTCCATATGTGCTTTAAGCGCATCGAGAACAGATTCCATATTTTCTTTGTTTGAAGCATACTTCATAAGCAATTCAAACATACGTTTACGCGGATGGATCGCCATAGAGTCACCTGCTACCAGAGCGATATCTTTAATATCCCAACGGGAGATATAGATTCCACTTACATGTGGGGAGATCAGCTTGGCATAAAGTGCTTCTGTATAAGAAGGGTAATCTTTAAGTTCTGCCTCTTCGTCACTTGCACAGGTACCATCTACACACGCCTCTTCATTGATGTTAAAATCTTCAAACTCTTTTCTTAAATCTTGCATATCTCTCATATTATTCTCCTATTAACCGTGGAATCTCATCCACATCTATTTTAGCATTAAACCAACGGTTGGCAATGAGCATCATCTTAGCCACAAAAAGGATACGGTCATCCAAAAACTCTGCTTTCTCAAAAAGTGCTTTTGCTTCATCATCCAGACAATAGCCGGTCACCTTTCCTTCTGCTATTTCTACAAAATCCACACGTCCTAGCTTGTTGGCTGTTTCATTTAAACTGTTACAGTAGGCTAACGCTTTGGAGGAAAACTCTTTTTCTATCATCATTCTGTCTACTTTGGACTGTGCTACATTATCCATCGTAAAAGCGAAATGTTCATCACTGATGTTCAAGGCGATCGCTGTAGCGTTGATGCCCTGATGTTTCATGATCTTGTTAAAATACCTGCGCATGTATCCTGTTTGGGCATTGTATCCAAGGATCGTACAAAGACCGGTATCCGGTTTTATCTCATGTGGCATCATAATATATATCTCCTTTTCGATGAGCAAAGCCCACCGAAAATTCCTCTCACTAAAGCTTTGCCTATCGGCTCAGGGATCATATTAGCTCTACTCATGACTCTCCTCTCATCTGCTTTGCATTTTCATGAAGAAAGATAGCCTCTTCCTCTTCTACACTACAGCGTGGACAACTTTGTTCTCCACCTTCGTAGGTAAAATAATTCCCACACTCGTTACAGCGTCTTACATCAAATGTTGCCAATGTTCTCTGATGTGATTCAAAAAACTCTTTGATCTCAAATCCGGGTTGCAAATGTATGGCATCAGGTTCACAGGCATCATGGCAGAGGTGGCACTTTACACAGAGCATCGCATCAAAATTGATGAGAGAGAATTTACCGTTTGAGCTCAATGCACCTGTAGGGCAGATACGGTAACATATCTGACAGTTGGTACACTTTTCATCTATGAATTTTTGGGAGATAAAGTTTATTTCTTCTTCTGGCAGTATCTCGAAAGTTTCCGGATACTCTGCACGTTTGAGTGCAGTAAAGAGTATTTTTCGTTTATCTGGCAGATGCTTGTCTTTGATCTTGGAGATCATAGAAGCATCTATCTCAAAATGGTGCAACTCCTCTGCTTCTACTGCTTCATCAAATACTTTTTTGTGTTTGAGTGCACCTTTGAGTGAAGCTGAAGCAAAGAAATCCCGTCGGGAGCTCTTTTGTTCAGATTCATTTTTTTCTACTAACGGTACAGCATCAAGATTTGTCTCCAACTGTTTACCGGAAAAAGAAGAAAGTACAAAATTTGCCTCTTCTATGCGGTTTTCAATCACTTCAAACAGATGTGTATTCTTTTCATAGCTATAAAGGTCAAGCGTAATAGGTTCATTACTTGCTAATGCCAGAGAGATAAGATGCTCAACACTGAGCAGACTCAGACACGGTACATTGACCTTGGAAGAGATAAGCCTTACTTTTGACTCCAAAAAAGTAAAAAAGAACTCTGTTACCGAAAAATCAGAAAGCCCAAATGCTTCTGTCGGACAGGCTCCTATACATGCAGCCGCCTCTACACCGGTTGCCTTTGCAAAAGCAGGAAGATGTTCTACGATACTTAGATGCTCAGGTACAGCATCTACACACTTGGTACAGGTAGAGAATTTACTGGTAGCTCTTACACAAAGTGAAGGATCAAAATGTAGTTTCATCAATTAAGCTACATCCTCACAAAATGTGGAGAGCTGTTCAGTCACATACTCATAATCACTTAAAAGAAACTCCAGAGCCAACTCACTTCCGTCATGATAAAGCGGTGTTCTGGACTCTCTTTTAGCATTGATAAGGAACATCGGGGTCCACTCAAGAAGATGGTCTTTCATAAATCCTTTTTGGATCTGAAAAAGTTCACAGATACCTGCTTTATCATCTGCTTCAAGTGCTTTAAGCTGCGCATTGCAAAGCATATACATAAATTCAAGTTCTACACCAATGTGGTCACCGCTGACTACTCTTGCTTTATTTAGTTCTACCCTAAAATCCAGTGCATCATACAGTTCGATCACAGGATTGCCTTTCCCACTGTCTATCATTTGGTCATCTCTGACATAAAAACTCTCATAAGGCACTAAATGCATGAGAAAAAGATTGGTAAAATCTACATTATAATACTCTTCTATGAGCTCCTTAGTCGTATGGTTCTCACGCTTACTCCATGTTTGATAGTTAGGAAAGAGTGCAAGTAACTGCGGATCTTTTTCAAGAGTCTCCAACAAATCCTCATCTACTTCTGTGACCATCAAACGTGAGATCAATGCATAGAGTGCAATACGGTTTTCTAATTCTTGTTTTAGTTGTTTCATTTTTAACTTTCATTCACGGTACTATGAGCATACAAGCCCCTACACCGATTTTAATTATGTGACTATACCACTTTCAAGATAAATAAAAAGCAAAATATATCTGGAAAATTGTATATTGGGCAGACCTAATTGTCTGCCCTTCATCTATAATGCTATTTATGTAAGATTTACAGAATAAGCTTTAAGTGTAAGCGGTACTGCCGGTCTCTTAATGTGTACCGGACGTCTCAATTTGTCATTGGCATCCAATGGGCGTGTCAATTTGTCTCTCCACGCCTGATAGACTTTAAAGTTGTTCTCATAGTTCACCCAAATATCACCGATCTTATCTGTTGGTGCTGCTTTTTCAATACGAACCTTTTGGTGCCACGCATGGTTACCACCAATAGGGTCCGGATGTGAAGGTGCTACAGCATTTTGCCAGGAACCGCTCAGTCCATCCCACCAGATATTGTCAAGGTCTTTGTTGAACTCTTTGAACTGCCAAGTATCTCTACGTGCCAACATACCCTCTTTGATACCTTCTTTTGGCTTCATCGTACCGACTTTTCCATCCATTGTCATATCAAAAAGCGGTGCGCCCAGTCCAAGGACTCCCAGTTTATGTTCAAATCCTGGGATCTCCACAGCATTTTTGAGTTTCCATCTACCTGCATGATGTGAACAGGCAAGTACACCAGGCATCGTACCTTCAGTAGGTACTGCCATTGCAATGAAGTAACCTGACTCAAGACCCGAAACAGTATCTTCAATGGTCACTTTAATAGAATCACCTCTTTGGATACCAAGTTTTTCAGCATCTACCGTATTGATCCATACAGGGTTATGGTTCTGAGAGATCTCCATTAAGTGTTTGGAGTTCACAGAACGTGTATGAATATTATACGGCAACCTAAATACTGTATTGAGTGCAAACTCGTTGTCTTTTTGCATAAAGTCATGGTGTACCTGTGTGACAATATGTGTCATATCTTTACGCTCTTGTGCTGTTCTTGGGTAGATAGGTATCGCATACTCAGGCCACTTCCACTCAGCAAACCATTTGGAATAGAATTCTAATTTACCACTGAGTGTATGGAACCCTTGCTTGATCTCGCCATTGATTTCAACACCAATCGGTTTTTTACCACCAAAAACATGGTCATGCACAAGCAGTGTACCATATTCATCTTTTTCCACTTCACTCTCATCATATTCGTGACCATGGGCAATATATTTTGAGCCCTCTTTTCTAAGTTCGCGTTCTTGCGGTCTATAGACATGATCTTCTTCAAGCCATGTACCTCTATCCCTCATCATCTCATAATTTGGATACTTAGAATTAGGGTAGAGTTTTTTAGCCGCCTTTCTTAAATTTGGCAACTTATCCAATGCTGCCTGATACCATTCAGGTATAGTGGTTGGTCTTGATGGATCCTCTTTGGATGCCCAGAATTTTTTGACGCCAAGACTTCCATCCGGATCGACATGGTGCACCATGATATTCATCCAGAACTCCATCTCTTCCCAAATTTCACCAAGTCCGGCAGTCATGTGTGCCTCAAGTGTCGCGCGTGTCGGATCTTTCGGCTTCCATCCAAGTTTTTCCAGTGCAACTCTCAGTGCAGGGTTTTTAAAACTCAACCATCTTGCCGGTTTTGTCGGCTCAGAAGATTGGTCATGTCTCTCACCCGCAAGTCCTACAGGCAGTACATAGTCACAATACCAGTTTGTCTCAGACCACGTTGGAGAGAGATTGAAGCTCAGCTCAATCTTATCTTCACGTTTCAATGCTTCGATCCATCTGAAACCATCAGGATTGATCCATACCGGATTATACATACGAGGGATCCAAACTGCTAATTTCTCAGGAATATTAGTAAGACCTTTGGCTTTCCACTTCGCTCTCCACTCATCATCAAGGAGTAAGTGAGGCATAATATGACTCATTTCAAATGAACTGAGCGGATACTCTGGCGGCCAGGCAATTTCGTTCCAGACATCCACACGAGGAGGTCTTTTCCCTGCAACTGTTGCCGCATCACCTTTACCATTAACAGAGATAACAGACCAATGGTGCATTCCCACACCACCTATATTACCGGCCATTGCTCCACGAAGTGCCAACGGAAAGAAACCAGAACGTGTATTCATCCAGCTTCCTTTGTGACCAATCGTTCCTGCTCTCCATAGATAGGTACTGATCCTGTCACCTGCATCAATGAACATCTCAAAAAGTTCATCCAGTTTATGACCGTATCCTTCCATTTTACACTCTTTGACTACAAAATCTTTCGTGTATGGAGAGTAAATTTCTTTAAGCATCTTAATGAAACTCTCATAACTTTCATCCTGAGGTACCTGTTTCATGTAACCTTTAGAGACCATCAGTGCCAATTGTTCTTTGTCTGTCATGAGCTGATCCCAATTTACCCAGTTCTTAAAGAATGCATGATGTACAAGATCTTTACCATGAATATCTGTCTCATTCAAAATTCTATTTGCAAGGTGAAGGTAAAGAGCTGCCTCTGTTCCCGGCCATACAGGTATCCATAAGTCTGCAATACCAGCTGAGTTAGAAAGCCTTGGATCCATCACAACCAGTTTTGCGCCTTTTCTTCTTGCATCTGCAATATATCCTGCTGACTGCTGGAAGTAGTGTCCTGCATCTGCCGCATGTGATGACTGTAAGAATACCAATTTGGCATTTGCCCAGTCAGGGTTGTTTCTGTCATCGTTTGCCCACTGGATCGTACCTTGTCTTGCACCCGCAGAACAGATGTTGGTATGAGAATCATATCCGTCACAGCCCATAGAGTGTGGTACACGGTGACCAAATCCGTTTTCATTTGGACGCCCTACATGATACATAATTGATTTTCTAGAGATCTCATCCCCTACTTTGAGGGTATCATGCATCTTTTTACCGATCTCTGCCATTGCTTCATCCCAAGTAGTTCTTACCCACTTACCTTCACCTCTTTTTGAACCTGGAGCTCTTTTAAGTGGGAAAGGGATTCTATCTGGATCATACATTTGCGTCTGAGCAGCATACCCTTTGGCACAGTTTCTACCACGACTCCCTGCGTGGAGCGGGTTACCCATATACTTTTTAACAAAAAGATCTTTAGGGTTTTTGGTACGTTTATACTCACCTATCTCCACCCATGCTGTCAAACCACACTGTGCTTCACAGTTGGAACAAACCGTAGGAACAAGCATAAATTCATTCACCTTGATTCCCTCAGGATTTGCTTCACTTCTTACACCGTTTCTTTCGGCACCTCCTCTTTTCCAGTCATCACCGTCAAGCTCTTTAAAGCTGTCCCACTCTTCTAAAGGCGGATAGAATGAAAGTGTTTTAGGATTCGCTGTAAACTCTTTTTCATCTGCTGCTGCCGGTGTATCTACGATCGTTTCAAATACACCTGCTGCAAGTGTTGCACCTGCTACAGAGTACGCAGTTCCTTTAAGAAAACTTCTTCGGCTCTCTATAAAATTTGTATCATTTTTCATTGATTTTGTCATACCTATCCTCCTTAACTTAAATTTAGCATTTGTGGAATCTTAAGCCATACATCTTTTGCCATGTACAGTCCGATCAATGCTAAAAGTGCTGCAAATTTCAACAGCGTTTTATTGTCACTTTTCATATTACCCAATGCTATAAAGAATGGAATAATGAATCCAAGAGCCATACCAAACCAGAACTCTGTGTTGTATGCTCCACCTGCGTGTACATATGCCAATGTTGCCTCTGCTTCAGCTGACTTGAATGAGAAGAAATACTCTCCCATATACATCATGAAGCTAAAGAAAGTTGCAATTGCCAATACCAATGCAAGATCGCGTCTTGCTTCTCTTGACCAGTTGCCGGAGATAAAAATGAGCCCTGCAGAACCTGCCATCAGTGCTGCCCACATCATCTGCATCACTTCTGCCGGTGCCTGCCATAACTCTCTTGCACTTGCTTCTGCCATGATGATTGCAGTATACAGTGTTACAGGGATTGCAAGGAATACAACAAAAGGGAATACTTTTTCGTAAAAACCGCTCATTCCTCTAAAAGTATTTGCCAATGCACAATTTTTTCTTGTATTTGGATGTGCATCAAAGAAGCCTATGGCTGTCATAATAAAGATCAATCCGGTAAAAAGTGTCGCCATCCATGCACCTACTGTGATCGCTGATGTCCAGTGCGGGTGCAGGAATATATTCACCATTCTATACGGATGGTGCAGATCTGCCAAAGTAAAAAGCAAGAATATATTTAAAAAGATGAAGGCAATCAATGGCATCATCCATCTTAAATTAGGCATCTCCTCTTTTTTATGTCTGTAGAGTAAAAATGCACCTACAAGGATCACTCCTGTACCTACAGATTTAGCCCACATGTTCAATGTGATCATCCAGCCCCAGATAATACCCGGAAGTGCTACATCTAGTGTGACTATCGCTTGTGTTGCGTGAATTCCATGTTCTACCATTTTAGTGACCTCCCTCTTCTTCATGTGATTCATGGGCATTATTGTCAAAATCCATGAAACTTCTGTTGTCTAACTTCTCTTCATTTTTGAACGGTTCCAAGAATCTGTCGATCACGCTCTCATGCGGATTACCGATATGCTTAAGATGCGTTACATTGTTAAAGAGACTATATCCTTCAAGTCGTTGTTGAGCAAGTGGATTGAGTGTCTGGTTACCGCCACCTACATAGAAGTGTTTAGGTTCAGTATGCTTTTCAGGTTTACGTACCTGAACCGCACCTTGATGCTCCATGATATATTGGGAGATATGACTGTTGTCATCATCAATATCGCCAAAGATATTTGCCTGTACCGGACAGACAACTACGCATGCCGGCATCATACCGCTCTCTACACGGTGCGCACAATAGGTACATTTATCCGCTGTATTTGTCTCCGGATCCATATAGATCGCTCCGTAAGGACATGCCATCATACATCCTGCACAACCGATACATCTGCTGCTGTCTACATTGACGATCCCGTTTTCAAGATAATGCAATGCAGACACCGGACAGATACGCTCGCACGGTGCAGATTCACAATGGTTACAACGTAACGGTGTAAATGATCTTGATGTGTCAGGGAATGTCCCTATATCAATATACTTTACACGCAGACGCCAAGAGCTAAGCGGTACTTCATTTTCCACTTTACAAGCCACTTCACAACCTTTACAACCCATACATAGGTTAAGGTCAACTAAGAAACCTAGTTTCATATTTCCTCCTTGATATTAATTATCAGTATATACTTATTCTATTAAATAAGTTTTTTGAATACGTCTTAATTGTATTATATAAACTGTTAAGTTTCAATGTTTTTTTATAATAAATGTCTATTTTTATAATAATTTGCGTAAAAAAGGTTATATTGGGAAAGATTTTAAATCATCATTCAATCTTTATCATTGGGTTGATAAGAGAAATGAATGTTTTATCACATTCTCCATTTAAAGGGGAATGTGACGTAAAAAGGCTCTCTTATTCAGTGAGTCCTCTAAGAATTTTTTTCATACCTGCCTGCGCTGTTTCAAGTATTTTAATATCATTTACATCTTCCAATCCCATAGAGCTCATCCAGTTATAGACAGACGGAAATGCTATCTGCATGACTCCCTCACCTTTTTTCTTACTGAGATACAATGAACATGGTGCATAGGCTCCTGCTTCGGGATGTGTTTTTGCTATGGTGTAGATCACCGGCAATTTACAGATGGAGTAGACTTCATAAAAATCATATACTTCATATTTTTCCTCTTCAAAGTCATCTCCAAGATTATTAAAACCGGCAATAACAAACCCGTTAGGAGCAAGCTCACCTTCAAATCCCATTTTGAACTCTTCCAGTTCATCTTCCCAGTCTTTAGGATCGATCTCCATCTTAAAGTGGGTCACCAAATTCCCTTTGGGTTCTTTTGGCACATAGGGTAATGCCTCATAATATCCGTTAGGCATCGCACTTTTTAATGTATTTTGAATAAGTACTTTTAATGTACTCAATGTTTTATCATCTTTGGATACATGCATGATCTTTGCCATGGCAGTAGCACTCAATGAAGCAACCGATATCTTTTTCTCTCCTTTTTTTGTATAAATAGACATACTCATCGGTGCAAATAGTCCGACATTTGGATATTTCTTAACCAGTTCAAGAACAGCCTCCTTTTGATAGAAGGTAAAAAGATTATAGACATCAAATCCTGTTTCTTTAAATTGTATTTTGAATGGTTTGTTCATATCTCTGTTCGCAGAAACCGTAAAACCTGCTTTTAGAAAAGCTTTTTCAATTGTTTTTGGAGTGACCTTTCCATCCCCATTCTCTGAAGTGAAGATTTCAATATCACCCACTATATGCTTTTGTACAGAAGTGGATACTGCCTTAACTTCTTTTGCTTTCTCTTTTGCCCATACTGTTCCCATAAGCAATGTAATACATACTATTCCGTTTATTAACTGTTTCATTGTTTTTATCCTTTTATTTAAATTTATTCTGCTGAATCTTCAATAATACGCTTCATGGTATCTTGTGCTTTCACAAGCATCTTTAAGATCGTTTTGTCTTTGATAGCAAGCGAAGACGTCAAATTTTCAATACTGAGTGTAACGACCTTCGTCTTGTTACTTTTTTTCTTATGGTAGATCACCATTGTACATGGAGCAAAAGCACCAGCTTCAGGATGTTTCTTGGAGAGTTCATAAATGATCTTAAGCTTGCAAAGAGAGTAGGCATCATAGAAGATAAAATCATTGACTTTCTCTTCGTTTAACACCTGATTAAAATCTATATAGTTGGCAACAACAAAACCACTTGGTTTCATATCACTTTCCATCATCATGGTCATATCATCTCTTGCTTCTATCGCTTCTTTATCTTTTACATCAAATGAATATTCTGTATACAGAGGTTTTTCTGTAACAATACTCCCATAAGATAAACTTTCTTCAACTGCCAAGGGAACGGTTTTTATAATCGTCTCTCTCGTTTTTTTCTCCAGATTATTAAAATAGGAGTCTTTTACCTTTAAAATATGCTGCTGTGCCTCGGCACTTAAAAATGCAATGAAAAAATCATCCTCTCCCTTTTTTTGATAGGTCACAATAGAAAAGGGAGTAAAAATGCCGCTTTTGGGTACTTTTGGTATAAGTTTTACTGCGATGTCACGATGATACACAGAAATAAGGTTATAGCTGTTAAACAATGTTGCCTTAAACTGTTTTTCATAAGGACCATTCATATCCTGGTTTTTGGAAACCGTATATCCCTGAAGTATTAATCCGTCTACGATGGTCTGTGCGGAAATTTTCAGATCCTTGTTGGGGATCTTATAGAGAATAATATCTTTGTTCGTACTTGCAAACACCATAGTAAACATTACTATATAGATGACTAAAACTCTTTTCATAAATATCCTTTATTTGAGTTGTCATATCATAGCAATTAAGTGTAAAAATAGTGTAAAAATTACGGTCTTATATAAATGTATCCCCTAAGCTGTCTTTCAATTAATTCAACGATACCTGCAGTGACTACTTCTACCCCGTCAATAAGATCTTTTTTTTCTATATGAAGTGTTCTCATTGTATTCCCACAGGCAATAAATTCAACATCATAGGTCAGAAGTGCCTCAACACGTTTTCGAATATCTCTGTCACCCTGCTTCAAGAGTGCTTCTATTCCTTGGGAATAGGCAACGATCACCACTTCTGTGTTTTCAGGTCCGTAAAATTTCATCACATTGTTTGCTGAACTCAGCACATGATTGATCGCTTTTCTATCTCTTACCGTAATAGGAAATACGAATTTACGCGGATGATCAATGGAGGGTTTAGGTGTTGCAAACTCTGTTTCTGCTGCAACAAACTGCATTATACATAGACACAGTAATACAATTTTTTTCATCTTTTTTTCCTTTTTGCTTTTTTTGCTTCTTTCAGTATTTCTAAGAAATCTTCTTTGTTCCATGCGCCTGGTATACGTTTTGTCTTAACATTCTCATTTGTTCCATCCGTAAAAACAAAAAAGAATGTGGGTGTCATACTGGCATTCAGACCAAGAGGCAGACTTTTTTGACTGACATCTACCGAAACAACAATAAAATCTTTTTGTAACACACTGACTACTTCAGGTTCTGTCAATACCTCTCTATTCATTTTAATACAATAATGACAATGCGGTGCTGTTGCCTCTATCATAATAATTTTATCTTCTTTTTGTGCTCTTCGCAAAGCATTTTCAAATGATTCTGGCTTTATACGCTTTTGACGCAACATATGTTCTTCATAACTATAGATATATTGACTGACTGCTTCAATCTCATCATTACTTATCTTGCCTTTCATACTCGGCATCGTATCAAACGCATTGATCACATCTCTCATACAGACACTTTTGTCCTTATTGGGGTAAAGCAGATAATCGCCAATGAATGCACTCACTTCCATACGATGTATATCTTCATCTCCCCGTGGATCACCGATCTGCTGTTTAAGTCTAAAAGAGAGTTGGTTCAGGGTTGGTGCTTTGAGATGCAGCATGGTGTTGTTCATCTCTTTAAAATTCTTCATTAGCTTTTCCACCGGCACAAAGGCTTCATGGCAGGAAGCACATTTTTTTTCATAGACTTTTTCTCCATCACTTGCAAAAATACTTACTATTATGACTATCATTGCACCTAAAACTTTCATTCTTCATCCTCCATCATTTCCAACTCTTTATAGGCATCTAAGACATTTCGTTTGTGCAAAACATTATAGAGCTTCATCTTCCTAAATTCAGGAAGGATAACCTTTCTGGTGATCTCATCCATTCCAATATCATGGTCTTGCGCATCCAAAATCTCTTTTTTCATTTTTATCAAATAGGACTTTAGTGTCTCAGTTGCATTTGCATCTGTTTTATACCCATGTCCACCTATAATGACTTTGGCATGATAGGCATCTATCTTTTTGAGTGCTTTTAATGAACCCAAAATAGACCCATCCCTTAAAGAGGTAAGCCTGTCATTAAAAACAAGATCACCTGCAAATAGGATCTTTTTTGCAGGCAGATAGATAATCAGATCTCCTTTGGTATGTGCAATGGGAGTTAATTGCCTTATTTGAAATATTTGACTACCTACAGTAATGCTTAAATTACTATCTACTATTGTATCAAGTTTTACAATTTTTGTTTTTCCGTAAAGCTCTTTTCCAAGCACACGCAGCATTCTGGTCTTCATGCCTGCAACAACATTTTGCTCATAGGTCCGCGGACCGATCAACAAAGCACCTTTGCTTTTATAAAAACTGTTCCCTTGCCAGTGATCATCATGGTCATGGGTAATAATGACATATTTGACAGGAAGTTGTGCTATTTTTTGCATCTGTGTATAGGCTTGGGAAGCATATGCATATGTAGGACCGCTGTCTATGACAACAAAACCCTCTTTTGTTTGAACAAAACAGGTATTTACCATGTTCCCAGCATTTTGTTTGCTGATATTTTCTGTCTTGCCAAAAAAACAGTAGATACCTTCTTCTATCTTTTGTGGTTTCAAATAGTATTCGAAACCATACCCAAAAGAGAAGGTTAACAGTATCAATGTAATATATTTCACTATTAACCTTTCAACTAACTTTTAGAATTTAAACTGGTATTGAAGCAACACAGTATCTTCCGCATAAAATGCACCTACATCCAACTTATCAAAGTCTTCTGTATCTCCACTTGCGAGTACATAGTTAAGTTGGATACGATGTCTATTTCTGGCTCTTCTGCCTTTTCTATCCATTTTATTGTTCTTAGGATTGATATAATAGTTAAGACCAAAATAGGTATTGCTTGCATCTGCACTCAGCGTACCTTTATCACCAGAACCACCAATATACTTCACCGCAGCTTCAAGTGTATCTGTCAAGTAGTAGGTACCTGTCAATGCCAAAGTCTGCATATCCCATCCCGAGACGCCTCTAATATTTTTAACATTGTAATACTCCGCTTTGACATTAGCTCTGTTAAAGTGAGAATCAACACCGGCATTGAATACTTTATAGTCTTCTGCCCCTAATTTACCTGCAGCATACTTAGTCGCATCAATACCCCCGGCACTTTTTGAAATACCGTAAGATACTTCTGTATGAAGTTCTTGACCCCAATCGAACATCAAACGTCCCATATAGGCATTGTCATCTCCGGGATTGGCATTCTTCACTGCTCCCGAACGCCCTGCCTGCCCTGCAAACATCAAGTCATACCCAAATCCTTTCCAAGGTCTTTCATGTCCCATTTCAAGTCCATTGACTTTGCCATCGTTCCCAAATCCAATATCACGACCGGAAATCATAATACCAAAATCACGTTCAAATGCCAGTTTTTTATCGAAACCACGTTTGACCACATCAAGATTCCATCCTGGTATGGTGAACCCCATACCCACCGGTGTCTTGATCACACCGGCTTTCACTACCATGGCATCATCAAATTTATAGGCGATAAATGCATCTTTGATCAGCTCTGGTACACCCAAACCATTCTTATCTGAACCGTCTTTGGCAAAATCAAGAAAGACTTTCGCTGCTAAAGGACCTGAAAAATATTTCCAGCCTAAACGGACACGGTCTGCTTGAAATTTATAATCCCCTTTTTGGGAATTTTTTACTGCACCGTCACCAAAAGCAACACCGATCTGTGCAAAACCAAAGAATTTATGTTTACTGCTCCAATCTACCGCTTTAACCGGTGCATCTGTATGTGTTACCGGCTCTACAGGTTCTATATCTCCACCTGCCATTGCTGCTGTCCCCATCAACAAAGCAGTTGTCATACTTAATTTTATTATTCCCTTGTTCATATTATTTCCTTCTTTTATTTGTATATCTTTATAAAAAGATAATCTTTTGCTATAATTTAAAAGTGATATTATATCACGGCCAAAAGTGCTTCATCCTTTCTTTTTGGACAAACAGGGATGAAGCACGGTTACAGTATTAGCACTTGGCACCTTTTTGCGGACATCCGCAATCATAATCCAATACTTTTACATTCGATGTCATTGAAATATCAACCACTTTTTGTTTACGAATATAATCACTGACCACTTCATAGACAGCTCTTATTTTCTTTTCATCCAGATTTTCCCCTGCATTTTGCAGATTTCCTCCCCATGATGAAACTTTGTAAGTCTTTTTACGATCAATCGGTTTACCTCCTATTTTAAAATCTGAGATCCGTTTACCTGAAGGAGCTGAGATCTTAATACTGTAGCTTGCGCCTGTCAAACGACTCATATCTCCACCCTGTTGCAGTAACGGATTTTCATTAAAGACATTATCGGCTATATCTTCCATAAGATTTGCAATCACTTCACCTTTAAGATCAAATGTATAGACTTCAGGATACGTAATAGCTGTCATCTCATATACATTGTCTTTAAGGATCTTGTCTCCTGGGAGAAGTGTTGTTCCCCATCTGTATCCGGGGGTGAAGACAATGTCACTTCCCATCTCAGCCTGTATCGCCTGACCTATCAGTGCATCAAATGTTGAGTAGAAAGTATCTCTTTTGTAAAGAAGTCCTTTGGTCGTACCCAATACTTCATTGAGCTCTTTGTCAAAAGGGGCATAGGCTTTATCTACCAATACTTCTCCGGCTTTGTCGGCAGGAATGAGGTTTGAGGTAACAGGCATCAATTTAAAGCTGTAGTCCACAACTTTTTTATTTTTAATATCAAGATCCAGTCTACCCACATACTTACCATGACTTCCCGCGATCAAGATAACCGTATCATTGACAATGATCGGTTTAGGACTTGGATCATGTGTATGTCCACTTAAAATAAAGTCAACACCTTTAACTTTCTTTGCCAGTTCCTGATCTACAGAAAAACCGTCATGGCTGAGCACAACGACACAGTCCACTTTTTTCTTGCTGCGAAGTTCATCTATGAAACCTTGTAAAGACTCATGTCTAAGTGCAAAACTCCATCCTTCGGTGAATCTCTTTGGATTTGCAGTGGAAGTGAACGGGAATGACTGTCCGATGATACCGATCTTCACCCCACCCACTTCTTTAATGGTATACGGGGGAAAGATCAACTCTTCAAAATTATCTGAGAAAGGATCATTGTCAATCACATTTTGGGAAATAAATTCACCTTTAAGCATCTTGATAAGTTCCATTACACGTTCTTTACCATAAGTAAATTCCCAGTGTCCCACCATCACATCTACACCCAAATAATTTTGAGCATCCACAATGGCTTCACCCTTTGTTTTAAGCGCAACTGCCGTACCCTGCCATGTATCACCCGAATCAAGTAAAAGAACATTTTCTGCCCCTCTTTCTTTTTTCACATGATCTATAATAGGTTTCATATGTGCAACACCACCCATCTTGCCAAATTTTTCCGCAAGAGCCTCAAAATTATTGTAGGTATCGAAATATTGATCCAATGACCCAGATTCGATTCCGTAATAACTCTCAAAACTGTCTCCACAGATAAACCCGGGGGTTCCTACCAAATTTTTTGCAGAGATCAGCGTGGATGGTTCTCTCCAGTAAAGTGGTTTAATATGCGCATGCATATCACAGATATGAAGTAGCGTTGCTTTTCCTTTGGCTTCAAAATCCACAATATCAGAAAAACTCAGTTTTTTAATGCGCTCTTTGGCTGCTTCTCCTGCAAAAAGGTTAGTACCTCCTGTTGCTCCCAGTAATCCTAAGGCTGCTGCGATCTGAAGGAAATCTCGTCTATTAATATCCATTTTCTTCCTCCTTATCTTTTTAAACCGGGAATTGCTATAGGTTTTTTCTTCTCTTGAGCAAGTTTGGAGATATAAACTTCAAGACCTACCATCTCTTTTGAACCTATAGGGATCACTTTCAGCAATGCATTCTTCATGCATCCCTGAAATCTTCTTTGCAATGTTCTCAAACTTGATTTTGTCATCCTGTATGCAGGCCAGGTCGCACCTGAGCCGGCCTCACCAAGATCAGGAAGAGGCTGTGTCCGAAGTACCATACCCACAATATCTTTACTATGACATGAATTACAAGAAAGCCCTCTTCCTCCTCTGGCAGTTTCAAATGTTTTTTTACCAAGATCATAAGAGGCTTTTTCATGCGGTTCACTTAGATCAATATTTGCAACTTCATCATTGGCTAAAGATTTCACGTAGGCCAGTATGGAAAACATTTTCGCACTTTTAAGCTTGAATTTTTCTTTACCCTGCTCCACCTGCATGGCCTGCACCACCTGATCAAGTCCAACGACATTACCAAGACTTTTCACATATTTGGGAAAACCAGCGATCGTTTTGGGCAACTCTTTTTCAGATACACCCAAAAATTTTGCCAGTGCTGCCTCATCACCAAGTTTTTCAAACAGTTCTCCACCCTCTTCTACATAAATATCAGCAGGATTGTTCTCCAGCATTTCCTTGTACATTGCTCTATCGGCATCACTCATGGCAAATTGCTCACCCGCACTTGCCATGGTTACCAAAAGAGCAATCGGAAGTATGATTCGTTTCATTTTTAATCCTTTGGCTTAAGTTTCTTACTCTTGGAGTTCTTCTCACCTGTATTATCTGTATAATCTACTGTGATCTTACCTTTTCCGGGAACTTTGAAGTTCACTGAGAAATATGGATTTGTTGAAACTGTCTCCCATACTTTCATTGTTGTGAAAGGTTTACCGTCAAAACTGAATGTAATGTTATCTATATAGTGCGCCGGTTTGATCTCACCCGTTTTTTTATCTTTTTTCATACCCGTATCCATAGGGTGTATCACAATAAAATCTACTTTTACGATATCACCTGTTTTATACTTCTTAGGTTTGATTTTTATCATTGATTTTCGTGCTTCGGTTTCTGCCATTTTTTATCCTTTATTTAATATTGTTTTTTCTGCTTCTGGTGACACAATCGATCCAAGATCAACCACATCCACCGATTGTTACTTTAATACTTTTAGCTGCTTTAATGAATGTACCGTCACTAAGTTCAACCAGACCTACAACCTCCTGTGTTCCACCAAGTTTTACACGTGTGGCAAAATAGCCTTTGGCATTTGCCGGAGTCAGCATGACATCGACACATCTTGCATTACCGTTCTTCGTATTCAGAATATGGATCGCTTTGACATAATTGTTCTCTTCCATCGGGTGATCCACTTCAACCTTTACAGGTACAACGGCACCATTCTCTGCGATCTCAGGCACTGTTAATTTTATTTTATCACTGTCTTTAACCTCTTTACCGCCTGTAATTGCTGCCACTGCAGCATCATAGGTCATGTCGTTTGGTCCTTTCTTTTTTGCTTTAGGTGCATCCTCTTTTGCCATTAGAGCCATAGGAGCAGCAGCTACTGCTGAAGCTGCCATCATACTTTTCATAAAACTTCTTCTTTTCATTCTTCTTTTCCTTTTTTACTTTTTTATTTTTTCTTTTCAGCAACAATATACGATGCAATATCACAGATCTCACGTTCTGTAAAAAGTTTTGTCGTAAGATTGATCGTCATATGGGTTTGAGGATTGTCTATCCTCGCGTCAGCAATCTTTTGGAATACAAACTGATTGTCTCTGGTCTTGGTATTGATGAACTTTTCCTTGTATCCTGTAAGATCCGGACCGATATTCCCTGCACCTTTAGCACCGTCTATGTTATGACAAGCTACACAGTTACCGTACTGTTTAGGCTTCTTTATGACTTTTCCGTCTTTGCCTTTTTTCTCTATGAATTTTGCCAACCCTTTAGGTGGTGCTTTTTTTGCTTTTTTACCGTTAAGATTATGGAAAATATACTCCCCTCTTGCAATCACCTCCGCATCCGTAGAGATACACCCTTTGGGCATTATATATTTCGTCGGTTTTGCAAGGGCATCTTTTTTTATCATCTTGCTGGCATCAGGCATTTCATATGCTTTGGTCAAATCTGCAGCATTCACAAATGATGCTACTGTACTTAACATCACTGTAGTTGTGATGAGTTTGATCTTTCTTTGCATTCACACTCCTTTTCTTTTTACCGTTTTTATTTGGTTTCAAGAAGCATCTTAACAAAGAAGTGTAAAGAAAGTGTAAAATTTCCGAATATTTAATTATTATGAATAATTATTTTATTAAAAAAGTATATGTAAAAGTTGTACCTTTCCCGAGAGAAGAGTCCACATGTAACGTAATGCCCTCTTCATCTATGATCTGTTTAACGATATTCAGTCCGATACCAAAGCCTCCTTTGGCTTCATCTTCTCTATAGTATCGTGAAAAGATCTTCTGCGTATTTTCTATGCCGACCCCATGGTCTTTGACCTCAAAGACAATACCTCCGTCAACACTTTTTAAGACAATCTCGACTGTACTATGATCGTGGCTGTATTTGATCGCATTGGAAATCGTGTTGTCTGCTATACGCTGTAGCTTTGTGCCAGAACAGAGATAATGGATATTCTCTTCTATAGAAACCTGTAGATCAATATGTTTCAGATTTGCAACTTCTTGGAAATAATCTACTCTTTTTTGGATGAACGCACTCATATCCATACGTTCTTTCTTATGTTCTACGCGTCCTTGTTTGATGAGATAATCCATATCATTGTAGATCGTTGCCAAAGTTTTGGAAGCAGATTTTATACGATACAGATATTTATTCTCTCCATACTTATTGGCAAAAAGATCCGCATTGAGGTTGATGATACTTAAAGGGGTATTGATCTCATGCATCGAGTCTTTAATGAAATTATCCAACTGCCGGTTAAGCCTCTCAAAAGGCGCAGAGAAATTACGCAGCAATAGCCAGGAAAAAAGAAAAAGTGCGATCACAATAGCAATCATTACGGAAAAAGCAAAAAGATAGATTTTGCTTGCGGTATGTACCGTTTCTACCAGTAATTTACTTGCACCAAAATAATACCCTTGAGGAAGCGGATAGATATAATAGTATTTATTCTCTTCTTTATGATATCCGGAAATAAAAGATTGGGGCTCGAAATCCAAAGTAGAGAATATCTGTTTGTCACTACTGTCAAGCAGGGCAGACCGATACTCTTTAAAACGTGGGAAATGATATACCTTGTCACTGCTTTTGTAGTGTTGCATGGAAGCAATGATCTTCTTTGCCTGCAATTCCAAAGAGAGTTTTACCTTTGCCTCATCTATCTGTAAAAGCAAAAAGATATAAGTTACCAACGGCACAATGAGCAGAACAGCCAAGACTGCCGTATAAATCATGGCATATTTTCGGGCAAATTTTTTAACATCAAAAATCAATACTGTACCCCACTCCACGAATATTTTTGATAAAATCCTTTTTGAGTTTTTTACGTAAAGTACCCACCTGTACCCGAATATTTGTAGGATCGATCCATTCACCCCATACTTCTTCCCAGAACATCTCATAACTTACCACATTGCCTCTTTGTTTGATAAGCAGTTCAAGTATCTTCGCTTCTGTTTTGGCAAGCATGATCTCCTCTTCTTCAAAAGAGAGTTTCATATTTTTCACATCATAGCTGTACCCAAAAGGCAGAGACAGATGTTCATCTGCTGTAGAGAAACAATATGTTTTGATCGCCTGCTCTACACGCAACTTGAGCTCAGCAAGATCAAAAGGTTTACGAATATAGTCGCAGGCTCCACATTCATACCCTCTGCTTAAATCATCGATCTGGGTTAAAGAAGTAATAAAAATAGCCGGTAGTTTTACTCCCTCTTTCCGCAGTGCCTCAAGCATCTCAAAACCATTTTTTTCTCCTAAGACCTTGACATCCAAAAGTAACAGATCATAGATATTCTCATACACAGCATCATATGCCCGTTCTGAATGTGAAAAACAATCAACATCATATCCACAATCTTCCAAAAACTCCTGCATGCTCAATGCCAACATAGATTCATCTTCCAGAATAAGTATTTTCATTGTATGACTCCAACCTTTTTTTCATTATGTTTATTGGAAAGAATGATATCAATGAGTTCATCCTTGCTGTATTCTTTTAATATCTCTTTTGCTTCAGATTCCAGTGCACGCTTGTCTTCTTTTTTTAATTTTGGCAAAAGTGCTATCAGGTCCTTATCATATCCGCTTCTAAAACTGCCATAGGGATATTCCCATGATGCCACAACCTCTTCTATGTCTTCATCGGAGAACTGGGTGAAAAATGAAACACCCTGGTTGGCTTTTTCATACCGATGCAATGCTTCATCAGAAAGTGTAAGCAGATAGCTGCCTATCTTTTTTCCTTCCCCGTTATACATTGGTTCAAGTAGATAAAGTCTTTTATCCTGATAAAGATAACTTTTACTCTCAAGCACATCCCAATCAAGCAATGCGATCTTCGGTTTAAGCATATGATTAAAATTACGATTTACGATCACATCATCATGCAATCTCGGAAAGTCTCGCATGAGTACGGCTTTGTTGAGATACTGTTCATCCATGAGAGCAAAAAGTTCTATACCTTTTTTATGCAGCTTTGAAGCAAATTCGTCTACAAATTTAATGACTTCCAGATAGCCAAGAAGTTTTCCTCCGCTGCGGATGGGGATCGTTGCTTTAAAGGTTAGTAGCCTGCCTACCTCCATACCTACTTTAGGCTGTTTTCTTGATTTTAACTTTTGAAGATCATCTCTGAACCACCAGATAGGCATTCCTTCAAATCCTTCATTCCAGCTGCGGGCAAAAATAAAAAAATCCGGTGTCAATACCTGTATACGCAATGACTTCAAATGGGTATATTTTTTAAAACGCTCCGTGATCTTACTGAGAATACCATATCCTTTACTTTCATCCTCTGCTATAAGAGCATTTTTCAGCTCTCCATCTTCAGAGAGTGCCATAGAGAAAGAGAGAAGATCTGCCATCTCATAGGTGAGTCCTGCTCTGAAGTTGCTTACCACATGATCACCCAAATTCGCCAATCTGTCCTCTTTACTCTGATTCAGAAAGAAAAAAACAGAAGCAAGCAACAACATCAGTACAAAAAAAATGACCCAAAGAGAGATCTTGTTAAATCGTTTCATAATATTAATGCTACGAGATTAAGCCTATCATAAGGCTTAAGTTTTTTATTAAAATAAAAAAAACTAATAATTTTTTATATTATATTTACACTTTCATGCTATTATCTAAAATAATCTATTAAATGAAAAAGGTGGAAAATGAAAAAGGTATCAAGAAGAGATTTTCTTAAAAGTGCTGCAGCACTAGGCAGTATGCCCTTTTTGGCAGAAGCAAAAGATACTGAGAATCAACAGAGTCTAAAGTTCATCCATATTACCGATTCGCATATGGATTTGGGTAATGACGAGAGTGTAGAGGCAATGGAGCTTATGGTGGAGCATATCAACAAGCATTACAAGGCACTTGACTTTGTTGTATTTGGTGGGGATAATTTTAATAATAATGTGAAGGGGAATGGTGATGCCTTAGTTTACAAAAAGATCATAGACAAACTTCACTGCTCTACCTACCATGTCAGAGGCAACAAGGAGGCTCACCCTGATCCTGACGATGCCATCCATCTGGATGAATTCAAGAGACTTTTTATGTCAGACAAAACACTTAACGTCCAAGGAAAGGACTGGGTACTTGAGACAAAAGGAGTTGCTTTTCTGGGACTGGACAGTTGTATTGAGGGTGCAAATAACGGTCTGTACACGGAAGAGACCATAAAGTTCGCAGAAAATATCCTTAAAAAAGGGAAGCCTACCGTGATTCTCAACCACCATCCCTACACCAACTACTGGAAAGGGACAGACCCAAAGGACATACATAAATATGTACTCAACAATACAAACGAAGTACAAAAGCGTCTTTTCAAATTTGACAACCTTATCCTGACACTCTCAGGACACAAACATATAGACTCTGTTACCACTATCAACAAAACAAAAGTGATCGTTACAAGAGGATTCATCAGACCATTGGATATGGATATGTATCCGATGCGTTATGTGGAGATAGTAGATGGAAATATCAATGAAAAATTGATCTATACATCATAGTTATATCGGAAATGAAAAGAGTAAGAAGAAATAATGATTTAGTGAGTATTATTTCTATAACTTCAACTTCAGAATGTCACACAGAAAAATACTTAAATTTACTCGCTCTTAATGTTAAGAGCACAATTTTTAATATGCTATAATAAAATTAAAACAAAGAAGCATATAAAATTGAGTATATTTGACAAACTAACAGCTAAAATTGATAAAATTGTTTTTATTTTTACAGTTCTAGTTCTCTTTTTTTCCTTCTATTTTGTCTACACATTAAAACAGTCCTATGCGCAAAAAGAGACCGTACAGTCACTAGATAATGCACTTTTTTTAACAAGAAATCTACTAGAAGAAGAGCAGCAGCATGCCCTCTCTCTTTCTTTACTTCTTTCTCAAGACAAAACATTTTTAGAAGCTTTTTACAAGAATAACAGAAAAAAAGCATTTGAGATTATCAGCCAAAAGATTGAAAGCTTGAAAAAGTTGCAGGGTTACAGTTTTGAAGTACAGGTGCATGATAAAAACCTGCATACCTACCTAAGAAGCTGGGATTATTCTATCAAAGATGTTCCACTTGCATCTTTTCGTAAAGGGTTGGTTCTAGTCAAAGAACGTAAAAAACCTTTAGTATCTATTGAGGTTGGTAAGCGGTTAAATATTAAAGCTATCTCTCCCATTATGAAAAATGGTTCTTTTGAAGGTTCTATCGAAGTAATAGAGAACTTTGAACACTTGAGAAAAACACTTGCAGAGCACGGTTACGCACTGCTCATACTTCTTAATAAGAAATATCTTAATATTGCGACAACACTACAGCATCATCCTATTGTTTTTAATAAATTTGTTCTAGTCAATGACAGCTATAATAAACATAGTTTTCAAAGTTTAAAAAATTCAGATTTAAAAAATCTTCAGAGTTATGGGTACTTTACACAAGATAAATATGCATTTTCTTATTTCAGTATCAAAAATTTTGAAAATCAAAATCTAGGCTATTTTATTGTTGTATTTGAAAACAGTACACCACTCATACTTAATACACATGATGAAGTGATCACTCAGGAAATCAACAATTCTGGAGTGATCATTCAATGAAAATATTGCTTTTAGAAGATGATGTCAGTTACAAAGAGACGATACAAGAGTATTTAGAATCTTTAAACTACAGCGTAGAGAGTTTTGAAAATGGTGATGAAGTGGTTGATGCACTCCATTTTAAAAAATATCATTTGCTACTTTTAGACATTCGTGTACCAGGGAAAAGCGGTTATGAGATTGTGAAGATGCTCAGAGAACACAAAGATGATACACCAGTAATCTTCATAACATCTTTAACAGATATTGATAACCTAAGCATAGGCTATGAACTCGGGTGCAATGATTACATTCGCAAACCATTTGCGGCACAAGAGTTAAAGTACCGTGTTGAACAGGTACTGAAGCTTTTTTATCTCCACTCAAATGATGAGTATTTGGCACTCAATAACGCGTATAGCTATAACCTCACAAAAGGAAAACTTTTGTATAAAGAGGATGTTGTTGCAATCACACCAAAAGAAAAAAATGTTCTTGATTATTTGATTACACATCTAGATCAGTATGTTTCAACAAAACAGCTGTGGGAAGATGTATGGGAAGAGAAAATGGTCACTGAAGCAGATATCCGTATGTGCATTAAAAAAATTCGTGATAAAACGTATGCTGAATTCATTGTCAGTAAAAAAGGGTTTGGGTACAAAATTGATAAAAAAAGATAAACGGTATATCTATACACTGGCATTTTTTTACTCTATGCTGATTATCTTCGTGGTCAGTATTCCTGCCTTTTTTTATATATCGGTGGAAAAGAAGAGCTACAAACAGACACAAATGCAAAATTTGGAACATTATGCCTATGGTGTAGAGAAGAGTATTTATGATTTTTCTCGTACAAACAAGCATATCTTTCATTTTCCCCGTTCTTTGTTCTATACTTCATGTCTTTATGGAAAGAACCGTAAAATTCTTTTTGCTACAGATGAATCAATGTGTGAAAATATTGCAGCCAATAAAATGCAAGAAAACATACTTAGTAAAAACGTTCTTTTAAGCACCAACAGACTTCAGGCAAAAGAACTTACCATTGCCAAAAGTTTTTCCTATAAGAACATTTATACAAAAGCATTTATTGCAGCGCTTTTCTTGGGAGCCATTATCTTTTTTATGACACTCTTTTTTGTAAAGATCAGCCTGCGTCCACTTGAAAAAGCCAATCGATACCTTACTGTCTTTTTCAATGATGCAATGCATGAACTTAAAACGCCTTTGGGAGTGATGCAGCTTAATTTGGAGTTTTTACGCTCAAAAGAAGAGAGTAAAGTACTGCGACGTCTTTATAATAGTATGCAGAGTATGATCTTGATTTATGAAGATATAGAGTACCACATCAAACATACACATGTAGAGTATAAAGCAGAACATTTAAATTTTTCACATTTTTTGCAAAACCGCATTGAAGTTTTTTCTGACCTTGCACGTATAAAAGATATTGACATAGAAAAAGAGATTATAGATAATCTATCATTGAATATAAACCGTATAGAACTTCAAAGAATCATAGACAACACCATCTCAAATGCCATCAAATACAGTCCAAAAAAAACAAAAATAATCATTAGGCTCTATAAAGAAGCCGACCATATCATCTTCAGTGTTCAAGATCAGGGTGTCGGTATCAGAGATACCAAAAAGATATTTGAACGTTATGCACGTGAGGATGTCATTCAAGGTGGCTTTGGTATCGGGCTGAGTATTGTAAAACACATATGTGATAAAAACGGTATTGAAGTCTCTGTAGAAACACAACTCTCTCAAGGCTCTCGCTTCTCCTATAGATTTTTATAACTCTTTTTTACTTACGCAAAAGTTACGTAGCTATTGTTACTATAAATATATTCATTTGAAGGAGAATAAAATGAAAACAAATCTAACAAAACTTTCACTGAGTGCAATCGTACTTTTAGTTATGGGGACAAATGCAATGGCTCAGACACCGACGGCAGCACCTAAAACGTATCCTGCCGGTGAAGTCGGCAAGATGGTAAAGCTTGGTGAAGATATTTTAATGCATACCGATACGCATCCGCTTACAAAAGATATGGTAGGTGATAATTTAAAATGTATCAGTTGTCACCTGCGCGGTGCAGATGGAAAACCTGGTACTGCACCGGGGATCGCTACATTCATAGGAACAGCGACAGCTTTCCCTGCCTATTCAAAAAGAGAAAAATCAGTACAAACACTGCAGGACAGGATCAACAACTGTTTTATGAGAAGTATGAATGGTAAGCGTCCTATCATTGATACAAAGGCCTCTGTTGCTATGGCTGCCTATGTAACATGGCTTTCAGAAGGTATGTCTATGAAAATGAATCCAAAAATGCCTTGCAGTCCGTTAAATTCAGAACGATGGATGCATGGTGCTAAGCATTTTGCAAAAATCCAGAAAAAAGCAACCCATGCAAACTATATAAATGGTAAAAAGCTTTACGAGGCAAAATGTGCATCGTGTCACGGGGAAAATGGTGCCGGCATGGGAACATTCCCTCCGCTTTGGGGTAAAAATGGCAAAGGGGAGTGGCTGGCGTACAATACGGGTGCAGGTATGAGCAAACTTAATAAAGGTGCGGCATGGGTTCAGTCAAATATGCCGCTTGGTCAGGGTGGAACACTCAAAGATCAGGAAGCGGCAGATATTATGCTGTATGTTGATGCGCAGCCACATGCTGATTTCAACTTGCAAAAAAGACTCTATCCCTCAAGCAAAATGGGTTACTACAACTCTAAAGTGTTGAAAGAGACACACTCTGTACGCAGTAATTTCAAACAGTTTGGTCTAGATGTAGATGCAATTCGCGGAGATAAAAAATAAAATAAGGAAAAAAGAATGAAATCAATACATAAAAATAAAATCGTTCTATCATTGTTAGCTGTGTCTGCCCTTTCTATGAGCTTACATGCTGCAGATTGGCTCTCTATCGCGGGAACGCAACCTTCATTTATTAAAAAAGATGGTAAAAAGATAGAAAACCATAATAATAAGCCGCATTTATGGGGTTTTATTCAGACAGGGTATCAAAACAACTATGGAGATATTTTTATCCCGGGGGCAGGTCCAAAATCAGGCTTGAATTTAACACCATTTTCTATGTTACCTCCCAATTTAAATTCTCAATCAGGATTTGAAGTCAACCGTGCACGTCTAGCTGTACGTGGGATGATCGATAAAGAGAATACATTTGATTATTTCTTTATGACAGAGTTTGGAGAAGATGGTATCACCAAACCAGCAGGACATGCATCTAACAACTACCTTACCGATGCATCTATTACCTATAGAGGTATTCCCTATTTTAATATCAGACTGGGACAGTTCAAATATCCAGGAAGTGAAGAAGGATTAAGAGCTGTATTCGCTTCTACTTACAGAAATTTTTCTACAGCAGAATCACAGCTTTTACTAGAGCGTTTTTTACCTAACAATGCAAAAGAGATCAAACCAGGTCTTTTTCAGGCAGCTCCAGAAGAATCTGTAGGTGCCTATCGAGATAGAGGTATAGAACTTTTTCATACTTTCAAAATAGCAAATAAAACCATGTTGACATGGGCAGGAATGATAGGTAGTGGTACGGGAATGAGTTCCTCCAATGCTTCAGGTACCCCAACCTATTATGGGTACCTCGCTGCTGAGTATCTTTTTGGAAAAGGAAAAGGCTATTACACACAATCACTCAAAGGGTTCGTATGGTACCAAAATGGGAAAAGACAACTCAACAATAAAGACTATACAAGAGAGCGTTATGGCGTTGGCTTTAACTATTTTCGTAATGGTTTACGTGTAGGTGCAGAGTATATCAAAGCCAAAGGAATGATATATAATGGTGCAAAAGATGTAGATCATGATCCCTATAGTGTAAACTGGGAATACCAGATTGCAGCAGATAAAAACAATGAAGCAGATGGAGGATATGTGAATCTGCAATATTTCTTTATACCTAAAAAGTGGGAAGCGATGGTACGATATGATTATTTGAATCGTCTCACTAATTCCACAACAGGTGAGAGAAAATTTAAAACAACTACCCTTGGACTCTCTTATCATTTCAAAGGTCCTACAAGAATAGACGTAAACTATGCCTTTAGGGATGCAGATGCTCCGGGCAATGCCAAAGCACAAAAAGTGTTGGATCATACAGGAAACCTTTTAAGTATTCAGGCAACCTATAAGTTTTAATATGAGATAAACGCTTATATTGGCGTTTATCTAAAAATATCAATTTCCTGTTACCGTGGTCAGGCTAACATTCAGCCATGCCTGAAGACCTCCTCTATACCATTTCAATTTCTTATGTGGGTAACCCATTGACACCAAGGCATCAATCATTTTTGTAGACTGAAGACACCATGTAGCATTACAAAAAAGCAGCAGTATCTTTGCATGAGAGAAATCATACTTTCCCTTTGCTATTTTTTGAATATTTAAAAGTTTTAAAGTATGTACAAATTCTTTAGGATATTTTTTAGGATTATCTAGATAAAAAAATGGGATATTTACCGCTGTAGGGATTGTACGGGCATGGTACCAGTTCGGCTTTCTGGTATCGATAAGCATCATTGTGGTGTCCTCCTGTGCCTCTTCAATAAAATCCAATACTTCTACTTCTCCAAATGTTTCAATACCTTCATATGTATGCATAGGGGAGATCATTCCTGCAGTTGTAATAAATGTTTTTTTACAAAAAGAGGGAACACTTTTTTTAGGAAAATCCTGACTCCAAAAAGTCTCACCATTAAACGCAACATCTCTACAGCGAGAATCCATTTCTCTTGAAATAACCATTGGTTTACCTTTATAGGTTACCTCTACATCATCACTATGAAGTATGGTTGTATTCTTATCTGCTGCACTTAAATATAATACTGTGCTTAATAATAGTATGATTGTTTTTTTAACCATCATTTATCCTTTATAATTTAAACGAAAAAGTAGATCCCTCATCTACTTTACTTTTTATTTCAAGTTTACTTTTGTGCAAAGAGAGGATCGTTTTAACGATGGAGAGCCCCAGTCCCATGGAGTTGTCCCAGTTGTGTGTCCCTGAACGGTAAAACTTCTTAGTGACTTTGTCAATGTCTTTGCTACTGATACCTACCCCTTTGTCTGTGACAGAGACAGTTCCATCCTCTATGCGTACCATCACCTCTTCTTTGGAATATTTCAGTGCATTCTCCAGAAGGTTCTTAAGTACCACCTCCATCAGTGTTCGATCTGCTTCTACTGTCATTGATTGCCCTTGCAGCGCTATCTCTCTTGTCTTGTACTTCTCTTGAAGCGAGCGTATGACCTCCTGAACAAGGGTATAGATATCAAAAGAGCTTTTATGGAGTGTAGCTTCTCCGCTTTCAAATTTGTTCCATAAAATAAGACGACTCAGAAGCGATTCGATCTTGTTTCCATTGTTATATATCTTCTCCAAAAACTTCTCTCTAAGCTCAGCAGGTATCTGGGGATCTTCATGCAATGTTTGAGAATAGCCCATAATGGAGGCAATAGGATTACGGAATTCATGAGCAATGGCCGAAAGCATATCTGCACGTTGGCGGTTTTTAAGTTTGAGTTTTGCATTATATCGCTGTTTGATATCTTCTCTTTTTTTCGCACCTTTAAGTACCTTCATAAGATTCTGGTTGACATCTTCGAACTCTTTGGTAAAAAAACGTGTCTCGTAGTCTATTTTATCTATCTTTTCCAAATTTTTCAAATAGGTATTGATGGTCATAAGCTCTTTTTGCATACGCTTTGCTCCCCGGTAAATAGCAAAAATAAAAACAGTGAATGCTAGAGCCAACAAACCGATGGCAATGAGTGCCACCTTTGTATCTTTAATAAAAAGAACAAAAAAGATACTAAAGATCAGAAAGACCATTGCCGCAACAGTTACCAGCCTTGCCATGACATACTCTCTGAAATGAGGTCGTCTGAACACTATTTATACTCCTGGGAAAGCTCGTTAAGATAGCCCAAAAAATGGTCAGTATCGTAATATCCTGCAAGTGCATCAAGTGCTTTCTTTTGTGTGTCAAACAGATGAAAACTCGGAATAGGACCTCTCAGTCCTTCAAGTGCTTCCATATCTTCCTGGTCTATCCTGTCTATTTTAAGCAGGACATACGCATTGAGCTTTTCTTTGACAGCTTCATTTGAAAGGGCATCTGCTTTCATCTTCTTACACCATCTGCATGCTTCATCTTCCACCAGTACCATCACTTTTTTATGTGCATTTTTTGCCTCTGCAAAGGCTTCATCTATGTCATCAAACCATTGCAGTGTCAGTGGTTCACTCTTTTTTTTCAGAGGTACTTTTTTCTCTACATCATCAATATAACTCAGGAAATCTTCTACATTAAAGTACCCTACAACACTCTCAATTACTTTTTTCTCGGCAGTCATAAAAAAAATCGTCGGTACACCGTTTACCATAGGCAGATCCTGCATATTGTCCGCCTCTTCACGCATGATCTTTACTGCAATATAAGGCTCAAGTCTCTTACTGACATTTTCATCTGCCAAAGTCCGGTGCTTCATTTTCTTACACCACCTGCAATGTTTACCTTCAACCATAAGCATGACCACTTTGTTCTCTTTCTTTGCCAGATCAAATGCACCAGTAAGGTCTTTTTGCCATGCAATATCGGCAAAAAGCTGTGTACTTACAAACAACAAAAGAATAGTGAATAGTTTTTTCATATAAACTCCTTATACATTGAAGTGTGTTATGGTATCTTTAAAGACACGGCGGAGTTCTTCTACCTCTTTAATGGACGTACATTCATTAGGTGCATGGATCGTATCATTGATCACACCAAATTCTATCACATCTATGCCGTAAGCGGCAATAAAACGTGCATCACTTGTACCCCCTGCAGTAGAGTGTTTAGGGGTTATCCCACATATTTTTTGAATACTTTTGTCTATCGCATACACGACAGGACTGTTTGCATCGGTCATAAACGGTTTAGCTGATTGACTCAGAGTCAGATCATAGTCCATTCCGTTAAAATAGCGGTGCACAAAATGTTTCACATCTTCAAGGGAGGTCTTGGTGGAATTTCTTACATTGAACATCATTTTAAGTTTTCCCGGGGTCACATTGGTCACTTCCATGCCTGCACGGATATCTGTAATGACAAACTGGCTTGGAGCAAAATAGGCATCACCTTCATCCAGATCAACACCTGCCATTGAAGACAACACCTGTGAGACTTTGTGAATAGGATTCTTCGCCTTTTCCGGGTATGCTGCATGCCCCTGCTTTCCGTGTTTTTCTATCATACCATTGATCGAACCTCTGCGTCCTACTTTAATAGCATCTCCAAAGACCTTTTCACATGTTGGTTCGGCAACAATACAGCTCTCAGGCAAAAGATCGATCTTCTTAAGATGCTCCAGCATGATCTGTGTACCGTAAGTTGCATCGCCTTCTTCATCAGAAGTAAGGAGTATGGAGAGTCTTCCTTCAAAATGATCTGTATCTTTGACTGCCTGTACAAAAGCTGCTACACCGCTTTTCATATCCTGGGTGCCACGTGCATAGATCTTTCCCTCTTTGATCACAGGAACAAAAGGATCGGTCTGCCATCCATCACCGGCTGGTACGACATCGACATGCCCCGCAAAACAGAGATGGGAACCTTCAGAGAATTTTTTGGTTAAAAAAAGATTCTTCACCCCCTCCTTATTTACATATATTGCTTCAAATTCATCAAGATATGCCTCAATAAATTTTAAGGATCCTGCATCATCCGGAGTAACTGATTCAAAACTTAAGAGTTTTAAAAAGAGATCAATGACATTCATTGTTATCTTTCGATTTCACCACGGTAAGAGACAATACCGCCGGCATGATTGATGGCTCTACTGTGTCCGTTGCTTTTAAATACATGTTGTACCTGGGCGCTTCTTGCCCCTGTACGACAGGTAAAAACAATGGTCTTGTCTTTGGCTTCATCAAACAGTATCTGTGCCCAGTTTTGAAAAGTAGAAGTGGGTCTAAGCATATCAATGCCTTTGACATGTCCGGCATCATACTCCATCTGTTCTCTTACATCTACCAAGAGAAAGTCTACTTTCCCTTCTTCTCTTGCTTTCAAAAGCACTTCCAACTCTTCTGACTGAATATTGTCTTTTGCCAATAATTCTTGCATTTTTTCCCTTTTGACGTAAAAATTGTCGCGTATTATACCTAATTTATTTTATACTGTTTTCTGCAACATACTCTGGTGTACAGAAAATACCGCAATGGCATTTTCCTTCATTGGGTACCTCCTCTTCTATTGCCGGTTTGCAGGGACAAACCCTGTTATCTACACTTTTAAATTTTCCCGGTTTGTTCTCATCAGGCTCTACCATGAAGCAGGGACAAAAACGTTTTCCGTACAGCGCTTTGTTTCTTGCCAATCCTAAAGTAACCCCTTCATTGACATCTTCCATAGGATGATACTCCCAACCAAACTGTTTACATACTTTATCTGTAAAGATCTTCGTTTTTTCCAATTCTTCCAAAAACTCAGGAGAACTCATATCTATCTGTGGCATCATTGCTATATCCTTGTAAACTTTTTATATGTAGTTATATCTTAAACCAAATTAATATATAATAATAGCATTATATATTAAATCTCTATAAACAATTTTTTAGGGGATAAGGGACAGCATGCAAATTGACAACACACTTTTAGAAAAACTTGAAAAACTCTCTCATCTTCGTATTGCAGATTCAAAAAAAGAAGAAGTAATGGGACAGCTCACAGAAATACTGGGTTATATAGACAACCTTAATGAACTTGACACAGAAAATCTGGATGCTGCATTCTCAACACTTGAAGGGGGAACACCCTTAAGAGAGGATATACCTCGTGAACCAAATGATATTGCAAAAGATATTCTCTCTCATGCACCTCAGAGCCAGGATGATTTCTTCATCGTACCGGCGATCATTGAATAAACATTACCATGTTAAAAATTTACGGGATCAAAAATTGTGACAGCGTACGAAAAGCGATCAAGTACCTTAAAACACACAACATACCTTATACATTTATAGATTTTAGAGAAACACCTGTAGGTCAGGAAACTGTCAGAAAGTGGCTTATGCATACAGATATAAAAACTCTTTTTAATACCAGAGGTACAATGTATAGAACATTGAAACTCAAAGAACTGGATCTCAATGATACAGAAAAAGAGGCATGGCTGGCAAAAGAGAATATGCTGATCAAACGACCTGTTATTACATTTGATAATAGTATATTAGTTGGATATAATGAATCCCAATACCTTGAAAAACTACCAAAACACAAAGGATAAAAATGGCCGCTTTCGATATTAAAAAACTTCTACAAAGTGTCGTAACACACGGTGCTTCAGACCTTCACCTTGTAAGTCGTACAGAACCGCAGATCAGACTTGACGGGGCATTGAAACCTGTAAACCTTCCTAAACTTACAGGAGAAGATATTGAAGAGATGGCTTATTCTCTGATCACAGAGAAGCAGAAGCAACAGTTTGAAGAGAATGATGAGCTTGATTTTGCACTCCTTCTTCCGGGGATAGGACGTTTTAGGGCGAACTACTATCGCACCCTGGGAGACACTGCAGCGGCATTCAGAACGATTCCCATTGAAGTACCTTCTCTTGATGATCTGGGTGCACCTGAAGTTTTCAAAAAACTGATCAAAAGAGAAAAAGGACTCATCCTGGTAACAGGACCTACGGGTTCAGGTAAATCAACCACACTTGCAGCACTCTTGAATGAGATCAATCTGCATGAACAAAAACATATTGTAACTGTTGAAGACCCTGTGGAATTCATCCACCAGAATAAAAAAGCGGTCTTCTCACACAGAGGTGTCGGTGAAGATACCAAAAGCTTTGCTACAGCACTGAAGTATGCCATGCGTCAAGACCCCGACATCATCCTGATCGGGGAGATGAGGGACAAGGAGACCATAGAAGCCGCACTGACCGCTGCCGAAACGGGTCACCTGGTCTTTGGTACCCTGCACACCTCTTCGGCACCGGGAACCATCAACCGTATCATTGATGTATTTACCGGAGATGAACAACCACAGATCAGAGCAATGATCTCTACTTCACTGGTTGCTGTGATCGCACAGGCACTTTTACCAAAACTCGGGGGAGGTCGTGTCGCTGCACATGAGATCCTGCTTACCAACCATGCGATCTCCAACCTTATCCGTGAAGACAAAGTCCATCAGATCTATTCACAGATGCAGCTGGGACAAGGAGATACAGGTATGCAGACACAGACACAGGCACTGATGAAATTTCTGAATGACGGAAAGATCTCTCGAGATGCAGCCTTACAGTATGCCAATAAACCGGATGAAATGTCCAAAGCTTTGGGGCGATAGTCAAAGATCCTAAAAGATTTTAGATACAATACGCAAAATAAATGAAAAGACTGATGGGGAAACATTAAAATATATGGAGAATTTTTCAATGATTGATTTTAACTACTTTGACATTACTATTGGAGCGATCATACTTATTTTGGGGATCAAAGGTTTTATGAACGGATTCATTAAAGAAGTATTTGGGCTTATAGGTCTGGTAGGCGGTGTATACTTCGCTTCACGTCTTGCAGGAGATGCAGCGACGTTCATTGACAGTAATTTTCTACATTTGGAAAATACTGCCCTGCTTAAACTTTTGGGATTTCTTACTATCCTTATCATTATATGGTTGAGTGCAACTATTTTGGGTTCTATCTTTTCCAAACTTACAAGTGCAAGCGGGTTAGGTTTTCTTAACCGACTTTTTGGTTTTATCGCAGGAGGAGGAAAATATTTTCTTATTTTTGCGCTGATCGTTACTGCACTATCCAATGTTACTCTGGTAAAAGACAACTTAGGGAAATATGTGAAGGACTCTATACTTTATCCTTATCTCAAGGCTGCCGGCTCAAGCATTATCAATATTGATCCGGCAACACTGGGCTTAAAAAAATCAAATACAACAGAAGTACTCAAAGAAGTTGCTAATCTTAATGAGAAAAATAGTACAGTAGCCATTAAAACAGAAAATAATACAACTGTAGAAAAAAATCTTGATCGTAATAAAAGTGTATCAGGTCACTAAAGGTTAATCATGCTCACCTACCCTCTTCTTTTAGAAAAGTTCAAAACTCTGCTGAAAGAGAACAACCTCAAATTCACGAAACAAAGAGAACTTATTTTAAAGTTCCTTTATGACAATGATGACCATTTTACCCCTGAAGATATTTATATACTTCTTAAAAAGGAGTACCCCGATATTAACATCGGTATTGCTACAGTCTACCGTACATTAACCCTTCTTGAAGAGTCAGGGATCGCAAGCTCCATCTCTTTTGGTGCACAGGGGAAAAAGTATGAACTTGGACTCAAAAAACATCATGATCATCTTATCTGCACCAAATGTGGAGAGATCATAGAATTTTTTGACGAAACAATAGAAAGAAGACAAGAACAAATTGCCCAAAAATTTAATTTCCAAATGCATGACCATACAATGAAGATCGTAGGATTATGCGAAAAATGCCAACAGATAGACTAAACTACATTACACCATAGGAGAAACCTTGATATTTGAAAATCAATATATTCAAGAACGTATTAAAAAAACTGAGACACTAAGAGAAAAAGGGATCAACCCTTACCCTAACCAAGTCAAAAAGGGTACACCTTCAAAGACATTTTTAAATGAATGTGCCTATGTGCATAACATCGATACAGATGAGATGAAAAAAGATGAAACCAAAAGCTTCCGACTTACAGGACGTCTTAAATTTATCCGTATCATGGGAAAAGCAGCTTTTGCCAAGATAGAAGATGAAGAGGGATTGGTTCAAATATACTTTAACCGTGATGATCTTCCCGAAGGATACTACAACGATATCGTTAAAAAACTCTTTGAAGTAGGAGACATCATAGAGGTTAAAGGATACCCTTTTGTGACTGGAACAGGAGAACTTACGCTGCATTGCCTGGAAGTGAATCTTGTGGCTAAAGCGATCTCTCCACTACCTGAAAAATTTCACGGTATCCAGGATCAAGAGATCAAATACCGTCAGCGTTATCTGGATATGATCATGGATGCCGAAGTTAAAAACCGTTTTAAACTCCGTTCGAAGATCGTCTCTGCTATTAGAAGATTCTTTGAAGATAAAGGTTTTCTGGAAGTAGAAACACCTATGATGCACCCTATTCCCGGTGGTGCCAATGCAAAACCGTTCATTACCCATCACAATGCACTGGGTGTTGACCGCTACCTTCGTATCGCCCCTGAGCTTTACCTCAAACGTCTTATTGTAGGGGGTATGGATGCAGTTTTTGAGATCAACCGAAACTTTAGAAACGAAGGGATAGATGCGACACACAACCCTGAGTTTACCTCTATTGAGTTCTACTGGGCATACAAAACCTACCGTGAACTTATGGAAGTGACTGAAGAACTGTTTGACTATCTCTTTGACAACTTGGGATTAGAGAGAACACTTCCTTACGGTGATATGGAAATAAACTTTGCCACGCCATTTGCCAAAGTCTCATGGGTAGACTCCATCGTAAACATCGGCGGTGTGCCAAGAGAGATCGTCACTGACAGAGATGCGGGACTTGCCTATTTAAAAGAGCGTGATTTAAAGGTAGATGAAAACTGGACACTGGGCTATGTACAGGCAGAACTCTTTGATGAGTTTGTAGAGTGTAAACTTATTAACCCGACTTTTATCACTGACTACCCTGTTGACATCTCTCCACTTGCAAGAAGAAGTGATACGAATCCGGAAGTAACTGAAAGATTTGAACTTTTCATGGCAGGCAAAGAGATTGCCAATGGTTTCTCAGAGCTGAATGACCCACTGGATCAATATGAAAGATTTAAGGGACAGGTCGATGCAAAAGAAGCCACAGGTGATGACGAAGCGATGCACATGGATACAGACTTCGTTAGAGCACTTAGCTACGGTATGACACCCACAGCAGGTGAGGGAATAGGTATCGACCGTCTAGTGATGATGCTGACCAACCAGCACACCATACGTGATGTACTCCTCTTCCCTGCCATGAGACCAGAAGCCGTGCAGGAAGTAGTGAAGATAGATACCACAAATGTATGTAAAAAATGTGGGCATGATATAATGGAAGAACTTAAACCTGCGAAAAAAGGCAAAGGCTACTTCTGTCTTGATGTAGCTGCATGTAAAGGGCGTGTTTCTGAAAGAACATAAATATTGGTTGGCGTTAGCCAACCTTATTTAAAGAAACAGATTTAATTTAACCCTATCAAGGTAGTATTAAATTAAATTTGATATAAATTCAACATTAAACCAAAAGGAACCCTATGTCATATGCAATAGAAACATTTGATCCAGAGATTTTTCAAGCTATTGAAAATGAAAGAGAGAGACAAACTGACCATTTAGAGATGATCGCATCCGAGAACTTCACTATCCCTGCTGTGATGGAAGCAATGGGATCTGTATTTACAAACAAATATGCAGAAGGTTACCCGTATAAAAGATATTACGGCGGATGTGAGTATGCGGATGTTGTGGAGCAACTTGCCATAGACAGAGCATGTGAACTTTTTGACTGCAACTATGCCAATGTACAGCCACACTCAGGTTCTCAGGCAAACGGTGCCGTATATGCAGCACTCATTAAAGCAGGTGACAAAATTCTGGGTATGGATCTTTCTCATGGAGGACACCTCACGCATGGTTCAAAACCAAGTTTTTCAGGAAAGAACTATCACAGTTTTACGTATGGGGTAGAACTTGACGGACGCATTAACTATGACAGAGTAATGGATATTGCAAAGATCACACAACCTGATATCATCGTCTGTGGTGCTTCTGCGTATGCAAGAGAGATAGACTTTAAAAAGTTTAGAGAGATCGCTGATGAAGTAGGTGCAATCCTCTTTGCAGATATCGCGCACATCGCCGGACTTGTCTGTGCAGGTGAGCATCCTAGCCCATTCCCTTATGCTGATGTCGTAACCACTACAACTCACAAGACACTTGCAGGACCTCGTGGCGGAATGATCATGACCAATGATGAGGACATTGCCAAGAAGATAAACTCCGCCATCTTCCCTGGGCTTCAGGGTGGTCCGCTTGTACATGTGATTGCTGCCAAAGCTGTCGGATTCAAGCACAATCTCTCTGATGAGTGGAAAGTCTATGCAAAACAAGTTAAGAAAAATGCTGCTGTACTTGCAGATGTCTTGATGAAACGTGGTTATGATGTGGTAAGTAGCGGTACAGATAACCACCTTGTACTTGTAAGCTTCCTAGACAAGGACTTCTCCGGAAAAGATGCAGATGCAGCACTTGGAGCTGCCGGTATCACAGTGAACAAAAATACAGTACCGGGTGAGACAAGAAGCCCATTTGTGACATCCGGTGTACGCATCGGTTCTCCTGCACTTACAAGCCGTGGTATGAAAGAAGCAGAGTTTGAGATCATCGCAAATAAAATTGCTGATGTACTTGACAATGTTAATGATGCCAACCTGCATGCAAAGATTAAGGAAGAAATGAAAGCATTGGCTCAGAACTTCGTGATCTACGACAAGCCCATTTATTAAAGAAAGGGCAAATCATAAAAGTTTTTGATCTGGAGCTTTTTGACAGCCACTACTACATTAAACGCAGTACGATCGTTGAGCAGATACAGTTTGACAATCGTACCTTCTATGCAAAATTTGAGCGCATAGACGAACCTCTTACACCTCTTCTGCTGAAACAACATCTCAACAGACAATACACGATAGCAGTTCCATTACTTAAAGAGGGTCGCACAAACTACCTTGTACTTGAATATAAAGGGGAAGAGTATCAGAGGTTCTACCACTTGGTCAAACATCTTTTCCATACATTGGGGATCGATCGTTATCATATTTATCAGGGAAAAGACGAAGAGAAGATACAGGTATTCATTGAAGTGGATCATCTGACTCTCGAAGTTGCAGACAACAGACTTTTGGAAATCTCCAATGCGCTGAAACAAAAATTGACAAAGAAGTGGAAATGTCTGCCCTCCTCTTCATTACCGGAATCCTATAATATAGTCACACTGCCCTATAAAATATTATCATTCTAAAGAGAATCCCTAAAGTTTTAATATAAATAAATATGATATAATCAATTCAAAATAAAATTTGGAGATTTTCCCTTTATGAATGATCACAATCTAGATGACCTCATTATCGATAATATAGCACCAAAAAATGGTAAAGCAAAAAATATTTTAACGATCATTGCACTTTTGATCGTTGTATTGATCGTAGCCATTATTCTTACAAAGATCATACTCAAAGATCCCAATGCTGAGCAACTTGCTCTGGAAAAAGATAATTCTACCGAAATGATAAGTCCGGAACTCACACTGCAGAATGCAACAGAAACAAAAAAAGCACAGAAGAAAACAACACTTTCAACAATCATAGAGGATGAACCTAAAGCACCAGTACCAGCTCCAAAAGAGGTAAAAGAAAAGACACCAAAAATAGAAACACCCATAAAAAAAGAAGTAACCGTCAAAAAAACAAAACTTCCTGAAGAGTCCGTAGCAATAACAAAAGAGTTTGCCCAGGTACCCACTGAACAGGAAATCAAACCAACAGTTAAAAAACCGATCAAAGAAGAGACACCAAAAATAGAAGAATCTAAAAAAGAGCCGCTTCAAACAGCAAAACCTGCACCAATCAAGATCATAGAGAAAGCCAAAGAGCATCCAACAGGCAGACCTGTAAATGTTCCTAAAAAGATACATGTGGCACAAGGTTACTTTATACAGGTTGGATCATTTACGCAAACACCAAGTTCACGTTTTTTAAGCATTATTAAAAACAGCGGATTCAATTATACTATCACACCAGCTGCAAAAAATGGAACCAAAAAACTACTTATTGGTCCATATGATAATAGAAAAGCTGTAGATACAGCTCTTGTTAGAGTAAGAGACCGTATTAATAAGCAAGCATTTGTCATTAAAAAGTAACTATAACATGCATAAAACAGTTCTATTTGACCAACTTACTCCTGTTGCACTTTACGGGAAGATCAAAACACTCTTTCCAAATGAGGTTACTATGCTTTTTGAAAGTGTGGTGAACACAAGTGACGGAAATTTCTCTTTTATTACGGTAGGGGCACAGGAGCGGCTCAGTTATAAAGACAAAACAACAACATATACCGATATAACGGGAAACAGTAAAATATTAGAAGAAGACCCCTTCAGTTTTTTAAAAAGCTACTATACTTCTGTGGATCAGGCAGCCTACAAAGCAAAAGTACAAGAAGTAGGATTCTCTTTTGTTGACGGTTTCATAGGTTTTATTGCTTATGACATGGTCAAAGTATTTGAACCGGTACTCGAAGAGAGTATGGATCACTTGGATGACCCGTTAAATACTCCTGACCTTGATCTTGTACGCCCAAAGATCATCATAGCCTATTCCCACAAAAGTGCCAAACTTACCCTTATTCTCAATGATGATTCGATGAAAGAAGGGCTTAACGCAATTGAAGATATTTTACAAAATACCTGTACACCAATGTCTCTTAAAGCAGTAAAATTAGATGGGAAAGGTAATTTTAGTATAAATGAAGAACGTTTTAAAGAGATGGTGGAGGAATCAAAAGAAAACATACGTTCCGGTGATATTTTCCAGATACTGCTCTCTAACCGATATACACAAAAAGGAGAAATAGATCCTCTGAGTTTTTACAGGGTACTACGATCTAAAAATCCTTCTCCCTACCTCTTCCTGCTTGATTATGAAGATTTCTCTATCTGTGGTTCCAGCCCGGAAGTAATGGTAAGACTGACCGAAGATGAGATACTGCTTCGTCCTATTGCCGGTACACGTAAACGTGGAAAAAATATAAAACGGGATAAAGAGCTTGAACATGAAATGCTAAATGATCCTAAAGAATGTGCAGAGCATCTTATGCTTATCGATCTTGGGCGTAACGATGTGGGACGTGTAGCACAGACCGGTACGGTAAAAGTAACCGATATGATGCGTGTAGAAAAGTACTCTCATGTCATGCACATGGTCTCCGATGTGGAGGCACAGCTTATGGAAGACAAAGATATGTTCGATCTCTTTGCTGCTACATTTACCGCAGGTACCATGACAGGTGCTCCCAAAATAGAAGCCATGAAACTCATCGCCCAGTATGAAGGGCTTAAGCGTGGTTTTTATTCTGGAAGTGTTGGCTACTTCTCATTTGACGGTAATATGGACTCAGCCATTGCCATTAGAACATCTCTCATTAAACCTGATTCTATTACCTTGCAGGCAGGGGCAGGCATTGTTGCTGACTCTGTTCCGGAACTTGAGTATCTGGAAGTTAAAAATAAGTTAGGTGCCCTGCTCTCTACACTTAAAGAGATGGAGGAGCTTTAAAAGATGGCAAAAGAACTCTTTGCTATCTTTGGAAATCCTGTCTCTCACTCCAAATCTCCTCTTATGCACAACTTAGCCTTTCAAGGTCTTAGCTATGATGCCTGTTATACACGCTACCTTTTAGAAAATGGCTCTACACTTAAGGAGACTTTTTCTAACCTGAAACTTAAAGGGGTTAATGTAACAGTACCGCATAAAGAAGCAGCATTTAACGCTTGTGATTTTCTTGATCCTTTTGCTCAAAAAATAGGTGTGGTCAATACGATCATAGAAAAAGAAGGAAAACTCTACGGCTACAATACCGATGCTCCAGGATTCCTTAAAGCTATTTCTGAGTTCAAAGAGATTAAAACTGTACTTTTTCTTGGAGCTGGGGGGACAGCACAAGCTACTTCTGTCATTTTAAAAGATGAGGGATATGAAGTCACCCTTCTTAACCGCAGTGAAGAAAGGCTGAAAAAATACAAAGTTGATAACTTTAAGACATACACTTTTGAGACTTTTGAACCACAAACCTATGACCTTGTTATCAATATGACTTCAGCCGGTCTTGAAGATGATTCTCTACCTGCTCCAAAAGAGATACTTGATACCGTTATACCTCAGGCAAAAGCCTGCATGGATGTCATTTACGGAAAAGAAACAGCTTTTTTAAAACTGGCAAAAAGCCACAATAAACCAACTAAAGACGGAAGCGATATGCTGCTCTATCAGGGGATCATAGCATTTGAATATTTTACACAATCTAGTTATACTTTTGAAAGTATCAAATCTTATATGCAAAAGGCTTTTATTTTATGAAACGTATTTTTACACTTCTTTTACCATTACTGATTATTGCCGCTGCAATCATCTGGCTTAATCTTCCAAAGATCACTCCCTACTACAAACAACTTACCAAACCTCATGTCGGGATGAATATTGACCTTCAGCCCGTTGAGCAAAAAGAGGCACATTTTATAGGGTCAACCAAATGTAAAGAGTGCCACAAAGAGAAATATCATGACTGGAAAGCCTCTATGCACTCTAAAATGATACAGGACATTACCAAGGATCCTAAAGTAGTTGTTGCCAATTTCTCAAGACTTCCTGAAGATGCTGACTTCACACTCAAAGATGCTGTCTACACTATAGGAAGTAAATTTAAACAACGCTATATGATCCCTGCAACCATTAATGGCAAAAAAGACTATAGGCTTGGAAATTACCAGTGGAATACTCAAACAGGAAAATGGCAGCATTTCAAACCCTACAAATACTGGTATCACAATTCCTATCCGCATGACAACCACCAGTTTCCTACTTCTAATACTTGTGACGGATGTCACTTTACAGGTTATATGGCAACAGGAAAACGGGTTGAACCCGCCATTGCCTGTGAAAACTGTCACGGTCCCGGAAGCAAACATGCAGAAGATCCGAACAACCCTGTCTATAAAGCCAGTATAGCAGACCCCTTGCGTACCAATGAAGTCTGTCTGCAATGCCATATGCGTAACCGTGACAAACGTATAGAGACAGAACATGCAACAGCCAAAGATTTGTGGCTGAAAGCCAAAGATTATCCAAGCGGGTATGTCCCGGGAAAAGCACTTATTAACTACAAACTTCCTGCTCCATTTACTCTAGGCAAAGAGACTAAAGAGTTCTGGGCAAACGGTGCTGCAAAAAAGAACAGAACCCAGGGAAATGAGTATGTCCATGATACCATGTACAAACATGGGATCACTTGTATCAACTGTCACGATCCACATAAACTGACCAATACAGCCAAAAAACCGCAAGGCAATGCTGCCTGCATGAAATGTCACTCTTTTGGCTCGATTATTGGACCACATCAAAGTTCATTGGAACAACATACCCACCATAAAGCAGCTTCAAAAGGCTCACTCTGTATTGAGTGTCATATGCCTAAAACCGGTAAACACACAGGAAAATCACCACTGACAGTACGCTCACACCGTTTTGCCTTTACCTATCCGGCACAGACCAAAGCGTATGGTATGCCACCTGAGACCAATGCCTGTTTTGCCTGCCATAATGACAAAACACTGGATAGTTTACAAAAAAGCTTAAAAGAATGGGGAAATCTTGAGTGGGAGAAACTTGAAATGCACCCTGAAGTCAAATAGCTATTTGACTTCAATTAACCTTTAAAAACTAAAATAGTGTAATATAAAAAAGGAGGAAGCCTATGGTCAATATTCTTATGATCGAAGATGATCCTGAATTTGCGGAACTTTTAACAGAATATCTTGAACAATTCGATATAAAAATCACCAATTTTGAAGATCCTTTTTTAGGGTTGAGTGCCGGTGTCAAAAAGTATGACCTGATGATACTTGATCTTACTCTTCCCGGCATGGACGGACTTGAAGTCTGTGAAGAGGTGGTACGTAAATATAATATGCCTGTCATCATCTCTTCTGCACGAAGTGATATTAATGACAAGGTAGCAAGTTTTGAACTTGGAGCCTACGACTATCTGCCAAAACCTTATGACCCTAAAGAAATGTATGCAAGGATCATGGCTATCTTAAATCGGGTAAAAAAAGGTGAAGGGAAACAGAATGCTTTACCCAAAAGTGATTTTGAGATCAAAGGTGATACGATCTATTTTAAAGGAGAGGCTCTCTCTCTGACACCTGCAGAGTTTGAAGTACTCTCCTTGCTTGTCAAACATCAGGGTATGACCCAGTCACGTGAACAGATCATCAATACTTCCGGAACTATGAGTATTGACTCTCAAGGTAAAAGTCTAGATGTTATTATCTCAAAAATCCGTTCAAAACTTGGAGATAATAAGCGTATACAGGCTGTACGTGGCGTAGGATATAAGCTTGTTTAACGGCTTTAGGTCACTCAAGAGTAAAATACGGCTGATCTTTTCACTTACACTTTTACTTCTTGCCATTTTATTCATTGGCTCTATCAAATATGACCGTGCCAAATATGAAGAAGGGAATGCCATCCATGAACGTTTGGTTGCACATTATCTCTACAATTACTATCTTATTTACGGAAAGATCGATGAAGCCTATCTGGAATCTCAAAACTTTTCACTCATTAAAGACAAAGCTAAAATTGTCAATATTGAACACTATTTTAAAAAGAAAGAAAAATACAAAAAGTATGCGGTTGATACCTATAAACTTCAACGTGTCATACTTATTAACAATGACCGATTCAAACTTTTTTTACAAAATAAAAACAAACTCAGATACCCGCTAAAACGTATTTTTGTTTTTACTATTGTTTTTTTACTGATCATACTACTCTACTTTTGGGTCATACGCAGTCTCAAACCTCTTTCAGAACTTAAAAATAAAATCAAAACATTTTCACAGGGTAACCTCAATATCCGATGTTCAAGCAATAAACAGGACGAAATTGCAGAAGTAGCCAATGAATTTGACCATGCAGTAACCATGATCCGTGAACTCTTGCAGTCTCGCCAGCTTTTCTTACGTGCGATCATGCATGAGCTCAAAACACCCATTGCAAAAGGGCGTTTGGTGAGTGAAATGCTGCCTGATGAAAAGAACAAAGCCAGAATGCACAGTATTTTTGAGAGACTAAACCTTCTTATTGATGAGTTCGCAAAGATCGAAAAGATTACCTCAAAGAATTTTGAACTACATGTCAAAACCTATAAAATGAGTGATCTTGTTGAAGCTAGTATTGATCTGTTGATGATTGAAGCGCCGCAACGTCATATTACCATGCATGTTGATGAGGACTACAGTGTCAATGTAGATTTTGAACTCTTTACACTGGTACTTAAAAATCTTTTTGATAACGGCATTAAATACAGTACCGATAAACATATTACTGTGATCATTGATGACCATACATTGCAGATCATCAACAAAGCCAAGGCACTAAAAGAACCTTTGGAAAATTACTTTAAGCCGTTTCACACTACAAAAAAAGGATTGGGATTAGGTCTTTACATTGTAAAAAGTATTTTGGATATTCATAAAATGGCGTTGCACTACCGTCATGAAGAGGGGAAAAATATCTTCACGGTAGTCTAGAGGAAACTATTCGCTGTCTTTAATCGTATCAGAAAGCATAAATGCAAGTTCCAGCGCCTGAGAAGCATTAAGTCTCGGATCACACTGTGTATGGTAGCGGCTGGCAAGTCCTTCGTCTGTAATGGCACAGGAGGTACTTCCCGTACACTCAGTCACATCATTACCTGTCATCTCCAGATGGATACCTGCAGCAACAGTTCCCATCTCTTTATGGATAGCAAAAAACTGTTCTACTTCTGAAAGAATGTTATCAAAATTTCTTGTTTTGAAACCGGTTGAACTTTTCTCAACATTCCCATGCATCGGGTCTATGGTCCAAACTACATTCTTACCCGCATCTCTTACTTTTTTCAAAAGCGGCGGGTAGTATTCAGAGATCTTTTGAGCACCCATACGAACGATCAGATTTAATCGGCCCTCTTCATTCTCCGGATTCAGTGCATCAATGAGTTCTATAAGCTCATCTTTTTGCATACTTGGGCCAACTTTACATCCAATAGGATTTTTTATCCCTCTGAAGTATTCTATATGTGCTTCATTAAGATCTCTTGTCCTATCACCGATCCAAAGCATATGTGCAGAACAGTCATACCACTCACCGGTTTCTGTATCCTGTCTTGTCAGCGATTCTTCATAATTCAGCAAAAGTGCTTCATGTGATGTATAGAGTGTTGTCTGATGAAGCTGCGGCATCGTATCACTCGTAAGCCCGCATGCCGCCATAAAATGCATCGCATGGTCTATCTTGCAGCTGAGCTCATTATAACGTTGTCCCAACGGGTTATCTTTGATAAAATCGAGGTTCCACTGATGTACCTTGTTAAGATCTGCCAAACCTCCACGAGAGAATGCACGCAGCAAGTTCAGTGTTGCCGCTGATTGGTTGTATGCTTTGATCATATTTTGTGGATCAGGTACTCTCGCTTCTTCCGTAAACTCTATGCCATTAATAATATCACCACGGTAACTTGGAAGTTTTACACCATCTATCTCTTCAAAGTCAGAAGATCTTGGCTTAGCGAACTGTCCTGCTATACGTCCTACTTTCACCACAGGTTTCCCTGTTGAATACATCAATACCATATTCATTTGCAACATGAGTTTAAAAAGATTTTTAATATTCTGTGCACTAAAATCAGAAAAACTTTCTGCACAGTCACCACCTTGAAGCAAGAAAGCCTCTCCGCGTCCGGCAGCTGCCAGTTTTTCTTTCAGTCTTCTGGCTTCTCCTGCAAAAATAAGCGGTGGGTACACACGCAAAGCATCTTCAACATTTTGAAGTGCTGCTTTGTCTTGATATGTTGGTTGTTGCTTTATGGGAAAATCTCTCCAACTGCCTGGTGTCCAACTCATTTTCTATCCTTCTGTCATGGATAAATAATTTACCCAAAAAATTAATGCAATGATTATATCTTAAAAAAGAACAATTTTAAATTTTTTTGGTAACTTTTTGGTAATTTTAAGAAAAAATATGCCTATTCACATGGTGAATAAGTTGTGAATAACTCATATTAAATAATGCAACTCGTGTTTTAGGGCATTGTTCATTTCTAGAGTAAAATACTCCTATTTTTTAGCAACAAATGTGACGAAATTTGCCCATTGAAAAACCGTCTCTATCTGTTTGAATCCTGCATCTTTACACATCTGTATATTTTCTTTTATGGTAAAGGGAATAAGAATATTCTCTAATGCTTCACGTTTCTGTGCGATCTCATATTCGCTGTAACCTTGCTCTTTTTTGTACTCATAGTAAATATCAATCATCTGTTTATCGAGTAATTTGTCTTCAAAAACAACCTTCTCTGAAAAGATGAACATCCCCTCCTTATGTAACCCATCATAAATCTTCTTTACCAGTTCCAATCGCTGCATAGGGCGTATAAACTGCAAAGTGTAGTTTGCTACAATGACATCCTCATCCTGATAGTTATACGTCAGCATATCCGCAAGTTCCAACTCAATACCGGCACCAAATGCCTGACATTTCTGTTCTGCTCTGTCCAACATGGCTTGGGAATTGTCCAAACCTTTCAGCTTCATAGGTACTTGCATCTTAGAGTGAAGGTCTAGGAGAAACTTGGCGGTAGAAGAACCCAAATCAAGTACTTTCATCCCCTCTTTTTGTTCTGCTAAAATAAGAGAGATCACCAACTTTCTCACCTCATCATAAAAAGGTACGGAACGAGAGAGCATATCGTCAAATACAGAAGCCACTGCTTCGTCAAATTCAAACTTTTTATTTATTTTCTCTGTGAATACTTTATCTTTCATCTAAAATTCTCCTTGCTTGATCTATATCTTCTGATATCTGTTGTTTCAGTTCATCCAATCCATCAAACTTTTTATTTTCTCGTAGATATGCAACAAATTCAAGCCAAACCTGCCCCTGCACCTCACCTACATTCTCATCCAATATATGTGTTTCTACCGCAAAGCTGCCATCGGTAGTGACACGGTGTCCTAAAAAACTCACAGAAGGTAACCATCTCCCATTTATGTTGCTACGTGTAGCATAAACCCCCTCCATCGGAAGCTGATAATCTTCTACATAAAGGTTAAGTGTAGCAACAAGTTCTTTTTTACCTAAGCCCTGCCCTTTTACCACCTCTCCGTCTATACGATATGCACGACCAAGCAGACAGTTCGCCATCTTGATGTTACCCTCTTCCAGATAGTTTTTGATGGTACGGGAGTGCACAGAGACCCCCTCGCAGCTCACCTCTTTGACAATGCATACTTCTCCATCAAATAGTTCATTAAGATGCTCTGCATCCCCTGCTTTTTCTTTACCAAAAGCAAAGTCATACCCCACGACGATCTTCTCCAACTTCGGAAAATCCTCTTTGAGTTTTGCGACAAACGCCTGTGGGGTCAAAGATCTGATCTTGTCAAAATGGTAAAAACAGCATATTTTTGAAGTATAGAGTGAACGCTTATAGCCAGGAGTAAGATAGCCACCGTTACGCTCAATAATCACAATAGCTTCTGCCTGTTCTATGAGCCGCTGATGGGCAATATGTATGCCGTCAAAAGAACCAATGGCGATGGATTTAATAGTATTCTTTAATTTCAATCATTTCTCCGTAGGGTGTTGTCCCCTGACAACACCTTCTTTATTTTTATTGCATTACCATTATCGGTGTTGTAAGGGTACAAGCATTAAAATACTGAGTCGTACAACACCCTACATTTTTTTAAAATGGTAAAGATATTCCTGATTGCCTTCTTTCCCTGTCACTTTTGACTCTGACTGATACACTTCATCCCAGTCAAGCCTCTTAGCCTCAGCCTCAAACTCTTCTTTACGTCTGGCAATGGCATCCAAGTCCTGCACTACACCCTTGCTGTCACGCTTGGTATCTTTGCCTACTTCAAACTGTGGTTTATAGAGTATGACAATATCACACCCTTTACCTGCCAATCTATCTATGTCATTAGTGATTTTTAAAATAGAGATAAACGATACATCACAGGTAATAAGATTAAAACGTTTTTCACTCTCAAACTCGCGGATGTCCGTACCTTCATGCAAAGAAAGTTTCTCATTTTGACGTAAAGAGATATGTAATTGTTCAGAACCCACATCTACACAGTCTAGTGTCGCTACATCATTTTCAAGTACTATTTGGGCAAAACCACCCGTACTTGAACCTATATCTAATGCCACTGCATCTTTCATATCTATGGGATGCTCCGTTAAAAAACTCTCAAGTTTACGTGCCGCACGGCTCACATAAAACTTCTCATTTTCCACATCCACTACAGAATTTTCATCTATCTTTGTTGAGGGCTTAGCCTTCTTGGCATCTACCATCACCTGCCCAGCCTTTATAGCCTCATGTGCACGGTTACGACTCTCGAAGTACCCCTCATCTACTAGGTATTTGTCTAGTCTCATTAAAATCCATTCACTAAAAAATCTAAAGCATCTACAATCTCTGTACGCTTATCTTCAAGGTTATCTATAGCCTCACCAAGCATCGTAGCAGGGATACCTGCTATATCCATTGTGGACATATAAAGTTCTTCTCCATCTATTTCAAAAATAAGATTGAGGTGTGCAATGGTATGGCTATCATTACACAAAGGTATAACAACTCGAAGTTTGGAGACAGTGTTTATCTCATGTGTCACATCTAAAAGATAAGGAAACACAGAAGCATTTTCTCGACTGTTTCTATACAAGTCAAACTGTGCCACTAAAACCTCCTAATACCATCAGAAAAACAACCATATTTTTCTATGCGTTCATTCTGTTTATCTATCGCCTCTTTATTCTCTTCAAGCCACCGTTGCTCTTCTCTCTTTCTAACTACCTCAGCCAAATAGGCTTCAAAGTTTTTAGAGATATTGATTTTGTAGGCTTTTGCCTTTTGGAGTAAATCAGAGTTAATCGTCACATTTGTTGCTTTTTTTATTGCATTCTCATTATATATAGCAGACATGTGCATCCTTTATGTGGGTATAGTATGTGCATTATAGCATATTTCTCATCTCATCTTCAGTCAAAGTTACTACCCCCAAACTCTCAGCCTTAGTCAGCTTACTTCCTGCATCTTTCCCATAAATCACATAATCCGTCTTCTTGGACACAGAGCCGCTCACCTTTGCCCCAAGCTTCTCTAGCATCTCTTTAATGACCCCACGGCTGACAGACATCGTACCTGTGAGTACCACAGTTTTGCCTTTAAAAGGATTGTCTTTGGCTTCTATCTTCTCTTCCACTGTTGGTTTGACCACCTCAAACAATTTTAAAACAAAATCATGGTTCACCCTCATGAATTCCAACAGAGAGTTTGCCATCTCTTCGCCTATGCCGTCTATGGCTACGACTTGTTCGAATGTCACATCTACCACACCCAAGCCAAACTCCAAAGCCAAGGATTTACTTGCTACTTCACCGATATGCTCTATGCCCATCGCATTGATAAGTCTGTGAAGCGGAGTACCTTTCGTATCTGCTATGGCTTGAAGCAGATTTTGGATACGCTTCTCTTTAAAGCCTTCCAAATGTTCCAGATCTTCTTTCTTCAGTGCATACAGATCCAGTACATCATGGATGAGTTTCTCCCTGACAAGCAGTTCAACTATCTTGGAGCCAAGCCCGTCTATGTTCATGCACCCTTTTTTGGCAAAATGGATGATGGAGTTGATCACTCTGTCGGGGCATTTGAGGTTTTGGCATTTGATGAGTGCTCCCTCATCGAGCAGTTCACTGCCGC
>JALXCZ010000033.1 GCA_026990595.1 Sulfurovum sp.
TGTGGTCCGGGACTTGCTTCAGGGTGGTGCTGTACTGACATGGTCGGAGAGTCATTATATTTAAGTCCCTCTATCGTATTGTCAAAGAGGTTCACGTGGGTGACTGTTGCTATTTCTGTGATATTGTCCGGTACATTATAGTTGTGGTTCTGTGCAGTAATCTCTACAGCACCTGTTAGCGTGTTTTTTACCGGATGGTTACCACCATGGTGACCGAATTTCAATTTATAGGTATCATACCCATGAGAAATAGAAAGCAGTTGATGCCCCAAACAGATACCAAACAACGGTACTTTTGCAGCGATAAGCTTTTTGATCTTTTCCTGCTCCTCTTTTAAAATAAGCGGATCCCCGGGTCCATTTGATAAAAAGACACCGTCACACTCTTTGGCATCAATCTTGGCAATAATATCTTCAGCAGACATGGAATTAGGTACCACAGTCACTTCCATCCCTGCATGGGTGAGCTCATTAAGGATATTTCTTTTGATCCCAAAATCCAATGCTATGATCTTTTTAGTCGTTTGAGGTTTCTCGTAACTGAATGTTTTGGTACTGTATCGTGCCTGTGTATGTATGTAAGGCTCTTTAGTACTTACCTGCTCAATGTAATTTATCTCTTCAATACGCGGTGAGGATTCCAATACTTTTTTCAATGCTGCTGCTTCATGTATTTCAGTGGAAGCCACCATCATCATTGCACCTTCATTGCGGAGCATTTTGGTTAAAAAACGTGTATCTATATCACTGATACCCAAAATATTTTCTCTTTTTAACAATACGGCCAAAGTCTCTTCACTTCTAAAGTTGGAAGGTCTATCCTGATACGTACGTACAATGATCCCTTTACAATGCGCACCTTTACTTTCCATATCCTGTGCATTACATCCTACATTACCGATCTCCGGCATGGTAAATGTCACAAATTGCCCAGCATAAGAGGGGTCAGTAACGATCTCCTGATAGCCTGTCAAAGAGGTATTAAATACAATCTCTCCCACAGAAGTCCCCGTAGCACCAAAACTCTTGGCTTCAAGCATTAAACCATTTTCAAAATACAAACTTATCTTTTGCATACCATTCTCCTTCATTTCACTACTACTTGCTTCTTGCTTCTTACTATCTATCAAAGCATTCCTCTTTTGGAAAGCTCTTCCTGATATAATCTTTCATAAAGCAGTTCATAATCCTGAGAACCCGGGATGATCTCCCTTTCCATATTTTTGATCTTCTCATAGACAATATCATCGATCTCATCATAGGCATCTGCAAATGCCTTAAATGATTTAAAGATCACATTCTTTACCTGGTTTTCATTGACCGTATACTCAGCCAAATAGTTTTCATAAAGTTCATCTAAAATCAGGTGTGCAAGATCATTATAACGGTCATCATAATTCATGATCACCCCTGCTTCTGCAGCCATTTTCTTTTTGATCATAAAGAAAAGCTGTCTCTCATCCGCATGCTGGAACTCTATCTCATCATAATTTTCATCTAAGATCTTTTTGACTTTCTCATCTAAAGCATGTTCTTTGGCAAGATTCTCATCAATGATCTTTTTTGCTGCTTCAACCACTGCTTCTTTCCCTTTAGGCATCGTAATAAAAGGCGCATTTGCTAAATCAATACCGATTTTTGTGGCTACATATCCTGTCTGTTGTGGTTTTAATCTCATTGCTACCCCTTTATTATCTAATTATTGTGTCTTCACGTTCCGGACTCGTGGAAATAATTCCCATTTTAGTCCCTATCATCTCTTCGAGTGCCAAAATGTATGTTTTTGCCGTTTCCGGCAGATCATCAAATGCTCTTATACCTTCAGTCTTATCCCAACCTGGAAAACTTTTGTAGATCGGTGTAGCATCTTCCAGATCATACGGTACATAGTTGATCTCTTTACCATCTACTTCATATGCCACACATACTTTTACTTCATCAAAACCATCAAGGACATCCAGTTTCATCAGTGCCACCTGATCAACTCCGTTCACACGTACTGCATGCCGCATCGCTACAGCATCGAACCAACCGCATCTTCTCGGACGCCCTGTGGTGGTACCGAATTCATGTCCGTTTTTACGAAGTCTATCGCCTGCTTCTCCCAACTCTTCACTTGGGAAAGGTCCGTTGCCTACTCTAGTACAGTAGGCTTTTGCAATGCCTGTGACTTTACCAATATCTTTGGGATTGATCCCAAGACCTGAACATGCACCTGCACTGACTGTTGTAGAAGAGGTCACATACGGGTAAGTTCCATGGTCGATATCAAGCATTGTTCCCTGTGCACCTTCAAGCAGTACTTTTTTACTGTCATCAAGTATTTCCCACATCAGCTGTGTAGTATCCGTAATAAAAGGAGCAAGTACTTTTTTATATCCTTGTAATTCTGTCAGTAATTCTGTTTCATTAGGAGCTTCCACGCCCATGGCATCAAAAACCGGCTTATTCATCTCAAAAAATGCCACGATCTTTGCCGTCATCTTTTCAGGGTGAAGCAACTCTCCCAGTCTATGACCTACACGGGCAACTTTATCACCGTATGCAGGTCCGATCCCTTTACCTGTCGTACCGATGGCTTTATCACCCTTCATACGCTCCCTGGCTTGGTCTATTTGTGCATGATAGGGCAAAAGCACATGTGCTTTATCTGAAAGAAAAAGCCTTCCCTTCAAATCATCAAACTGCTCCATCTCTTTAATGAAATCAACCGGTGAAAGTACTACACCGTTTCCTACAATATTTTTTGCTTCGGGATTGAGTACACCGGAGGGGATAAGGTGCAATGCATATGTTTTATCACCAATAACAATAGTATGCCCGGCATTGTGTCCGCCTGCAAAACGACATACATAGTCGTGTGTTTGTGCCATATGGTCAACAATCTTCCCTTTACCTTCATCTCCCCACTGGAGACCTACAATTAAATCTGCTTTGCTGCTCATTTAGTTACCTTATCCATTTTATTCACCACACACTCATCTGTATAGAGTGCAAATCCTGCTGCTTCCACACTGTCTATTGTGTAAATTCCACCCATTGCCAAGAGGCTATTGCCTTCAAACATTCTAAAGGTCAAAGAATCGTAATAACGCATCTTTGCATAAAAAAGTGGAGAGATGACCATATTCTTATACTTCACTTGCTCTGTGGCAATCTTTATCTTTTCCAACTCCGCCTGGATATCTGATGGAAAGAGTGACAAATCATTCAGATCTTCTACGCTGTTAATACGTACAAGCTGTTCAATCCAAGGCAGATCTGTACCTATGATCTGTTCAACATGCATAGACTTTAACACATCCAGTGAAACCCCATACTTCTCATTAAGCAAATGCGGTATACGAATATTTGCTATCTGCATCATGGGTTCTGCATCCATCTCATTCAACAGCAAAATAGTTGTTTTGGCTATTTCTTCAAAACTTCCACCTATTACCTCAGCCCCTATCTGGTACTGTTCTTTGGTTGGAAAAGTTACTGTAGGCTGGATATAAAACCACTTTTTAGACTCCATAGAACGTCCCAGTCTTTTGGTGACGATACGTACGACATCTGCAGTAGAGTCTGCACGAAGTGTCACCTCGTGGTTCTCTTCATCATTAAGTTTAAGCAGTGGCTTTTTATCATTAAAACTTGCCTGCTGGTGGTAAGAGAAGATTGGTGTGACTATCTCTGCAAATCCAAGGTTCTCCAAAAGTTCTGCGGAAACAAATTCTATCTCTCTTTTTATTTTAGCAGATTGACCAAAATAGAGTTTTGATCCGCTTGGGATCTCATGTTCAAATATCATTATTTCTCTTCTTTTTTTAATGCGGTTTTAAAATACTCTTCATGAAAGACACGGCTTGCCGTTCCGTCAAAATCTCTGCGTCCCAATTTTGCCAAGGCGAGTTCCACAGCATTGACTGCTGCTACCATTTCATACGGCGCTATCAGTCCCATCTGGTTAATACGAAAGATCTTTCCTTTAAGATGATCCTGACCACCCGCCACGTTGACACCAAAATCTGTTTTAAGCAGATCTCTGATCTCTTTGGCATTCACATCATCGATCGTTGTCATAGAACGCGCCGGGGTGTTAGGATAGGAATGAAGCCCTAGAGCTTCAAGCGCAAAACGTGTAGCTTTGGCACGACGTGCTGTGTCACAGAAAAGTTTACCCAATCCACCCTGTGATTCTATCTCCTGAAGGATGGCACGAAGCCCGATCACCAAAGTAGTTGCTGCGGTATATGCTGTGGTATTTTGACGCTGTTTTTTAATTTCAGAAGCAAGATTAAAATAGTAACCTTTGCCCTCTCCAACTTTTTTAACAGCCCCATTGCTAAGCCCAAGTATCGCCAAGCCCGGCGGCAGCATTAATGCTTTTTGGCTCCCTGCGATCAAACAATCTATATTTGCTACATCAATACGCTCTACGCCTACAGCCGTAATCCCGTCTGCAATAATCATGATCTTCGGGTTGATAGTCTTCACTGCTGCTGCTATCTCTTCTACCGGATGACGTAATCCACCTGCAGATTCAGAGATCTGAATTGCTATCGCATCCACAGAGGGGTTAGCCTTCACAGCTTCAACTACCTCTTCTACCGTAGCAGGTGTATCCCACTCATGTTTTATCTCAACATTTTTGAGCCCATGTGCTAAGGCTATCTTGCCAAAACGCTCACCAAACTTTCCAGAATTTACTGAAAGAAGTGTGTCATGACAAAGGTTTGTCACGGCAGCTTCCATCGCTCCTGTTCCAGTGGATGCAAGCATGATGACTTCATCGGTAGCAAAAAGTTTAAAAAGCAGTTCTCTTGTCTCTTTGAAGATCGCTTCAAATTCCGGTGTTCTGTGGTGAAGTGTCGGTGTAGCCATAGCCAAACGTACAGACTCGGGTACTGGCGTAGGTCCTGGTGTAAAAAGTAACATAAATATCCTCGCAATCGCCATCATGACGACGGCGTAATTGG
>JALXCZ010000034.1 GCA_026990595.1 Sulfurovum sp.
GCCAAGGTGATCTCTTTGGACTCTCTAAAATCCTCATTGGTATTGTTCTGTGTGATCTCATAGAGCTTCTTCTCTACAAGGTTCATTACCTCCTCAGCAGGCAGGTCATCTTCTATGGTCACTTTTTTGATCTCTGTTGCCAGGGTTGCCAAAGCACGTTTGCTGGACTTGGCTTTGATCTCAGTAAGATATGCAGCCGTATTGGAGATAGGATTGGCAGAGAGCAGATCAAGCATCGCTACTTCATCAAACTTACCCAGACTCACCAGTTTTAAGCGTAAAAACTCTTCATCTATAGGCTTCTCCTCACGACTGAGCTCTTCCATAGCAGTAAACACATGCTGATGAAAAGGCAGATAAAAATCATGTGGCATAAGCTTGGATGCAATCTCTTCATATGTTTCAGGATCAAAGATGATCGCAGAAAGTACCGCACGCTCGATGTTTAGGTTATACATATTTTCCATCTACGATACCTCTCTATTCCCGTAGGGTGTTGTACCCCTACAACACCTTTTAATTTGGCTACCCAAACAGCGTGTTGTCATGGGACAACACCCTACATTATTTATTCTTTTCTGCAAAACGCTCCACCTCTTCCACAAATCTGTCAACCAATTCCCCCTCTGGAAGTTTGGCGACCACTTCACCCTTAACCATGATCAATCCTGCACCTTTACCATACGCTATGGCAACATCTGCATGTTTGGCTTCACCTATGGCATTGACAACACAACCCATGACTGAAACATCCATGGGTGTTTTAATGTGTGCGGTACGTCTCTCTACTTCAGCCACAGCCGTGACCAGATCTGCCTCTATACGTCCACAGGTAGGACAGGAGATGATGTTCAGTCCCTCCTGTACACGCCCGGAGTCTTTGAGTATGGCTTTTCCTACTTTGATCTCCTCTTCAAGCTCTCCTGTAATGGAGACACGCATTGTATCACCTATACCGTCAAGCAACAAAGTTCCAAGCCCAATAGCAGACTTCACCGTGGCATGAAAGATCGTACCTGCTTCCGTCACACCAAGGTGAAAAGGGTAGGCATTTTTAGGACGCAACATGCGGTACGCTTCTACTGTTCTGTCCACATCTGAAGCTTTGAGTGAGACTTTAATATCTGTAAACCCCAAATCCTCCAAAAATTTGATGTTGTACTCTGCACTTGCTACCATACCCTCCGCAGTCGCACCGTATTTTTGATCAAACTCTTTTTCAAGGGAACCTGCATTGACCCCTACGCGTATTGGGAGGTTACGCTCCTGACACGCTTTGACTATCTCCCTGATACGATTCTTTTCACCGATATTCCCAGGATTAAAGCGGATACAATCTACCCACTTGGCAGCTTCCAGTGCCAGTTTATAGTTAAAATGAATATCTGCAATCAGCGGAAGTGAGATCTGTTCCTTAATGCTTTTAAGCGCCAAAGCATCTTCCATCTCAGGGACAGCCACACGTACCATATCTGCACCTGCAAAATGCAGTCTGTTTATTTGCTCTACAGTAGATGCTACATCATGTGTATCAGAATAGGTCATAGACTGCACAGAGATGGGTGCATCACCACCTACAGCTACGTCACCGACGTAAATTTTTTTAGTTTGTACTCTTGGTTTCACAAATATTACCTTCGTTATAATTGTCTTATTTTATCGTAAATTTATTAACCCGTAGGGGCAGACCCGCGTGTCTGCCATTGAAACGATAAGGATATTTGAATTTCTTTTTTATTCAAAGGGCGAACACATGGGTTCTCCCCTACGAAAATTCAACAGGATCCATATCTATCTCTATCTCACGACAATCCACGGAGTGCAACGCTTTGAGTAATGGTACTCTGTTTTTCGCTCGTAACAATATCTGAAACCTGAATTTATTGGCTATTCGCTCTACTGGTGCTTTACCGTGCCCAACGATCTCTATCTCTTTAAAGGCTTTAAGTTTTGTCACTGTGTCAAGCGTTATTTTACTGGCTTTACTTTCATCTTTATGGGCTATAAGTATACGTGCCAATGAGACAAAAGGCGGGTAGTCTGCCATTTCAAGAAATGCCAGTTCATCTTTGATGAAAAGCTCATAATCTTCCAAATAATTTTTAAAAAATTCTGCATCTCCTGTCTGGACGATCACTTCTGCTGCCAGTGCTCTACCACTTCGTCCTGCGATCTGAAAAAGCAATGACATGGCACGTTCACGTGCCCTGTAATCTGCCAGACCTAAAATATGATCAAGCCCCATAATGACCGAAAGTGTGATATTCGCATAGTCATGTCCTTTACTCAGCATCTGTGTGCCAAGCAGTACGTCACTCTCCCCGGACTCGAAGCGCTTTAACGCCTCTTTAAGCTTCTTGGCTGTGGTGATGCTGTCTTTGTCAAACTGCTCAATTTGTATGCCTTCTATGGCTGTACCAATGACTTCTATGGCTTCCTGTGTACCCATACGCTCACTCGTTAGAGGGGTATGTCCACACTGGGTACAGGTATCGACAATGGCTTCGGTAAAGTTACAGTAGTGACACTTGAGGTGTCTGCGTTTTCTGTGCAGTGCCATACCTACAGAACAGTAGGGGCACAGGTGTGTCTTTCCGCAGTTTTGGCAGTAAAGATACTTAAAGTTACCTCTGGTAGGGAGAAAAAGCAACGACTGTTCTTTCCGGTGATAACTCTTATAGAGGGCATTGAGTATACTTTTGTCTATTGTATTACCTGTAATAAAATGGTATTTCTTTTGCGTCTGAACATAAGGTTTCTGCAGTTTCACCACCTCATATTTATGGTATGAACTCATGGAAGGTGTTGCCGATGCCAACAGCACTTTAGCCCCAAGCTTCTGCCCCATCAACACTGCAACATCACGCGCATGGTAACGGGGTCTTGTTTGTGCTTTGTAGCTGTCATCGTGCTCTTCATCTACAACAATGAGACCCAACTCTTTCAATGGTACGAACAATGCAGAACGTGCCCCTGCTATAATGCGTACGCTCCCTTCTTCTATGCCAGCCAAGATGCTCTCTTTCTTCTTTTTGGTCAACTTGGAATGCCACATTGCCACTCTCTCTCCAAAATAGACTTTGAGCCGTTTTTCCATCTGAGGGGTAAGTGAGATCTCAGGCATGAGGAAAATGGAGGTTTTGCCCTCTTCCAGCATTTTTGCCATCAGGGTAATGAAAATCTCTGTTTTTCCTGAGCCTGTGACACCAAAAAGGAGGGCTTTGTCTTTTGCGAGGAGTTGCCTGTAGGCTTGTTGTTGAATGGTCGATAATGTAGGGGCAGACCCATGTGTCTGCCCTTTCCCTTTCCCATGAAATGATAATGATATTTGAATTTCTTTTTCATCCAAAGGGCGAACACATGGGTTCGCCCCTACGGTATATGGTAAAAATAAAGAGATTGCCTCAGAAAATGAGGAGAAATAGTACTCAGAGATGAATTTCGCTATTTCCATTTGCTCTTTACTGTAGCATTTGTCTGAAACAGATACTATTTGGGTTGTTTCAAATAGCGGTTTTTCAACTTCTTGTATAACAATGGCATCTTTAGTAGTTGTCTTAAAAGGCACAGAAACAACTGTACCATAATGTAATTTGGTAGAAAAATGATAGGTCAAGTGAGGGGCACTTGACTTGAGGAGGGCTATTTCGTAGTAGTACACTTATTCTGTCAATGTTCTACAGTCTGTACCTGTAGTTGCATCTGCAGGATCACATTTAAAACGGTTGTTTGACAAAGTAAATGTCACATTGTGTGTTGATGCAGGCATACGATAGATATAGGTGTTATTCGCATTACTGATCCAGCATCCTCGTGCACTGCCATCTTTACATGCTCTTAACGGGTATTCCAAAACTTCATTGCCTGTGGTGTTGTCAGTATTGAAGAAATCAAAAATAGGTTTACCTTGACCGTTTTCATATGCCAGATCAGTAATAGGTGTAAAATTTCCTCTTAAAATACGTTTCTGTCTCTCCGTGGCTACTGCATTTCTTACAGAAGAGACAGTGGTGATCGCTTTTGTAACAACCGCATCATCACGGGTGGCTGCAAATTTTGGTAAAGCAATTGCCGAGAGTATACCTATGATCACAATGACAAAAGTAAGCTCCATCATAGTAAAAGCTTTTCTCTTTTTAAGATACATGGTTATTTCCTTGATATTTTATACTTTATTATAGCTAAAAAAATGAATTAGTGATAAGAAAAAATAAAGATTTGTAGTATACGTATATGTGTTCCATCTCGAGGGAGATGGAACAGGTTAAGCAAATATTATCTTACAACCCCTTGTCCGCCAAGACGATGATCTTTTACAAGAGGAACAAAGGCTTTATCTGCCTGTACTGCTTTAGCAACAGCTGTTGTTGAAGTACCATTCTTAACTGTCAAGTGTGTATCATTTGAATCTACCTCTACAACATCAGCTGTATCATCACACATATAAAGCTTTGTTTTATCAAATGTTGTTGATGAAGTTGCTTGATTTGTTGCACCACATGCAGGATTTGTAAACAAAGGTACATCTGTTACATCAAGTACTGAAGCTCCCTGCCATTTGGTTAAACCTTGTGAAGTATAATAGTTTTTTACATCTTCTACTACTGTTCTTGTATTTGCTACAAGTGAAGAGATTTTCGCATCATCTCTAGTTGCTGCCAATTTAGGTATCGCTACCGCTGCCAAAATTCCGATAATTACAATTACAAAGATCAATTCGATCATTGTGAATCCGCGTCTCATGTTAGTCATGATTAACTCCTGTTAAATAAATTTAGTATCGGCTCAATAACCGACCTAATGAAAGTATACACAAAAAAAGTCAAAAAATGTCAAAATCTTTAAAATTTTCTTAAATTTTAGTGAAAACATCTCTTTTTCACAGACTGTCCAGTGT